>CAZAYP010000103.1:0-16548 GCA_964489425.1 uncultured Verrucomicrobiota bacterium | reverse complement strand
TTGGTTTGTGACCTGGTTGGCCGCTTGTCCCGTTTTCGCCGTTTGCTTCACCCCCAGGAGCGCAGAAGGCGGGGCGGGTCGGCCGGATTCCTTTCAAGGTGGCCGCAAGCCCCCCGCCAGTCCCGTCAGCGGGATCAAGCGTGTGAGCAAAACGGCAAAACGGGCACAGCGGGTTGGCCCGACCAGGCCCAAGGAGACGCGGACGGCCGGGGCACGGGAACCAGCAGCCAGCCAGCACAACCAAAGCGGGAAAGCTCAGCCAGCCATGCCTTGGCCGCCGATTGTCCAGAGAGGCGGCATCCGCGCCGCGGCCCAGCGGCGTCCGCGCGCGTCCAGCGCGGTCTGCGGGGTCGGCTTGTGCCGGCGACCGGCCAGGGAAGCCGGCGGGGTCTGCCGAGGCGCGGCCCAGCGCCGATGCGCCGCCCCGAGCGGCGTCTGGTCAGTGGT
The DNA here is from genome assembly GCA_964489425.1 of uncultured Verrucomicrobiota bacterium. GTDB lineage: Bacteria > Verrucomicrobiota > Kiritimatiellia > RZYC01 > CAZAYP01 > CAZAYP01. The sequence goes on along the minus strand of CAZAYP010000103.1, from coordinate 16,101 downwards.
GGCAGGCGTTGGCGAACACCACGGCGTCACCGTATCCCATGGCCGCGTGGGCGGCTTTGAGCGTGAGGATCGGGTTGTCTGACTCGGACATGCTGCTTCCGCGAATTTGAATACGTGCGGTAGAGATAATCCGGTGAGCGGGAGCAAGTCGAGTATGTTTATGTTTTCATACGCACAGACCAGGGCATTACATCTATGGTTTTCCTATCGAGATCACACGCTGAGTTGTAATGCGGGCAGTAAAATCCATGACTGTGACGGTCACGGCGCTAAACACGGTGTGATACTGCTGGCTTACAGCCGCCTTGGACCACATATCAAATTGCATGCGCCCCTCGCCGCCATTCATAATGAAAAATGACTGGTCGTCGTTAGTATACCACGTAACGATTGGCGCGGAATACATGGCGATCTGGTGATGTTCTGTGATCAGTTCCCCCCCATGGGAATGTGTGCGCACCGTGATGTCGGAAGACATCATGCCGTATTCAAGATACGAAGGTGTTTCCAGTTCCAGATACGGTTCGTTTACGCGGGGTATGCCATTGAAGGTATAGCTACGGGTATAGGTGCAACAGCCATCCGCCCATCCGCCTTCGGGATAGTTTGCTCGCGGCAGATTGGCGCTTTGCGTTCGGCTCAAGAGCAAGGTCACGCAGGGGGCGGCGTTGTCGTCATCGGCATATCCAGATTGGCCCACTGCAAAGTACTCGCCAGTGACATACGCATCGCTAAACCAGCGTGGCGGCCATAGAGATCCTGTCACCGCCAATACGCTTGCCGGACCGTCACAAGCAATTTCGCCCATAAATGGAACAAGAAGAGCGGAATAGTCATGATTATTATCAGGTGTGATTGTGGCTTCGTACATTCCATTGGTGGCGTTGATGGCATGTCCAGTAATCGGGTCCTCGTATAGAGTTATATTGATTCTGGGATTGTCATAACAAACGTCGGAAATGGTGTTTGTTACATATTTCCAATCTGGCGGCTGAAAACTGATGCGCGTCACGCTGACACTATACACGGCCTCGCCTGTGCCTGCGTATTCTAGGGAGACACAATGCGTAATATGGGGGGTTGCCGTTGGCATTGGAGTAATAGTAGAAGTCGGCGTGGGCGTTGGCGTTGCTGTGGGGGGAACTTTCGAGCGGACAGTACGGAAGCCAAGAAGGTTGCTGATTTCATTGGCGCGCGTTGTTACGCGTTTGGAAACTCGAAGGGAGTTGGCAACCCATGAATAGCATCCGCCGCGCGTAACTCGATAAGTTCCCGACACTGGTCCTCGAGGATCGGTAGATGGTACATTGGTATAATAGGTCGATCCATACCAATCCCAGCACCACTCCAATACATTGCCAGCGGCATTGAACAAGCCATACCCATTCGATGAAAACGTATTAGCAGGACACGTATACGGCAGGACTCCATCGTCCCAAGTCGGGTGGTACCCAGCACCACTGCTAATATCGTAGGATTCACCGCCGCTAGCGCGATAATTTGCCTGACTATGAGAAACGGAGTTATTGTCGTTCCACGGGAAACGCATACCCGAAATGCCGCCGCGGGCGGCCTTTTCCCATTCCGCTTCCGTTGGTAATCGATATCCGTCTGAATCCCATTTTACCCAACTGTTCGACAATTCTATCATGCCTATTCGATAAATGGTTGTTTGTGCTGGCTCCAGAAAATAGCAGGGCGTCAAACCATCTTTTTCGCTCCTGGCATTACACCATTTTACTGCGTCATACCAAGTCATGGACGTCATCGGATGATTTGTGTTCTTGCCTGTGCCAAAACTATCAAAACTATAACCGTGATTAGTCGCCCATGCGCAAACATCATCCCAAGTCTCTTTAATTACTTCACATTCGTCTATATAGAAAGAGCTTAGTTGGATCGAATGCGAAGGCAATTCATCATCCGATCCATCACCAAGACAATCTCCCATCTGAAATACTCCAGGGGGCAGAAAGACCATCCCATCTGGCGGCAACGGCGTTGGGGTTGGTGTTGGCGTACATGTGGGTGTTGGCGTGGGGGTAGAGGTGGGGGTTCTGGTGGCTGTGGGGGTGCGCGTGGGCGTGCGTGTTGGTGTCGGGGTCCGAGTGGGAGTTGGCCGCGGCGCAACTTCTGGCACTAAATGCAACACCCACGAAGCATCGTCATAGATACTCATCACAACGGGAATCTTCTGGGGCGAATTTATCGCCCCCCCTGCTACGACCGTAATTTTAGCGGTATAGACGCCAATACTCAAGCTGGTGGTTTGGAAGCTGACAGTATGAACATTGTTAATCCCAGAAACCACTCCATTCGTGGGACTTATTGACAGCCATGTAGCATCGTCTAATATGTTATAGGAAAGCAAACCACCGCCTGCATTCCGAATATTGATTGTAGTGGAAGATGCGTTTCGTCCCCACGCTGCAGAATGGTTAATATGAGTTGGGCTTATCGCAATGGCCGGTCTGGGGGTTTGAGTTGGCGTAGGAGTAGACGTTGCCGTTGGCGTTCGTGTAGGTGTTAGCGTTGGGGTTGGGGTTGGCGCTCTTGTTGGTGTTCTGGTCGGTGTGGCTGTCGGGTTGGGCGGCGGCGTCGGAGTTTGCGTAATTGTTGGCGTTGGGGTGGGGGTGATGGAAGGCGCCAGCCATTGCTGAACAAGTGGATAGGTCACGCTGAAGCGGCCGTAATTATCAAGGCCTTGCGGGTAGCTGCAAGACGAGGCACCCCCGAGCAACTGGCCGATGAACCGACCTGCGGCATTGAAAAGGGGGCTACCGCTGCTACCGGGTTCCGTCACCCCCGAGAACCATTTAACGGTCCACCAATAAGTGTCGTACAACTCCCAGCGGCTGAAACTGATCCGCTTGTAGCTGTAAGCCGGATGGTGAATGCAGGTGAGGATTTCGCTGGCCGTGGGGCTGGTTGTGGTCCAGCCGGCATAGTACACGTTTGCGGGCGAGGCCTGGTTTAACCGCAGGAAGCAAAAATCGTTGCCCGCGCTTGCGCTCATGCCGGCAAGGAATGTGGCTCCGCCGCCGGTGCGCGGCACCGCCCGCGGATCGGGCGGCGTACCATTGCAGGTGGACGTCTGATAAAACCAATAATACTCGGTGGTGCTGGCTTTACTCTGACTTCCCACGCAATGATAGGCCGTCATGAAATAATCGATATAGGTGGAGGGATCCTGATCGTTAATCAGGCATCCGGTGCACCAAACTACTCCGACTTCTCCGATGGTTCCGATGCCGGCGACGGCCGCGGCCTCGTTGGCCCAGGCAGAATAACAGGTCACGTCATTGTGGCAATTGCCCACTTGCTTGGCATATATTTCACTGAAATTCACGAACAGGTCCGCCACCTCGTCGACTTTGAGCCGGACTTCGGCGCGCGCAGCCCCGCGAGGGACGAGACAGGCAAGGACCGCATGGTCGGAAAAAAGGGTTTCCGTCCAGAAACCGCCATCTTCTCGGATGGCCTCTGAGTCGTAGGGGCCCAGCACCTGCCCCGGATCATTGGCGGCATACAGCCAAACTGCGCAGCCTGCCGGCAAGCGCACATCTGCCAGGTGGACACGCAAACCCTGCGACTGCTCCACGTTTAGCGCCAGGCTCCACATGGAACCGGACGCTCCCAAGGCAAGCCACTCGTCTTGTTTAAGAGCGCCATCCAATATGGGAGCCTGGGGCAAAGGTCGCCGCAAGCCGATCAGTTCCGCCTTCAAAACCCGGGCCTTGCCCCGCGCGATTTCAGCGGCATCCAGCGGGCCCAGATTGATGACCTCGCTGTAAGCCGTCAGCTTGGATGGCGGTATGGCCAGGACTTTCTTCGCAGGCGTAAAAACGCCGGGCTTGCGTGATCCTTCAATCCCGTTATCCGGCAGATTCCGCCACACGCGCTCAGCGTCAACCGGCAGGGATTGCCCCTGGCCATCGCAATAGATCGTGTGTTCCCGCCCGGTCTCCGGATCAAAAAACTGCCGACCTGTTGCCAGGAGGGACCGGCCGTCCACGACGACCAATTCCTGCCACTCGCCAAGCAACGTCCATCCCGGACTGGCCCGAGCAGGTGGCGGCTGCCCATATGCGTCCGAGGACCAAAGGACTCCCAGGCTTATTGTGATCACTGCCGCAGCGAAGGTCTTAACCTTCATGATCCTGCCTCCCGTGAGTCAACGTTCATACTAGCCCTGATGCCATGGTTGGCGCTCCATGTAACCAGCACTAAACGGATTCCCCGACAGGCCGGTGTTGCCGCAGCCGGAAATCGGCGGCAACCATTAAGACCGCAAAACGATTCCATTGGGTTGCTTGAGAATTTGCCTCGGAGGAAAATACCCGGTTGGCCGACAGGTGTGAGTCTTGATTGAAATACTGCGCGGATGACCCCAGTTCGATACCGACATCGGAAGCCAAGTGGCGTTGCCTCTTCATTTAGGCATCATAGGTGCATGCAGGATGGGGTCAAGCCCGATGTGACTTGCGTTTGAGCAGGAGATCAAGCAATCAGACGCTATGCCTTTTGCCGGGGCAGCCCGATCCGGCTGCGAACCGCCTCCGGGTCAATCGGGATGCGCATGATGTCGTTGCAGAGTTTTTCGTACTCGGCGGAATAGAAGAACTCGATCAGTTCCATCATCTCGTAGCAGGTCATGTACGCCTTGGCCGTGGTGTCGGTGATTTGCATGGCGGCTGGCGTCACTACGCCGTTGACCACATGGCCTTGGCGGACCAGGGCGCGGTAATCAGCGACCGCCTGCTCAAGGATGGCACCGAACAGACCGTAGAGACTGTCCTCGATGCGGTGAACGGTTGGTCGGGATGGGGATTTCATGTGAAGTGGTCCTGGGGGGCGGTGTAAACAGTCAATGCGCGTGTTTGAGGGCGGTGGCCATTCTTGTATCGGATCTGGGCATGCCACGCGCCTACGGCCACGGAAGCGGCCGTCCCGGGCCTTGTGGAAGAAAAATGGACGGATTGGCCACGTGTGCGGCGGGCGTTGCGGGTGAAACTCGTATTCAGCACCAACCGGTCGGCTTGGCGAAAAATAGCCAAAAGACGCGGCAAAAGAGAAAACGGGAAAACGGGACGAGAAGCCCACATAGGGGTATATATATGTAGGAAAACTACTTCTATTTTATATATATATCCCGATATCCCGTTATAGGTTAACTTTTTCATTTTCAACGAGAAATAACGGGATTGGGTCAATCCCGATTCAATCCCGGAATCCCGTTCCCTTGCTTGAAATCGGGGTGCGGGATTTTGAACCGGGATTTTTTCCCGATTGTCAGCAGGCATGGTACACCATCAACTTTCCATGTTTTTCGTGGGTCACGACGCCGCGGGATTCGAGTTCTTCCAAGACTGCCCGACGTTCATTGGAGCGAGTTCCACGCCCGCACAACTCGTGGATGTGGTTAAGGGAAGCGCCTTCAGGCCCAGACTCGCGAATGATGGTGAGAATACGGCGGCAGAGAGATTCAAACCTGTTGACCTGTTGATCCTCGTGGATGTCGGTCAGGATGCTTTCCGCCTGGGCGAAGAAGTACTGCACCAACAGGGCCGCTCGTTGCCAAGCCCCATCCGTGACGGTAATCAGCGGTGATGTGTCGTCCGGCGCGATGGACAGGAACAGCGCGAACCGTGGATAGTATTCGTTCACCAACCGGCGCCAGGTCGGCCCCGGCTCCGCGTGGTTGTCCATGAACATAGCGGCCAGGTCCCGGTTGTAGCCGGCTGGCGGATGGATATCACAGTCCTTGCAGCGGAGCGTATCGAGTGTGTCACGGCAGACCGTGATGTGCCTAGCCAAGTCGCTGATAACCGGGCAGCCGAAATACGCCTGCGGCATGGCGGCGACCAGGAACCGCCCCAGGAACCCGGAATCCAAATCGATCCTGCTGGCGTAGGACTGCAAGGCGCCGGGCTGAATCGCAGCGTAGATATTGGGAAAGCAGTAGTTGGATTCACGCGGCGGCGCTTCGGCCCGCCGGCTCATGACGTGGACGAACCACCCCTTGTTGAAAGCGTGGGTGAGGAACGAGGCAGCCTTGCTCTGCCAATGGTTTTTGTTCAGCCAGTTGGCGAACTCGCTGATGGTGAGCAGGCCGTTGGGCTTGGCGATGTAGGCGTCGGCAATGCCTTCTTCGCTGCCCGCCGTGCCGATCATCCAACCGTAATACTGGGCCACACGGTCAAGCAGGTTGCCGACATCCTTGCCGATGGCGGATTCGGCTACGATCATGGCCAGCACGTTGGCCACCTGGCCGCCGGCGGTGATGATGCGGACGCGGGCAAGGTCAACGCCGCGCTGGGTGTGCACCGCCAAGTTGCCGCCGTCCCGCGGCGCGGCCCGCTTCTCGGACAACGCGCAGCCGCACAATGACAGCGCCTTGATCAAGCCGATCTGCGGCGGTAGGAGCGGGTCCATGGGCGCGCGCATGGCGGCGACCAGCGGTTCCAGCACTGACCCCGCAATGGCCTCCATAACGTTGTCAATGGTCACCTTGCGCCAGGGCGGCTCGCTGGCGACAACAACGGCCGGGCCGCCACGCGGTTGCGGCGGTTCGTACACCGGGCCGTTGTCAACGGCCGACCATGTGCTGTCGCGGTAGTCCTGGCGGTCGGTCCATTTCGGCCGGCAGAGGCCGGATTGCGCAAACAAGCGCAGGGAGGCGTCCTTGTCGCCACCCGTCCAGAACCGCAGTATGGCGAGCAAAGCAGCATCCGCATTGGATTGGGATTCGTAGCCGGACCAGTCGCCTGACCAGAGCTTGTTGAACTTGTCAGCCTGGGCGGACGCCCGGATCAGGTCCAGCACGTCTGTTTTCGGAGCGAGAATGCCGGACAGATCAACGGCCCGGTTGTCTTCCGGCTCGGGCGCCGGGAACACGGTGGCCACGAACTGGTCGAGTTTCTCCTGGGCCTCGATAATCGGGCCGGCTTGCAGAACATCGCCGGTCATCACAAAGAAGCGGGTCCGGTCATAGGCTTCGTACCGGTCGCATTTGCGGCCGTCACCCAGCACGGCGCGAATGATGATGTGGGCGCCGGTCCCGGACTGCGATCGTTCGGCGTACGAACAGAACCAGGCGATCAATTCCTCGTCGATGTGTCCGTCCAGGTCAATGCCGCAGTAGGGGTCATCGGCGCTGAACACGTAGCCGATCCCGGTGAGCTGCTTGCCGGCGCGGACCGCCTGCTCGAACGTGCCCCAGGTGGCGGGAGCGTCTGTCCGGGCAAGTTGGCCGTTCTTTGGATTGATCGGCAGCTTGGTTTTCTTGCCCGCGCGCTCGATCAGCGACCAGGCCACCCACTGCGGCCGGGACTTCATCTCATCGGGGATATGCTCAAAACTCATGGTCAACTACCTCCGGGTATTGTCCGCCCATGCGGACGGTTATTTGTTTGGGAACGGCAAACGGGCAGGCCAGGGCCTCGGTGACGGTCTTGGGCGCAGGGCTAACGCCGTGGCGGTATGACCATTCGCGGGCTTTGGTGCGGGGATAGCCCGAATGCTCGAAGCAGACCCACTCATAGAAACAGCGTGACATGAGCCCGGACTGCATACCGGTTTCAGGCACCGCGTCGTAAATCACCTTGAGCGAGTCGGGCCGGCCGGGTTTCTGGTGCCGCATGTAATACACGTTGGACACCCAGTACCGTGTATAGCTGATGGACAGCGGGTCCAGCGTCGTGGCCTGCAGGCCATGGGTAATCTTGCGCGGGGTGGGTTCGGGCGGCGGGTAATGGTACCCGCAATCCGGGCAGATTTTGACATGTACCGGGATGTAGTATCCGCACACTGGGCACGTCTTGACCTGTTCCCGCTCTTGTTCCTGCACGCGCTCGGCTGTAACGCTGTCAATCGGGCCGTGGCGTTCGACGTTGCCGCCGTAATCCAGGAGCAGGCAATCGGTCTTGCCTTCGCATTGGCGCAGACCGCGGCCGATCATTTGGACGTACAAGCCGGGGCTCTGGGTGGCGCGCAGCAGGACAATGCAGTCGATGTTGGGCGCGTCAAAGCCGGTGGTCAGCACGTCGCAGTTGATCAGGATGCGGCATTTGCGGGCCTTGAAATCCGCAATGACATCAGCCCGGACTTGCGACGGAGTGCCGCCGGTGATCACGCGGGCGGTAGCTTCTCCCCTGGCGGCAAACGCATGCAGTACGCTGTGGCAATGCGCGACGGAGCAGCAGAACACCATGATCGAGCGCCGGGCGGTAGCATGAAGGAGCACGTCGTCAACCACGGCCGCGGTAAGGCCGCCATCGTCAAACGCGGCGGCCATTTCGTCGGCCATGTATTCGCCGGCCCGGATATGGACACCGGACAGGTCGGCCTGCCGGCTGCCGGGCCGGGCGCGAATGCGGGCCAGGTATCCCTGCTCAACCAGGTCAGCGGTCTTGATTTCACAGACCAACTCCTCGAACAGGGCGTCGTCGCCCTCGTAGAGCAGGCCGCCGCCCAGCCGGTACGGCGTGGCGGTCAGGCCCACGATCTTGGCCTGGGGCTGAGTGCGGAACAGCGTGTGGTACATGCCGTTTTCGCCGTGCGGGATGCGGTGGGCTTCGTCCACGATGATGAGGTCAAATACCCCAATCTGGTCCCCCTTGTCGTAGATGCTCTGGATGGAGGCCACGGTGATCGGGCCGACTTCCTTGCACTTGAGGCCGGCGCAGTACAGCGCCAGGGGCGCGTCGGGCCAATGCAGCCGGATTTTGGCGCTGTTCTGTTCCAGCAACTCCTTGACGTGGGCTATAACCAACACGCGGGTGCCCGGCGCCACCTGCAGTGCCTGCTTGCACAGCTCGGCGATGATGTGCGATTTGCCGGACGCAGTCGGCAACGAGGCGAGCACGTGCTTGTCCAGGTTGTCCCAGATGGCGTTGAACGCCATGATCTGGTAATCACGGAGCATGGCACACCTCCCCGCCGAACGCCTTCTTGGCCTTGATGATCGCGGGCAATTGCTCCGGCGTCAGGCGTTCGAGTTCCCGCGACGTGAACCCGACCACGCCGGCCGGGCCGGCGATGCAGTCCGGCGTGTTGGCAAACAGGCCGGCCGGAGTTTCATAGCAGGGGCACTTGTCCGCGACGTTGTGTACCGGCCACGGTAACAGCGGCGGGATGAAAATGTGGTCGCCGCAGGCGTTGGATTGGTCGTCCAGCGCGAGCGCCTGTTGACGGCGCTCGCAATACCAGGCCCCGTCTTCCCTGGGCGTGCTGAACGCGCAGGTCCGGCAGTTACGGCGCGAAAACGCCAAGCCATGGCAAACATCGTGGAACATGCACAGCTTGCATTTGTAGAACGCCGGGGAATCGCTCAGCCGCGGCAGAGGTTCCTTGGCGAACACCACCCGCCGGGCCTTTTCGCGCAGGGATTCGAACGCGGCGCGATCAAATTGCAGGCGTTCGGCGTACAGCTCGTCCGTGTCTTTGCACACGGCCAGGTATAACGCCCGGGTCATGCCGGACCAGCCCATGTAAAGCTGCATTTGGCCCACGTGGTCAGGATGGGTTTTGGCCACGCCATCCTTCCTCAGCGCGGCAAAGGACGCGGCGTTGTGGGTCTTGAACTCCAGCACGTGCCACGTCTTGGGCGCTTCGACCAGGCCAATGGCCGCGCCGTCCGTGCTGCCGCCGACATGGCCGCCGAACTCGGCAAAGCTGAACTGCTTGCCCGTGGCAGGGTCAACGTCATGGACTTCGGCGCCAGCATCGCGCAGGTCCCGGATGAACACCGGTTCCTCGCGTTTGCCGCGGTCAAACAGGCGCAGGATGCGGCCGTCGTAATCGGGATAGGAAGCCCAGCGGAATGACAGCCAGGCTTCCCGCTCGCAAGCACGGCTGATCAGCGATGCGCCCAGGTGGGCGCGCGGCCGGCCGTTCTCGCGGTTTTCATAGGCGCGGTAGATCCGCGCAATGGTGGTCTCGGGTTGGGGTATGGCAATCATGGTATGGGTGGCGCCCCTCCGCCGGGTGTGCCGACGGAGGGGGCCGGGGTTGGTTCATTTCTTCTTCCAGGGCGGCACGCTGCCGGCGGGTTTGGCGGCCGGCGCCGCGGCCTTGGGCTGCTGGGCAGCCGGCGGTTGGATGCCGACGGGCTTGTAGGACTTGATCGCGTTGCGGGGGTTGCCGTCGCGATCCTGCTCAAGAGCCACACGGATCACCACCGGCTTGCCGTGCAAATCGGCGCTGTCCTTGGGCGAGAGCACGCCCACGGCCTTGCACAGCGCCGCCAGGGCCGCCTTGGCGATCTGCACGGCCTTCTCGTTGGGGTGAACCAGGGTGAGGTTGTCCCACACGAACCGGCCTTCGTGATCGCCTTCGGCGATCTGGAACGAGAGCGCCAGGTACTGGCCGGTGCCGGCCTTGTTGTCTTTCATGCCGCTGTCGGTGATCACGGCGACGTATTCGCCGGCCGGGACCGGGTCGCGGCTGGGCGTGGGGACAGTAGCGGGGTCGAAGTCTTTCCATTCAAACGTACTCATATTCAGGCTCCTTTCGATTGGCTGATGGCTTCCTGGAACGCGGACCACTCCAACGGCATTTCGTACGGCAACCGGCCGTAGATGCCGCGCCCGCCGCCGGGATGGGCGGGCCGTTTCTGGGTGAACAGGCAACGCTCGTCGCGTAGCACGGCCTTGCGGTTGGTGCGGTTGAATCCCGCGTCCTCCTTGCGCACCAGGGCGCGGCAGTTGGCGAACAGGATGCAATCGCTCCAGCGCATGAGCGCGGCGGCCGCATGCTTGTTCAGGTCCAGTTGGTACTGGTCGTAGTTCTCGCTGGTGGGATCGGCGAACGTGCGGACCGTGACATGGCCGATCAGGATCGAGACCATGCCCTGGGCGCGCAGCGCGTCGAGCGCGGCCAAAAGGTCGCGCCACTTGGCCACGGCTTCGACGTAGCCCTTGCCGAACCCGCCGCCGACCTTTTCGATCGAGTCGGTGTTCTCGGCCTTGCAGACCGCGTCCCAGATCAGCGGCTCCAGCGTGGACACGGAATCGATCACCACGGATTCGTAGCCGTGCTGCTGCTCGTGCAGCGACTGCATGGCAGCCATGACCGCGTCAAACGAGTCGCAGGTTGGGAACCGGGCGACGTCCAGGTCGTCAATGCCTTCCTCCCCGCGGATGGGCACGAACACCGGGGCGGGGGCGCCCGCGGCGAACGAACTCTTCCCGATCTTTTCTACCCCGCACAGGATGATGCGGGGCGGCCGGTCCTGACGGCCGGATTCGAGGGTGCTGAGGTCAAAGCTCACGGCAGCACCTCCACGGTGACCGACGGCTTGGCGGGTTTCTCGGTCAGCGCCGTGGCCAGCAGCCGGAAGAAGCCCGGCTCTTTGTCGCGCAGCCAGCGCACGCCTACGGGATCGATCTTCGGCACGGACATGTACGTGACCGGCCGCAGGGCCTCGGGGATCTTCGCCTCGACCATGGCCCAGGCGCGGTCGTCCAGGCTGCGGTTGATGCGCTGGGTCACGGTCACCTTGTACCGGCCGGCGTCCTGGGTCTTGGACCCTTCGTCCGGCAGCCCGGTAAGGTTGATGATTTCCTGCTCAACGCGGATGCGTTCGGCTGTCGCCGCACGTTCCGCCTTCTTCACGGCGAGCAACCTCGCCGCCAACTGTTCCAGTTTCATCTGCTTCCGCCTTTCGTTGCGGTGCCGCCCCGGATGGCCGGGGTCGGCGGGTTTATGTTTCCAGCCGACCCGCCAGGGGCAGGTCGCTTTCGCGCACCAGCGCGAAAAAGTCTTCAGCGTCGAGGATCGCCAGCCAGGCGGCGTTGTTCTTGCGGTGGAGGACCACGGGCAGCTTGGCGCCCGCGTCGGCCGTGGCCTGGGCCAGCCAGCCGTAGAGGTCCGTCTTCTGGCAGCGTTTGACCTCGAAATGGATGCCTGGCAGCGCCGGGCAGGCCAGGTCCGGCGACTCGGGCGAGCCGGCGTATTGCTGACCACGGCGGGCCGGGAACCCCAGGTCGGTGAGGAGGCGGGCGGCCTCGCGCTCGCCGCGTTTGCCTTTGCAACGGGCGTTCATGACGCGGCCCCAATCAGCCGATCAATGTCGGAGAGCCGGAACCCAGCGCCATGAACACGGCCAGGCAACGTGACCCTGGGGAGCAATCCCTGGGCGGCCAGCTTGTCGATGAGGCGGACCGAGCAGCACAGTTTCTCGGCAGCCTGTTTGCGACGTAAAATGCGATGCTCTGATGGGGCGCCGACTGGTGCGCCCGGCCGCAGTTCCGCCAGCAACGCCAGCCGGTCTTTCCGGGAGAGGCTGGCAATGGCCATTCGGGCGAGTTCGAGCTGGTTATTCATGGCCGGTCCCCCGAACAATGCTGGTCCGACCCATTACGAAAATCTGCGCCCTCAACCTGTTCCAAGATGCCATCTGGCCGCCTCCTTCAATTCCTGCAGCCGGACTTTCCGTCTGCGTTACACCCCTCATGGAAATCGCGGAGGCAGGGGCATAAAAAAGGGGCAACCTTGCGGCTACCCCTTGCGTTGCAGGGAAATGTGAAAAGCTAGAAAATCGCGGAAATTATCGCGGAGCGTATGGGCGGAGCAGGTCGGCGATTGTGTCGCACTGCTGTTTCCAATTGTCCCCGGACATGGAAAGCAGCATATCGATGGTATCTGAAATCAGTCCCGGATAATCGACGGATTCAGACTTCTCATGGAGAACAGCGTCATTGAGAGGCACATTGATTTTGCGGCCAACCTTCTTACGCCAAGCGACAAGATCAAGCATGCTCTGATATGCAGGGCCCAGCGATGCCCATGCTCGGATGGACTCGCGGAGCGTGGAGTCAGGAACACCCAAAGTTCTACTGGCTTTAGCCACGGTTCCGGTTGCAAGGATGGCACAAAACCGCTTCAAGGATTGAGGATCGACCTGTTGAACAAACGAAAAATAACCCTCGGCAAGCATTCGTTCAAGGCGATCCTTGGCTGTACGACATTCATGGTAATCTTGGCGAACGGCCGCGATTTCCCGATGAATATCTTGTAGTAGCAAACCGGTATTATGACCTTCAGCCCAATGCCGCATGAAGTTTTCGAGGACGGGAGTAATCGGGGTTGTTACGCGAAAACGGCCAACCGCACACAAGACCAGCGAGTGCATTAGTGAAATAACGGCGGAATGATGACGCTGCAAGACGGCCATCACTGAGGCTGATTGATGATGATCGGTTGGCGCCAATATAATGAATGGCGCAGCCTGGGCCGTGATGAGGTTTCCAACCTCGCGCAAAAACTCTGGTTCAGACGGACGGGAAAGCAGATAAACGGGGGAACGCAAAGGCCCGTAAACCCCCACCGGCCACACATTCGGTGAGCCGGGAATAACAGCACGCTCGTCCGGCGGATCATCAAACTGGAATCCGCGCCGTATCGCCCGGCAAAACATCAGCTGGTTCAACTCATGGACGACAATGTGTTTAGGCTCCAAGTTGATCGGATCGCATTCCGGCGGATCGCAGCGACAGACGGCTACGATACGAGCAGGCGCATCATGGGCAATCACTTCATGCGCACAACCGCATGGTGGCTGATTTGTGCAGGGGTAGACTTCCGCCACCCGGGCCGTGGGCAGGAAAAAAGGCGCTGCATTTGTAAAATCTGTGCCCAAGCCAGCCTGCCAGCCAGCCAGAACTGCAGCCGGCCGCAAGGATTGCTCAAGGCACGGCCATATTCCCGGTCGTTGCATCCTCGTCTGTCTCCTCGACAATGAAATTGCGGAGCTGCAGCCATTTTACAATGGCCGAGCTGTCCTCATGGCGCTCATATTTGGCCTTGTTTGTAGGCTCAAGGGTAACGCTGCGCGACGTTCTGACCCCGCGAAACTTTACATGAAACACCGCGCGTTTCAGAACATGGCTGGCCTGTAACCGAAACTGCCGCACATCGAAGGCGGCAAATAGATCACTGGCCTTGCGTATTTCCGTTTCTACAATTTCCCCACGGGTGCTGTCGCCCCAGCGTATTTCCAACTCCTTCAAGCGTACCCATTCAATAGAATCTTCAATCCCCGCATTGCGCAAGGCCGCAACGCCATACTGTATCAGGGGTTCCAGCGTGTACTTACCTTCACCCGGAAAAACGTTCTCGTTCCCAAACAGGAAGCGACCGAAACATCTCAAGTATAGTTCGCGCTCCCCCTTGGTGCCGGCATGGATGCGGATTTCACCCTGGGCAATATCATAGACCAGAACATCGTGTTGCTGTGGACGATAAAACACACTGTCAGGCTGGCCATTATTAAGACTGCCCTCTCGCCGGCACGGTTCGCCATGGCGCACCATAAACCAGCACTCACCTTCGCGAGGGTACACAAATAACCGGCAGCCCCGGCCGCGCTTCTTTCTTTCAAACCAGGCATCCATGTATGTTTCCATGGCATGCCGTGTCTCATCGCTGGGTTGCGTGAATGGCGGCGCCGGCTGAACATCGGTCGTGAACGACAAAAACGACTTCGGCCGGGTTAGGTGGTGCTGGGCATGGGTTTCTTCAAGCAATGCTCTGGCACGAAGCCAAAGGCGAACAGCGACATCTGCCGGCGCTGGATCGTCGGGAAGCGCAAGATCAATATCATTGGCCTCAGCGGCTTCAATGAGTTTGTCCATGGTTTCAGGCGCCGACATCTCGTGGATGACGTAAAGCGCATCGGTCAGATCCTTCGGCATATCGGTATCCGGCGTCATGAAGATATCGGCCAGCCTTTCGCAGTCAACCCGTCCACCGGTCGGCGAGGTCGGCAATTCAAGCCCACGGGAAGCAAAGAACTCCCGGGAAGGAGAGAGCAGTTCAACCAGGTACGGGACTCCGATATGGCGCAGAGTGTCCGGATGGGTAAAACGGCGCAGATCAATAGTGGCCATGGATTGCCTCTTCCGTTTCGGATTGATGCGGCAACGCGACGCCCGGATTCAAGGAGAGAGCGAAGCGCCGCGGCTCGTGCAACAATGAGTTATGTGCCGGTGCGCGCTAATGCCCGGCGCGGAGATCCGCGCACAACACGGTGGCCGCATTCACGCTCGATGCGTTTCAGGTCCTTGCAAATCCGTGTCAGGTTGTTGCCGAATCGGCGGGCATGGGCTTCCCGCGCTTTGCGGACTTCGGCCACGATAGGATCTTCGTTTTTCATGAAATTACCCTCCCATAAGTTCTTCGGGGCTGCAAATCATCGGGCACTCGAAGCCAGCGGCTTCAACCGCCCGCGACAATGTCCGTTTCCGTTCGGCATTGTTGATGTGCCGGAAGTTCCAAGTTAACAGGTAGTCAGCGGCATGCACGCATGCCAGAGCAACGTGCAAGGCATCCTCACTCGCCTGGGCGGGAACCGCCTTGCCCCGCACGAGTTCGGCGGCGAGTTGCGTGGCCTCTGGCGTGATTTCCAGAATATCCACCTCTGCAACCGCTGTTTCCCGCTCCTGGGCGACGGTTAAATCCCCGCGCCGAATTTCCTGTAGTACAAGCGCTGATATTCGCAGGGAGTAGTGAGCTCGCCGGCGCTGCCACCACTCGCGAGAAATCTCCTGACGCCCCGCAACGACCAAGTCGCGGCTTGGGCGGCCGGCGAGATAGCTCACCACGCTCGTTTCCAAATAGACAACAGGCTTCATGCACCCCTCCAACACGACCCGCTGCCTTGAAGAACATCAGCATTCATAAATCGGTTTCCCGCATTCCATGATTTCGTGGATGAAATAATCGCCCATGGCCATCCGCCTCTTGATTTCTTTCGGGCTGCGGACGACCAAGTCCATGGGGAAGCCCGCGCGCACGTTTTTCCTGATTTCTGCGGCTTGCGCGGCCGGATGCCCCCGGTGGGGCATAACCACCAGCAGATCCACGTCGGAATCCGCCGTGGGTTTGCCGTAGGCGTAGGAGCCAAACAGAATCACCCGCCGCGGGTGATACCTGGCGACCACCTCCCGCACAAACGCCTGGATATTGCGCCGATTAACCATGGAAAATACCATAGCGCGAAGCGGAGCGGAAATCCAGCGCGAAGCAAGCGCCGGCGAGCGACCGCCATGGCTGCGTCAAGAAAGGTTGGGCGGACAAGAAGGCGGTGGACCAGAGGAT
>CAZAYP010000102.1:916-16979 GCA_964489425.1 uncultured Verrucomicrobiota bacterium | reverse complement strand
GGCGCGCCTGCTGCGCGGCATCCGGCGGCGGGCCAGCGGACGCAGCCGGCGCTGGGACCGCCGCGGCCGCGGGCGCCGGCGTTGGGTCGGCCGGCGGCAGGAAACGCAGCAGAACGTCCACGAGCGCCGCCCGCGTCACGGGTTTGCTGAGCAGCGCCGCGAACAGCGGCCGGCCGTCATCGTCCTGCGGCAGGCCGGCCAGGTCGGCCTGGCGGATCCCGCTATAGGCGACAATGGGTATGTCCCGGGTGACGGGATCCCGGCGCAAGGCCGCCGCGGCCTCCCGCCCGCCCAGGTCCGGCATCCGCAAGTCCATCAGGATCAAGGCAGGTTGCCGATGGCGGGCCAACTCCACGGACTGGCGGCCGTCTTCGGCTTCCAGGGTCCGGATATTCATCGTGGCCATCAGGTCCAGCAGCCATTTCCGGTTGAGTTCCACATCGTCCACCACCAGCACCACGGGGCCGGCAAAGCGCACCGCCAGCGCCGCAGGCGCGGGATCCGCCACGGGCGGCTGGGGGGCCGGCGCGGCCAGCAGCTTGACCGCCTCCAGCGTGACGGTGAACTCGCTGCCGGCGCCGGGCGTGCTCTGGACATCGATGCGGCCGTTCATCATTTCCGCCAGCCGCTTGGAGATGGCCAGCCCCAGACCAGTGCCGCCATACTTGCGCGTGCTCTGGCCTTCCTGCTGGTGGAACGCCTCGAAAATCAGGTCGACCTGGTCCGGCCGGATGCCGACGCCGGAGTCCTTGATCTGCAGGACGATCGTCGCGGCCTGGCCGGCGGCGCAGGGCTGGGGCTCGCAGCGCAGCGTAACGGCGACGCCGCCGCGCTCGGTGAACTTGACCGCGTTGCCCACCAGGTTGAACAGGATCTGCCGCAAGCGCACGCCGTCCAGGGACACCAGCAACGGATCCGGCCCCGCGCAGCGGACGGTCAGATCGATCCCCTTGGCGCGGGCCGACACATTGAACACCTGCTCCATCTCGGACATCAGGCCCCGCAGCTCCACGTCTTCGTACTGCAGGTCGAGCTTGCCGGCCTCGATCTTGGACAGGTCCAGGATGTCGTTGATCAGGTGCAGGAGCACGCGCCCGCTGTTGATGATGGAGGCCGCGTACTGGCGCAGGCTGGGGTCCGGGAGCTGATCCTGGAGCAGTTCGGCATAGCCGAGGATCGCGTTCATGGGGGTGCGGATTTCGTGGGAGATATTGGCCAGGAACTCGCTCTTGGCCACGTTGGCGGCTTCGGCGGCCACGGCCATCTGGTTGGCGCGCTCGATTTGGTGCTCCAGCTCCCGGTTCATCTCTTCCAGGTCGCTCACCACCTGGCGCAGGCGGGTCACGTCGCGGCTGATCCCCAGCATGCCCAGCAGCCGGCCGCGGTGGTCGTGGAGCACCGTCTTGAGCGTGTCCAGCCGGATGACGCTGCCGTCCGGGAACCTGCGCTGCTCCTCCAGGTGCGTCGGCTGGCGCGAGACCATCACCGCCAGGTCGGCCTCGCGGCGGGCCGCGGCCTCTCCGGCCGGGAACAGCGCGGCATCGTCCAGGCCAATGATCTCCTCGCGGGTACGGTTGATGCTGGCGGCAAACGCCGTGTTGCAGTTGAGGTACCGGCCGTCCTTGTTCTTGAAATAGATCAAGTCCTGGGTCGAGGCGCTGATGGCGTCCAGGATGGACTGCCGATCCTGGGTCGCTTCTTCCGCGCGCCGGCGCAGGCAGGCGGACGCGAAAATATTGGCCGCAGTCCTGAGGATATCCGTCTCGATATGCGACCAGGCCTGCTCCGTGCCGGCGATGAACACCATGGTGCCCAGCCACTGCCGGCCGCTGAACACCGGGATGAGCATGACGCTGGCGGCCTGCCAGCGGGCCAGTTGTTCCTGCTCGCGGGGCGCAAATTCCGCGGCCCGGCCCACGGCCGCCAACCCCGCTTCCAGGCTGGCAGACCACAGGGCCAGGCCGTCCAGCCCGGGGATCTCGGGCGGCGGCGCGTTCTCCGGCGCGCCACCGGCGATGGACCACCGCGCGCGGCAAATCAGCTGCGCCACGCCCGGGCGTTCGGCCACGTTTTCGACGGTCCAGGCCTCCGTGGCGTGCAGCGCACCGGCCAGGGTGCCCAGGAACCTGGTTTCGGCGCCCTCGGCCGAGGGCTGGGATATTTTGTCCGCGGCGTCCACGATGGCGGCCAGCAGGGCGTCGCGCCGCTGGATGATGGCCTCAATTTTCTTGCGCGACTCCACCTCGTCGCGCAGCGCCTGGGTGCGGCGCTGGATTTCCTCCTGGTACGCGGCAACCGCCTGGCCGACCCGCCAGGCAATCCACGCCGACAGGGCCAGGAGGACCGCCAGCAGCACGGTGAACCAGAATGCGAACTGGACCACCTGCACGCGCTCCTCCAGGCGCAGTTGCGTGCGCCGCCGTTCCATGGCCGCGCGCAAATCCTGGCTCCCGATTTCCCGCATCAGGACCCAGTTCCACGGCGCATACCAGCAGTAGTAAAGCCCACCCCAACCATCGGGGTGCGGGCGGTACAACATGCGGTCCGGCCGTTCCCGCAGTTCCGCAATCAGCGGCGCGGCCGGCGGCGCCAGGCGGCGGGCGCTACCCGGGGGCACGGCGACCGCCAGCGCGGCCTGGCCAGCGGCGTTGTTGGCGGCGGCGGTCCAGATGTACACCGCGAACGCATCGGATTCATCCACCACCAGGTTGGTGAGGCTCTGATAGCTGCGCAACACGCGCCCGCGCACACGGGCGTCCATGTCTTCAAGGTAGCTGCCCGCGCCGATCGCCCATTCCAGGGGCGCAAACCAGCGGACATACGAAAGCTTGTCGGCCGCCCGCTGCGGCGCATCCGGCCGGTGGGTCTGGTACTGCACGAACCCCGCGCCCTGGTCGCGGGCCACGCGCACGAATTCGCGCACAAAATAAGTGCCCTTGGCATCCTGGACATCCCAGACATTGCGCCCGATGTTGGTGGCGATGAAATGCGCATGGGTAACGCCGCTGGTATCCACGACAAAAAAGTAGCCGCGGCCTTCGTCCCAGCGCTCGGTGATGAAGACCTGCCGCGCCAGGTCCTGGAACTCTTCCAGCGTCCGCAGGGGGCGGAACCGCTCGTAGAGCTGCGTGGCAAGGGTGTGGGCCTTGTTGACCCGCTCCAGCAAGTCGTTTTCCGTGGACTCGCGGTTCAGCGCCCGCTCGCTGTCCAGGCGCGCCACGGTCTGGCGAATCTGGGCCACCTCCTTGGCGCGCTCGGCCAGCAGCACGTCTTGGTACAGCCGGGCTTCCGCATCCTCGTATTGGTGCTTGAAGCTGTAGATCAGAAAATAGGCGCACAGCGCGCCGCTGGCCAGGATGACGACCGTGAGCAGCGCCATCGCGTAGAGCGCCACCACCCTGGCATTGACCGTTTGGCCCTCGGGCGCCATCCGTGGTTACTCCGCGGGCTTTTCGCCCGTCGCGGCCGTCGGAACCATGGCAACGTCAATATCCAGCATCTGGTCGCCATCAAAGACAAACCGCCCGCGGAACGGCTGGCCGGCCAGCATCAGGGGGACCCAGTGCCGGTCGTCGGCCCACATCTTGTCGTAGGGGATGGTGTCGACCGTGACCCACAGCGGAATGGCTTCGTCGGTCTCCTGCGGCACCCCCAGGCACTCGCTGGCCATGAACACGTAGCCGTGGAGCGCGAACCCATCGGCAAACTGGAACAGCAGCTCGCCGGCCGGCCGCACGCCGATCGGGGTGACCCGCAGCTCTTCCTGGACCTCGCGGATGGCGCCGGCCATGGGCGTCTCGCCGGGCTCCACGCGGCCGCCCGGACCGTTGATCAAGCCCGCGCCCATGCCTTTTTTCTTGTGGATCAGCAGCACGTGGCGGTCCCGCTTGACAAACAGCAGGGTGGCCACCTCGGTCGGTTTCCAATGCTCCCAGTCCACGTCCGTCAACCGCTGGTATTTCTTTTCGTTCGCCGCGGGTTTCGTCATGTCAGCCGCCTTGTAGTTTAGTCGACGTTGAAATACTTGGCCTGGGGGTGATGGGCCACCAGCGCGGCCGTGCTCATTTCCGGGGTCATCATGAAGTTTTCGGTCAGCGTCACCCCGATCTCCGCGGCCTGGACCAGGTCGCACGCCACCCGGTTCATCGCCAGGTCCGGGCACGCGGGGTATCCGAACCCGTAGCGCGAACCCTGGTACCGCTGGGTGATGTACCCCTGCAGAT
This sequence comes from uncultured Verrucomicrobiota bacterium, assembly GCA_964489425.1. Taxonomy (GTDB): domain Bacteria; phylum Verrucomicrobiota; class Kiritimatiellia; order RZYC01; family CAZAYP01; genus CAZAYP01. The sequence continues at coordinate 12,756 of CAZAYP010000102.1, read as the reverse complement.
CCAGCGCCGGCTCGGCCAGGCCCAGTTCCTGGCGCATGCGCAGGTGCCAGAACTCGGCCAGGGCGTCGGTCAGCTCCACGGCCAGGCCGTGCCACAGCAGGTAGTCCTGGTAATGATCGGCCTTGAGGCGCTGGGCGTTGTCGTCGGCCAGGGCCGGGCCGAGGGTCACCACCATGAACCCCGCCACGTCGCCGTCAGCCCGGAAAAAGTCCGGGATCGCGCGCCGCGGCGCCTGGCGCTGGCGCGGGAAGCGCAGCGCGATCTCGGGCGCGCCCGGCGCCGGCTCGATGTACAGGAGGTCGCCGGCCGCCCGGCAATGGAAGTAGCCGTAGGCCGCCTGCGGCGCGAACCGCCGGTCGCGGATGCTTTCGATCTTCATACGTTCCAGCCGCGGCCGCACCTCGGTTTCCAGCACCTGCCGGTAGTCCTCCGCGGCCAACTGGCCGCGCCGGAACCCCCAGCGGCCCCGCACCAGGGCGGTTTCGTTGAGCAGCGGGAACACGTCGGCGAGCTTGATGTCGCGCACGATGCGCGGGCCCCAGAACGGCGGGGCGGGCGGCGCCACGGCGCGGATCTCCACCGCGGCCGCGGCCGGCGCGGACGCGGCGGCCGGCATCGGGGCCGGCGGCGTGGCGCGGGGCAGCGTGCCGGAGTCCATGAGCTCGCGCATGCGCGCCAGGCCCTCGAACGCGTCGCGGCAGTACACCACCGGCGCGGCGTAGCCCGGCTGGCAGCCCGTGGCCACGAACTCGGCGGTCAGGGCGGCGCCGCCGAGGAACACCGGCACGCGCACGCCCGCGGCCTGCAGGGCGCCCAGGTTCTCGGCCATGATGGCGGTGGACTTGACCAGCAGCCCGCTCATGCCGAGCACGTCCGCCTGGTGCTCGCGCACGGCGGCGATCATCTGCTCCACGGGGATCTTGGTGCCCAGGTTGACGACGTGAAATCCGTTGTTGGCGAGGATGATGTCGACCAGGTTCTTGCCGATGTCGTGCACGTCCCCGGCCACGGTGGCCAGCACCATGGTGCCCCGCCGGCCGCCCGATCCGTCCTTGCGCAGGTGCGGCTTGAGCAGGTCCACGGCCTTCTTCATGACCTCGGCCGACTTGAGCACGAACGGCAGCTGCAGCTGGCCCTCGTTGAACAGGCGGCCGACCTCCTTCATCGCCGGCACGAGCAAAAGGTTGAGGATGTCCTCCGCCGGCCGGCTGGCCAGCAGCGCGGGCACGAGCTCGGGCAGCGCGGCCGGCTTGCCGCGGATCACCGCCCGGGCCAGCGCCTCGGCCGGCTCCAGGGCCACGGCCGGGCCGGCGGCTTCGGCTGCGCCCGCGGCCTCGAACAGGTTGATGAACCGGGCCAGGGGATCGCCCTGCGCGGCGTCGTTATCCAACAACGCGGACGCGGCCGCGACCGCGGCGGGCGGCAGGTCCGGCAGCGGCGCGATGGCGGCCACGTTGATGATGCACGCGTCCAGGCCGGCCTTGAGGCAGCGGTCGAGGAACACGGCGTTGAGCACCTGGCGCGCGGCGGGCTTGAGCCCGAACGAGACATTGGACAAGCCCAGCATGCTGCGCACGCCGGGCAGCTCGCGCCGGATGGCGACGAGGGCGGCGAGGGTTTCGCCCGCGGACGCGCGCAGGCTGTCGTCGCCGCTGCCCAGGGTGAACGTCAGGGGATCGATCAGCAGGTCGGCGCGGCGCAGCCCGCGCGCTTCGCAAAACGCGGCCAACCGGCGGGCCACGTCCAGCTTGCGCTCCGCGGTCATGGCCATGCCCTGCTCGTCGATGCACAGGCCGACCAGGCCGGCGCCGTGCCGCCGCGCCAGGCGCGCGAGCAGGTCGGCGCGCGCCTCGCCGGACTCGAAGTTGATGCTGTTGATGAACATCCGGCCGCCGTAGAGCTTGAGCGCGGCCTCGACCACGGCGGGCTGCAGCGAGTCCAGCATGAGCGGCAGGCGGCACTCGCGACCGGCGCGCGGGACCAGGACCTGGATATCGCGCAGCTCGTCGCGACCGGCGTAGGCGCAGCTCAAGTCCACCAGGTGGGCGCCGGCCTCCTCCTGCTCGCCGAGGATCGCGAACGCCGCCTCGTAGTCGCCGGCCAGGAGCGCGTCGCGGAACTTTTTCGAGCCGGTGGCGTTGGCCCGCTCGCCGATGTAGAGCGGCGGCGGCGCCTGGGTCAGGTCCACCGGGCCGAACACGCTGCTGGCCTGTTCCAGCGGCTGCGCGGTGCGCGCCGGCGGCCGCCAGCCGGCCAGGCTGCCGGCCAGCGCGCGGATATGGTCGGGCGATGTCCCGCAGCAACCGCCGACGATGTTCAGGCCCGTGGCGCGCGCCATGCCGCCGAGGCGCGCGGCGAACTCGTCCGGGCCCAGCGGATACGTGGCCCCGCCCGCGCGCAAAATCGGCAGCCCGGCATTGGGCATGCAGGCGATCAACCGCGGCCAATGGCGCGCCAGGTAATCCACGTGGCGGCGCATGGCGTCCGGCCCGGTGGCGCAGTTCAGGCCGAGGATGTCCACCGGGAACGGCTCCAGGATCGCGACCACCGCCGGCAGGCTGGCGCCGATCAGCAGCGTGCCGGTCTGCTCCACGGTCACGGACACGTACAGCGGGATGCCGCGGCCAAAGCCCACGGCCTGCTCAAAGGCCAGGATGCCGGCCTTGATCTGCAACACGTCCTGGCAGGTTTCCAGCAGGATCGCGTCCGCGCCGCCCTCCACCAGGCCGCCGATCTGGGTCGCGAGCGCCGCGCACAGCGGGTCAAACGCCACCTGGCCGAGCGTCGGCAGCTTGGTGCCCGGGCCCACGGAGCCGAAGACAAAACGTGGCCGCGCCGAGTCGCGGTACGGGGCGCAGGCTTCGCGCGCGCGCTGCGCGGCGGCGCGGCTGATCGCGAACGCCTGGTCGGCCAGGCCGTACTCGCCCAGGGTGAGCGGCGAGGCGCCGAAGCTGTTGGTTTCCACGGCGTCGCAGCCGGCTTCGAGGTAGGCGGCGTGCACGGAGCGGACCACGTCCGGCGCGGTCAGGTTCAGGATCTCGTTGCAGCCCTCCTTGCCCTGCCAGGCCGTGGGCGGGATGCCGCGCGCCTGGAGCTGCGTGCCCATGGCGCCATCCATGATGAAAATGCCGTCGGCCATCCGTTCCAGTAAGTTCATGCGCCGGATAGTAGGTCATGGGCAGGGCTGGTTCAATCTCGAAAGCGGCGGCCGGCGCCGCTGTTTTTAAAGCGGTGGGCAGGCTGACCTCCGGGCTTGCAACGCTGCCATGCGCTGTTTATTCTGACCGCCATACGGGAAAGACCCCGGGAGCAGACCTGATGAGCGGCGAGAAAATACTGGTGGTGGAAGACAATGCGACGCAGGCGATCCACCTGCGCGAGTTGCTGCGCCGGGCCGGCTATCGCGCGCTGGACGCCGTGGACTCCGGCGCCGCCGCCCTGGCCGCCGTGGCGGCGGAAAAGCCCGACCTGGTGCTCATGGATATCGAGCTGGCCGGAGAAATGGACGGGATCAGCGCGGCCCGCCACATCACGGCCATGGCCCAGGTGCCGGTCATCTACCTCACCGCGCACACCCGGGAAGAGCTGCTGCAAAAGGCCGGAGACACCGCGCCCTATGGCTACCTGGTCAAGCCGGTAAGCCCCCGGGAACTGTCGGCCATGGTCCGGATCTCGCTCCAGAAACATGCCATGGACCGCGCGTTGCTGGAACGCGAAACCGCCCTGCAGCAAGCCCACCAGGAACTGAAAGAGGCGGTGGCCCGCGCCAACCGCATGGCGGTGGACGCCGAATCGGCCAACCTGGCTAAAAGCAGGTTCCTGGCCAACATGAGCCATGAGATCCGCACCCCGCTCAACCCCATCCTCGGCTTCGCCAACCTGCTGCTCGCGAGCGAGACCGACCCCCAGCGCCGGGACATGCTGCGCATCATCTCCCAGCGCGGCCAGGACCTGCTGGCGCTGATCAACGAGGTGCTGGACCTTTCCAAGATCGAAGCCGGCAAGCTCGAGCTGCATCCCGAGCCCATCAGCCTGCGCCAGCTGGTGCGCGACACGGTGGCCGCGGTCATGCCGCGGGCGGCCGAAAAGCAACTGGCCGTGACGTGGTCCGTGGCGGACGCCACGCCCGAGGGCTGGCGGACGGATCCGCTGCGCCTGCGCCAGATCCTGCTGAACCTGCTGAACAACGCGATCAAGTTCACGGAAACCGGCAGCATCACGGTCCGGGTGGAGTGCCAGCCGCCTTCCCCGGAACCCATGATCCCGGGCCAAACCGCCCACCTCAGCGTGACCGTGCGGGACACCGGGATCGGGATCAACTCCGCGGGCCTGGCGCAGCTGTTCCAGCCGTTCAGCCAGGTGGATGCCAGCAACACGCGCAAGCACGGCGGGTCCGGCCTCGGGCTGACCATCTGTAAACGCCTGGCGGAGGCCATGGGCGGAGAAATCTCCGTGACCAGCGCTCCGGGGCAAGGCAGCGAGTTCCGCGTCAGCCTCGGACTTGAATGGTTCGGGCCGGCCAGCGTGGCGGCGGCGGCAGCGGCCACGGACAACTTGGCTGCGCCCAGCCGACCGCTGCAGGTCCTCGTCGTGGAAGACGAGGTCTCCAACTGGCTGGTCGCGCGGGCGCTGCTGGAAAAAGCCGGCCATACCGTGGCCCTGGCGCAGGACGGCCGGGAAGCGCTGGCCATGGCCGCAGCCGGCATCTGGGATGCTATTTTAATGGACGTGCAAATGCCGGAGATGGACGGCTACGAAGCCACGCAGCGCATCCGGGCGCGGGAACCCCTGGACCAGCCGCGGGTGCCGATCATCGCCATGACCGCCGCGGCCATGGAACTCGACCGGGTCAAATGCCTGGCCGCGGGCATGGACCATTACCTGTCCAAACCCATCGAGCAACAGGAACTGCTCCGCGTCCTGGCCCAGGCGACCAACCCCCATGCCGGCGCAGCCTTCCAGGGCGGGTAGCTTGCCTGTGCGCCGCCCAACCGGTGAGCACCTGAAGAAACCGCCCGTGAACCATAGAACACCATGGCTAGTGATGATCCTGATGACCCTGGCAATCAGCCCGGCCCGAGCGCAGCACAACCCGTTCAGGGCCCCCCTCTACTGGAGCGTGTACGAGAACCAGTTTGTGAAGGAGTCGAACCACGACCCGGACGTCCACATCACCGAAGACGAGTGGCGGGCCAACATCGATTGGGTGGACCAAAACCTCAAGGACCATGGCTACACGATGATCTGCATCGATGGCTGGGGCGATGTCACCCAAATCAATTCCAACGGCTACCGGCGGTCGCATTCCCGCCACTGGACGCATGACTATGCCTGGTGGTCCGGGCATCTCCAGGGCCGCGGCATGACGCTGGGCATGTACGGCAACCCGCTGTGGGTGCACGTGGCGGATGACGACACCCACACGCTGATCGCGGGCACGAACATCCCGGTGGCGACGCTCAAGAATCCCGGGGAGCAAGCCAAATTCCCCTGGGTCCAAGTGGATCGCCCCGGCGCCGAGGCCTACGTCAAAGGCTACATCCGCTTTTACGCGGACATGGGCATCCGGTATTTACGCGTCGATTTCCTGTCCTGGTATGAGGACGGCACCGACCGATGGATTGGCCGCACCGGCCCGCAACGCCCGCGCGCGCATTACGAAACCGCGCTGCGCTGGATGCGCGAGGCCGCCGACGAAACCGGAATGTTCCTGAGCCTGGTCATGCCCCATCTCTACCATGAAGCCGCCGCGGAGCAGCGCTACGGCCACATGATCCGCATCAACGAAGACACCGGGCAAGGCGGCTGGTCGAGATGGAGCGACTTCCACCGCGGCGCGCGCCGCACGGGATGGTCGGTCTACGCCAACCCGGCGGACGGGCTCACCTACTGGTCGCGCCTCGCCGGCCGCCATTGCGTGATCCTGGACCCGGACTTCATCCGCCTCAACACGTTTACCGGCGACGACGAGAAACGCAGCGTGATCTCGCTGTGCCTGCTGGCCGGCGCCCCGGTCACGGTGGCGGACCAGCACGACACCATCGGGACCGACCTGTGGCTCTACTCCAACCGGGAACTGCTTGAACTCAACCGGGACGGGTTCGTTGGGCAACCCCTGACCCACGATCCCACGCAAGCGGAAAGCCAGGTTTGGACGGGGCAACTATCCAACGGCGATTGGATCGTCGGCCTGTTCAACCGGGAAGACACGGCGCTGGAACGCGGCATCGATTTCTCTGCGTTGGGGATCCCGGGCCAGGCGGCCGTGCGCGATCTGTGGGCGCACGAAAACCTGGGGAAAATGAAATCATTCCGCGCCGTGATTCCGCCGCGCGGGTGCCGCGTGCTGCGGGTCGTGCCGCCGGACGCTGCCCACGCATTACCCGAGGGTCCCACGGCGATGTTCGTGCAATCGATAACCCAAGACCAGGCCGGGGTGGCTGCGCAGGAAAAGCGCGGCGTGGCCCGGATAGTCATCATGGACAACAAGGGCGGCCCGGTTGCGGGCGCCGTGGTGCGCGCCCGGTTCAGCGGTTCCTTTGACGAAGAAGTATCCGGCGTAACAGACGCCACGGGCACGGCCGTCCTGCAAACCGCAGGCACGGCCGCCGGCGCAACCAGGAGCAGGGTTTGCGTGCTTAACGTGCTACATCCGGCGCTGTCGTACGCGGGCAGCATGAATACGCAGACCTGCGCGGGGTCGCAGATGTACGTGGCCGGCACGTTCTCCGGATGGCAGAGCCGGGCCATGACCTTTGTTGGAGACCGTTGGGTTTTGCGAAGTCAGCCGCTAGATCCCGGCGACCATGAGATCAAGTTCCTGGATACGCCGGACTTCAGCGGGATGGACTGGGGCGCGCACACCGGCCGGGACGGTATCGCGGAAGTGACCACGGGTGGCAAGGCCAACATCCGCTTCAACATACTGCAGCCGGGCTGCTACGAGATTTCTTTCAGCGATGTGTCCCGGGCATACCAGGTGCGCCCGCTGGACTCGTTGTAAACCTAAAAAGAAAGAATCGATCCGGCGTCTTCCTGCAACTCGGCCCAGGTGTAAGCGCCTTTTTGATCCTTCATGCCGTCGAAGAAAATGACCGCCACGTAGCGGGCGTCATCGGTGGCCCGGTGGAACACATCGTTTTCGAGGTTGAGGCGGTTGACCAGCATGGTGAGATCGTAGCTGTCCATCTTCGGATACCAATGGCGGAACAGGGACAAGCTGTCGATCGCCGGGTTGCGCAACGGGGTGGCGCCGGCCCGCTTGAACTCCGCGCGCATGAACCCGACATCGAACGGGGCGTTATGGGCGATCATCACGGCGCCCTTCACGAATTTCCGCAACTCGGCGATGATCTGCTTGAATACCGGAGCATTTTTGACCATCTCGTTGGAAATGTGATGCACATTCCGGGCATAATAAGGAATGTAACGCTCCGGATTGATGAGCCAGCTTTTCTCCTCCAGGATATTTCCATTCAGAAACTTAACGCAACCCAGTTCCACCGCCCGGTGGTATTGCGGCCCGAATCCCGTGGTTTCAAAATCAAAAATAACGAATGTGATGTTGGACACCGCGGTATCCGGAGCCGGGAACTCGACCGGGGCTGCGCCAGCGGTGGCAGCCGCAAGCGCCGCCATGGCCAGCGCCGGCAAGCAGCAAATCGCCGACATCCTGCCGGCCGATCTCATCTTCCTGCCCCGAATGCATTTCATCATCATGTTGCACTTCCCTATGCTGTGAGTTTAAGCTACCTTGTCCGCGCTGGCAAGCAAAGCAGTTTTTAGCAGGAAAGAACCATGAGCCTGAAAGTTTATAATACGCTGAGCCGCCGCGTTGAAGAGCTTGTGCCGCTGACACCCGGCCGGGTGCACATGTACACCTGCGGCCCCACGGTCTACAATTTTGCGCATGTCGGAAATTTTCGCGCCTATATTTTCGAAGACCTGCTGCGGCGCTATCTCCTGTACCATGGATACCAGGTCTGCCAGGTGATGAACCTGACGGATGTGGACGACAAAACCATCCGCGGCGCCCGGGAAAAAGGGGTGTCGCTGGCGGAGTTTACCCGGCCGTACGTGGCGGCATTCTTCGAGGACATCGAACGCCTGAACATCGCCCGCGCGGAGCATTATCCCGCGGCCACGGACCACGTCCCGGAGATGATCGCCCTCATTCAAACGCTGCTCGACAAGGGCGTGGCCTACCGGTCGGACGACGGCTCCGTGTATTTCAGCATCGCGAAATTCCCCGGCTACGGCAAGCTGGCGCACCTGGACATGGACGGCCTGCAGGCCGGCGCGCGCGTGGCCCAGGACGAGTACCAGAAAGACAACGTGGCGGATTTTGCGCTCTGGAAAGCGTGGGACCCGGCCGACGGCGACGTGGCCTGGGACGCGCCCTGGGGCCGCGGCCGGCCCGGCTGGCACATCGAGTGCTCCGCCATGAGCATGAAGTACCTGGGGCCCAGCTTCGACCTCCACACCGGCGGCATGGACAACATCTTTCCGCACCACGAGGACGAGATCGCCCAGAGCGAGGCCGCCACCGGCCAGCCATTCGCCCGCTACTGGATGCACTGCGCCCACCTGGTGGTCGAAGGCCGTAAAATGTCCAAGTCGCTGGGCAACTTCTATACGTTGCGCGATGTGCTCGGGCGCGGGTATACCGGCCGCGAGGTGCGCTACGTGATGCTGGCCACCCATTACCGCCAGAGCCTCAACTTCAGCTTTGCCTCGCTGGACGCCGCCCGCGCCGCCCTGGGCCGCGTGGACGAGTTCACCGCCCGCCTCCAGGCACTGGCGGCGCCCGCGCTCGAGGCCGGCGCCCTGCCCCCTGGACGCAGGCTGGCGTGACCCAGTTCGAGGCGGCCCTGGACGACGACCTGAACATGGCCGCCGCGCTGGCCGCCCTCTTCGACATGATCCTGGCCGGCAACAAGGCCATGGACGAGAACCGCCTGGACCCCGGCGGCGCCGCCGCCGCAAGCGCGGCCCTCGGCCGGCTCGACCGCGTGCTGGGCGTCCTGGCCGCGGCCGCGGCGGACGCGGCGGACGCCGCGGTGCAACGGCTGGTGCAGCAGCGCCAGGCGGCCCGGCAGCGCAAGGACTGGCGCGAGGCGGACCGGCTCCGGGACGAGTTGGCGGCCCGCGGCTGGGTGGTCAAAGACACGCCCGACGGTCCCAAACTCAAACGCAAATAGGCCGGCACCCAAGCGAGGAGCATTCCATGGACGACAAGCCGCGACTGAGCATCTGGCACATCATCAACATGAGCGTGGGGTTCATGGGCATCCAGTTCGGCTGGGGCCTGCAGATGGCCAACATGAGCGCCATCTACGAGTACCTGGGCGCCAACCCCGACAAGATCCCGATCCTGTGGCTAGCCGCGCCGCTGACCGGGCTGCTGGTGCAGCCGATCATCGGCCACCTGAGCGACAACACCTGGTGCTGGCTGGGCCGCCGCCGGCCGTATTTCCTGGGCGGCACGCTGTTCGCCGTGCTGGCGCTGTTCTTCATGCCTTACAGCGGCGCGCTGTGGATGGCCGCCGGGCTGCTGTGGATCCTGGACACGTCGGTCAACATCAGCATGGAACCGTTCCGCGCGTTCGTAGCCGACATGCTGCCCGCGGAGCAGCGCACCGTGGGCTACTCGGTGCAGACCCTGTTTGTCTCGATCGGCGCGTGCACCGCCTCGGCGTTCCCGTGGCTCTGCCAGAACGTGTTCCATGTCGCGGCGCCCGCGGCCATCGGGCCGGCGATTGAGCCGGCGGCGGCCGTGGGCGTGGCCCATGGCGCGGTGCAGGGCGTCCTGGCGTCCCTGCCCTTCATCGACCGCATCCTGGACCTGCTGCAGGACAAGCTGCCCTACATCCTGAAACTGGCATTCCACGTCGGCGCGGCCGTGTTCCTGGTGTCCATCCTCTGGACCGTGGCCACCTGCCGCGAGTACCCGCCGGAGAACATGGAGGCGTTCAAGCGCCGCAAAAAAGCCACCGGCGGCGCCGCCAACCTGTTCCGCGAGATCTTCGCCGACCTGGCCCACATGCCGCAGACCATGCGCGAGCTGGCGTGGGTGCAGTTTTTCACCTGGATGGGCTTTTTCTGCATGTGGATGTATTTCCCGGTGACCGTCGGCCACCTGTTCGGATCCGAAGGCACGCCGCAATACCTGGAAGGCATCGAGTGGGCGGGCCTGTGCTTCGCGCTCTACAACGCGGTGACCCTGGTCTACTCGTTCTTCATGCCCCGGCTGGCGCGGGCCATCGGCCGCAAGGGCACGCACATGCTCAGCCTGCTGGTGGGCGCGGCCGGCATGCTCGGGGTGCTGCTCCTGCCCGCGGGCAACGAGCCGCTGCTGAAGAAGATGGTGCTGGCGCTCATGGTCGGCATCGGCATCGCCTGGGGCAGCACCCTGACCATGCCCTACGCGATCCTCTCGACCGCGATCCCCAGGGAAAAGATGGGCATTTACATGGGGATTTTCAACTTCTTCATCACCCTGCCGCAGATCACCATCTCGCTGGGGTTCGGCTGGGTCATGCTGCACGTGCTGCACAACCAGCGCGCGCTGGGCGTGGCGTTCGGCGGCTTGATGTGGATCATCGCCGCGCTGCTCACCCTGCGCGTGCGCGACCGCGGCGCGGAACAGGAGCGGCCGCACCCGGAAAGCTGGGTGGCGCCGCAGCCCAAGCCCGCGTCGTGACCGCGCGCTACTCTGCGCTTGAATTCGAGCCCGCCCCTGCCCCATGCTAGAGCGCGAAGAGATGATCGCAGCCCGCAAACCAGGAGGTGAGCCATGCAGGTAACGCTCGTTCACGTGCGCGTCAAACCCGAGCGCATCCAGGACTTCATTGCCGCCTGCAAGGCCAACCACGAGGCGTCCACGCGCGAGCCCGGCAACCGCCGTTTCGACATCCTCCAACTGCAGGAAGATCCCGCGCGGTTCGTGCTGTACGAAGCCTATGTCGACCAGGCCGCCGCCGCCGCCCACAAGACCACGGCCCACTACCAGGCCTGGCGCGAGACCGTGGCCGACTGGATGGCCGAACCCCGCCAAGGTGTTGTTTATCATGGCCTGTACCCGGCCTGAGCGCGACCCGCGGTTTTCCAAACATTGGAAAATTTCAGGCCCGGTTTTCCAAACATTGGAAAATTTCAGGCCCGGTTTTCCAAACATTGGAAAAACCGGCTGACCCATGCCGACCTCTTCCCTGCCCCCCGAACTCTGGAACCACCCGCTGTTCGCCAACCCGGCGGAGTTCCAGCCGGCGCGTTCCCCGCTGCTGGCCGCGGAGCTCGACGCGCGCCTGCGCCGCCTGCGCAACATGCCCAGCTCCTGCGACGCGGCCGCGGACCAGGCCCTGGACGGCCTGGACAAGCTGTACGCGTGGGCTGATGGCTGGCTGGAACATGATCCGCCCGCCGGGCCGGCGGCGGCGCTGGCGCTGCGCCTGCGCCGCGCCCAGGCCGCGCTGGCCGCCCATCCGGACGATGACCTGGCCCGGCGCATGGCCGGCCAGGTCCTGCGCGAGATAGGCCAGGAGCTCCGGGCTCCACGGCGGGTTCGACCCCTTCATGTCGTCAGGCTCGTGGACAATCCCGCGGCCGGTCAGCCAGAACCAGACACGGTTGACGATGCTGCGGGCAAACCAGGGATTCCCGGGGGCTGTCAGCCAGTCGGCCAGCACCTCGCGCGGATCCTGGCCCGGCGCCAGCACCACGGGCTTGCCGTCGAGATGGGCGGGCCGGACTGACCGATTCGTGTCAGCCGGGTCGGGGAGCCTGCCATCCGGGTTGAAGAAGACGATCTCCTCCTTCCACTCGTCGGTCGCCTTGTAGCC
>CAZAYP010000102.1:0-906 GCA_964489425.1 uncultured Verrucomicrobiota bacterium | reverse complement strand
GTAGCCCAGTTGGGCGAAGAAGGCTGCGAATCCGAGCACCTGGTTGGTCGTGAACCCGGACTCACCGAGGCGGAGCCCGAGGAAGACGAGCGCCACGTTGTCGGCGATCTGACGGGGGGAGCGCTCCTGAAACGCGCGGTAAAAGTTGGCAGGCGGCACGCGGAAGTTGCTGCCGCTGGCGGTCAGCAGTTCCCGGGCGAAGCGGTCATAGGGCATATTGGCACGCAGCGCGTCACGAACCCAGCGGTCGTAGGCCTGCACGGCGTTTGGCCACAGGTTACAGGGGAACTCCGACTTGATGCGCAGCAGATCCCCCCACTTCAGCCCCCAGTAATCGGCGAACCCCCCGCGCGCGAGCAGGGCATCGATCAACCGGGCCCGCTTGTCGGGGCGGCGGTCCGACAGGAAGGCGCGGACCTCGGCCGGTTGCGGCAGCGTGCCGATCGTGTCCAGGAAGACGCGGCGGACGAACACCTCGTCAGGGCACAGTGGCGACGGCGCGATCCCGCGGGCTCTCAGCCCGGCCGATACCAGGGCATCGATCCGGTTGATTCCTGGGCTGTTCCTCGTCGCTGCCCCCTGGGCCGCAGGCGCGCCCTGGCCCCCGGGAGGCACTGTCAGGGCTCCCAGAAACAGCAGAACCGCCGCCTTTTTGCCGAAACGTGTCATGACCAGAATCGGGATGAGTCCGCCACAGTTGCCCCCAGTCTCTCACAAAACGGCCAACCTGGCATTCTATTGCCGCGGCCCCGATCGGCACGCCTGTCGCGCTGTGCCGGGCCCCTGTCACCGCCCCTGTCGCAGGCACTTTTCTGTTGCGGCGGGGCGGAGTCCCGGGAGAGACTCGCCCCATGACCTACCACGGACACTGGCACGGGCGGAAACGCTATTTCGGCCTTCACTACG
>CAZAYP010000101.1:0-17114 GCA_964489425.1 uncultured Verrucomicrobiota bacterium | reverse complement strand
TGCCGATGCCTTCCTTGACCAGCACGTGCACCAGCGGCGCCAGGCAGTTGGTGGTGCACGAGGCGTTGGACACGATGTGGTGCTTGGACGCGTCGTAATCCTGCTCGTTCACGCCCATGACAAAGGTCTTGACCTCGCCCTTGCCCGGGGCGGTAATGATGACTTTTTTGGCGCCGGCAGCCAGGTGGCCCTTGGCTTTTTCAGAGTCGGTGAACAGGCCCGTGGCCTCGATCACGTAGTCCACGCCCAGGGCTTTCCACGGCAGTTCCGCGGGGTTCTTGGTGGCCAGGATGCACTTGGTAGGGGACCCGTTGACCACGATGGTATCGTTGTCTTCGAGCTTGGGGTCGCTCTTGGTGGTGGAAATCGCGTGCTTGAACCGGCCGTGCACCGAGTCGTATTTCAACTGGTACGCGAAATAATCGGCGTCGGTGGAAATATCCACGGCGGCGACCACGTCAATGCCTTTACCCAACAAACCCTGGTCAGCTATGGCCTGGTACACAAGCCGGCCGATCCGTCCGAACCCATTAATGCCAACTTTCATTCTTTGTCCTCCTAGTTAATGCTCTGGTTATTTTCCTGCCAACAAGGTCTTGGCTGCGTGCCCGGGCTGGCGCTGCCTGACCCGGAGTCAATGGCGCGGGACCCTACTGGATTCGCCGGGCGGCGTCAATCAAGAAACCCGCAAAATAATTTTACGTAAAACATTTTACTTTTCTTCGCGCCCGCCACTATGTTTTAGCGTATAGGTGGAAGCGTGTGCTGCGTGGTTGGCGCGTTCTTGGCCAAGGCGGTGGCGCCGGCGCAGCGGTGAAAAACCAGGCTTTTAAGGAGAAGTAACATGAAAATGACGTCCATGAACTTGGGGCTGGCTTGCGCGTTGACGGTGGCGTCCATCGCCGCGGGGCAGTATCCTTACGGCGCGAGCGACGCGACCTATGGCCTGCGGTCGCGCATTGCCGAAAACCCTTCGTTTACGTATACGCCCAGCCCGGCCGACTGGCGCGACGTCAACATGTACCAGCTCTTTACCGATCGTTTCGCCGATGGCGACAGCGCCAACAACAATGTCGAACCGACATGGTATGTGGGCACCCGCAGCTTTCCCGACAACCGCAACTTTCACCATGGCGGCGACTGGAAAGGCTTGAAAAACAATCTCGATTACCTGGCGGGCATGGGCGTGAAGGCCATCTGGATGTCCGGCGTGCAGAAGAACGGCCAGGGCAAGGATTCGAACTACACGCCCTACCACATGTATCACCCGACCGACTTCTTCCGCTGCGATCCGGTCATGGGCACGTTCCAGGACCTGAAGGAACTGATCGACGCCTGCCATGCCCGCGGCATCTATGTCATCCTCGACGTGGTCATCAACCACACCGCCGACCGCAATGGCCTGTGGGGTAACAGCCAGCAGGACGACAAGCAGTACTGGTCCGGCGGCAACGGCACGTTCGGCTGGTGGAACGATGGCAACAAGCACGCGGAACCCTTCAACGACCTGCAGTATTTCCACAATAACGGCACGATCAAGAATTGGGACAGCTACCCGGAATTCATCTACGGGCAGTTCAAAGGCACGGACGACCTGAAAACCGAAAACGCGAGCGTCCAGGGCTGGCTTGACCAGGCCTTCAAGAACTTGATCGATGCCACCGACTGCGATGGGTTCCGCGTGGACGCCATCAAGCACGTCGAGTACGACTGGTGCAAGCAGTGGGCCGACAACATGCGCAAGCACGCAGCCAGCCGTGGCAAGAGCGATTTCATCCTCTTCGGCGAGTATTTCACCTACGACCATGGCACGCTGGCCAAGTACTGCAAGGATACCGGCTATTCATTCAATTCGGCCCTGTTCTTCCCGATGAGCCAGACGTTCAAGAGTGTGTTCGTGGACAATGGCGGGACCGGCCAGCTCACCCAGCAGCTTAACCAGAAGGATCAATACGGCGAAGGCGCGGCGCGCCTGGTGACGTTCATCGACAACCACGACTTGAACCGGATCGGCCTGCAGGATGGCGGCGATATCGGCAACATCGTCTGGGACATGCGCCCGGCGCTGAGTTTCTTGTACCTGGCCTGCCCGGTCCCGTGCCTTTTCTATGGCACGGAGCATGCCTTCCAGCAGGGCGGCCATTGGAACGGCAGCAGCGCCCGCGAAGACTACGACGATGCCGATTGGCAGCGCGAGTGCATGTTCGACCGCGGCTTCCAGCCCGGCCCGGCCCAGGGCAACAAGCTCGCGGCCACGGATGCGCCCCTCTACCAGCACATCAAGGCCCTGAACCAGGCCCGCGCCACCTACAAGAGCCTGACGCGCGGCAGCTTTACCGAACGCTGGCAGGAAGGCTCGGCCGGCGCGTACGCTTTCAGCCGCGTGTATGACACGGAGGAGTCGCTGGTGGCGCTCAATACCGCGGATGGCGCCAAGTCGATCAATCCGCTGGTCGGCAAGCCGGACGGCACCGAATTTGTGAACGTCCTCAATACCGGCGAAAAAGTTACGGCCAGCGGTGGCCGGATTTCGTTCAGCCTGAGCGGCAAGGAAACCAAGGTGTTCGTCGCGGGCCTCGCCCCGGTCGAAATGTGGGTGCGGGGCACCCACAGCTATCCCGCCGCCGGATCCATCACCCCGCAAACGCCGGTCTACATCAATACCGAAGCCGGGCCCACGGGCACGGTCGCCAGCGTCAAGGTCGGTTACAGCGTCAATGGCGGCGCGACGTGGGAGTTGGCCACCATGACGGCGACCAACTGGGCCAGCACGGGCGGCACCTGGTATTCCGCGCGCCTGGGGCAGTACCCGGCCGGCACCGTCATCAATTACTACATCGAGATTGCCGATGCCTCCGCCAACAAAAAATGGGATAACAACGGCGGCCCGAACTATTCGGTTACGGTCGGCCAGTCCGTGGGGGTATGGATTCGCAACACGCAAAACTTCCCGGCGGATGGCGACGCGACCGATGGCACCGACCTCTACGTCAACACCGAAGCCGGGCCTTCGGGGACGCTGACCGTCGTGCGCACGGCCTACAGCACGAATGGAACCACCTGGATCGTCACCAATATGACCATGAATACCGAGTGGGGATCCAGCGGCGGCAATTGGTACAATGTCAACCTGGGCCGGTTCGCGGCCGGCACCGCCCTGCGCTACTATATCGAGGCTTTTGACAGCACCGCGACGAACAAGGACGACAACGGCGGCCTTAATTACCAGCTCTCCATCCGCGGCGGCGGATCAGACGCCCTGTGGGTGGGCGCTACGGGCTTTCTGCCCACCAACGGCGCGATTACGGCATCTTCCGTCATCCAGATCGACTGCGAGAGCTGGCCCATGGCCGCGGCCACCAACGTGGCCATGGCCTACACCATTGACGGGGGATCGACCTGGCAGTTGGCTGCCTTGACCCATAACGGGACCAATGTGAACAATGACCTCTGGCGGGCCAACATGGGACCCTATCCCGACGGCACCACGCTGCGCTTCGCGGTGGTCGCGCAGTCGGCCGCCCGCGAGACCTGGGACAACAACGGCGGCCTGGATTACCGCGCCGTGGTCGGCGAGGTTGGCGTGCTGCGCATGGTAGAACATACCCCGTCCATCAGCGCGCCCGGCACACCGGACAACCCCGGCGACTCCTTTGACTTCGACACCAGCGGCGGCGCCGCGACCACCGGCGGCACCAACGGTTTCGGCAGTTTCGGCAGCCTGTACGTGAATTATGACGCCACCAATCTCTATGTGGGCGGCGCGGGCATGGGCCTGCCGAGTGACAGCACCAACAATGCCGCCATTGTCTTCCTCGGCGGCGGCACCAACGCCGGCAGCGCCAACCTGTGGGGGTTCACCGGCAATCCCGAGGGCATAGACAAGCTGCACAACGCGGCGTTCCAACCTTCGGTGAATGTGGCCATCCTGCTGGGCGATGTCTGGGGCGACGGCAATTTCGCCGATTTCCGGATGTACACCGATGGCGGGTTCCCGTTCGGCCAGGGCGTGTTTGCCGTCCCCGCCGGTGGGACCAGTTTCACGGCCGTGGCCGGGTCGCGCTTGTCTCAATTCGGCGGTTATGGCCCGGGCAGCCGCATCGCCACCAACTGGGAGTGCGTCATTCCGCTGACCGCCCTGGGCGTGCCGGATGCCGCCAGCCTGACCAACCTTTACCTGTCCGGCTTGCTGGTCACCGGCAGCACCAGCAACAATAACCGCTTCGTCTCTGGCAAATACCTGGGCAGCAGCGCCACCCTGGGCAACGACGAACATGCGGACGCGTGGGGCAATTTCGCCTTCAGTTTCGTCAACTTGGGCGGCATTTGGGTGCTGCCGCCGCAAAGCGCCGACGAAACCTTGGGCGTGCCGCACTCGTGGATTGACGAGCGTCTGCCGCATGGCCACCCCTTCACGGAAATGAGCGACTATGACGGCGATGGCCAGCCGGACCGCAACGAGTTTTATGGCGGCCTCAATCCGACCAACCGCGATGAGCTGCGGTTGCTGGAATTCGCCGGCCGCCGCGTTACCATGTACAAGGATGGCGGCCAGGCCGTCGATTATATCATTGAAACCGCCGATACGATGGATCCTGTCACCCGGCGCTGGAACTGGGCCGAGCGCTCCACCGCGACGCGTCTCGACGGTATTCTGGACCTGTCGTCCAGCCTGTTCGAGGCCGACGACCTGATGCTGCGGGTGCGCGTGCGGGTTCCTCCGCCCTCCGGCCCGTCCGACAGCGTCGCGGTGCGCGCCAGCCCGGCGGGCGGCAGCTTTAGCGGTACCAACCTCAACGTGACGCTCAGCGTCAGCGGCGTGAATGTGGCGTGGTCCACCTTTACCGTTGAGGGCGGGTCGGCCACGCCGTATGGCAACGGCGATGTCCTCGTGTTCGGCGCCGGCCTGGCCGAGGGCCAGAGCCGCACCTTGGCGCTATACGGCGAAACCGTCAATGGCGTGACCAGCCGCGTGGTCTACACCTTTACCCGGACCGCCCCAGTGCGGCAGATTTCCGGGACCGGCAATGTGGCCACGGACCCCGCGTCCGGCGCCTGGGACACCAACGAAACCCTGACCGTCTCCTTCCAGACCGCGCCCACCGGCGCGGCGGTCAGCGCCAGCATGGTCTTCAGCGTCAATGGCGGCGTGGCCTGGGCCGCCACCAACATGACCCGGACCGGCACGAGCGGCAGCAACGACATCTGGTCGGTGACCCTGGGCGCGTACCCGGCCGGCACGGTGGTCCAGTTCGCCCTGGAGGCCAGGGACGCGCAGAACAACTCGACTTGGAACAATAACAACAACAACAATTACAGCGTCAGCGTCAATGGCGGCTTTGATCCTGGCGGCAGTAAGCCCTACTCGACCAACCCGACCCGCGGCAAGTATCGCTCGGCGGGCATCACCATCGACGGCGCCAACACCAGCGGCGAGTGGGCCAGCGACATGCTGATCGCGTTGGACAAATCCAACGACGATCCCCGCAGCCTGGGCAGCAACTGGACCATGCACGAGGCGCCGATCGACTTCACCCACCTGTGGGCCTGCTGGGATGACAGCTATGTCTATCTCGCCTGGCAGTTGGTGGACGTCACCGACGTGTTCGATTCGGCCAACGCCGGCAGCGGCGACCCGATCAACCGCAATGACGGCATCCTGGTGTGGATGGTGCTGGACACCAAGACCGGCGGCTGCCAGTCCGACATGTGGTCCAAGAGCAACCGTTGGAGCGGCGCCAACACGCCGGACTTCCAGATCTACATGGCCGGCAGCCTGTGGCAATCCTACATGTCGCGCGAGAGCGGCGGCGTGTTCCCCGTGGATGACGGCGGCGTAAACTACAAGTCCGGCGCGGCCTGGGGCATCACCCACGCCAAGAGCGCGGCCCTGATTGCCGGCGATATCTGGGGCGTCAGCGACTGCGACGCCCGCAATGGGCCGGAAAGCGAACTGCGGAACTTCAAGAACTCCGGCCACGCCCGCACCGACCGCGACAGCTTCTACGAGATCAAGATCCCCATGGCGGCGCTCGGCATCAACCGCGCGCAGCTCGAAGCCTCCGGCATGGCCGTGATGCTGGGTGCGGGCGGGCTGTCGGCCATGGATTGCATTCCCAACGACGCCGCCACCACGGATACGCCCGGGGTTGAGGACTGGAACTCCTCCAAGGAATGGGCTGACGCCGACAGCTACACTGCGCCCTTCGCCCGGATCGGGCAGTAAGCGGACCGACGGTCGGCCGGCGGTTGTTAAGCATCAAGATGTCGTGGCATCTTGACGTCAAGGAGGGGTGTGGCATCCTCGCGACCAAGCTTGGGTTCCATGACCGTCAATTATCAGCTTAATTCATCATCGCCCTGGTAAACCCAGGCTTGAAACCTGCGCGCGGCTGGCCCAACGGCGGGATTAGCGCAGCGTATTGCGTTGCAGACCGCGGCGTGCTGCCGTGCGCGCGCCAGGTTTATCAGGCCCCCGACTTCGGCACGTTTCGTTCCAATAAAGAATATGCAAAAAAAGTAAAAATAGTTATTGACATTTGTTGCGCCGTTGTTTTATGAATGCGCGCGTGGGCCGGTTGCCGGGGTGGCGGCCGGTCACGTGGGGTAAGGGATCGGATTATGAAAACTCTTTCGCGGCGCGCGTTTTGTCGCGCCTTGGCGGTTGGGACCGCCTCAATGGCCGGCGCAGTCTGGCTGGCGCGGACCAGCCTGGCGGCACCGCCAGCACAGTACCAGATCGTGCCCCGGGCCGGGGTGCGATACCCGCCGTCCTTCCTCACCTTCGCGGCCCGCCGGCGCTTTGATTCGCTGGCTGCGGCCGTGGCTTCCGTGGCGGACCGCCGCCTCGGATTCAACGTGGTGAAGGTGGCGTGAACCATTTTAGCAAACAATTTGGCGTTGGGCGGCAAGCGATCAGCGATTATATGTTGCTCAACGTCGACTTTTCATCCTGTAGCGGGAAGTGCCATGGCACGTAAGACCCGCCCGCAGGACCAGGCCGCGCAACCCCCTCGGTCGCGCGCCCTGCGCGCGGCCATGATCGGGCTGCAGTCCAGGCAACCGGAACAAGGGTTGCGCGATCTAAATACCCTGGCTCAAACCACCCGGGATGCCGCCGGCCAGGCGCGCATCCTGGGGTTGGTGGGCGACTACGAATTGCGCCGCGGCAAGCACCGCGAGGCGGTGGCCGCGTTCCACGGCGGGCTCGCAGCCGCCGGCGCCGACACGCGCCTGGTCTATCGTCTGCGCAGTGGCGTGGTGCGCGCATTGTTGGCTTATGGCAAGCCCGACCTGGCCCGCGCCCAGGCCCAGGCCACCGTGGTCGCGCTGCGGCAGGCGGAGCAGGATTATCGCTCCGCGCTGGCCGCCGCGGAACGGGACTTGGTCGCCGGTGGCGTGGCGCAGGTGTCGCCGCGGCCATTCTACGCCAGCCAGGCCGCCGCTCGCCTGGGCCGCCTGTTCCTCGATGCCGGCGACCCGTCCGCTGCCGAGCCCCTGCTCATGGAGTCGCTGCGGCTGCATCCGCGGGGGAGTCCGGATGTGTTCACCCACCTGGCGCACCTGGCTGCGCGTACCGGCCGCTGGGACCAGGCCGAGGCGCTCGCCGCCCGCGCGCTGGACTTGGGCGGCTTGAAATCTGCCACGCTGGAAGCCTGGCAACTGGCGATTACAACCCGCCAACGCCGGAACGAGCCCGGACTTGACCCGCATCACGAAGCACTGCTCCAGGCCGCTCAGCCCGCCATCCGCGCCCGCGCCATCCTGTGGGCCGTCCAAATCCTGCGCGGCGCGGGCGACCCGGCATGGCAAGCCCTGGCCGAACGCTGGCTGGAGCAGGAGGGGGGTGCGCATCCCGTGGTGGCGGTGGAGATCCGCAAGCTGCTCCTGTGCGAACAAGCCGTAATCGGAACCCGGCCGGATGACATGGCCCGGCATGCGTCGCGCATCCTGGCGACCGATGCGCTCAAGCCCCACGAGTTTATGGCAGCCTTTCGGCGCCAGGTGCTCGGCGCGTTGCAACAGGGGCAGACGTTGGACCTTGCCCCGATGGTGGCCGCCGGGGCGGCGCGGTTCGGCGCCGGCTTCCGCGCCCGTTTGTTGAATACTGCAGCCAATGTTCACCGCGAGCACCGCCAGTGGAACCCGGCCCGGGAACTGTATGCTGCTGCGTTGGCCGGTCTGCCTCCCGCCGGCTATTGGCACTGCCGGATTGGATGGAACCTGGCGGGACTGCTGGTCGAAATGCGTCAACCCGATGCCGCCGCTCGCCAGTACCTGGATCTGGCCCGTGATCCGGCCGCGCCCGCGGCGTTGCGCGTCAATGCCCGGGTGCGCGTGGTGGACCTTGTCAACCATGGCGCCAAGGTCGACGTGGCTGCGCTGCGGCGGGAACTTGAGCAGGCGTTGGACGCCATGGATGACTACGAAGCGGTTCTGACCCTGGCGCGCGACGTGCATTACAGCGCGGACCCATCGCTGGCAGAGTTGGGCCGGTGCGCTCTGGCCAAGGGGCAGCGCTTGGCGCGCCAGGTATGGGGCGAAGCCACCGAACCGGCAGTTGCAGCGCGGGTGTTGTTCCGGTTTGCTCGCCGCTTGCTGGATATGCAGCAAAACGCGGACATGGCCGACTTGTGGGACAACCTGCCGCCGGCCAAACGGGCGTGGTTGCGCGCGGCCGGCCGCGACTACTGGGATTTCATGGCCCTGTACTACCGCGCCCTGTGCCGGCTGGGCAGGTCGGCGGAAGCCCGCCGCCTGGCGGAACCGATCTTGGCGGACCCGGCCACTCCGGATGTCGGGCGGCTGGCCCTGGGCCTGGCGCATGGGTTGCAACTGGTCAAAACGCGCGCGTCACGGCCGGAAGGCCTCGACGTCCTGCGCCGGCTGCCACATGAGGGCACGCTGCAGCCGGATGTGGCCGCGGCCGCCTATTGGCTGGCTCTGGACGCCTGGCAACGCGGCGAGCGCCAGGCCGTGCGCGACCACGCACTGCACATGAAGCGTTGTCTGGGTGTCAGCCCGGGCCTCAAACGCCACCAGCAACTGCTGCTGTGCGCGGAACTCTTGCTGGCGGACCTTCAGGCCGATGCGGTCGTCGGTCGATACCGGTTTGCCACCCGGTCCAGCCTGGCCGACGCCCTGGCGCGGATGCGCGGCGAGGCGCCGCCATGAGGCATCGGCCCGGATCCGTGCCGGGGTGGGTGGCCGTGCCGTTCCTCAACTGGCTGGCGCTCATGGCCGCCGCCCAAACCCCGCCGGAATACATGTGCGGCATCAGCGGCCCGGAGTTCATCTGCGCCTGCGATGTCCAGAAGTTCACCGCCAAGTTTTGCGACTGGTGCGACCCAGCCTGGCGGGCTGATATCGGGATTATCCGGCCCCGCCACGGCCAGAAGGTCACCTGGGAGCCCGCCTCGCCAAGCGGCCAGCGCGGTTGCCTGCCGCAGGACCGGGACGAGGTTGAAATCCGGGCCACCTGTCACGGCGAAACCAGTCACCTGTTCGTGAAAGTGATCCAGCCGTCGCTATCCATCTCCAATCCACCGGCCTTGCCGGACAAACGCATCTTTGGTTTCCGTCCCTATTCTGTAGCCCTCGTATGCAACGAGGATGACGATGACCATAACGACCAATGGGATTCGGCCGATGTCGGGCCCTGCCGCGTCGAAGACGATCTCTACCCGATGCAACTTGACAGCACCTTGATTGAGGGTGATTTTAAGCTCGTGTATCCGGAAGATAAAATCGGCGTGTTCGCGCACAAGGACAAAACAGGATTCCTGGGCACAGGCAGCATCTTGCCGGCCGCGGGCAAGCCCTGGATCTTGTACCTGGAAGGCCGGCGGGCCAGCTCCCGGGCAAGGGACGTGGATCTCGTTGTGGAACAATCCGTGGGCGGGGAACCGGGATGCAGCGTGATGACCAACATTACCATCATCAACGTGGACTTGGATATCGACTCGGACAACAGCGGCCCGTTCGACCCGCCGCAGCGCACTCCGGAAGAAGACCAGATCGAGGCCTCGTTCCGGTTGCCGGGCAAGTACATGGTGGTCAATGATGGCGACGTCAATGGCGACGGCATCCCCAACTTCGCAGACGGCTACGATTGCCCGGCCAGCGGCAACCCACGCCGGCCGGGCGCCTGCGGTCCGTTTGTGCCCATCGTGGTCTCCATACCCCGCTGCCTCGACCCGGCGCGCGTTGCCCTGAAGTTTGAGTACAATGCCTCGGATCCTGCCAGCGTCACTGTAGCCGGGTCGCCACCGCAATATACCCCGGCCGACGGCGACCTGCGCATCTGGGCGCGCGACGGCACCGAGGCGCGGGACCGCTCTTTGTTCGGGGCCCCTTACCAGTTGCATCCGGGCGACTACGTTGCGCCCGGGATCTACTGCGGCACCGCTTTCGGTCATACGCGGCCGCTGTACGTAGAGGCGATCCAGCCCGGACTTCAAGAAATCATCGTCAGCCTGGACCCTGACGGCACCAACGCGCTGCTCGGCTTCGAATGCTCCGATACCATCAGGTACACCACCCTTAAGGTAGACTTGGATATCGACTCGGACAATGACGGAGTAATTGACGATAAGGATGATCCTATCGAGGAGATAAATGCCAGTCATCCGGCGCAAGTTGATCCAGCCAATAACATCTTTAAGATCGGCAGGCATATCAACGTCAACGACTTCGATTTGGATGCTGATGGAATTCCTGATTATGCGGATGGAATTGGCAAGCTGCCCAACGATGGGGGGCGCATCGAAAGGGGTGAATTTACGAAGATAGAGATTGCGCGCCCAGTTCCTGGAGATTTGAAGGGCTTCTATTTTCGTTTTTCATACTCGTCAAGCGATCCGAACGGCATCTCCGGCTCCCCATCGTCTTTGGTCGTCCCGCCCGGAAGGCTGCGACTTTGGACCAAAGATGCTTGCATGGCACGCAATCCCCAAAGTGTTGTTCATGGCGGCGATTTTATTCCGGAAAATGAAGTAATTCCCGCGTCATCCCTCATGATGAATGGTGACAGCCTGGTTCTCTGTCTGGAGGGCATTAGCGCTTCCGACGCCTGGGGTGATGCGACTGTCGGTCTCGAAGTCTTGTTTGACTCTGGCAATGGCAATTACATTTCCGTTGGGAGTGACACCGTCTCGGCCACAGTTACCAAGTCTCGGCTTACCGTATTCGTCTGGAGGCCCTACGTATATTCCCATCAAACAACTGAGCGACACGCTTGCGTGACGGATTATTCGACACCAAGGACTGCTTTTGTTTCCGCTATTGATAACTATATTTATGGCGCGGATTTAGAAGGGCATCATGGAGCTGATGCATCGCTTGGTCACGCCTTTTTGTGCTTAATCTACAATGGTCCATCGCCTACTGCGCTAGGGATGAATACACTCGAGCGATGGTCGGGGCAAACGGGAGGTCCTAAAGGAGGTAAAGTTGGGTTATTTAACTCTTGGAGCTACTTCAGGAAAGGCGAAGCGTTTTGGGAACCGCAGGCTGGCCGTGAAAATGAAACGGTCGAATTAATCTATATCGCTAATACCTATTCATCGGCATCAGCAGTAAGTATTATCAATTTTGATGGCAACCCTGTTCCAATGGTGGCGTCCCACGATTTTGTGCTATATCCAAAGAAGATCTGGATGCTGGCCAATTATATTAACCACGTCCATGACTTCAGCAGATTCGGACTTGATATAAATGAAACCGGAGGCGGTTGCGCTTCTTTTGTTGGGCAAGCAATGACATATGCTGGCTTTACCGAGCAAGTCTATTGGGAAATGGCGCGTATTTTGGCTAATAATAATCAGTTTCCCGTTGTTCCGTTCGATTTCCTGCCGCTAATTCCCGATGAAAATAAAGTAATAGAATATCTTGAACTTGCTGAAGAGGCTTATGTTTCTAATCCATTAACTTCAACATGGGGCGTGGGCAAAGATATTAACTACTTCGATACTGCCTATCTTGCCATATGGATAGATGGAATGCACGATAATAACCATTTGGGAGCAAGTATGTATAAGATGGAGGCGCAATAATCATGAAAATGAGATTGGGCATCTATATGCTATTTCTAATGTATATCATTTGCTGCCAACCGTCACATGGTGCGTCAGTTTACGATACTCAGGCTTTTGTTAATTATGTGAAGACGCTGCCAAACATAGCTAAATCCACTAATAAGATAGCATCATTAATTCATTGCTTTCCTGGTTCGACTAACAAACCAAGCAAGGGAGCGATTCTTAAAGTTTGCACTGAATATGAACGTTTGAAAAAGCCAATAGAAGTTCGATATTCGCTGTCCGAACAAATTAGAGGATCGCATTTTATGTCGGCCATATTGCCATACTATAAGTTGATTGTCGACGTTGGAGACGATGCTGCCCGTATTATTGAGGATAACGAGAAACATGTGGTTGTCTTTGCATTGCTTCCATTTCTTAGGTCGGAAAATGACGCTGATGCCTATTTGGTACTATATGTGGCTTCAAACTGTTCAATGTTGGTCAGGAGAATAGAAGACGACTTGCCATATCGTGAGGGAAGTCCGACGAATAACTGGGACACTGGCAAAACATTTCTTAAGAGTCTTTTGCGCGATCACTGCATTAGGGTCTTGGGTACTGCTGGATACGATGTTCGAGATTTTGCCGAATAATACGCAATTCGGGGAGATCGGAGTCGGCCCGTAAATATTCACTTTAAGCGATGGGGCGAGGCGTAGCCATGTACAAATTGTCAGACTCATAGATGAAGATCGTGGTTCATGATGGACAGTAAAGATTGTCTTGGACGGCCTTCGGCGTCGCGCGTATTTTGACGAGCGAAAAACCCCACCCCCTTTCCCCGCCCATAGTCGGCAATGTTTTTCTGATGATCCCACTTTGTCACCGCCGGGGCGGCGGCTTCATGCCGTGGCCGTGGTGGTTGGCGTGGTCGTGACCGTATCGCGCGTCGCCGGTGGTCGGCGTGGCGGGCTGGCGAATGCAACGCGCCCTGGCGTAGTCGCCGCCCCCGCAGCCTGCGCGCCAACCCGCGGCGGGTTGTCACGCGGGCTGCTATGCCCGCCCCGCGGAGCTGACCTGCCTGCGCCGGGGCGGCTTCGGCAGGCAGACCCGCCGCCTGCGCCTTCGTTGTCGCGAAGACGCGCCAACCAAGGCTCCGCCCCCGATGGACTCGCTCCCGCTGGTCGCTCGCTGGATGCTCACTGCGCTTGCGCTCCGTTCGCCAGGAAGGGCGCGCCGGCAAGGGGCCGCGCCGGCCGGCCATGCTCCGCAGCCCTCGCATCGCCGTCCGTCACGTCCCTTGCGAGATCGGCGCGCGTGGTATTGCCCCCAAGCCCCCGTCGTCTCGCGGACTCGCGCCGGGGGATGTAGGCGCGGCGGGAGGCGGGCTCGTCATGCGTTTTCCCCCGCCTTGGTTTTTCCCCCTGCACCCCCTTTTCCGAGGCGCCCCCTTTCGAGCAAGGACTCCGGCAGGGGGAAAAACCCATCCGCGTTCGGTCGCGTCCGCTCCCTCACTGGGGGACAACGCACGGCGGCATGAACGGCGGGGCGCGCGGCGGGGACCCCTTTAGCAGGGGCAAAGGGGTCGGTCCGCACATAGTTGCAATATCGCATTGACGATCTGACATGGGCATGGGAATCTACGTTCATGGCCCGGAGCATCAGAATCGAATATGCCGATGCCGTGTATCACGTTCTTTGCCGCGGCGACCGCCGCGAGGAAATTTTTCGTAATGCCGAGGATTTCGGGATATTTCTTGCCACCTGGGAAGAAGTCTGTGCACGGACCGGCTTCAAGGTTCACGCCTACGTGCTGATGCCCAACCACTATCATTTATTGCTCGAAACGCCGGAGCCGAATCTGGTCGCGGGCATGAAATGGTTTCAGGGCGCCTATACCCAACGGTTCAACCGGCGGCACCGGATCAGCGGGCACCTGTTTCAGGGGCGCTACAAAGCGCTGCCGGTGGACCCCGAGGATCCCGTCTATTTCCGGCGTCTCAGCGAGTACATTCATCTGAATCCGGCCCGTGCGCGACTGTTGAACAAAGCCGGACCGGATTTAATCCAGTATCCATGGAGCAGTTATCCGGTTTTTGTGCAGGCCCATCAAATGCCGGTCTGGCTTGTACGGGAGCGGGTTTTCGCGAGTTGCGACTTGCCGGACGAAGGACGGGCGAGTCGGCGGCGCTACCGCATGCTGACGGCGGGTGGCGGAGTGCGGGTCGTTGACGGAGGCTGAACAGGACGCCGAGGCGTGGAAAGACATACGGCGAGGATGGTATGTGGGCAGTGAGACGTTTCGGGATCGGTTGCTGGACCGGATCGATGCGCGTCTGAAAGGACACCAACGGGCCTCGTATCGGAAAGAAGGATTGGCGCGGCATGATGAGCGGGAGGCGGTCCGATTATTGGAACGAGGGTGCGACATGCTGGGGGTGACGCTGCCCGAGTTATGGGGGCGGAGGCAAAGCGATGCGACGAAACAAGCACTGGCGTGGTGGGTCAAAAGCCACTGCGTGGTGACGGACGCATGGCTTAGCACCAAACTGGAGATGGGCAGCCGCACCAATGTCCATCGGGCGGTGAAAGCCTACCGCATCGCCGCCGACCGCCATCGGAAAAGCTTAAAGCTAAAGTTGCAACAATGCTCGGACTGACCCCTTTTTCGGACCAAACTGGAGATGGGCAGCCGCACCAATGTCCATCGGGCGGTGAAAGCCTACCGCATCGCCGCCGACCGCCATCGGAAAAGCTTAAAGCTAAAGTTGCAACAATGCTCGGACTGACCCCTTTTTCCAGTAAACAGTTAGTGATCGTGTTTGGCGGTGGCGGTTGTCTTGTTGGTCCGGAGGGGCGCAATATATTGGCTTGCCCACTCTAAACCACATCATTATAACATGGTTAGTTTTCAGAATTGTCTGGGCGCCAAGGGGCGTAATCAGTCGATTGCCTGGATACGTTCGAAACTTGAATAGGAGTGATAAGATCGGAAGCATAATGGGTATTGCTGCATGGGCGCGGATTTCAGTTCGTTTTTCATGCCTGGGCGCGTCATGCGCTAACATGTATTCATGCACCAAATCATCAAATCAGGAATCGTTCCACCATGGGAGTTTTGCATCATGTATAGATGGCCATTGATTGATGAAACTGCGAACCGGGAAAACCACCTGCATGAGATATCACTCCTGCGAGGTCTCAGCCGGCGAACAACGGCGGCGGTAAGGAAATCGTTTCCGGGCCTGTATCCCTTATGCGCCGGGATCATCGTGCTGGCGATGGCCGGCAATGTGCGCGCGGAAGTTCTGGCCAACACCTTGAACTCGCCTTCGCTCGTCCAGGTCAACAAATCGGGCGGGGCCGCGCAATCTTTTGATGCCGTGATATTCGACCTCAAGGGAGCCACCGCGGTGGTGGAGTCGGTAAGCTTGCCGCTGAAGAACAATACCGGTTCCCCGACGGAGTGGATCGCCGCCATCTTCAGTTCTCCGTTGACCAACACGGCCCCCACCACCTTTGTGCAGGATCTTGGCAAAATCAGCACGACGAGCAGCACCAGCTTCGTGAAGACGACCTTCACGCCAGCCAGTCCGATTCCCCTCGCGGCCAACCTGCGTTACTGGGTGATCTACGGCAACGCGACGAACTACCAGGGGGCCTATCAGACTTCAACGGCCCCGAGCAACAGTGCGAGCGTGTCCGCGGTCACGGTGTTCATAAGCGCCGCAACTTCAACCGGCATGGTGGGCCGCTGGCGTTCAGCAGCACAGAACACGATATTGCAAACGATGAGCGGGATAACATTGACTGGCGGCTCCACTTCCACCACGGTCGCCCCCATATTCGAGATGGCCGGCACCATGGGTCCGACGCTGGTCGTGCTTTACGATTTCTACCTGCAGTCCTTGCCGGCCGGCGAAGTGCAGGTCTGCTGGCAGACGGCCTCGGAGGATAACACCCTCGGATTCGATCTGTATCGCTGGGGCGCCAATGGCTGGGTCAAAGTCAACGCGGCCATGATCCCGGCCCAGGGCTGGCCGCAGGGTGGCATCGGCGCCAGGTACTGCGTCGACGATCCCGGAGCCAACGCGACGGACACGTTCCGCTACAAGCTGGTGGAATTCGAGACTACGGGCGCTGTGCGGGAGTACGGGCCGTTTGAACGCTCGGCCTGGATGCCGCGTCTGAGCAATTTCAATCCCACGCCGGGCGGACTGGTCATCCAGTGGTTGAGCCGCGAGGCGGAAGTGTACGATGTGCTGAAGGCCTCCGATTTGCGCGGCGAGTTTACGCCCATGGCCACCGGGCTGCCAGCCACGCCGCCACTAAACTCATGGACTGACCGGGCGCCTTCCGCCTGCGGATTTTACCGGGTCGAGGCACAATAGGACGTGTTTATCGGGCACGTCCGCCAAGTTCTGGATTTAACGAGTCGGCTGACCATCGCTTGAACCGCAGGCGGATTCGCCCGCTCTGGCCAAGCCGATCGATAACCACGAAGGACTCCAAGGTCACAGAGGAAGAATCAGAGGCCGAATCCTTGAAGAACGAACGACTTGTTCGCGCCCTAGAAGAGTTTGACAACGGGCAAAGGGGTCGGTCCGGAATGGCGCTTAGTTAAGGCCTAATACTTTCTTGGTCAGTGGCTTGCGGCGTCGCGTGTCGGGAAGTGTACTAAAGATGAACTGGCGGCTTAGCTGTTGCATGCGGACGAGAATGCGTTGGACTTCGCGCCAGTTGCCCGGTGAGCGTGCTGCTGCCTGCTGGCAGCAGCGGTAATATCTTTTGTGGCATGGCGTCCTCCTGCCTTCAAAAGGTATCTTTTTTCTTTCCAGGGCGCCAGCGCTACGATGGCCTCGCCACAGGGCCAGTTTACCCCTGTAAATACCGCTTCCTTGCCATGGCGCCCGTCCTCTGCAGGTGATCGTCGAGATCAGGATGTCTGAATTTGGAGTGCGCGCGGCAAGTCCGGCTGCCGGACGCGACGCCCCTTTCTCTGCTTGCACTCGGTCGCTGCGCTCCCTCGCGGGCGTAGGGGTCGGTCCGCACATAGTTGCAATATCGCATTGACGATCTGACATGGGCATG
>CAZAYP010000100.1:0-17313 GCA_964489425.1 uncultured Verrucomicrobiota bacterium | reverse complement strand
GCGTCATGCAGCAGCAGGCAGACTTGGCTCAGCGTGTGAAAACCCAGGACGCCCTGGCCAAAGAATTGACGGCCTTGCAGGCCAAGGCGACCGAGCAGCAGCAGGCCCTGACTGCCGCTGACCAGCGCAAAGCCGCTCTGGAACAACAACTCGCCGCCGCGCAGAAAGAACTCGCCTGGTTGCCCCAGCTCGAAGTCCAGAACAAGGATTTGAAGGCCAGCCTGGCTGCTGCGGCCCAAAAAGCATCTGAACTTGCCGGCCAAGTTAACGAGCTGGAATCGACCAAGAACGACATGCTGTCATTGGAGCGTGAGAACGTTCAGCTACAGTCAAAGCTCACGGAAGCCGCCCAGGACCTGCAAAATATGACCGAGCAGTCCAAACAGATGGAACAAGCACGCGCGGCACTTCAGCAGCAGCTATCGGACTTGAACGCATCCCGCCTCGGTTTGGAGGAGTCCGGCCGCCGACAGACGCTTGAGCTTGAAAAATCGCAGACCGTGCTGGCCTCCCTGGCCAAGGAATTGGCCGTGGCACGCCAGAATGCCCAGAACGCGACAAAGTCAGCGGATGCCGCACTGCGCAACCAAGCCGAACTGGACGAACGCACCGGCCAACTGGAAGCGGCTCGGAAACAGTACGAAGAATCCGCCACGCAGCTTGCCCAAGCACAAAAAGACTTGCAGCAAAGCCGCGAGAAACAATCCCAGGTACAGCAGAAGCTGGACCGCCTCCAGGAATCCCAGGCCCAGCAGGCCCAAGCCTTGCAAGCAGCACAGCAGGCGCAGGCTTCCGCGGAACAGCAAGCTGAAGTACTCGTGCGTGAGCTGGCCGCCGCCCGCAAAGATCTGCAACGCCTGCCCGACCTGGAGGAAAAGATGGCGGCAGCGACTGACCAATCCGGCCGGCACGAGAAGCTGGAGCAACAGTTGAAGAAAACCAAGGCCGAGAAGGACAAGCTGGCCGGCCAACAGGAAAAAGCCGTGGAGCAAATCCGCCAGCTCGAAGCCACGCTCGACAGCAACAACCAGGAAACTCGCCGCCTCGCCGCCCAGTTGGAAACGGTCACCGGCGACCGCGACGAGCTTGCGCGCCAGATCGAGGCGCTGCGCCAGGCCCAGCAAAACGCGTCCCGGTCGATCGCCGGGATTGACACGCAGCTCGCGGAAAAAGATGCCATGATCAATGATTTGCAGAAGGTCAACAGCGCCGCCCTGGAACGGGTTACCGCGCTGACCCGGCAAGTCCAGGATTTGGAGAAGAACGCGCCGGCGGCCGCCCCCGCGGACGGTCAGATCGGCGAGTTGCAGGATCGGGTTGAGCAATTGGCGCGCGGGCGGGCGGCCCTCGAAACCGAGCTGAACACCGTGCGCGAGCGGGCCGCCGAGTTCCAGGCGCAAGCCAGCGACGCCCGAAAAAACCTGGCTGCCCAAGAGAAGGAACTGGCCGCCGGCAAAGCCGCGCAGCAGCAACTGGCGCAACGGATCGCGGAGCTCGAAGCCACGGCACAATCCGCCAGCCAGCAGCAGGCCGGGATTGTGGAAACTGCCCGCCAACTGGAAACCACGCGCCAGCAACTGGCGGAAGCCAGGCAGGCGCGCGATCAGGCGCTGCAGGATATGGCCGCCCTGGAGCAGGGGCAGGCGGATTCGTCCAAGGTTATTGCCCAGGAACAGGCCATGCGCACCAGCTTGGAAAAGCGGCTGGCGGCCTTGTCCCAGGAGGCGCTCGACCGCGACAAAGTGATCACCGCGCTGCAGGCGGAGCTGACCAGCCAAACCAGCCGCAACGCCACGCTGGCCGAGGCCGAAGCGCAGCGGCAGAACATGGAAGCCGCCAGCCGCCAGCAGCAGCAAGAACTGCAGCAAAAGCTGCAAGCGGCAGAAGCGCGGCTGGCCGAGCTGGCCCAGTCGCAGGCCCAGTGGGCTGAGGCGGACAAGACCAAAGCGGTGCTGGAGCGGGAACGCGACCTCTTAACCGCGCGGGTGGCTGAACTGGCGGCCGAGAAAGCGCGCCTGGAAGACCGCCTGGCCGCGGCGGGATCACAATCCGGGGATCTGGGCGGGCAGATTGGCCGCTTGGCCGAGCAGCTGATGCAGCGGGAAAAAGAACAGGGCGCCCTGGCGGTGGAGAAAGAGAAGCTCACGCAACAAATCGATACCCTGCAGGCGGAACGCAACAAACTGGAGCAGATGTCCCAACGTCTTTCACAGCAGTTGGACGACCGCAGCAAGCAGCTGGTTCGCCTGGAGACGGAAGTGGCGAGCCTGGGAGGGGCACATCAGCAAAACGAGAAAAGTGCGCAGCGCCTGGCCACCTTGGAAAAAGAGCTGGCCGCCGTGCGCGACGCCAACCAGCGGCTGGAACGCGAGCGGCTAGCCATGCTTCAGCAACTGGAAATGTGGCGCAGCCAGGAAGATCGCTTCAAGTCGGCGCGCAAGCTCGCCGAAAACGGGCAGGGCTTGATCCAGAAGCTGCAAAGCCGCAACCAGGAACTGGAAAGCCAGGTCGCGCAATTGGAAAAAGACGATGCGGTCACCGGCGCCGAGCGCCGCGCCATGGAGCAGGAACGCAAGTCGCTCCAGAGCCAGTTGGAAGCCGCCCAACGCGAAAAGACAACCCTCCAGGAGGCGCTGGCGTCCCAGCGGGGCATCACGGAGGAACGCCTGGCCAACCTGAAAGCGCGGGAAACCGAGCTGGCGCAAGTGAAGGCGGAAAAGGAAGACATGGGCGCAAGCGTGGCCGCCGCCCATGAACTGCTGGCCAAATCCCGCGCCGAATTCGTGGCCTTCCAGAAGGACAACCAGAAGCTGACCGCCGATCTGCTGCGCACCGACGGCGAGATTGGCCTGCTGACCGACGAGCGCAGCGAGCTGCGCCGCCAGCTGGCCAGCGCGCTGGCCGAGGTCGCCAGCCTGCGCCTGAAAGCCCAAGGCGCCGCGGCAGGCCAGCCGGCCGTGGAATCCACCCCGACCCCGGCGCAACCCTGAACGCCGCGCATGCTGGCAACCCGGATCATACCCTGTCTTGACGTGGCTGACGGCCGCGTGGTCAAAGGCATCAATTTTGTCCGCCTGCGGGACGCGGGCGATCCCGTGGAATCCGCGCGCGCCTACAGCGAGCAGGGCGCGGACGAGATTACCTTCCTGGACATCACCGCATCCCACGAAGACCGGCACACCATTGTGGACGTGGTGCGCGCGGTCGCCCGCCAGGTGTTCGTACCGCTGACGGTGGGCGGCGGGATCCGCACCGTGGACGACGTGCGGCGGATCCTGCAGGCCGGCGCCGACAAGGTGTCCATCAACACCGCGGCCATTCATCAGCCGGACTTCATCAACCAGGCCGCGCGGCTGTTCGGCCGCCAGTGCATTGTGCTCGCCATCGATGCCAAGCGCGATCCTGTGGCAGGCACCTGGCGGGTGTACACCCACGGGGGCCGGCGCGCCACCGCGCTCGACGCGGTGGCCTGGGCCCGCGAGGGCGTGGACCGCGGCGCGGGCGAAATCCTGCTGACCAGCATGGACCGTGACGGCACCAAGGACGGCTATGACCTTGCCTTGACGGGCGCGGTCGCCGGGGCGGTCAGCGCGCCGGTGATCGCCTCCGGCGGGGCCGGCACGCTGGAACATCTCGCCGAGGCCGTGCTGCAGGGACAGGCCGCGGCAGTGCTGGCGGCTTCCATTTTCCACTTTGGCCAGTTCACGATCGCGGAGACCAAGCAGTACCTGGCTGGGCGCGGGATCGTGGTCCGCCAGTAGCCGCGAACCGCACCCCGTCAGGTGGTGCGGCCGGCAAAGTGACGGGCCAGCCCGGCCAATACGGGGGCTGGCCGGGACAGACCCGCGGCAGCTTCCACAGCGGAGGCAGTCAGGCGCTGCACCTCGGCCCGAGCGGCGTCCAGGCCATAGAGCCGTACCCAGGTCATCTTCTTGCGGGCGGCATCGCTACCCACGGGCTTGCCGAGTTGCTCGGCCGTGGCGGTGGTGTTCAGGATGTCGTCCGCGATCTGGAACGCAAGGCCCAGGGCCGCCCCGTAAGCCCCGATGGCCGCCAGGTCCGCTGGCCCGGCCTGCGCGCACAGGGCCCCCATCCGGCAGGCGGCGGCGATCAGCATCCCGGTTTTATGGTCATGGATGTAGCGCAGGCGTTCAGGATCCGGCTCCAACCCCTCGGACTGGATATCCACGCACTGTCCGCCCACCACGCCCTGGCTGCCCGCGGCGCCGGCCAATTCGGCCACCAGCAGGTGCGCCGGCTGCGCCCGGGCCAGCAACTCAAAGGCCAGGGTCAGCAGCGCATCGCCCGCCAGGATGGCCACGGCCTCGCCGAAAACGATATGGGCCGTGGGTTTCCCGCGCCGCAGATCATCGTCATCCATAGCCGGCAGGTCATCGTGTATCAAGGTGTACGTATGCAGGCATTCCAAGGCGGCCGCCGGGAACCGCGCGGCGCCTGGCGGCGCGGCCAGCGTTTCGGCCACGGCCACGCACAGGATCGGCCGGAGCCGCTTGCCGCCGTTGAAAATCGCGTACCGCATGGCCCGGTGCAGCTCGTCCGGCGGCGTGGTTTCCAGCGGCAGCAGTTCATCCAGCCAGCCGTTAACCTGGGCCTGGACGGCACGCAGGCGGGCCGGGATGTCAGGGTCCATGGGAGGTTCCCGCGGCCGGGCCGCTGCCGGCAGGGTGCCGCCCGGTATCGATGCAATCGCGGAGGGCGTCCAGCAACGCGTCATACTTGTAGGGTTTCTGGATCAGCCCAAGGGCGCCGCGCTCCTGCATGCGTGCGCAAACCTCGTCCCGGGCATAGCCGCTGGACAACAGCACACGCACCTTGTCGTCCAAGGCGCGCAGGGCGGTGAAGGTTTGCTCGCCATCCAGGCCCGGCATGAACATGTCCAGCAGCACCAAGTCCACGCCGCCGGGCTGCTGCTTGAAAATCTCGAGGCCCTCTTCGCCGGACGCAGCGCTCAGCACGCGGTACCCCTGGGCCTTGATGATCTCGCAGACCATCTCCCGGACCACCTCCTCGTCATCGATCACCAGGATGGTTTCCGTGCCCGCGCGCGTGGCGGCCGCCGGTGCCGGAAGGTCCGGCGTGACGGGATGGGCACAGGGCGGAAAGTAGAGGCGGAACACCGTGCCCTCGCCGGCGGTGCTCTCGCACACGATATCGCCATTGTGATTGCTGACGATGCCGTACACGATGGCCAGCCCGAGGCCCGAGCCGCCGCGTTCGCTCTTGGTGGTGAAGAAGGGATCAAAAATATGGGCGCGCACGTCCGCCGACATGCCGCAGCCTGTGTCCCGGATCTCGACACAGACGCAGGCCGGCAGATCCTTGAACTTGGCCAGCAGGGCCCGTTCCTTGTCCGTCATGGCACGGTACTCGGTCTTGACCGCCAGCACGCCGCCTTTGTCCCGCATGGCCTCGGCGCTGTTGATGCACAGGTTCATGAGCACCTGGTTCATCTGGCCGTAATCGCCGAGGATCCCCGGCAACCGGGAATCCGGATCCGCTTCCAGGCGGATGCGCTTGTCCAGCGAATGGGCAAGGATGCCGAACACATCGTGGATCACCTGGTTCAGCGAGACCGGTTGCTGGGTCAGGGTCTGGCGGCGGGCAAACGCAAGCAGCTGGCGGGTCAGGTCCGATCCGCGGAGGGCGGCCTGCTCAATACGTTCCAGCGGCCGGCGGATGGAGGCCGCGGGATCCGTGCGGGACAGCAGGTGGGACGCGAACCCGAGGATGCCGCTGAGAATGTTGTTGAAGTCGTGGGCAATGCCGCCGGCCAGCATGCCCACGGCCTCCATCTTCTGCGCCTGCCGCAGATGCTCTTCCAGCTCGTTCCGCAGCATTTCCTGCTCGTCGAACCGGAGGCGGGCTGCCACGCGCAACGCCGCGATGGTCAGGAGTTCGACATCCATGTTGTCCAGGGCCAGGGGCTTGGTGTCCAGCATCGCCAGGGCGCCCCACGCGCGACCGGCCGAGTCCAGCAGCGGCGCCCCGAGGAACGTGCGCACCGGCGGGGGGTCTGCCGCCGGGCCGGCATGCGCGCTCCCGGCGGGCTCGAGGTCGGCGCGGTAGAGCGGCGCCGCCTGGGCCAGCATTTCATTCACCAGGGCCCCGACCGGGGCGGGAGGCGCCAGCCCTTCGGGCGGCGGGTGGCGGCCCGTGTAGAACCCCGTGCCAGGCCCCTGGCGGACCTCGATGAACACGGCCTGGGGATGGTACACCTCGTGCAGGATGTCGCACACACCGTTGAGAAACGCCGCGTGGGACTGGGGCCACACGCTGGTCAGGTTGAACAGGTCCTTGAGCTCGCCCACCAGGACCTGCGCCCGCGCGTGGCGGTAGCGCACGGCCTCCGCCTTTTCGCTCAGCGCCAGTTCGCGGCGCTTGTACCGGTCAATGTTGCGCGCCACGGCCAGGATCCCTTTTTCGCGGCCTTGCTCATCGTGCAGGTAGCTGTGGGTCTGCTCGTGCCACTGGGCCGCGCCATCCACCCCGCGCAGGCGGTACTCCACCACCTGCGGCTCTTCGTGCCGCATGCACCGCTGCAGGCAGTCGCGCACCGGGCCGAGGTCCGCGGGCAGAATGAAATCCGCCCAGGTTTTCTCGCCGCAAAAGAGCTGATCCGAACGCAGGCCGGCCATTTTTTCAAAGGCGGGGTTGGCCAGCAGGATCTCGCCTTCCAGGGTCAGCATCAGGATCGGGTCCGACGACTCGCGGAACAGGACCGCGAACCGTTCCTCTGCGGCCTCCAGGGCGTGGGCCAAACTCTTCTGGGCGGACAGGTCGCTGGCGATCCCGCGCACGCCGATCACCTGCCCGGTTTCATTCTTGAACGGGTACAGCGAGACCCAGAACGGCTGCACGGCATCGCGCCCGTTGCGCAGGCCGATCTCGAGGCCTTTGACCGGCGCGCCCTGCAGCAGCTTCTGCCAGGCATCGCGCAGCAGCGCGGCCTGGGGCGACGAGGCCGCCAGCTCCGGGAACGTGCTCTGCTCCAGCTCCGCCTGGGGCAGCGCCAGGGCCATGGCCATCGGCCCCGCGCCGTACAGGAAGCTCCCCGTGGCATCCGTCTCGAAAAAAAAGAGCGGCGACCCGCTCAGCCAGTCGTTGTAGCGCTGTTCCCAGCGCCGCAGGTTTTCGATCACCAGCACGATCGCCTGCTGCCGGCGGCCGCGAGCCAGGGGCCGCGAGCGAATCACCAACGGCCAATGCGGGGCGTTTTTCAGCCGGCAGATGACGCTTTGCGCGGACAAGCCCCCCGCCTGCCGGCCGGCCTGGGCCTGCAGGATCCGCGCGCAATCGTTGTCGTCCAACTGCAGCAGGGCGCCGAAAAAGACGCCCCGGCGCCGGGCCCGCGACGGGCCGACCATGGCCCGGGCCGCCCGGTTCATGCCCAACACCAGGCCCTGCGGATCCAGCAGCAGGACCGGGGAATCGAACGCCTCCATGAACTGGAGCTCGCTCTCCGAGGCGGTTGGCGCGCCCTTTGCCGGGCGTCGGCTTTTTTTAGGTGGCATAACCCCAAGGCAATTGTTAACTTGCCAAGCGGCAGCATAACGCGCGCGCCGGCCCCAGGCAAGGCTGGAGAAGCAGAAACAACAAGGGTTAAATCCATGGTTACCGTGATTCAACAAGGCCGCCCCGGGCGGTCGGCATGGCGGCGGCTGATGCCGGCACTGGCGGTGGCCGGGCTGCTGGCGGGGACGGGATGCACCTCGACGCCCAAGCGGGATGCGGCGTACACGTACACGCAGGAAGAGATGGGCGCCTACCTGGAAACCGCCAGCGATCCCCGGCGCTACGGCCTGACCGTCTACCAGTCCGAGGCCGGGCCGGTCATCCAGTTTGCCAACCGGCTGCACCCCGAGCAGGTGGCGGAGCTGCCGTGGGTGGCCACGAAATCGGGCGCGCCGCTGGTGAAGGTCGGCGCCCGCAAGGACATCGAATACGTGGCGCTGCTGGACACCGCGTCGGCGCGCAACTGGAGCGATCTCGACACGGCCGTGGAACTGCCGGTCATTCCCCTCGGCCCGCCGGCCGTGTACATGGAAGCCGCGCACGTGGCGGACCCGGCGGCCAAGGGCCTGCTGGGCATGGCCACCAAGCTGCGGTTCGACAACCTGCACGCGGAAAACACCCTGTTCTACGTGCGCATGCCCCGGGGCACGTTGGGCCCGGTGGCGCGCGACGTGGCCGATCCCCTGCCCCGGATGGTGTTCGGCGGCGACCTGCTGTCACAGTTCAGCTATATCCAGTTCGACTTTGAGAAGCGCAAGGTGGTGCTCTCCTCCACCCTGCCCTACCGCCCGGTTTCCGAGCAAATCGTGGCCGCGTCCCGGTTCCGGCTGGACGATGGCATCTACATGCTGGACGGCATGGTGGACAAGCGGCACACCCCCATTATCCTGGACGTGGCCGGCGACTTCGCCCTCGCCATGCCGACGCCGCCGCGCCCGATCGCCGGCCAGGTGATCTTCGGGGACCTCGTGTTCCGCCAGGTCCCGGTGACCGAACTGGCGGCCGGACCGGGGTTGCTGCCGTTCCCGCGGGTGGGCCGCAAGCTGTTGGCGCGCTACAAGGTCACGATCGACAACACCGGCGGGGCCGTTATTTTTGAGCGCCCCTGACGCCCGCGGCGGTCAGGGGATGGCTTTTTTCGGGCGCGCCACGAACTGCAGCACCACGGGCGCGCCTTCCAGCCCGAACTTCTTGCGCAGGCTGTTCAGCAGGAAATGGCGGTAAACGTCCGTCAGCAGCCGGGGATCGTTCACGAAACAGCGCAGCGCCACCGGCCGGATGCCGATCTGCGTGGCGTAATACAGCTTGAGGCGCCGGCCGTGGACCAAGGGCGGCTGGACGCGATCGGTGGCGTCCCGCAGCACCCGGTTCAGCAGCCCGGTGGTCAGCCGCGCGCACACCTGCTCGGCCACGAAATCCACCGCGGCCAACACCTGGCGCACGTTGAAGCCGCTCAACGCCGAGGCGTACACCACGGGCACAAAATCGAGGAACGGCAGCGCCTGCCGCAGGCCTGCGGTATACTTGCGCTGGGTCACGCCGCCGGCGGCGGCCAGGTCCCACTTGTTCACCAGCAGCACGCAGCCCCGGCGGTGCTCCAGGATGTAGTCCGCCAGCTGCTTGTCCAGCGCCGAGGGGCCTTCGACCGCGTCGAGCATCAGCACCACGATGTCTGCGCGCGCGATGCTTTCGCGCGTCCGGAGCAGACCGAACTGTTCCACCGCGCCGTGGATGTGGCGGGGCTGCCGCATGCCGGCGGTGTCCACCAGCAGGTAATGCCGCGCCAGCTTGCCGCGCCCGATGACCAGCGGGATCTCGATGCTCTCGCGCGTGGTGCCGGCGATCTCCGTCACGATCAGCCGTTCCTGGCGCAGGATGCGGTTGATAAACGACGACTTGCCGACATTGGGCCGGCCCACGATCACCACCTTGAGCCCGGTGGTCGCGGCCACCGGCGCCTCCGGCGGCAGCCCCGGGACCAGCGCCGTCAACAGCTCATCCACGCCGCGGTTGTGCAGGGCCGACACCGAGTACACGGGGAACCCCAGCTCAGCCAGGCCGGCGGCCTGGACATCCAGCCCCGGGTGATCCGCCTTGTTCGCCGCCACCACCACCGGCCGGCCGCTGCTGTGCAACAACCGGGCCACGTCCTGGTCCAGGGACGTGGTGCCGGTGGTGATGTCCACCACCTGGATCACGCCCGCGGCGGCGGCCAGCGCCATTTCCACCTGCTGGTGGGTCGCGCGGACAATCACCGCGTCCGGGGCCGCGGCCCGGACCATCCCGAGGCCGCCGGTGTCGATCAGGTCAAAGCGCTGGCCATGCCAGGTGGCCGTGGCGATCAGGCGGTCGCGGGTGACGCCGCTTTCCTCGTGGACGATCGCCACGCGCCGCCCCACGATCCGGTTGAACAACGCCGACTTGCCGACGTTGGGCCGGCCGACGATCGCCAGCGTGCGGCTGGAGACATCGCTCTCCGGTGCGGGCAACGGGCCATCCAGGCTGCTGAGCGCTATTTTTTTCAAATGAGGCTTGTGCCTTGTTCCAACACTGTTATAACAAATCCGTTTTCGATGTATGCAGTAGCCTGAATGCGGCCTTTTGGCAAACGGTAAATATTGGCAAGGAGCGCAGCGAATGAAAATACCACGGGATTTGAAGTACACGGAGACGCACGAATGGATCCGGTTCGATGGCGACCTCGCCATTGTCGGCATCACGGATTTTGCCCAGCACCAGCTGTCCGACGTAACTTTTGTGGAACTGCCGACGGCGGACGACGAGGTCAGCACGCAGGACGAGGTCGCGGTGGTGGAGTCGGTGAAAGCCGCCTCGGACATCTACGCCCCGCTCAGCGGCCGGATCGTGGCGGTGAACGAAGACCTGACCGCCAAGCCGGAACTGATCAACTCCGATCCTTACGGCGCCGGCTGGATCTTCAAGCTCAGGCCCGCCAACCGCGAGGAACTGCAGGATCTCCTCGACTCTGAGCAATACGAAACCATCACGGCCGACGAAGCCGGCTAAGCGCGCGCCCGGTCCGCCGGCCACGGCGCTCTTCCTGGACGCCCCCCTGCCGTACCCGGACGGGTTGGCCGTCCAGGACGTTCTGGTCGCAGTCCGCCAGGCCGGGAGCATCCCGGACGCGGTCCTGTTCTGCGAACATGCCCCGGTGGTGACCCTCGGCCGCCGCGGACGGGACGCCCACCTGAAACTTACCCCCGCTGACCTGGCCCGGCGCGGGATCGCCTGCCATGTCGCCCCGCGCGGGGGCGACGTGACGTTTCACGGCCCCGGCCAGGTGGTGATGTATCCCATCCTCCGCCTGGGCGATTGCGAGGCCGACGCGCGGGGCTACCTGCACAACTTGGAAGAGATCGCCCTGCGCACGGCCGCGGATTTCGGCGTGGCAGCGTTCCGGCGGCCGGCTAAGAACGGGGCCTGGACCGCGGCCGGCAAGATTGCGGCCATCGGGTTCCGCCTGCAGCGCTGGGTGACCTCCCACGGCATGAGCTTCAACGTCAGCGTGGACCTGGCGGGCTTCGGCACCATCGTGCCCTGCGGCCTGGCGGGCGAACCGGTTGCCTCGCTCCAAGCCATCCTCGGCGCGCGCTGCCCGGCCGTGCCCGAGGTGCGCGCGGTTATGGCCCGACATTTTTCGGTGGTCTGCGGACGCGATCTGGTCTTGCGCCACGTGGCCACGCTCCCGCGCGACCCTGGCGCATGGCCCGCGCTTTGCGGCGCCAGCCGGGCAGACACATAAAAAGGGTTCTTTTTCTGTTGCGTTCAGGCCCGGTCGGTTTACTCTGGAAGCGGCGGCAAGCGAGGAGGCTCAGGAATGCGTCAACATTGCATCAGCGTCATGGTAAATCGGGCTAGGGTCACTACGGTGGCCGGTGCCGCAACCTTCATCCTCGCGCTGTTGCCGGCGGTGATGGCGCCTGCCAAGGTCGACCTGGTGGTGTTGCCGGACCGCGACGCGGTCCAGCTCACCATCTACAACTCCGCCGACCTGACCCTGGTGCGCGAGCGCCGCGACCTGACCCTCAGGCAGGGCTGGAACGAACTCCAGTTTTCTTGGGTCAACACGCTGATCGACCCCACCAGCCTGGAACTGCGCCCGATGGCGGCGGCCGGCGACCTGGACATCTCCGAGCTGATGTTCCCGCCGCGCACCAGCAACCTGGGGGTGTGGAAAATCAACAGCCGCACCAGCGGCAAGGTGCCGGTGGAGATCCTGTACCTCACCAGCGGCCTGGCCTGGCGCGCGTTTTACCTTGCCACCCT
Organism: uncultured Verrucomicrobiota bacterium; assembly: GCA_964489425.1. GTDB lineage: Bacteria > Verrucomicrobiota > Kiritimatiellia > RZYC01 > CAZAYP01 > CAZAYP01. The sequence goes on along the minus strand of CAZAYP010000100.1, from coordinate 5,493 downwards.
GGCGCCGGACGAGTCCGTGATGCAACTGGAGGGATTTGTCAACGTGGCCAACAGCAGCGGCGAAGATTACGAAGACGCGCAAACCCGGCTGATCGTCGGCCAGGTGCACATCCTGGACGCCATCGCCGCCCTGGCCATCCGCGACCTGCCCTACGGCCGGCCGAACCCGCCCGTCCGCGTGATGAAGGCGCTGTTTGCCGGCCGCGCGGCGGGCGGGATGCGGGACGAGGTAGAGCTAGAACTAAACGACATGGTGCTCGCGGGTCGCCCCGCCGAAGACCGCAAGGCCATCGCCAAGGAAGGCTTGAGCGAATATTTTCTGTATACCATCGAGGGGACGGAAACCATCCCGCACGGCTGGGCCAAGCGGCTGCCCAGCTTCACGGCAGACAACGTTCCGGTGCACAACCTGTACAAGTACGACGAGCAGCGGTATGGCGGGACCGTCATGCGTTTCCTGAGCTTCACGAACGACACGGCGCACCACCTGGGGCAGGTGCCGATCCCGGACGGCATGCTCAAGGTGTTCCGCGCCACGGCGCCCGCCAGCGCCACCGCCACGCCCCCACCCTTGGCCTACGAGGGACAGAGCACCTTCAAATACATTCCCGTGGGGGAAGGGGTGGAACTGGACCTGGGCCCGGCGCTGAACGTCACGGTCGAGCCGGAGCTGATGAACACGCTTACCGACAACTACGTGTTTAACCGGAAAGGCAACATCACCGGCTGGGACCAGGTAGACACCTGGCGCATCCGCGTGCGCAACACCCGGCCGCTGCCGGTACAGCTTGAGATCCAGCGCCACGTTTCCGAGACCCGCTGGGAAATCCAGCCCGACGACCGTGGCGGGCAGTACGAAAAAGTGGATCGCGACACCGTCAAGTTTACGCTCGACTTGCCCGCGGGCCACGAGCGGGAGTTCCAGTATGTCCTGACCACCCGGCATGGGGCCAGGGCAGACCAGTGAGACAACAACCCAAGAGGAGAATCGCATGAAAAAATGGATTTGCCTGGCTCTCTTCCTGGCCGGCGCCGCCTGGGCCATGGCCGGCCAAGTGACCGTGCGCGAGGATCGGTTTCTAGCCTGCGACAACCCCAGTGGCGGAGGCTTTTTCTGGATCGACACCACCAGCGGGCATGCCTGGTGGCTGGATCCATTCAAAATGGCGTGGCTTGATCTGGGCCGCCCGGAAAAAGCCGGCTGGGGCCCCGCCGGCAAGTTCCATGCGCGTGAAAACAAGGGTGGTGACGGCTTTTTCCTGCTCGAAGTGGGCACGGGCGTGGGCTGGTGGCGCAGCGAAACCAAGCCCTGGACGTCTTTGGGGGAGCCGCCGGCGCCCAAGCAGTAACGGCGCCGAACCATGCCTGCCGCCCGATCCCCTGCCGCAGTTCTTCCCCTGGGCTTGGGATTCTTTTCGCTGGTTGCGCAAACCCTTTTATTCCGCCAGTTCTTTGCCGTCTATGAAGGCAGCGAACTGGGCCTGGCGGCCTTCTTCTGCTCCTGGCTCACCGCGGTGGCCGTGGGCGGCGCCGCAGCCCGCGGCGCATGGCTGCGGCGGCTGGCACAGCCCGGTCGCTTCGAGTGGCTCCCCCTGCTCTACCTGCCGGCCTGCGCTCTTCAATATTGGCTGATCTTCCAGTCCCGCCGCATGGCGGGAGTCAGCCCGTACGAACTGTTCCCGCTGGCCCGGATGTTCGCGGTTTCGTTGCTCGCCAACGCGCCCGTGCCGTTGGTCACCGGCTTCCTGTTCGTGGGCGCCTGCAGTTGGGCACAGGCGGTGCGATCAGCGGCCACCCCGCGGGTGGACGTTGCCCGCATCTACGCCTGGGAGTGCGGGGGCGGGTTCCTGGGCGGCCTGGTGGTCACGGCACTTCTGGCCGCAGCATGGCGTGACGAAAGCGCATGGCTCCTGGCCGCGCTGCTGCTGGCCGTGACCGTGGCCGCCACGGGCGCCCGGCCACGCTGGCTGGCGCTGGTGCCGGCGGGTGGCCTGCTGGTGGCGCTGGTCCTGGGCGGGGGCCGGCACCTGGCGGAATGGCGCGATCGCGCGCAATGGTCCCGCCTGCTGCCTGCTGCAGGCTGCCAGGGCGGTTTCAACACGCAGGAAGGCCGCTATGTGTACGGCCAGTACCAGGGCCAGTTCAGCCTGCTGGCATGGGAATCCATCGCGGCCAGCCTGCCGGACACCCAGTCCGCGGGCGAACAGGTGGCCGCGGCGCTCAGCCAGTGCCCCGCGGCGCGGCGCATCGCCGTGGTCGGGGCCGGCGGCTACGCGGTCTGCCGCGTGCTGCTCGCGCTGCCGCAGGTGGACCAGGCCACCTGGCTGAATACGGATCCCGGCCTCGCGCCCAAGCTGCTGGCCGTGATGCCAACCGAGCTGCGCGCAGAGGATCCGCGGCTGGCGGCGCCGGCGCAGGATGCGCGGCAGTACCTGGAAACCACGGCCGACACCTACGACCTGATCCTGCTGGCGCTGCCGCCGGACACCACGCTGCTCTTGAACCGGTTTTACACGCGGGAGTTCCTGCAAACCGTCCGCGAGCGGCTGGCCCCGGACGGCGTGGTCGGCGTCCGGTGCCAGGGCGGGGAAAACTATCTCGGCCCGGAACTGATCCACCTGGGCGCCGCGCTGCTCAACACGCTGCAGGGCGTGTTTCCCAACGTGGTGCTCAAGCCCGGCGCCGACACCTGGATGTTTGCGTCCGCGGGCTCCAACCTGGCCCGGGATCCGCAGGTGCTGCAGGCACGGTTCGCCGCCATTCCCCAAGCCGGCGCCTTGTACCCGCCCGCGGCCCTGCCGGCCTTGTATCCCACGGACCGCGCGCAGATGCAGCGCGACGCTTACGACGCCGCCATCCGCGGCGCCCCGGACCTGCTGCTGAACACCGATGCGCAGCCCCGGGCCTTGCTCTACAGCCTGCTGTTCCTGGGCCGCCACGAGGGGTCCGCCTGGGCGCTGGGCGACCGCCTGGCACGCCTCCAACGGCACGGGCTCGAGCTGGCCCTGGCGCTGCTGGCCATTTATGCCGCATGGCGCGCCTGGTACCTGCGCCGCGGCCGCCCGTCCGGAGCCAGTGGCGTCCGGCCCGGGATGCCGGTGTTTGACGCTGGGGTGCTGGTGTTTTGCGGCGGCGGGTTCGGCCTGATCCTGAACATGGTGCTGCTGTACTGGTTCCAGGCGCGGTTCGGCACCGTCTACCTGCTGCTCGGATTGTTATCGGCGCTGTACATGCTTGGCATGGCTGCGGGCAGCGCGGGCCTGCTCCGCTGGCTGTCGCGCAAGCCCGCGGCCGGCCGCGGGCCCTGGCCGGCGTGGCTGCTGCCGGTGGCCGGCCTGGGCCTTGCGATGGCCCTCTTCGCGGGCGCCAACCTGCCAGCGGGCGGGTTCATCCCGCTGTTCCTGCTGTGCGGCGCGGCCGCCGGCGGGTTCATCCCGCTGGCCACGCGTGCGCTGGCCCAGGCTGGCCGCGCGCCGCCGGCCGCGGCGGCCCTGGTGGCTTGGGCCGACTACCTCGGCGGCGCCGCCGGGGCCCTATGGGGCGGCCTGTTCCTGCTGCCGGTTTTGGGCCAGGCATCGGCCTGCGGGTGGCTGGCGGCCCTGGCGCTCATGAACCTGGCCCCGTGGTTGGCCCAATCCCCGGGCGCCGCCTTGGGCAACACGCCACGGCCGGACAGCTTCGACCGCGTGACCCGCGCGAGCGGGTATGTCTTGACCGCGGCGGCGGCCTGGGCCCTGCTGGCCGCGCACTGGCTGAACCCACCACCCACGGCGACGCCCGGCGATCCCCCGCCCGCCGCGGCCGCCGGGACAGTGCAGGCTGACCTGCAAATGGCGGCGGATGAACTCGCGCGCGGTTATGATCTCAAGCTGGAATCCGTGGCCGGCGACCAAGCCGCGGTCGCGTATTACAGTTATTCCAACCGAACCGGGTTCGTAGTGAGCACCCGGGACCTGGCGCCAGGCGTCCAGGGATACGCCGGGCCCATCGTGCTGGGGCTGCGCCTGGATCAGGACGGAACCTTGCGCAACCTGGTCATTCTCGAACACTGGGAAACCCCGGACTACATGACCCGGATTTACGAATGGCTGGACACGTTGCGCGGCCAGAACATTTTCGCGGCCGATGCGTTGGAGCGAGTTGACGGGGTCACGGGCGCCACCGCCAGCAGCGATAGCATCTTGCACACCCTCCGCATCGCCGGGGAACGGTTGGCCGGGCTGGTCACGGCCGCGCCCGCCGCCGCGCAACCGGCCCAGCCGCCCCCGGCGCCGAAACCATCACCGGTGCAGGGCCTGGTGCTGCTGTTGTGGATCGCGGCGGCGCTGCTCATGCGGCGCGCGCCGCACCGCGGCGCGCGGCTGGCGTTCCTGGCGCTGAGCGCGCTGGTGTTGGGGGCTGCGCTCAACCTGCAGTACTCGACAGAGCACCTTCTGATCCTGCTGGGTGGATCGTGGCCGGCCCCTGCCTTGAGCGCTTCCTTCCTGCTGGTGGTGGGCGTGCCGCTGGTGGTCCTGTTGGTGGGCAATATTTATTGCAGCTACCTGTGCCCCTTTGGCGCGCTGCAGGAACTGGCGGGCGCATGGCGGCCGGCGTGGCTGCGCGGGCCCGGGGTGCGACCCGGCGTGGCGCGGTACGCCCGGGCGATCAAGTACCTGCTATTGTTCGGGGTGGTGCTGGTCTTCGCCCTGCACCAGGATCGGCGCGCGGTGGCCCAGGACATCCTGGTGCATGTGTTCAGCCCGTTCCCGCGGCCGGCCGTGTACGTGGCCTCCGGCGCGCTGCTGCTGGCAGCGTTCTTCTACCCCCGCTTCTATTGCCGCCACCTGTGCCCCACCGGTGCGTTCCTGGCCCTGCTGAACGGCGCGCCCATCCTGCGGCGCTGGCGGCCACGCCTGCCCTGGCCGCGGTGCGATTACGGGGTGCGCAGCGCGCGCGACCTGGACTGCATCTGCTGCGACCGGTGCCGGACCCCCGGCTTCAACCCGCCGCCCTTGGCCGCCGGCACCAACCCGGAACGTCTGCGCGGCCAGGAACGAGCGCTGTTGTTGCTGACCGGGTTCATGGCCGCGGCCCTGGTTCTGGTCAGCCTGCCGCTTGGCCGGCCCGCGACCCGGACCGCGGCCGCCGTGCCGGGCGCCAGCAAGGTCCCGCTGAGTGCCCTGCCGGCCCCACGGTCAGGCGTGACCGAGAAAACATCGGGAGCCCGCCCGGCGCCGACCACTGGCATCCAAAGCACCGACAAGCCCGGCCGCGCACGCAAGGTGAACGCAGCCCTTATCCGGGATCGCCTGCGAGCCGGAACGCTGTCCGATCATCCGGCCATGTTCTACACGGTGGTGGCACCCGCCCAGGCGCTGACCAACGCCCCACCGTGAAGCGCTGGCCGTTCCCGGGCACCCGGAGTGATGCCATTTCCGCATGAGAACAAGCATACAAGCTCCCCTCCTTCCATGAGAAGGCTGGTCAAGAGTCCGTGTGCGGACACCTTAA
>CAZAYP010000099.1:0-17395 GCA_964489425.1 uncultured Verrucomicrobiota bacterium | reverse complement strand
CTCTCTATCATGACGGCATAGTATAACGCATGACGTTATGCGTCAAGTATTATTTCGCGGCCAATGTGGCGCTCACCAACTTGGGCTGGATGGTAGCAGGCGCAGCCTGCGCACAGCCAGCCCAATGTTGGTGAAGCGGCTTGGATCCGAAGGGCGCGCTGCGCGCCCGAGGAGCAAGCCGCTGAACGTAGTGAGCGCCACAATCCGGCGCGCGCAGCGCGCCGGATCGCCCCGCCTCTCCGTTTGCGAACCCGCCAGGGTGAGCAATACGGGAGCAGGCGGTTGTTGGACGATTGTTTGCAGCCGAACTCAGGACTCCGCCAAAGTTTCGAGGATGCCGTCTCGGAAATTCGGATCCGTCTCACCTATGTACATCTTGTGGTCCGTTCTGCTTATGCCAAGATGCAGTGTTCCCTTCTTCCCGGGCAGCGAAATGTGAATCACATCCCCACGAGACGTTGGACTCAATGGACTTTCGTATTCCCAGTTGGCAGTCTTGCCAGTGCACCTGACTTCATTTCGTGCAGCATGTACGCCCGTTGCGGTTTCGAACGCCTTGTCCATCTGCGCGAGCAGGTTGTTAGTGGCCTCACCCAATGACAAGATGTTGAGAGGACCGGAAAACCGTGCCTTTGGTCCTTGTGGTGAGTTCACAGTTGATTCCTCTTTCCATGGCGCTTTTAGGAGAACGGCGGCGCCAATCAACTCGCCATCTCGTACCGCCTTCGCTAGAACGCGCCTTGACTTGTCCGGAAGGGTCTCGTCTGTCTCGACGTCCAACTCCCATGTCTTGGTAATGCCGGCAAGATACTTCCGCCTTGCCGATTCATATGGAGTGTGTGCCCCTACGAAACCGATGCCGAGTCCGAACAGGATCGCGAAAAGCCATGACATCATGTGCATCGCCCCGCCTTGCGCGACCCAACTTCCTGCCGCCTGTGCTCCCCGTGCCCCGGAGCCGCCTCCGACAATCTCCGCTGCACCTCCAAACATCTCGATCACGATGCGGCCGACAAAGGGCACGAACGCCCCCGCCCCTGCGCCAATTATCAGCGCAAGGAGGCCAAATGCAATGGATGCGGGCAGATAGGATCGAAGTGGTGTGCGGTATCGAATACCGGCAGTTCTGTTCGTCGTCATCGTATTCCTCCTCGTCCAATGTGGCGCTCACCAACTTGGGCTGGATGGTAGCAGGCGTAGCCTGCGGACAGCCAGCCCAATGTTGGTGAAGCGGCTTGGATCCGAAGGGCGCGCTGCGCGCCCGAGGAAGCAAGCCGCTGAACGCAGTGAGCGCCACAATCCGGCGCGCGCAGCGCGCCGGATCGTCAGCCCTCACCCTTGAGGAACCCGCTGCGGGTTCCGAATAGGGTGCAGGGCCTTGTTCGGCTATTGTTTGTCAAGTTTGCCGTTACTTACGCCTGATCGTGACTCGCTTTGCAGGGTTGGTGTTCAATCCCAAGAAATAGATGTCGCCGCCTTCGGTCACCGATAATGTGACTTTGATCTGAGGTCCTCCTGCTGGCGCCAGACCGATGCCAGACACGATGACTGTTGCCAGATGGACCGTTTTGCTTGCGGTCGGACCACGAAGTACACGAAGAGAAAATGATTTTTGATTCTTTTTAATCGTCGTGCAAATGTGTGACGCGGTGCAGGGTGCTTTATTCCCTTTTTCGAGCATCGCGCGGATGTCACCACCAACATATTCTAGATACAACGTTTCTTTGAGAGTCCCATTCTTATTGAGAATTGGGGATGCCCGCTCGATATGAATGAGTTTGTTCTTTTTCCTTTTTCGGTTAGGGGCAGGACTGTCATCATCGCCTCCTGATGCCCCGCCGAGCATTGCTCCAAGAGTCGCGCCAACTCCGGTTCCAACTGGCCCAAATATGCTGCCGATGAAACCGCCGATCACTCCACCTACTGTTGCTCCGCCGAGTCCCATGTTCGTTCTCCTTGCTTTTTGCCGATGAGTGAATCCCATGCGGCGTTAAGTTCTTCAAGTGTTGAAAATGCACGAATCACATTGTCCGGCGCAACCTTTTCAGAAAGTGCGAGGGTGACTGGGCGGTGTGTGACAATAACAACACCTCGGTGTGAAATCGTCCACCGAGCGAATGAGAGCAATTCGTTCCTCTCGACATATGTGCCGTGAAGATCATCTGCTGTGAATATGAACTGCATTTGCGTTTCCTTTGTATTCTATGTCAGCCGAACGTCACGCCTCTCCGTTTGCGAACCCGCTGCGGGTGAGCAATACGAGAGCAGGCGGTTGTTGGCCTTGGATTTCCCAAAACAATACGTCTTCCCACTTCTTCTCTGCTTGTCTGTGTTAGCAAATTCATTCGATCTTATCGGATCTGTTGTCCAGCTTTGGCAGAGGCTCATTGGTTGGCGATTTGTATCGGAATGGTTCATACTGCCCTCCGCCAACAGGAGGCAAGATACCCTCATTGACAAGCTGGTCGTCCATTTCCTTGGTCAGTGGCCAGGGAACCGGCTTAAGTCCTAAGCGGATAACGTCCATCTGATAATCCTGCACATGCTGTTGCAACTTTTCGGGCGAGGGCGGCGGGGCAGCCTGATGTTGTTGAGTCATGCGCTGTCGGCGGCGGGCTTGATAGTCAGGTCGCGGGGGCTGTGAGATGCCTACCGAAGCAGGAAGATTGGTTTGTGAGTTGTAACGAATTGCCCCTCCGCCCACAGGCGGCAATCTACCCTCCTTGACAAGTTGGTCGTCCATTTCCTTGGTCAGTGGCAAGGGAAGCGGCGGTAGTCCTTGGCGAATGGTTTCCATCTGATAGTCCTGCAGTCGCTTCTCCGTCTCTTCGGGCGATAGAACAGGCTGCGACCGGGCGGCCTGTTGTTGAAGCATGCTCTGCTGGCGGCGAGAAAGCTTAGTGCAATCCCGAAAAGTGTCATAATTGATACAGGTGACACCACTGCCGATAGCGACATTGGTGAGCCCGGTGCAGTATGAGAATGCTGCGAATCCGATATTGGTGACGCTGTCGGGAATTGTGATGCTGGTCAGACCGGCACAGCTGTTGAAAGCTCTGGACCCAATACGGGCGACGGTGTCGGGGATCGTGTAACTTCCCGCCTTGCCAGCCGGGTATACAAATATTGCCGTCCGATTCTTGTCAAACAGCACCCCATCAACGCTACTATATGTTGAATGTCGCTCATCCACCGTTATCTCCATCAGGCCATGGCACCCGAATAGCTCCCTATCACCAATGTTCGTGACGCTGACGGAAAGCACAAGGGGTCCGACTCGGCCCCTGGGAAAGTGGAGGATTTGGGTTTGATGTTTGTCGTACAGGACTCCATCCAGACTGCTGTAGACGGGATTACCATCCGCCACGGTAATCTCCTGCAAGCTATTGCAACCATTAAATGCACTGGTTGCGATGCAGGTAACGCTGTCCGGAATCGTCACACTGGTCATGCCGGTACCGCCCGAGAACGCCCTGATGTTTGTGACGCTGTCGGGAATCGCGAAGTGTCCGGCTCGGCCTTCGGGAAACTGAATCAACTCAGTCTGATTCTTATTGAACAAGACCCCGTCTAGACTGCTATAGACTGGATTGTCCTCTGCCACAGTGATTCCCAGCAGGTTTGCGCATCCAGCGAACGCCCCCTGTCCGATGATGGTAACGCCACTGCCAATCATGACGTTGGTCAAGCTATTGCACATACAGAACGCCTGTTTCCCGATGTTTGTGACGCTGTCGGGAATCGTCAGGGTGGTCAGGCTCCGGCAATCCCCAAACGCCCGCTGCCCGATGCTGGTGACGCTGTCTGGGATCGCGATGTGGCCTGCTTTGTTTGCGGGGCATTGGATGAGCTCGGTCTGATACTTGTTGAACAAAACCCCATCCAGACTGCTATAGACAGTATTGCTCTCCGCCACCACGATTTCCGCCAGCTTTGTACATTTATCGAAGGTAGGGGTTTCGATGCAGGTGACGCAGTCGGGAATAGTGATGCTGGTCAGGTTCGTGCAGTTATAGAACGCGTTCACCCCAATCCGGGTGACGGGGCCGCTCAATCTGTTTGTGACGAACAACGCACCTGAATAGGAATGATTGACCCGGGTTATGGTAGACTGAAGAGTCGTGTTCGTTCTGTGGGTTATGAAGGTATAGTCACCTCTGGTCATCGCTATGGGGTTCCTTTCTTGTTCAATTTGGAAAGCATGCAGTCGATTGAACATACTCAAGAACTCGTCGAAGGATATCGAGGCTTGGTTCACCGCGAGCCAGTAATCGGCGATGATATTGGTGCTTGCAGAGGAAAGAACGCCTCGGTCGTTGTCAGCCTGCACCACGTTCATTGCAATCTTCTGTTCCACGGCGATTCCTGCCAAGGACTGAAGCCGCAGGACGGCATACTCTGGCGTCTCTCCTCCGTCGACCAGTTGCCTGCTCGTACGGACAAGGATTTCATTGGTCCCCAATAGTTGCACAACGACCCCCTCCAGGGTTTGGGTCGCCCTAGCCGGAAGACTCATGACGCCTGGCGGAGACCCCGGTAGTGGAGTCATTCTTCCGTTCTCGTAACGGTACCGCCCTTCCACGTACTTCGAGTAGTACTCGCGCGTACCAGGCAGCGGCTCATTTGTCACTGTGTCCTGCGCCAAAGCCATCGCCGTCTGTATTCCAAGCACCAATATGATCGATCGATTCATTGTCATCGTCTTCCTTCAGTGGCCAACAGTTATTCTGCCTCAAACATATCAACCCCCGTCGGGATCATATGCCTCAAAAGGAGCATTGACACCCTTGGAATTGCGGTGATACGGTGAGGCATATCAGCGAAAAAGGGAGGGTTCATATGCCTCACGGTCTGACGACGGCACCGGCCAACCCCGCGCCGCAGTGGCCCTCGGGCTACATCGAGGCGCTTCGGGAAATGGGAGCGCAGGAAAAGGCCATCCCGTTCTGCATCCAATGGGTCCGCGGGTTCTTCGCGGAGCATCCCGGACGACCGCGCCGCGACCTGGGCCGCACGGAGATCGAGGCGTTCCTGCGGAAGGTGGCGTCCCGTCCGAACGTCACGAACTGGCAAGTCCAGCAGGCGCGCGAGTCTCTGGAGGTCTACTACGAGCGCTTCCGAGGAATCGCCCTGGCGCCCCGCCCCGATGCCATCGCTAACCCGACGGCCGGCCCTCCCGGCGCGCCGGCGCGTGGCCCGTCTCGCCCCAGCGCGATAGAGCCGGGTGCCGTAACCGTCGCGCAGCCGGCCAAGTCCAAGCCATTGCATAGTCTTGGAGCCTACGCTCCCGCGAGTCCGCAAGTCAAGCCTTGCCGGGACGCCGCCATCCCACAACCCGCCCCGGAAACGACGGCGGCCGATGTCGCTTCCCGGACTGCCGCTGTTCTTGCCCAAGCGCCAGGCCGGCTTCCGGCCGTCAGCCGGCCGCCGCGCGTGGCTGGTGCAGGCCCCGCCGTGGCGCGGGCCGGGCCCGGCAAGGTGGATTGGCAGGCGCTGGAGGCCAAGATTGTCGAATGCCTGCGGCTCGAGCACTACTCGTACCGCACGGAACAGACCTATGTGGGCTGGATTCGGCGGTACGTGGAGTTCCATGGCTGGCGCAAACCCTCGCAACTGGGCGCCGCGGAAGTGACGGCTTTCCTGAAGCACCTGGCGCTGCGCATGCAAGTGGCGGCTTCGACGCAGAACCAGGCGTTGAATGCGGTCGTCTTCCTCTACAAGAAGGCGATCAAGAAGGACATCGGAGACTTCGACGAGTTCCCCCGCGCGCGGAAGGGGCTGCGCCTGCCGGTCGTGGCCAGCCGGGCTGAGGTCAAGACCGTACTCGATCGCCTGCACGGTCGCGAACAGTTGATCGCATGCCTGCTCTACGGAACGGGGATGCGGATTCACGAGTGCCTCGGCATGCGCGTGCAGGATGTGCAGTTCGACCAGAACCGCATCGTTGCCCACGGGAAAGGCAACAAGGACCGGTACGTGCCGCTCCCGGCGAAGTACGTCGCCGAGCTGCGGCGCTGGTTGGAGCGGCGGCGGCTGTTGTACGAGGAGGACAAGGCGAAGAACATGCATGAGGTCCAATTGCCGGACGCTCTGGACCGCAAGTACCCAGCCGCGCCCTACGAATGGCGTTGGCAGTACGTCTTCCCGGCGGACGACTACTCCAGGGACCCCCGGTCGGGGCATGTGCGGCGGCACCACCTCGATGAGCAGCAGTTGCAAAGGGCCGTGCAGCAGGCTGTCCGCGAGGCCGGCCTGACGGTGCGCTTCACGCCGCATTGTTTTCGTCACAGTTTCGCCACGCACTTGCTGGAAGCGGGCCAGGATATCCGCACCGTTCAGGACCTCCTGGGCCACGCCGACGTGAAGACCACCATGATCTACACCCACGTACTGAACAAGGGCCCGCTGGGGGTCGTCAGCCCCGTAGACACGCTGTGATTCGCGCGTGCTCCCTTTGCTGGTGGTGATAATGAAGTTATTCCACTGGCATCCCATAGGCTTTCCACAGGCGGCCTGAGGAAAAGCGCTGACCGGGCGGCCGCGGGCCTGTAACCTACAGGCCTATGAAAACAAAAACACCCAGGCGCCGCCAAGCGCCTCGTGCCCGCAAGGGCAAACCGTCCCGGCCAGCAAGAAGTCAGCACACCGTGTTTCGCCAGGTGTGCAACCTGATTCCCGGTCACATGATCCCCGTGCTAGCGCGAGATATTCGCCATGGACTCCACGACCTTGCGGTTGACGCTGGCCAGCATCGACTGGGCGCGGCATCGCCGCCGCCAGGCCGCCGCCAAGTGCCATATGCGGCTGAACATCGGCACGTTCCTGCCGACCTACGCCATCGTTGAGGATGCCGCCCACCACGATTCCGTGCGCGCGGCCACGCTCTGCGCCGCTCTGGTGGCGGGCGATGTGTTGCTGGACGACCGCGCCTACGTCGACCTGGCGTTCCTCAACGAGTTGCACATCCGCAGCGTGTTCTTTGTGCTGCGGCCCAAGGTCAACATGCTCTTCCGCACCGTCAAGAAGCGGCCGGGCCGCGGCAAGCTTCTGCGCGACGTGCTGGTCCGTCCGGCCGGGGCGACGACCGCTACAGACTACCCAGGCGTGTTACGCATGGTCACGGCGCTCGTCAAAGTGGAGGGCGTCGAACGCGAGATGACGTTCATCACCAACAACACCCAGTGGAGCGCCCGCACCATCGCCGAACTGTACCGTGCCCGTTGGACCATTGAGGTCTTCTTCAAGGAGATCAAGCAGACGCTGCCACTGCGCGACTTCGTCGGGACCAACGCGAAGGCCGTGAAGTGGCAGGTCTGGACCGGGTTGCTGATGCATCTGCTCCTGCGCTTCCTGCGCCACATCTCCCAGTGGGGCCACCGTTTCTCGCGCTGCGTTGGGATCGTGCGCACGGCCTTGTGGGTCAAGGTCAACCTCGGCGAGTTGCTGCGCTGCTATGGGACAGCCGGTGGCCCCCAGCGGCCCGTACTTGTCGCGAAAGAGCCGTTCGTGCCGGGATTCGAAGCCTTTTCCAGTTCGCTTGTGGGACCGCCCGCCTGATTCAACCCGGCAAGCAAGGCCATTCCCGTAACCGCCAGATCAAATCTCAGCACACACCCATCGCCAACCCGCCGCGGGACACTCGCAATTTACTATGTTTACAGAAGAATTGTGCGCCCGCGGCCTGCCGATGGGATGCCAGTGATATCAAGTTGAACATTTTGCAATTGGCAATCAGCTCCGCGCCCCGCTGGCCATCTGGGGCCACTCGGCCACATCGTCACCCGCGATCCAGACCGGCACGCCGGCGGCATCCAGGTCCGGCGCGAGGGGTAGGCTGATCCTGGCGGCGCGCCCATGATTTTGCAACTATTCTCGGATTGGCGCTGCGCCCTCACTTGCGGCGCGGAACGCGACGTAAAGTGGAGGCGTTAGTCGGCGCTGATCGTCGGGGTGACAGTCTGACGACAGTGTGGCCGGAGGCTGCTTGAATGGCGCGAAGGTCGGCGCAGATGGCGTCGAGATCCCCTCCGAACTTGAGGGTGTGCTCCATGCGGTACTTGCGCACTTCTTGAACGATGGGATCCTTCATTTGTCAGCCTCCAGAAGTTCTTCAGGGGAACATATCTCGGGGCATGTGTACCCTTGGTTCTCGACAACCTGCCGGACTATCATCCGCGTAAACGGATTGGACAGGTGCGCGAAGTTCCACGTGACGACAACGGCGATTCCGTTGATGGCGGCGACGGCGATGTGCAGAGCATCTTCGGGATATTCACTCGGGATCCCTTTGTCGGCGACAATCTTCTTCGCGAGCATTCGGGCGTCCTTGTCAATGTCGAGCATGCGAAACGGCTTGATGGCCGCCAGTCGTTTCGCGGCCTGCCCGGCATCTCCTCGGGCCGCTTCTTCGTAGACTAGCGCAGAAACATAGGTGTCATAGTCCCTGGTCAAGCTGGGCCAGAGTTCACGGGTGGCTTCCTGATGGCCCGCCACCAACAGATCTCTGCTTGGTCGTGCAGTGAAATAGCTCAGGACCGTGGTTTCCATATACAGCTTCCGTTTCATTTCGGCATAGTACCATGGTCATGGGGTTCCTCAAGCGGGATTCTGGCCCCTCCCGCGCAACGGCGTTCTTTCCGCTCTTTATTTTTTTTCGGCGCGGAACTATGATGGACTCCAGGTAACGCACATGACCAAGGATTCCGGACCCAGGATAGGGCGATCACGCCAGGGTGCCGCGCTGATTGCGGCGCTGTGGGTGATCTTGATCCTGTCCGTCCTGATCAGCGGGTTTGCCTTTGACATGCACATCGAGGCCGGCGTCACCTCGTACCAGCGCAAGCGCCTCAAGGCCCAGTACCTGGCCAATGCCGGCGTCGAGTACGCCAAGCTGCTGCTGGCCAAGAGTTCCGAGGCCGACAAGGATGACCAGGCCGGCGCCGGCGAGGACGAAACCCTCCTCGACAATGCTATCCGGTTTCAGCGTGGCGTGTCCGTGTCCGGCATGAAGCACGAATTGGGCGAGGGTTCCTTCACGCTGGACATCATCCCCGAGGAGGGCCGCCGCAACCTCAACACCCTGACGCGCGAGGACTGGGAGGAGCTGCTCGACCAGACCAACGTGCCCCAGGAAAAATGGGACGAGTTGCGCGACTGTTTCGCCGACTGGGTGGATCCCGGCGACGAGCACCAGCTCAATGGCGCCGAGTCCGACGACGAGTTCTACGAGGAGCGCGGGTACAAGTGCAAAAACGCGGCCCTCGACACGGTGGACGAGCTCCTGCTCATCAAGGGCTTCGACGAAGGCATCGTGTATGGCCGGCCGGCCGAGGAGGGCGAGGACGCGCCGCTGCTGGGCATCGCCCCCCACCTGACCGTCTGGGGCGACGGCAAGGTCAACATCAATACCGCCACCAAGGAAGTGATGATGACCATTCCCGGCCTCGACGAGTACATGGTGGAGGACATCATCCGCGGCCGCTCCGGCCTCGACGGCAAGGACGGCACGCGCGACGACGGCTGGGAAAGCCCGGACGAAGCCATCTCGTCCGTGGGCCTCCCGGACGGGGTGCGCGACAAGATCACCACCACGGACAAGAAGTTCGTGCGGGTCATCTCCATCGGCGAGGTGTACAGTGTGCGCAGCGGCATCTGGGCCGTGCTGCAGTATGCCGAGGGCAAGGTGGTCCCTGTGTACTGGCGCGAGGAGGCCATGCCCTGACCCTTCGCCCGGCGGCGCGTCAGGCGGGCTGGCCGGCCGGCAGCCGCTGGCGCAGCTGGGCGACGTGTTTGCGCTCCTCGTCCGCCAGCCGGGCGAACGCCTGGCGCAGGCCCGGCGTGGACGTGGACCGCGCCAGCTCCTCGTAAAAACGGACGATGGCCAGCTTGTGCTCCAGCGCGTGGTGGAGCACCGGTGCGGCCGAGGCCGCCACATCCATCAGCAGCTCGTGTTCTGGCGGGCAGCGGTCGGCCACGGCCGGTTTCCAGGCCGCGTCGGCGTGCTCGCGCCGCAGCCGCAGCAGCTCCGCGCCGTGTTGCTGCTCCTCATCCGCCAGCGTGCGCCAGAGCCGCTGCAATTCTGGATCGGTTTCCCGGCGCGCCAGTTCCTGGAAGTCGGAGGCTGCGGCTTCCTCGAACCGGGCCGCCAGCTGGAACGCGAGGTTCGCCCAGGCGCCGCCCGTCGCCCCGGCCGCGGGCAGGGGCGCCGGCCACAGCGTATGGAACAGGATGATCACGCCAAAAATAATGAACAGCGCGCCCGACGCGCACTTGATGTATAGTTCCGGCACCCAGCGGTTCAGCAGCGCGCCGCCGAACACGGCCAGGATCGTCGACAACACCAGCGCGGCGGATGCCGCCACGAAGACGGTCCAGCGCCCGTCCCCGCCCGTGGCCGCGCGGGCCATGACGGCCAGTTGGGTCTTGTCGCCCAGCTCGGCCAGGAAAATCAGGAAAAACGTGCTGACGAGCAGTTTCAAGTTCATAAGGTGGTCTCCGTTGGCGGGAAACTATACCACGTCGCGGACGATTGTGAATTGAGGATTTGACGGACCCCGAAGCTTGCCGTACAGTCGCCCGGGTTTTGAAAATCAGAATCGAAGGAACCGTGTCATGGCAGAGACCAAAGAGAACGCGAACCCGTCACCGCCCTCCCCGGCGGTTGAGCCGCATTTGACCGCCGAACTCAAGGAGTTCATCGCGCTGTGGCGGGACAAGCCCGGCAACCTGATCATGGTGTTGCACCGGATCCAGGAGCATTACGGCTACATCCCGCTGTCCGTGGCCATGGAAACCGCCGAGGCGCTGGCCACCCCGCTGGCCAAGGTGTACGGCGTGGTGACGTTCTACCACCTGTTCCGGCTGACCCGGCCTGGCCGGCATCGCATCGCGGTGTGCATGGGCACGGCCTGTTACCTGAAAGGCGCCGAGGAGCTGATCCGCGAGGTGGAGAGCCTGCTGGGCATCGGGGTCAACGGCATCACGCCCGACGCCAAGTTTTCCCTGGAGATCGTCCGCTGCGTCGGGTGCTGCGGGCTGGCCCCGGTGATGATGGTGGACAAGGACGTACACGGCAAGGTTACCCCGGAAGAGATCGCGGGCATCCTCGCCAAGTACAAGGAATAACCCAACAATCACGGTGGGCATCATGGCCAAACTGACATTGGAACAACTACAGGCGCTGCGGCGCGAGAAACAGGCCGCGTTGGCCGCGGGAACCAGCGTGGTGATCCTGGTCGGCACCGGCACGTGCGGCATCGCCGCCGGCGCCCGGGAAACCATGCGCGCGATCGAGGAAGAGATCGAGCGCGAGCACGTGGCCGGCGCGCAGGTCAAAACCACGGGTTGCATGGGCATGTGCTACTCCGAGCCCACGGTCGAAGTCCTCGCGCCCGGCATGCCGGACACGGTCTACGGCCGGGTCAACGAGGAGATCGGCCGGCGCATCGTGAAAGAGCATCTCGTGGGCCGGCGGCTGGTCAGCGAGTACGTGTATGACCGGCCGTCCGCGGACGTTTTCAAACCACAGCAATAAGCGGGATACGACCATGGCATTTCAACAATACATTCTGGTCTGCGCCGGCGGCGAGTGCAACGCCGGGCCGGGCAAGGCCATCTGGGCGGCCTTCGAGCGCGAGATCGCCGCGCGCGGCCTGCGCGAGCAGGTCCAGCTCGTGAAAACCGGCTGTTTCGGCCTGTGCGCCCAGGGGCCGATCATCAAGATCCTGCCGCAGAACTCGGTCTACGCCAAGGTCACGCCCGCGGACGTGCCGGAGATCGTGGCCGCGGACGTGGTGTCCGGCCAGCCCCTGGCCCGCCTGCTCTACGCGCCGGGTGCGCGGCCCAACCTGCGCCTGGACGGACCGGCCCATTACCAGAAGCAGTTCCGCATCATCCTGCGCAATTGCGGGGTGATCGACCCGGACTCCCTCGAGGAGTATATCGCCCGCGACGGCTACGTGGCGCTTGAAAAGGCGCTGTTCCAGATGACGCCGGACGACGTGATCGAAGAGGTCAAGAAGTCCGGCCTGCGCGGTCGCGGCGGCGCCTATTTCCCCACCTGGCGCAAGTGGCTGTTCACCAAGCAAGCGGCCGACCCGGAAAAATACGTGATCTGCAACGCCGACGAGGGCGATCCCGGCGCCTACATGAACCGCAGCACCATCGAAGGCGACCCGCACTCGATCCTCGAGTCCATGATCATCACCGGCTACGCCATCGGGTCGCACCAGGGTTACATCTACATCCGCGCCGAGTACCCCCTGGCGGTGCAGCGGCTCGAGAATGCCATCCGCCAGGCGCATGCGGCCGGCCTGCTGGGGGAGAATATCCTCGGCAGCAAGTTTTCCTTTGATATTGAGATCCGCCTTGGCGCCGGCGCGTTTGTCTGCGGCGAGGAAACCGCGCTGATCGCTTCCATCGAAGGCAAGCGCGGCATGCCGTCCACTCGGCCGCCGTTCCCGGCCGTGCGCGGCCTGTGGGGCAAGCCCACGGTCATCAACAACGTATCCACCCACGCCAGCATGCCGGTCATCATCCGCAAGGGCGGCGACTGGTACGCGCAGATCGGCACGCAGAGCGCGCGCGGCACGGCCGTGTTTGCCCTGACCGGCAAGATCAACAACTCCGGCCTGATCGAGGTGCCGCTGGGCACCACGCTGCGCGAGATCGTCTACGACCTGGGCGGCGGCCTTCGCAAGGGCAAGAAGTTCAAGGCCGTCCAGACCGGCGGCCCCTCCGGCGGCATGATCCCGGCCGCTTACCTGGACACGCCGGTGGACCCGGAAAACCTCCAGGCCCTCGGCTCGATCATGGGCTCCGGCGGCATGATCATCATGGACGAGGACGACTGCATGGTGGACGTGGCCAAGTTCTACCTGGGCTTCTCGGTGGACGAGTCGTGCGGCAAGTGCGCGCCTTGCCGCATCGGCGGCCGCACGCTCTACAACATGATCGACGACATCACCAAGGGCAAGGGGAAGATGGAGGACTTGCCGCGGATCCGCGAGCTGTGCGTGACCATGCAGAAGGCCTCGCTGTGCGGCCTGGGCCAGTGCACGCCCAACCCGGTGCTGTCCACGCTCAAGTATTTCGAGGACGAGTACCGCGCCCATATCCTGGAAAAACGCTGCCCGGCGGGCAAGTGCAAGGACCTGCTGGTGTACCGAATCGATGCCGAGAAATGCATCGGATGCGGCGCCTGTGCGCGCAAGTGCCCGGAGCATTGCATCAGCGGCGAGAAGCGCCAGCCGCACGCCATCGATCAGGCGCGCTGCATCAAGTGCGGCGAGTGCTACCGCACCTGCAAGTTCGAGGCCGTGCTGCACAACTAAGGACAGGCCGCCGGACGGCATTATTTACAACGAGGTTTAGGCCATGGGAAAAATCAGTCTGAAGATCAACGGCATCCCGGTGCAGGTGGAGCAGGGAACCACGCTCCTGGAGGCCGCGCGCCAGGTCAGCGTCAACATTCCCGTGCTGTGCTACCACCCCGACCTGCCCTCGTGGGGCGCGTGCAGCATCTGCGTGGTCAAGGTCAAGGGCTCGACCAAGCTGATCCGCGCCTGCGCCACCGCCGCGGGCGACGGCATGGAGGTCATCACCCATGACCCGGAAATCTACAACGTGCGGCGCACGGTCATCGAGCTGATCCTCTCCACCCATCCCAACGACTGCCTGCAGTGCGCCCGCAACCAGAACTGCGAGCTGCAGACCCTGGCCGCCGAGTTCGGCATCCGCGACGTGCCGTGGCAGCAGCGCCTGCGCGCCGACACCCGCGACGAGTCCACCCCGGCGATCATCCTCAACCCGGAAAAGTGCATCCTGTGCGGCCGCTGCGCGCGCGTGGACCAGCAGATGCAGAACGTCTGGGCCCTGGAGTTCTGCGGCCGCGGCGAGAACATGATCATCAAGCCGGCTTTCGGCGTGCAGCTCGACGACAGCCCCTGCATGAAGTGCGGCCAGTGCGCGGCCCACTGCCCGGTGGGCGCGATCTACGAGCACTCCGACTCCAAGAAAGTCTACGAGGCGCTGAGCGATCCCACCAAGTACCCGGTGGTGCAGATCGCGCCGGCGGTGCGCGTGGCCATCGGCGAGGCGTTCGGCTACCCGCCCGGCGCCCTGCTCACCGGCAAGACCTACGCCGCCCTGCGGCGGCTGGGGTTCAAGGCGATCTTTGACACCAACTTTTCCGCGGACCTCACGATCATGGAGGAGGCCCAGGAGTTCGCCGAGCGATTCTTGCACGGCAAGGGCTCGCTGCCCCTGATCACCAGTTGCTGCCCGGCGTGGACGGATTACATGGAGAAATTCGACCCCGACTTCCTTGAAAACTTTTCCACCGCCAAGTCGCCCCAGGAGATGATGGGCGTCATGGCCAAGACCTATTATGCCCAGAAGATGGGCCTGGACCCGTCGCGGATCTACATGGTGTCGATCATGCCCTGCACGGCCAAGAAATACGAGATCACCCGTTCCGACGACATGTTCGCCAGCGGGTTCCAGGACATTGACGTGTCCCTGACCACCCGCGAGCTGAGCCGGATGATCAAGTCCGCCGGCATCGATTTCGCCAGCCTGCCGGACGAGGCGCCGGACTCGCTGCTGGCCGAGTACACGGGCGCCGGGACCATCTTCGGCGTGAGCGGCGGGGTGATGGAGGCGGCGCTGCGCACGGCGTATTTCCTGATTACCGGCCAGGAGTTGCCCCAGGTGGTGTTCCAGCCCGTGCGCGGCCTGGCGAGCATTAAGGAGGCGGAGGTGGTCATCGCGGGGAAAACCGTCCGCGTGGCGGTGGCCAACGAGATGTGCCACATCGAGACCGTGCTCAACCGGGTGCGCGAGTGCCGCGCCCGCGGCCAGGAACCCTGCTACCACTTCATCGAGGTCATGGCGTGCCGCGGCGGCTGCATCGGCGGCGGCGGCCAACCCTACAACGTGAACGACCAGGTGCGCGCCCAGCGCGCGGCGGGTTTGTACACCGATGACGATCGGAAACAGCTGCGCTGCTCGCACCAGAACCCGGCGATCCAGAAGCTGTACGCCGAGTTTCTCGAAAAACCCCTGAGCGCCAAGGCTGAGCGGTACCTGCACAACCATTACAAGGTCAAGCCGAAGTACCGCAACCTGATGTCGGCTGCCACCGGCGCGGGCTACAGCGGCGTGTGACGCCGGGCGGCAGGCTGGGCCGCCGCGATGGTGTCCGGATGGGTTTTTACTTTGGCGGCGGCGTCGCCATATCCTTGCGGTTCGTGGCCCGCAGGTAGACGAACGACCCCGCCAGCAGCGCCGCGCCCACGAGCATGAACGCCAGCACCCGGAAAATGATGGCCGTGGACTGCAGGTCGTACAGGAACACCTTGCCGGCTACCACCGCGAACAGCGCCAGGCCCAGCAGGCGCAACCCGCGCAGGTTCCGGGCCAGCCCCGCGGCCACGAACGTGATGGCGAACAGCGCCCAGAGCACCGAGACGCCCGCGGCCTGGAACTCGCGCAGCTTCCACCACAGCAGCGTGTTCAGCTCCAGCGTGGTGTACAGCCAGAGCAGGCCCAGCCCGCCGTAGCCGTAGACCGCGGTGAGCCCCGCGTGCCGGCCCGTGCCGCGCAGGGCCTGCCACACCAGGCCGCAGGTGGCCAGCAGCAGCCCGAAATCCATCAGCCGTACCAGGACCAGCGCGGCCGTGTAATCCACGCGGTAGACGGCGTGCGCGCCCGACACCTGCCATGTGACCAGGTCCCAGCCAAGCACCTTGAGCACCGTGGCCGCCAGGACCACGGCCGCGCCCACGGCCAGCCACGGGCGCCGTGTCGCCTGGTAACGCCACACGAACAGGCCGGCCAGCGCGCACCAGACCAGGGTGATCGCCGACACGCGGATCGGCTGGTAAAACGCGCACAGCGCGTACATCTCGTGGTGCGCGTAGATGAACAGCGCGGCCACCCCGGCCCAGTACAGCGCGCCGGGCAGCGGCGCTGCCGGCTCCGTGGTTGCGGCGGTGTTTGCGCCGCGCTTCCGCTCCAGCCAGCAGCCGCCGAACAAGGCGCCAATGGACAGGCCAAAGGTCCACAGCCGCTGGACAAGGCCATGCGTGTAAGCGGCAAAGGTACCGCTGTCCCCGTGACTCGCGGGGAACGACAGGAACATGTCCAGGCCGGCCAGTTTCAGGAACACGATCGCGTACAGCAGCGTGGCCAGGCCGCGCACCAGCCGGCTGGACACGCGGTGGCCCACCCACAAGAGCGCGAGCGCCAGCAGCGCCCAGCTCATGGTGAGCGTCTCCTGCTTGAACAGGATCGGCATGGTCAGCGCCGCGAACAGGCCGGCCAGCGCGGTGAGCGACACCAGCAGCGCGGGCGCGCCGCGCCGGAACCGCCGCAGCAGCGCGGCCTGCAGCGTGTAAAACGCGGCCAGGCCCAGGGTCAGGCACGCCGGCCACGGGCGGCCATAATAGTCGTCCATCAGCCAATAGGCCAGGGGCGCGTACAGCATGGCGTTGAGGAAAAGGTAGATGATCTCCAGCGCGGTGAACGCGCCCTGCCGCGCCAGGTTGTGGCCGTAGACGATCGCCGTGTGCAGGACAAACAGCACGCTGACCAGCAGCATCACGATGCGGAAATCGCCCACCTGGTAGTCCCACTGCGCCGCGCCGATCAGCAGCCAGGTCAGGCCAAAGCCCAGGTAGTTGAGCAGCCGCCAGGGCCGGTAGTAGGACAGGCCCAGGATGCCCAGGGTGAGCACCACGATGTAGGAATACAGCACGCCAAAATCGGTGGGGCCCGAACCCAGCAACACCGGCGTGAAGAAGCCGCCGATGATGCCGAGGATGGCGATCACCATGGCGTTGATGCGCGCGGCGACAATGCCCGCCAGCACCGAGACCAGGCACATGAAGGCAAAGGCGTACGGCAGCGGCAACAGCTGGTACAGTGGGCCCAGCGCGTAGCCCGCGAAATAGAGCGCGGCCACGCCGCCGCCGATGAACCCCTGGCCCAGCAACTGGTACGGCCGGCGCTGCATCCGGTCGCCCCAGGCGATCAGCCCCAGCCCCGCGGCCACCGCCAGCGTTACCCGGCCGGCCGGCCCGATCAGCCCGTGCTGCATGGACCATTTGAGGAAATATCCCACGCAGGCCACCAGGGCGATGATCCCCAGCCGCATCAGCCACGTGCTGGCCACCGCGAACTCGAAACTCCCGCCCTCGCGTTGGGCCTCTTCACCGACCAGGATCCAGCGCCCGATACGTCGCAGCACCTCCTGCGCCCGGCTGGGCTCCGCGGGCGCGGGCGGCGGTTTGGGCGGTTGGGGCGCTGGCGCGGGCGCCGGCGCAAGCACCCCCTTGACGGAGGGCGGCGGGGTGGGCCGGGGCGCGTGGGCCGGCGCCGGCCCGGCGCCAGGCTC
>CAZAYP010000098.1:0-17413 GCA_964489425.1 uncultured Verrucomicrobiota bacterium | reverse complement strand
AATTTTCGCCGCGTCACCCGCTTGTAATGTGACGGTGTGAAATATCCGGGTTAGCTATACAATAGTTTTAGATCCGCAGCCGTACTTTGGGTTGCTACCCTAGCGCGATCTGGCTACTCGAGTTGGTCGAGAGCGGCTATGATATGGGAATCATCCCCCTCCAGCAGCGTGCGCATGTCCAGCAGCACCGCATCGCGCTCGATCCGGGCTATGATGGGCGGGTCGCTGTGCCGCAGGCGCGCGGCTAGTTGGTCCGCGCTCCATTCGGTGGACGTCAGCGCCAGGGCGAAGGAGGGCAGGTCCACCCCTGGCAGCGCGCCGCCGCCGACCGAGCTGGCGCACTCAATCACGTCCAGCTGCAGGTGGGCGGGCGCCCGGGCCGAGGCTTGGCGGCGCAGGGCCATGGCCTTGCGCCGCAGGTCGGCCGGGGTCCGGGTCATCATGCGCAGCGTGGGATGGGTCTCCAACAGTTGCCCGGGGTCCAGGAACAGGCGCAGGGTTTGTTCCAGCGCCATGCCCGTCAGCTTGCCCACGCGCAGCATGCGGGCCAGGGGATGCTTGCGCACCGCCTGCACCAGGTCGGCGCGTCCGGCAATAATCCCGCACTGGGGGCCGCCAATCAGCTTGTCGCCGCTGGAAAACACGAGGTCCGCGCCGGCGGCCAGGCTTTCGGCCATGGTCGGTTCGTGGGGCAGCCCGTACGCCTGCAGGTCCACCAGCGCGCCGCAGCCCAGGTCGTCCAGCACGAGCAGCGCCGGGTGCTGTTGCTTGAGCGTGACCAACTCGCGCACCGGAACTTCCTTGGCAAATCCCACGATGCGGTAATTGCTTGGGTGGACGTGGAGGATGGCCGCGGTCTGGTCGGTGATGGCCCGCGCATAGTCGGCCAGATGGGTCTTGTTGGTGGTGCCCACTTCCACCAGGCGCGCGCCGGACTCGTGCACGCAGTCCGGCAGGCGGTAGGAGCCGCCGATTTCGATCAGCTGGCCGCGCGAGACAATCACCTCGCGGCCGCGGCCCAGCGCTGCCAGCACCAGCAGGGTGGCGGCCGCATTGTTATTGGCCAGGAACGCCGCCGCCGCGCCGGTCAGCCGCTGGACCAGGGTTTCGGCCAGGTAATGCCGCTTGCCGCGCAGGCCCGTGGCCAGGTCGATCTGCAGGCTGCAACAGCGGTCCATGGTGAGCATGGCGGCCACGGCCGCCGAGGGCAGCACCGCGCGGCCAAGGCCGGTGTGGAGGATGATGCCGGTGCCGTTCACCACGCCCCGCAGGCGCTGCCGTTGCTCGCCGGCCAGTTGCGCCCCGGCGCGGGCAAGGATTGCGGCGCAGTCGGGAGCCTGGCCGGCGCGCGGCAGGCTCTGGCGCAGGTCCGCGAGCGTTGCGCGCAAGGTGTCCACCACCACCGGCCGGGTGTAGTCCGCGATCAGCGCCTGCGCGCGGGGGTCGGCCAGGAGCTTATCCATGGACGGCAGGCCGCGCCGCGGATCGGGCGGGACAGGTGATCGGCGGGTATTCTTTGCGCCTTGGCGTTTTGGCGGGGACATTTATTTATGTACCAGCAGGTCAGTCCAGCGTGATCGGCCGGAGAAACTCGAAGACCATGTCCGGCGTCATCGGGATGGGGTTGCCGGCCATGCTGCTGCCCATGGACGCCTCGGCGATGCGGCGCACCTGGGCCTCGGTTAGCCGCAGGTAGCGCAGGTCGGCCGGGATGCGCAGTTCGCGGTTGAGCTCGTCCAGGGCGGCAATGCCGCAATCGATGGCGTCCAACTGGAGCTGTTCCTGGTCAAGGAACGCGGCCAGCGCGGCGGTGAGTTCGCTGACGCAGGCGGTTCGGTTGTAACGCAGCATGTGCGGCAGCAGGATGGCGCAGGCCAGCCCGTGGCGCATGCCGAGCAGCGCGCCCAGCGCGGCCGCGACGCCATGCGCCATGGCCAGCCCGGCGTTGGCCAGGCAGATGCCGCTGATGGCGCCGGACAACGCCAGCTGCTCGCGCGCCGGCAGGCTGGCAGGCTCGGCTAAAGCCAGGCGCAGGGCCATGCGGCAGCCGCGCAGACCCTGGTGCGCCAACGCGGTCACCTCCGGCCGCCGGCGGCTGGAGATGCAGGCTTCGATCAACTGGGTGATGGCGTCCATGCCGCCGGCGGCGGTCACGTCCGCCGGCGCGGTCAGGGTGAGCTGCGGGTCGATCAGGGCCACGGCGGCGATCATGCGCTCGTCGCGCATGCTTTTCTTGTAGCCCTTGGCGGCCGAGCAGATCACCGCGTTCTTGGTCATCTCCGCGCCGGTGCCGGCGGCCGTGGGCACCGCCACGAGGGGCACGGTCGGCCAGGCCAGGGTGGAGGTGCCCAACCCTTCGAGGTAATCCTCCACGGACCCCGGGTTAGTGGCCAGGGCGGCGATGGCCTTGGCCGTGTCGA
This sequence comes from uncultured Verrucomicrobiota bacterium, assembly GCA_964489425.1. GTDB lineage: Bacteria > Verrucomicrobiota > Kiritimatiellia > RZYC01 > CAZAYP01 > CAZAYP01. The sequence goes on along the minus strand of CAZAYP010000098.1, from coordinate 14,993 downwards.
TGACGCTGCCGCCGCCAATGCCGAGGACCACGTCCGGCTGGGATTCGCGCGCCAGGGCTGCGCCCTGGTCCACGATTTCGGGCGTGGGTTCCTGCCCCACCGCCAGGTACGGGATCACCGTCACGCCGCTGTCGCGCAGCAGCGCGGCTACGCGGTCCTTGATTTCCGTGCTGCGGGCCGGCTGGCTGGTGGCCACCAGCAGCACCCGCCGCCGCGCCAGCATCGGGTCCACGAGGGCCGGCAGGCGGTTGAGCAGCCCGGACCCGAACACGATGGTGCGCGGCGCCTTGAGGGGCGGGGCATGGATGCCGGCAAATATCCGGCGCGCCTTCTCCTCGATGTTCTCCATGGCCGTGAACGTGACCTTGGCCAGGTAGGGCAGCTCCCGGTAATAGTTGTCGTAATCCAGCCCGTAGCCGACCACGAAATGGTCGTCCACCTGGAACCCGACGTAATCGGCATGGAAGGGAATGACCCGGCGGCCGGGCTTGTCGAGCAGCGTGCAGGTGCGCAGGGTGGCGGCGCCGCGCATGCGCAGCAGGTCGCAGGCAAAGGCCAGGGTGCGGCCGGTGTCGAGAATGTCATCCACCAGCAGCACGTCGGCGCCCTTGACCGACACATTGATATCCTTGCGGATTACCACGGTGCCCGACGACTCCGTCCCGGAGCCGTAGCTCTCCAGGGTGATGAAATCGATCCGCGGGTGGGCGCCGTGCAGGTGCAGCGCGCGCACCAGGTCGGCCAGGAACATGAAGCTGCCGCGCAGGATGCCGATCATTACCAGCCGGTCGCTGCGGCATTGCTCGACCATTTCCTTGACCAGTTCGTCGAGGCGGCGGCGGATTTGTTCCGCGGTCAGCAAAATATGATTAATGTGGTGCGGTTTCATGCCGGTGTATGTAGCGTTTTGGCATGCCGCAAACAAGCCCTATTCTGCCGCGGCCGGCGCCGGATCCGGCCCCGGCGCTGCGGCGGCCGGGCGCGGTGCGGCCGGGGGGGCCTGGCGCCGGGTGAACAGGTCGTAAAGGATCGGCATGACGATCATGGTCAGGAGGCCGGACACCAGGATGCCGCCCACGGAGGCGATCCCCACGTTGTTGCAAACCTCGCCGCCAATACCGCGGGTGACCGCCAGCGGCCACATGCCCAGCACCGCCGCGATGGTGATCATCACGACCGGGCGGAACTGCTCGATGGCCGCGCTGATCATGGCCTTGTGGCGCGGAACGCCCTCGCGCACGTGCACGTTGAACTGGTCCATGATCAGGATGGCGTTGTTCACCACGATGCCGATCAACATGACCCCGCCCATGATGGCAAAAATATCCATGCTGGCGCGGGCCACGGCCAGCGCCCAGAGCATGCCGATCAGGCCGAGCGGGATGGTCACCAGGATCAGCAGGGTCTGCCGGTACGATTCCAGGATCGCGGCCAGCGCCAGCACCACGAGCACCAGCGCGATCAGTGCGGCCTCGCCCAGCGCCCCCAGGGCCTCTTGCAGTCGTTCGCCCATGCCGCCGAACCTGAAGGCATACCCCGGCGGCAGGAACCCGGGCACGGACAGCTTCCGGCCCAGGGTCTGCATGGCCGTGCCCATGGGCAGGGCGGCGTCCAATTGCGCGTACAGCATGGCCGCGCGTTGCTTGTCCTTGCGGACGATTTGCACCGGGGCGCGGGCGTCCCGCACCTCCGCCACCGCGGTCAGCGCCAGGGGTCGGCCCGGTGCGCCGGGCAGTTGGAAGTTGGCCACTTGCTCCCGGCCGGTTTGTTCGGCCAGCTTCACCACCAGGTCGTAGCTGCGCGCGCCCTCCTTGAACGTGCCGGCGGTGACGCCTTCGATATTGGCGCGCAGGTTCATGCCGAGGGCCGTGGCGGAGAGGTTGCGGTCCGCCAGGATGGCGCGGTTGGGGAACACCCGCAGTTCCGGCTTTCCCGTGCGCACCGAGGTGTCCACATCCCGGAACCCGTTGATGCTGCGCGCTTCCTGTTGCGCCCGCAAGGCGACTCCTTCCAGGACCGGGAGATCCGCCCCCGTGATTTCCAGCTCGATCGGCGAATTCTGCCCGCCCACGGGGGATGGGATGGAAGCGGTCACGGCCAGGCCTGGCAGGGATTGCAGGCGGGTGCGCGCCATGTTCAGCAACTCGTGGATGGTCTCGCGGCGCTCGGTCCGTTCGTTGAACCGCAGGAGGATTTGCGCCAGGTACACCCCTTCCGACGACTGCCCGATGACGCCCTGAACTTTGCCGATCGTCACCAGCGCATGGCGCAACCCCGGCAAATCGCGCAGGCGCGCGACCGCCTGCGCCACCTGCTGGCGCGTGCCGGCCAGGCTGTTGCGCGTCGGATACTCCAGCTTGACGAAAACCGCGCCCTTGTCGATGTCCGGGGCAAACCCGGACCCAAGGGATTTCCCCATGCCGAGCGCGTGGATGAACATGAACGCCACGGCCAGCAGCACGAGGATCGCGGCCCAGCGCTGCCGCTCGTTGAACTCCAGGATGCGGCGGTAGCGGCCCACGACGCGGTCAAACCCCCGGTTCCAGCCTTTTTCCATGCGGACGAGCCATCCATGGGCATGCGGGTCGCGGGCCTTGAGGACCAGCGAGCACAACATCGGGGTCAGGGTGAAGGACAGGAATAAGGACACCACCGTCATGATCACCATGGTCAAGGCCAGCGGCCGGATGAAAATACCCACCAGGCTTTCCATCATGGCCAGCGGGAACAACACCACGACATTGGTGCCGGCGCTGGCCAGCACCGGAATAAACGCTTCCGATGCCCCAACCCGCGCCGCCTCCCTGGGGGTATCGCCCTTGTTCAAGCGCGTGACAATCGCCTCCAGCACCACGATGGAATTGGTGACCAGGATGCCGATCGACATGCCGATGGAAATCAGGGTGGAGATGTTCAGGGTCATCCCGTCCATTTGCATGAAGAACAGCCCGATCAGGATGGTCAGCGGCATGGTGACCGCCACGACAAACAGCGCGCGCAGGTTGTAGAGGAACAGGAACAAAATGGTGGCCGTGAGCAGCACGCCCTGGCCCACGTTGTTCCAGGCGTTCTTGTTGTTGGCCTCGATGAACGTGCCGTCGTCGCTGACCCAAATCAGCTCCATGCCGCCCGGCAGTTGCCCGCGCAGCCTTTCATAGACCCCCTTGACGCCATGGGCGACCGCGACGGCGTTGGCGTCGGCCTTCTTGACCACGCGGACCGCGACGCAGGGCCGGCCGTCCACCTCGGCGATCTGCCGGACTTCTTCCGTGCCCATCTCCACCCGGCCCACATCGCGGAGATAACAGCGCCGGCCGTCCTGGCCGGCCAGTTCCAGGCTGGCGATCCGGTCGATCTCCGGGTAGTCGGCATCGAACTTGACGCTGAATTCCATGTCGGCATCGGTAATCCGCCCCACCGGGATCAGGCGCATGCCGTTTTGGATGGCTTGCACCACCTGCATGCTGGACAAGCCGCGCGCCGCCAGTTGCTGCCGGTCCAGGAGGACGTGCACCTCCCGTTCGGCGCCACCGACGACCTCCACGTCCGCCACGCCGCGGATGATAGAAATGCGATCGCGCAAGGCGTTGTCGGCATAGTCGTACAAGGTCGCCAGCGGGGCGGAGCCGGTGAGCGCCATGGTGATGATCGGCTGGGCGTTGGCGTCATATTTCTGGATGATGGGGTCTTCCACGTCGGCGGGGAAATCGGACCGCACCAAGTCAAGTTTTTCGCGCACGTCGGTGGCGGCAATGTCCACGTCCACGCCCAGCTCGAATTCCAGCAGCGTCTGGCAAACGTTTTCCATGCAGACCGAGGAGATGTGTTTAAGCCCGTCAATCGTGCCCACCGAGTCCTCGATCCGCTTGGCCACGTCGGTTTCGATTTCCGCGGGACTGGCGCCGGGATACGCGGTGACAATCGTGATGAACGGCAGGTCCGCCTTGGGGAAAAACTCCAGGCCCATCTTGCGCCAGGCGTTCAGGCCCAGCAGGGTGAGGCCGATGATCAGGCAGGACATCGCCACGGGGCGGCGGATGGAAAAGTCGGAAAGAAACATGGCTATTGCTCCACCACGGTGACGGCATCGCCATCGTTCAGCAGGTCCTGGCCCTGGACCACCACCGGGGCGGACATTTCCGGCAGGCCGGCCAGGATTTCAACGTAGCCCCCGGTCTGCAAGCCGGTTTTGACCCCCTGCTGCCGCGCCTGGGCGCCTTGCACCACAAAGACCACCGGCTGGCCGTCGCGGGTCAGAATCGCGCTGGCCGGCACACCCATGCCTTGGCGGGTCGTCAAGACCACTTCCACGTCCGCCATGCTGCCGGCGACCACGCCGGCGGGCGGGTTGGCAAGCCGGGCCTTGATCTCGAAGGTGCGCAAGGATTCATCGGCGGTCGGGCTGCGGTAGGTGATGGGGAGTGCGCCCAGGTCATGCCCATTGACCTGGACTTGGATGGGCGTGGTTCCCGGGACCACCCGGTTGTAGTACGCGGCGGGGACAAAGGCGGAGATCTCGATGGTCTCCGGGCTGTCGATGCGGAAGACCGGTTTGCCCGCTTCCACCATCTCGCCCAATTCGCGATAGGAGAGGCTGATGAAGCCCGCGATGGGCGCCCGCACGGTGGCATCTGCCAGGTCCTGCTCCGCGATGGCCAGGGCGGCCTGGGCCTGCTTGACGCGCGCCTCGGCCAGGTCGACCTGGGCCTCCGTCACCCGGTGCGCGGCCTCGGCATTTTTCCACTGGCTTTCCGCCACGTCGAGCTGGCGCACGGCAACGGCTTCGTCGGCCGACAGCTTGCGATAGCGCTCGTAATCCTTGGCCGCCAAATCCCGCGACGTGGCGGCCTGCTCCACCTGGGCGCGGGCCACGGCCAGCGAGCTGCGGGCCACGGCCAGTTCCTGCTTGCGGGTTTCCAATAACCGCAGCAGCTTGTCTGTTTCCAGGCGGCAGAGCGGGGCATCCCGCTGGACAGCGTCCCCCTCTTTGACCAGCAGCTCCTCAATCGTCCCGCCCGTCTTGGCCGGGACCAGCGCGTAATTTTCGGAAACGACGCTGCCTTGCAGATCCAGCGACTCCTTGAATAGCATGCCCGTCGCCGCTTGCGCGGCCACGGGGATACTGGGTTTCGCCGGCCCCTCGGGGGTAACGGGTTTCTTGCTGCAGCCGGCGGCCGGCAGCAACGCAATGAGCAAACCCGACAGGGCCATCTGGTGTGTGTATTTCATGGGAGATTTCCTTGTAGTTGTCTGCGGGTTGTTCAATGGGCGTTGCTGATCAAGGTTCCGGTCGAGCGTTCGAGCCGGCGGCAGGCCATGACATGCTCAAAAACCGCCAGGGCGTAACCCCGGCGGCTGCTGGTCAGTGAAAACTGCGCGTCCAGCACGTCGATTTGGGGCTGCAGGCCCTCTTCGTAGCCGCGGCGCGCCAGGCGCATGGCCTCTTCCGCCTCCGCCACGCGCTGGCGCCGGGTTTTGACCAGTTCGGCGGACGTGCGCAAATCCGCCAGGGCGTCGGACACTTCCAGGCCGATCTGGGCCACGAGGTTGTCCCGCTGCAGTTCAGCCTGCCGGAGCCGGGCGCTTTGCTGGGCCACCTGACCGCGGGTTTTCAGGCCGTCAAAAACCGGGAGCTCGGCGCGGATGCCCGCCATCCACGAGGATTCCCATTCGTCCTGGTACGTGCGGTTGGGATTGGCCTCCTTGGCTTCTCCGAACAGTCCCACGCGCGGCCGGCCGTTGCTGCGCGCCACGGTGACGGCTTCGCGTTGCACCTGCACATTGCGGTTGGCTTCCGCCAGGTCTTCGCGCTGGGCCAAGGCCATCGCCATGGCATTGGTGAGGTCGCCCGCCACGGGGATGAAGGAGAGTTCGCCGGCGATCGGACGGGGGTCGTCCAACGGCAATACCAACGCGCGCAGGAGGGCCAGGTGCGCCTTGTGCAGCCCGTTGTCCGCCGCGATCCGGTCCGCGCGGCTGCGGCTGAGCTGTTCCTCGGCCCGCAGCAGGTCGAAGCGCTGGGCAATGCCCTGCTGGAATCGAGATTGGACATCCTTCAGGTTTTGTTCAGAGAGCTCAAGCGCTTCCAGCGCCACCTTGACGTCCTCGCGCGCCAGCAGCACCCGGTTGAACAAGGCGTGAATGCCAAACGCGATTTCAGCCCGGCTGTATTCGACGCGGTGGCCCGTGGCCGCCCGGTAATCCTTGGCCATGCGGAGGGCGGCCCGGACCCCGCCGCCCGCGTACAGCACCTGACCGAGCTCCGCGGCCGCCGCGTAATTGTCCAACTGGCCCATCTGCATCGCTTCGGGCCCGGATCCGAATGTTGCCACTTCGTCGAGGCGGACATACTTGGCGGCCAAATCCAGATGGGGCAGGGCTGCGGAGCGGGCTTCCACGATCCGGCCGTCCGCCGTGTTCAGTTCTTCGCGGATGATCTGGAGGTCCAGGTTTTGCAGCTCGGCCATGTCCAGGGCCGCGTTCAGGGTGAGGGTGGCGTCGCCCGGTTCCGGGACCTTGGCGTCTTGTTCGGCCCGGGCCTGGGTCAGCGTGACCGTGCCCAGCGCCAGTATGACCATCAGGGTCCGGCCGCCGTGGGCGATCCTGTTCATTGGCCGGCTCCCGCTTGCCCGTGGATCCGTTCCATCACTGGCCGGGCTGGAGCCGGGAACCCGGGCGCCAAGACCCAGACCGCGTGATCCACGGCGCCGAATTCCTGCAGCCAATCGCTCGTCAGCAAGCCTTCTCGCGTTTTCAGGGGAACGCGCCCGTCATTCCATACCAGCAGGATGGCTAGCGACCCGTCATGCAGGGCGTGTTGCAGAACCACCACCTCCTCGATGCCGGCCGCCTGGGACAGGTCGCGCACACGAACCTGCAAGGGCGCGGCTAACGCGGCCACCCGCTCCTTGGAGGACTGGACCCGGATCATTTCCACCCATTTCATAAGCCATCCTTTCTTAAACCGCGGCAATCAAAAGCACAAACCATGCCAACTTTGGCAATTTCCCCATTCGAAATGTAATTAACGCGGAATACGTTCCTGTCCGGGTTTATCGAACCGGATGACCAGCGCTTGAACCGCAGGCGGATTCACCCTCTCCGGCAGGGCAGATCTAAACAACGCCCGTATCTGAGCGGAACCGCCGTAGGCCGACCGGCACGTACGGTGGTGTGGGACCCGTGACTGGCTGAGCATTCCTCAGTCAGTCACGGGGAGCCGATTGGTTCCCGATGTCCTCCATGAAATCAGTCGGTGACACGATTCGGATGCTTCTCCATTCGCGCAGTTCCAGCAGGTGCGAATCCCCCGAAACAATCACATCGGCCTTGGCCTCGGCCGCGCACTCCAAGATTCTGTCGTCCGCCGGGTCTGCGCGAATCACATGCACCACGCTGCACGGGGCAACCACTTCACAAAGGAGATGAAACTCCTCGACGAACGAGAGCACCTGTTCTGGCGTGAGACCGAACTTCGCGCGCTGCAACACGCCGCGCACTTCGTCCAGAATTGGCAGCGAAGTGAAACAGTGCGCCTTGCCTTTCACGACCACGCCCAGGACATGGGCGGGGGTGCCGCCGAAAAGCAACCCGGAGATCACGACGTTTGAATCAACGACGATCCGGGGAGGCGTCACGGGCCTTGCCGCTTGCTTTTCCGGTATGCCTGGATTTCGTCCGTCACATCATCCGGCTTCAGCCCCTGTTGTCGAGCGATTTTTTGCCCCACAGCAAAGATGCCGTTCCAGCGGTCCCGGCGCAAGATGTACGCCCGTGCGGCCTCGCGCACGAGTTCCGACCGGCTGCGTGCTTCGCCCCGGGCAACCCGGTCAATGTCGCGAAGCAGGGCATCCTGAAACGAAATATTCACGGTCACAGTGCTCATGGATTATACCTCCATCCGACCAGTACCATACAAGGATTGTATGCCTGTGTCAATGGATCCAACGTTGCGCCAACCGGACGGCAAATCCGCGGCGGGCGAGCCGTACCCTCCACCGCCTTTGGTCGGACCAGCCCAGCGCCGGCTTCCCGCCCGCCGCTAAACACAAGCCGGCCGCCGCTCCGTCGAGGAAGATAGACCAGTTAGTAGGTTGGCTCGGTTTTTAGGGGCCAATATATTCTCTGTTAGGACACGTCTTATTGCGGTTGACTAAAAGGGCTTAATGGTTGGTGGTTCGGCAAATTGTCTGCATTATATACTCTGGTCCACCAGTGATCTGGTTGGATGTGTTTGATAAGTACAATCTTTTGCCCGAGGTCGGAATCTACCAATGCCGCGGTGTATGTGACCGGCAGAGATCCTGGGATACGCACTGTCTTTGTCTCAAGTATCTTGTACGTCTTGATCCGTCCCTCATTGAAACCTGTCATTTTGAAGCACTGGGCAATTACTTCATTTGGGCTCGCTGTTTCGGGTAGGTTGATCACGGGGAAAACGCCGTTTTGCCAGAAATGGTCGTTCGAGAGTTGCGCCACCAAAATATCAATGGGGTTGTTGGTCATCGCGGCGAATGTCCAGCGAGTTAGTGCTACGAACAGGATGACCGCGATGATGAAATGTTTTGTTTTCAACTGTTATGCCGAATGGGGCTGAACGCAGTGAGCGCCCCCTTGTTTGATCCGTATGTTCCTTCAGTCCACATGTCCGTGAAAGAAGAGAATGTCTCCGTCCAGCAGCCTAGAGATGAAGTTCGTATCCGATTCAAGTCTACGGAACTGGAATCGCTCCACGGCGGTGAAGTTGGTCGATTGTGACTGGTATCGATACATTTCCATCCCAAAGAGCCATTCAATGCCAGTGGGCTTGGGTACGAATGTATTGGTATAGAGCTGGAGTGGAGTATGCGCTGCGTGAGCGCTTTCGAGGACCACTTTCGTCATGAGGGTCGGGCGAAAGGACTGTATGATTGTATCTGGCATTCCCGCTATATCCGGCGGCCAGACTTGCTGAGTTCTGAATAGGACGTGGACTGTGATGGGCTCCGCGGCTAGGCAAAGTGCGGCAGTGCAGAAGGTGAGGGCTGCCGCAATCTGGGATATACTCTTCATTTCTGGGATCGAACGTTAGAGGTGAGTTTCGTTTTTTCCGCCTCGGAAAAACGTAAACTCAACCTCCTGGTGTGCGCCCAGCATGGGCGCGTTGCAAATGGAGTGAAAGTCTCCTGTAGGAGAACCATTCATGGCAACATGAAAACATAAACTACTACTGGATGCCAAGTCCGGAAGGGTGACCCACCGGATGGAGGAAGGCTACGGGAAACCGGCGGGCCGATGAACAAGAACCGCATATCAAGGCCGGCCACGATGCGACGAACTGGCACCACACAGCGAAGTCGCGGGTTCAGTCGTGGAGGTAAATACGGCGGTCGTGCCGGGACGCAACGCGCACCTTACCTGGGGAGACCCCGCGCCGGGCAACCGGACCGGGGAGTCAGCCGAGGCCATAGTAGCCAGGAAGTCTGCGAAAGCGGATGGAGCCAAGGGCCGAACCGAACAGGAACGTTCCGACCGCGTGGAGGATGACGCGCCCGCAGACGCCGGCAAGGCGAGGGTGCGGCAAGCGCTGCCGCGACGGGAAGCCTGGGGATGTTCAGGAGCAAGACCATGATGGACGCCGTATGCCGACCGGCACGTGCGGTGGTGTGGCACCCGTGACTGGCTGAGTGACCCTCAGTCAGTCACGGGGAGCCGATTGGCGGATGTCATTGCTGTTGGGCGACATACAGGTCGAGCAGTCTGCGAATCATCCTCTGGTATTGGGTGTGATGACGTTTCGCCTCTTCCTTGAAGAAATCCACGCTGGACCTGCTCAGGACAATGGTGACTTTGACCTGGTCTTCGCGGAACACCAAGTCAGATGGCGGAGGGAGCGCGTCCCTGACCATCTTGACATCGCCGATGGGGCCGTCAGTGTATGTGATTCTCTTGCTCATAGATCCTCTTACCTTTCCGCCAGTAGCCCGCGCCGAAGACCCGGATTCCGTCCTGACGGTGCGTGAAACGCACCGTCAGGATTCCGTCACCGATCCGGCCGAAGCAGAAGTACCGCTGCTCGTCCTGGCTGTGCGACAAGTCCTCGGCGATGACGCGATCGGGATCCGCAAAGGCATACTGGGCGAACTCAAACGAGACGCCGTGCTTCCGCTGGTTCTCCGTGTCCTTTTCCGCATCCCACTCGAACGTTGTACTGGCCATACAGATAACCTACCAAAGCCGAGCGAGGCACAGCAATATAAATGTATGGCGGTCTATATTGCTCCGCCAAATGCGTCACGGTGCCGAGTTTGCGAGGCTACCGTGCGCGCCGTTGTTGGGATGTCTTGGATCGGCTCTCCCTCACGGCAGTCAGAATATCGGATGTCGTGGCTCCGGTTTTCACGCCCGGCACGTCAAAGGGTGAGCCTTCCCGGGGCTTAGGCACGACGGTAAAGGAATCGCCGCCACGCCGGCGGATGAGCACGACTTCGGCCTTCGACTGGTTCAGTACCTCTGCCAGGTTCTGTCTTGCTTGGGAATATGTGTAGACTTTCATGGTTACTTCACGAGGACGATGTCCAGCAACTTGGCCACATGCTTCATGCCGCTATCGAGTGTGAGCAATGGCGACTTCCTCTCCAGTGCGCACTGGAGGAAGTACGCGTCATACGCGTAGATTCGATAACGTCCCGCGAGAAGCAGCGATGCGCGCGCATCGACCGGTGCCAGTTCCACGGGAATGGCAGACGCTGCATCCCAGGCGGCGGCAAGCTGCGCTTCGGTGAGGAGCTTGCGACGAACCAGCGACGACAACGCATTCCCGATCTCGTATGGCAGCACGGCGGGAGCTACAAGATCATGCCCGTCCGTGACCGCGATCAACCAGTCTTTCTCCGGTTCATCCAGCGACACTGCAAGGAACGTATTCGTATCTACCACAATCTTCATGCGTACAATTGTACGTCCATCCGCGTGCCTGTCAATCGCAATCCCAATGGGGCTGCACGTAGTGAGCGCCACAATCCGGCGCGCGCAGCGCGCCGATGGACCAGGACGCTGAACGCAGTGGCTGGTTCGGGGATCATGATCTTCCGACCCAGTAGGTCGAGTGTCGATGAAGGTGGGCAACGGCGAGCACGACAATCTCGTCGGGATCGACCCGATAAAGCAGTCCATACGGGAAACGGTGCACCAAGCGGCGCCTGACGTTCAGTCGGACAACAGGCCAGCGTTCGGCATGCTCGGCAATGTCGGCGACCGCCGATGCGACCTTCGTCAGGAAGTCCTGCCCGAGTCCCAACACCTGCAGTTCGTAGTAAGCGGCGGCATCGAACATCTCCTGCTCCGCCGGCTGTACCATGCGAACCGTCTTCATAGCAGCCGCGCTTGCGCGTTCTGAATTGCCTCCGCCGCAGGCCGGGCGGAAAGCCGCCCTTGCTTATAGGCTTGATAGCGCCGTTCCGCCTCTTCAACCCAGAGCCGCTCGGTCTCGGCGTCATCGAGCGAATCAAGGCTCTCGATCAGGCGCTCAGCCAAAGCCGCTCGCTCGGATACCGGCAGCATGAGCGCCGACATCTCGCATTCCTTCACATTCAGTGCCATATTTCCTCCTGTGGTGAGCCTAGGATAGCACTCACTGCCGTGTGGCTCAATCCTTCTTTGTCCCCGAATGTGAACGTATTGATCGCCACAATCCGGCGCGTATTCCGATTGATATCGGACACCGATTCCGATTCATTCCGGACACTGGTTCTGATTTATGTCGGACACCTGTTCCGGTGATTTCGGACACCCCCGAAAAGGGCGTGAAGCGGGGAGTGGTGACGCTGGGTAACAAGGGCCAAGATGGCCTCCAACAAGGAGGCAACCATGGCCCGGGAGAAGTTATCCATGCGGAAGGTCGTCGAGGTGCTCCGACTGGGGTTGGAGCAGAAGATGTCGGTACGGCAGATTGCGTGCAGTTGCGCGTTGGCGCGCAGCACGGTGGCGGATTACCTGGCGCGCGCCAGGACCGCGCAATTGAGTTGGCCGCTGCCGGCCGGGTTGGATGAAGCGCAGTTGGAAGGCCTGCTTTTCCCGGTGCGGGAGGTTGGCGAGCGGCGCCCCCCACTGGACATGGCCTACATGCGCAACGAACTGCGGCGCAAGCAGGTCACCTTGCAGCTATTGTGGGAGGAGTACCGCAGCCACACTCCGGAAGGCTACAGTTATAGCCAGTATTGCCAGTTGTATCGGGAATGGCTCGGGAAACAGGCGGTGAGCCTGCGCCAGGAACACCGCGCCGGCGAGAAGTTGTTTGTCGATTATGCTGGGGACACGATCCCGGTGCAGGACCCGCAAACCGGCCGGCTGCAGCCAGGATATTTGTTCGTGGCGGTACTGGGATGCGCGCAACAGGGTCAGACCGTAACTGTTCACTTTTACATTTTGCCGATGTGTTCAAGAGTATGTTCCAAGCCTGCCCAATCAATCCCCTTCACCTTTCGAGATCGCTGGCGCGTCATGGCTACCGCCTGACTGCTGATCCCGCCGTAATGCTGTCCGATAGCCCGCAGGGTCTCTCCGCTCCGCCGCGCCGCTAATTCCACAGCCACCATTTTCGCAATCCCAACCGCACGCCCATGTTCCCGCAAGTCGTCAGGGAGCACGCCGTACTTTCCGCTGACCACCTGGTCGATCACTTCCAACCTCGCGCCCTTCCACGGCAACGCTACATCCGCGTCGGATGGGCCGCCGGTAGCTCGCTGCGACAGCGCAACTTCCGTTTGCTCAACAAACGCTGCACTCCCGATGACGTATGGACTGGATTTCATAATGTCCAGGATTTCACCATCCTCCTCCAGCACCACCCCCGCATGCACATAGGCCCGGTACCGCCGGCGCGCCTCTTTGAGGCTGCGTCCATATTCCATCAGCACCCCATTGTTTATCCAGTCCGGCCAACTCTTCGCGCCCACATAGGACGGATAACTGCTCCACTCATATGATTCTAAGTACTGGATCCGTACATCCCCCGGCAACTGCTTCTGCGCCTGGGTCTTGACGGGGTTAAGATGCACATACCGGGTTACGCCAAGCAGGTAGCTCTCATCCTCAATCAACGGAGCCTTGTATCGTCCGCCCAGTACATGCCCCGGCTTCATGTGCTTATACCGGAAGTAAAGGCTGTAACTGCTGTTCAAGCGCTGCATAAAGCGGCTCAAGTTCGCCCGCGGCGTTTTGACCACGAGATGGAAGTGGTTCGCCATCAACACCCATGCGTACAGGACCACTCCATATCTTTCCAGATTGTCACGCAGTTGGACCAGAAATCTCTGCCGGTCGTTGTCCGTGCAGCAACAGGGTCAGACCGTAACATTTCACTTTTACATTTTGCCGATGTGTTCAAGAGTATGTTCCAAGCCTGCCCAATCAATCCCCTTCACCTTTCGAGATCGCTGGCGCGTCATGGCTACCGCCTGACTGCTGATCCCGCCGTAATGCTGTCCGATAGCCCGCAGGGTCTCTCCGCTCCGCCGCGCCGCTAATTCCACAGCCACCATTTTCGCAATCCCAACCGCACGCCCATGTTCCCGCAAGTCGTCAGGGAGCACGCCGTACTTTCCGCTGACCACCTGGTCGATCACTTCCAACCTCGCGCCCTTCCACGGCAACGCTACATCCGCGTCGGATGGGCCGCCGGTAGCTCGCTGCGACAGCGCAACTTCCGTTTGCTCAACAAACGCTGCACTCCCGATGACGTATGGACTGGATTTCATAATGTCCAGGATTTCACCATCCTCCTCCAGCACCACCCCCGCATGCACATAGGCCCGGTACCGCCGGCGCGCCTCTTTGAGGCTGCGTCCATATTCCATCAGCACCCCATTGTTTATCCAGTCCGGCCAACTCTTCGCGCCCACATAGGACGGATAACTGCTCCACTCATATGATTCTAAGTACTGGATCCGTACATCCCCCGGCAACTGCTTCTGCGCCTGGGTCTTGACGGGGTTAAGATGCACATACCGGGTTACGCCAAGCAGGTAGCTCTCATCCTCAATCAACGGAGCCTTGTATCGTCCGCCCAGTACATGCCCCGGCTTCATGTGCTTATACCGGAAGTAAAGGCTGTAACTGCTGTTCAAGCGCTGCATAAAGCGGCTCAAGTTCGCCCGCGGCGTTTTGACCACGAGATGGAAGTGGTTCGCCATCAACACCCATGCGTACAGGACCACTCCATATCTTTCCAGATTGTCACGCAGTTGGACCAGAAATCTCTGCCGGTCGTTGTCCGTGTGAAATAATACTTGCCGCCCATTACCACGGCTAGTCACATGGTAGAGCGCGTTCTCGTATTCAGTTCGTGGTGGTCTTGGCATCCTGCATTCCTACTCTTCCCGATCGGCCTCGTCAATCTGAAAGTGTATATTTACGGCCTGACCCCTAGCCCGTGCGAGTCGATGGTGTTTCATTCACGGTTTTTCCTCTTTCCTTTTTAACGAACGCATTCCAGTTGAACGTCACCCATAACGTAAATGTCAATTATCATCCATAGAAGCCGAATGTTGGCGCTGAGCCTCAACTTGCCCCGCCGCGGGGCAAGTTGTAGCGCTCCGGCGGTTTGTTGGGCTGCGTCTTCTTGTTCATTGCCTTCGGGTCCATTCTATTGAGTGGTTTCCCTTTTGCGATGCGAAGCTGCACGTTGGGTCCTCGGAAAGCTTGTTGATCGAGTACGTTCCGCCTTCTGGACAGCGCAGGCTCACGAACCCGTGTCTGATGTAGTTGGTCGACAGTTGTTCTGGCGATAGAACGACATCTGAGATGATCACTCCGTTCGTCATGAGACCGTGGGTCTCCGCAAACCACTTCTTGGCGAACTCGATCTGCCGAAGATTGCTCAGGCAGAATGCATGCGCGCCGACGGGCTTGCTGACGAAACTCGGCGCAAGCAGGACTGCGATCACTACGACCAGCGCTGCGGCTGCCAAAATTGTGAACCATCGTCTACGATTCATTTTCTTCGAGCCCAATGT
>CAZAYP010000097.1:0-17469 GCA_964489425.1 uncultured Verrucomicrobiota bacterium | reverse complement strand
AGCTGGATCGTGGAGCGCGCGCGCCCAACCCGCCGCGCGATATCTTCGTAACGGTGTTGGCCATCAAAGGTCATCTGGACCGCCCGCAGCCGATCCCTTAGCCGCGCATTGTTCTCTTTCTTTATCCGGGCCGCTACTTCGTCTTTCACGGCGGCCGGTACCACTACCCTCACTCGCGGACGTCCTTGTTTTTTCATGCCCAGCAGCATGCCCCACGTCGCGCTCAGCGTCAAGCATTATTTACCGATTATTATGCGTGATTGGTATCAGACCTTGGAGATCGCGAACCCGCTCAATGGCCTGGCGCCCGGCTCCGTGCGGGACCTGGGCGCCGTGACCCTGACGCCGCTGGCCGTGGCGCCCACCATCGGCGCGCAGCCGCAAAACCAGCGCGTGCAAGCGGGATCAAGCGCCCGGTTCACGGTATCTGCCGCGGGCACCGCGCCCCTGAATTACCAATGGGCCAAGGATGGCGCCCCCCTGCCCGGCCCCCATTCCAACCAGTTCGCGGTGGCCCAGGCCACCTGGGTGGACCAGGGCTGGTACAGCGTCGTGGTCGGCAACGCTGCCGGGTCGGTCACCAGCGCCCCGGCGCGGCTGGATGTGCGCACCAACGCCTGGCCGGAAATCGCTTCCGAGCCGCAGGACGCCGTGGCCATGGCTGGTGGCACAGCCGCCCTGGAAGTCGTGGCGCTGGGTCAATCGCCGCTCCATTACCAGTGGTATCACGCGGGCATTGCGCAACCCGGGCCCGACGCCGGCCTCTATCAGCTTGCCCCCGTAACCCACGCTGATGCGGGCTACTACCAGGTCGTTGTTTCCAATGCGTTCGGCGTGGCGGTGAGCCGGCTGGCGTTAATCCAAGTCCGGGACCCCGCTGGCACAGCGCCGCTCCTGCTGCTGTTGCTGCCGTGATCGTAGATATAGGGAGTTGCATGCCAGGTGTACGGCAGGCGGAGCCGATGGACGGATTTGCTCCGTCGAATCCGGCGGGTGTTGATGGCTCATCCGACAAGTTCCTGTCCGGATTTATCGAACCGGATGACCAGCGCTTGAACCACAGGCGGATTCACTCTCTCCGGCAGAGCAGATCTAAACAGAGCGTCATAAGTGCGCCAAGGGTCACTGTAGGCCCAACCTCTGTGTCGGGCGCAGGGATGCGCCACCCATCAAAGGGTGGCCTACTGTCCGAGTAAAAACGGTTCATCCGGGAAGTTCCTGTCTGACGACCGATCACCACGGCGTGGCCCAACCCGGACCAGAATTCTGGACAGGATAACCAACTGAACAGGATGCCCGAATCTTGCCCTGTCCAAGATCCGTGGAACCATCTCGGAACCCAGGTGCCACCCGTTCAAGACGCGGCCTGAGGCCGCAAACCAAGAGAATAATTTGAACCACGGATGCACGCGGATTAACACGGATATTTCAGGGCAATCCGCTATCTTCCCCGATTCACATCCGCGTCCATTCGTGTCCATCCGTGGTTGTTTGTCTGCTTCCATTCGCACCTGCTTTTTGAAATCCAGACAGGCACTTGTCGGATGATCCGTAAAAACCCCCAAGGGGGGTTCCCAATCTAGCCCAGGGTTGGCGTCTGCGCCTACCCTGGGTTTTGGTTCCGTTTCCAATCCAACCCCAACGGGGTTGCGTCGCGATCCTGGGACGCAACCCCGTTGGGGTTGAATGGCGGGGGGCGCTCAACCCAGGGTAGCGGGGAAAACCCCGCAACCCTGGGCTATAGTCAACAACCCCGTTGGGGTTAGCGTCGCCCCAAGTTAACGCCAGCGATCACTGCCAAGCAAGAGCAACACCATGGCGTCCTTCAAAACCGGCTATCCATAGGTGCCGGATGGGGATAGTCGTGCCGTGATGATCGTCCATCAGGCAGGAAATTCCCGGATGAATTGTGTTGATTCCGTGCCATCCGGGGCGAGCGCACCGGCGCAAAGGGTCACGGCGCAGGCGCGGCGCCGCCACCCGAAAGTTGCGATTGGAACTTGTTGCGCAAGGCGTCGCGGATTTCCAAGTCTCGCACGAATGCGCAGTTATGGTGATGGATCATGATCTCCACCACCTGCTGGTCGTCCAGGCCGGCGACCCAATGCATCCGCTCCCGCAAAGGTTTCTTGCGAACTTCATGCAGCGGACAGCCGGGCATCTCCGTATCAAACACCTCGCCGCAGACCAGGGAAAGCAACGTCTCGCGCATCTCGTCGCGGTTCTTCCTGGATGACGGCGCCTGGCTCATGATCTGCTCCGAGTTTGGGCGCTATGCCCAACCCCCACGGCACCGGACCGCCATGCAGGCGCGAGATGCGGGTTGGCCAGGGACCGAAACGGTGAATGGACGCTGGGAGATCATTACTTAGCCATGGCCCTGACATTTTTTAGAGCGCGCCCAGGAACGACCTCCCGCATCAGCGTGCATTGGGCGGGGCAGGCAGGTTTGGCTGGGCAGAACAGATGGCAAATCGGAACTTCATACAGGTGGGCGATCATGCCGAGGAAATCTGCCGTGGGCAGGCGCTTGCCGTTCTCCCATTGCGACCAGGTGGATACCGCCACCCCCAGGCGCCAGGCCGCATACTTGCGCGACCATCCCAGTGCCCGGCGGTACTGCTTCATATTTTCAGAAAATGCCTTCTTTACCATCTTAGATCGCAACCCTTTCCCTGCTGGTCGCGTCAGGCGGCGATTTATTTCCTTCTTTTTCCGCCTTTTTCGTATCAATAGAGAAGTCATCGGGGGATCATCTTTCCGGAAAATGGTTGCGTCAGGCGCGCAAGGCATAAAACCGCTTTACCTGGCCACTGCCATACCATCGTGTTCATGGCTTACCCGGGCTCCCTTCAGTACCCACCCTTGAAAGATGTTGACGTTCTTTTATAGTCGAAAGATTAGTTGCGGCCCCGACCTGACCTCCAGACATAATATTTCACGTTTTGTGACATACTTTATTTGTTTATATCCAATATGTTACAGATTATTTAACAACCATCTTCGCGCCGGCGCCCCTGCGGGATCGGCATGAATCCCGTACCCATGGTCAGCCGATCGGCAGCATGGCGGGTGCCCGCCGCGGCGTAACCTCCTATTTTGATCTTGGAATCCGGGCCGCTTGGCCTATCTTAGCCCGAGAAAGTGAGCCATCCATGAGAGCGGTAATCATAGGCGCCGGCAATGCCGGCTACCATCTGGCGGCCAAGCTCAGCGAGATGAAGCACGATGTGGTGGTGATCGATGAGGACGCCAACGCCCTCGCCGAGATCAACACCCAGTTCGATGTGCTAACCCTGCGTGGCAACGGCGCCAGCCCCTCCGTGCTGCAACAGGCGGAAATCCAGAAGGCGGACCTGCTGGTGGCCGTGACCAACCACGACGAAACCAACCTGCTGGCCTGCATGTTCGCCAAGGCGGCGGGCGTGCCGCACCGCATCGCCCGCGTCAACAACATGGACTTCCTGAGCCGCTATACCTGGCTCAAGCCCGAGGACCTGGGCGCGGACCTTGTGGTCTGCCACAAGGAAGAATGCGCCCGCGACATGTTCAACATCCTGACCCTGCCCGAGGCCACCGAACTGGTCAGCCTGTTCGGCGGCCGCATGAAAATCCTCGGGTTCCAGGTGCCGGCCAACAGCCCGCTGCTCAAGAGCCAGATCCGCGAGCTGCAGGAAGGCACCCTGATCCAGTCGTTCCGCTTCATCGCGGTCAAGCGCCACAACGACCTGATCATCCCGCGCGGCAACACGCAGATCCTGGCCGACGACGATGTGTACGTGATCCTGCCGCCGGAACTGGTGGACGAGTTCATTGCCTGGAGCCATCCCGAGCGGGCCACCATCGACAAGGTGGTGATCGCCGGCGGCGGGGTGTTTGGCCTGCGCCTGGCGCAGCTCCTGGAATCCACGCCGCTGCAACTGACGGTCATCGAACGCGACAAGGAGCGCGCCCACTATTGCTCCGCCCAACTGCGCCGCGCGCTGGTGCTGGACGGCGACGCCCTGGACGTCGAGACCATGCAGAACGCCGGCATCACCACCAACACCGCCTTTGCCGCGGTCACGGACGACGACGAGGACAACATCATCGCCTGCCTGCTGGGCCGGAAGATGGGCGCGGCGTTCACCCTCGCGCAGGTCAACAAGTGGGAGTACGTGCCCATCATCGACAACCTCGAGCTGGTGGACCGGATCATCAGCCCGCACCTCTCCATGACCAACGCGATCATGCGGTTCGAGTGGGGTCACAACGTCAAATCTGCGCGCCTGTTCCAAAACGTGCCGGTGGAGCTGCTGGAAATCGAGGTGCCGGCCGGCCACCGCTGGGTCGACCTGGAAATCCAGCAGATCCGCATGCCGCGCGATGTCATGATCGCGGCCATCGCCCGCGGCGACGAGGTCCTGATCCCCACCGGCAACCTCAAGGTGCTGACGGGCGACCGCCTGGTCATCGTGTGCCTGCCGCGGTCGCTCAAGAAGCTGCGCGGATTTTTCTAAGGCCGCGCTACGCCGGCGGCCACGCGAGGCTTTCGCCCCAGAACATCAGCGCCGTGGGCACCCCGGCCGACCGCTGCAGGTCCAGCGCCAGGTCGTACGAGGCGCCCAACCCCTCGTGCACGTGCTTGAGCTCCGCGTAATGCTCCAGCACCAGCCGCCGCGGCGCCAGGCGTTCCACCGCCAGGGCCAGGGCGTCTTGCGCGGTGCCAACCTGGGCCGGGTCGCCGGGCTCGTACAGGCGGTTGGGACTGCGCCAGGGAATAAAAAAAGCATCCCAGCGGCCGGGCGCCTCGGCGTCGAACGAGCGGGTGTAGTCGGCGTCGCCGGAGAACAGCATGGGGCTGGAACCCGGGACCTCCACTTCGTAGTACACCAAGGGCCGCTCTTCCGGGGCATCCCGCCACACATGCCAGCCGGACCGGGCACGGATCGCGTACCCGGCCACGCGCAAGTCCTGCGCGGCGGCGATCCCCATTGCGGCGGGATAATCCCGCCACGCCACGGCCAGGTGCGCGGGCATGGCCACGGGCTTGCCGAGCTCCAGGCAGGCGCGCACCAGGGCTGGATCGTAATGGTCCTGGTGGCGGTGGGTCACGAGCAGGCCGTCCAGCACTTGCGCCAGCCGCGCCTCCAGCCGGTGCGTGTCGAGCCAGCCATAATGCCGCGGCATGGGGATAACGTCCACCCCCAGCACGCCGGCCGGGGTCGTCAGGATCACGCCCGCGTTGTACCACTGCCACAGACGCGAAACGCCCGGCGGGCTGGCCGCGGCCACGCCCGCCAAGGCATGGTCCAGGCGCGCCGCCACCACGTCCCACACGGGGTTGGGATTGGTCCGCAGATCAAACGGCGCGCCCGGCCGGATGGCCTGGTCCAGGAAAGCGCCGATCTGGCGGAATGCCTGGCCGCGCCACTCGTCCGGATGCCAGCCCGGCGGATGCCGGTCGAGCTGCGCCAGGGCCTCGCCAAAGGCTTGCAGGTCCATGTCAGGCCGGGATCAGCAGGTTGTCGATGAGCCGCGTGGGCCCCACGAAAACCGCCAGGGCCACCAAGGTCGGCGGGGTTACCTTGTTGACCGGCTGCAGGGTGTTCCAGTCCACGATCTCAATGTAGTCCGCGCGGGCGTGCGGGGTCCGGGTAATGATCCTGGCCATGCGCCGCTTGATGACGGCCGCCGCCGTCTCGCCCTGCGCCACCAGGTCGCGCGCCAGGTCCAGCGCCCGCCGCAGGCACAGCGCCGACGGCCGCTGCTCCGCCGTCAAGTAGCGGTTGCGCGAGCTCAGGGCCAGCCCGTCCGGCTCGCGCACGGTGGCGCCCGGCACGATGCGGATCGGAAAGTTGAGGTCACGCACCATCTGCTGGATGACCCGCAACTGCTGGGCATCCTTGCGGCCGAACACCGCCACGTGGGGCTGGACGATGTTGAACAGCTTGGCCACCACGGTCAGCACGCCCTGGAAATGCCCGGGCCGGGTCGCGCCGCACAGGTGGCGGGTGAGCTGCTGGTCGTCCACGAACACCGAGCGGCCGGCCGGGTACATGTCCGCCACCGCCGGATAAAAAATGAAGTCCGCGCCCGCGGCGCGGCAGATCCGCTCGTCGCGCCGGAAATCCCGGGGGTAGCGGGACAGGTCCTCGCGCGGGCCGAACTGCAGGGGGTTGACGAAGATGCTGGCCACCACCACGTCCGCATGGCGGCGCGCCAGCCGCAGGAGCGCCGCGTGGCCGGCATGCAGATAGCCCATGGTGGGCACAAACCCGATGCGCCGGCCCTGGGCGCGCAGGCGCGCGGCAGTGCGCTGCATGGCGGCCACGGTCTTGATAATTTTCATCCGCCACTCAATAGCTGTGTTCGGGGTCCGGGAACCGGCCGGACTGGACTTCGTCCTTGTAGGCGGCGAACGCTTCGCGCATCAGCTTGCCCAGCTCGGCGTAGCGCTTGACAAACTTGGGCTGGAAATCGCCATACATGCCGAGGATGTCGTGCATGACCAGGATCTGTCCGTCGCAGTCCGGCCCCGCGCCGATCCCGATGGTGGGCACGCTCACCGCGCGGGTGATCTCGGCCGCCAGGTCGCGGGGCACGCACTCCAGCACCAGGGTGAACACGCCGGCCGCATCCAGCGCCAGCGCGTCCTCCTTGAGCCGGGCGGCTTCAGGCAGGGTGCGGCCCTGGACCTTGTAGCCGCCAAACGTGCGGATGCTCTGGGGGGTCAGCCCGATGTGGCCCATGACCGGCATGCCGTTGTTGATCAACGCCTGGATCATGGGCGCCCGGAACGCGCCGCCCTCGATCTTCACGGCGTCGGCGCCGGCCTGCTTGAGAAACCGGCCGGCATTCGCCAGGGCCTGCTCGGTGGAGACCTGGTACGACATGAACGGCATGTCGGCCACGACCATGGCGTGCTGCGCGCCGCGAGCCACGGCCGCGGTGTGGTGGAGCATCTCCTCCATGGTCACCGGCAACGTGTTCTCGTAGCCCAGCACGGTCATGGCCAGGGAGTCGCCCACCAGCAACAGCGGCAGGCCGACCTCGTCCAGCAGGCGCGCCGTGGCATAGTCGTAGGCCGTGAGGCAGGCGATTTTTTCCCGGCCTTTCAAGGCGTATATCTTATCGACCGACCAAGTTTTGGGCGCGCTCATGGTTTTATTCCCACCTTCTGCCGGCTTCCTATCCGACCGCTCCATGGTAGCATTTCAGTCATCCAACGCAACGATTTCCATGAGCCGATCGCGATCCCGACCCCGGGCATGCCGTGGCCGTCCGCATGAGAATCGCAGCGGCCGGCCGGCCCGGGCTTGACAGGGTTTTCGCGTTTCTCTTACTGTCGGGCGCGTGGTCCAACATACAACAACAACCGTATCGGCCGGGACGTCCCGGCCCAACTTGGGAGCTGCCATGAAGTCCGCCTTGCTCAAATGTTTCGCGCTGATCCTGCTGCCGGCCGCCGGCGTGTTCCTGGCCGGGTGCGGCCAGGCCCCGGCACCCGCACCGGCGGCCAGCCGCGCCTTCCGCGTCGCCGCCGTGTTCCAGACGGCCATCGAGGAGCCGTGGGATGGCGTCATCCACCAGGCTTGCCTGCAGGCCCAGAACGAACTGGGCGTGGACTACGAGTTCACCGAGAAAGTCGCGGCCGCGGACTACGAAAAAGTCCTGCGCGAGTACGCGGAACGCGGGTTCAACCTGATCGTGGGCGACGCGTTCCTGGCGGGCGAAGACCCCCTGCGCCGCGTGGCCAAAGACTACCCGGCCACGGCGTTCGCGTTTGGCTCCGAGCGCGGGCCGGCAGCGCCCAACCTGTCGGTCTTTGACAACTGGATCCACGAGCCGGCCTACCTGTGCGGGGTGATTGCCGGCCGGACAACCAAATCCGGCATTCTCGGCGCGGTGGCCGCGATGCCGATCGGCGAGGTCAACCGCCTGGTCAACGCGTTCCGGGCCGGCGCCGCCACGGTGCGGCCGGACGTCAAGGTCAAGGTCAGCTACATCGGCGGCTGGTTTGATCCGCCCAAGGCCAAGGAAGCCGCCACGGCGCAGATCGAGGCCGGCGCGGACCTGCTGTACGCGGAGCGCTTCGGCGTGTTCGAGGCCTGCCGCGAGCGGAATGTGCTGGCCTTCGGGAACATGTACGACCAGAACGAGCTCGCGCCCGGCGTGGTGATCACTGGCCCGGTCTGGGACATGGGCCCCACGATCCGGCACTGCATCGAAGCGGTCAAGGCCGGCACCTGGACCGGCGCCGACCTGCGCGACTGGTCGATGATGGCCAAGGGCGGCGCCCGCCTGGCCCCATTCCACGAATTCGAGCAGAAGCTGCCGCCGGAGGTTTTGGCCGAGGTCAGCCATCTGGCGGCGCAGATCACAAGCGGCGCGTTCACCGTGCCGGTGAACGACACCCAGGCCGCGTCCGACTGATCGCCCTACTCCATGCGGCTGAACGGGCGGGGGTCGTAGGCGTCGCGCACGCCTTCGCCCACGAACACGCCCAGCAGCATCACCGTGAACAGGGCCAGCGACGGGTACAGGATCAGCCACCAGGCCCAGCGGTACGACTGCGCCTGCTGGAACAACTCGCCCCAGCTCGGCTGCGGCGGCGGCAGGCCAAACCCCAGGTAATCCAGCGCCGCCAGCGACCCGATGGCCCCCACCAGCATGAACGGGAAGAACGTGATCACCGGCGTCATGGCGTTGGGCAGGATGTGCCGCCAGATGATGCGGCGCGCCGGCACGCCCAGGGCCCGGGCCGCGTCCACGTACGGCTGGCGCCGCAACCGCAGGAACTCCGCGCGGATGTAGTACGAGATGCCGATCCAGTTGAAAATGGCGTAGCAGGCCAGCAGCAGCGAGAAGCTGCGGCCGTACACGGACCCGAGCAGGATCATGACGTACAGGAACGGCAGCGCGCTCCAGATCTCGATCAGCCGCTGCAGGGTGATGTCCAGCCGGCCGGCGTAGTAGCCCTGCACCGCGCCCAGGAGGATGCCCAGGGCCATGGACACGGCCACCAGCAGGAACCCGAAGGACATGGACGTGCGCAACCCGTAGAGAATGCGCGCCAGCACGTCGCGGCCGGCGCCGTCGATGCCCAGCCAGTGGCCGCGCGTGGGCGGGTACGGCCAGCGGATCTCGTTTTTCTGGAATTGGACCTGGCCGGGCCCGCCGGCCAGCTCCAGGTCGCGCGGCGCGATGGCCAGGCCGCGATAGCACGCTTGCGCCGCGGCGAGCAGATCGGTTTGCACGGCCGTGGCCAGCGCGGTCCAGGCGGCCGGCGGCGCGCCACGCAAGCGGCCGGCGGCATCCACGCGCAGCTGCTGCGCGGCCGCCGGGCGATCCTGTGGCTCGCGCAGGGTGATCCGCACCGTGTCGGGCGGCGCGGCCCGCGGCACGTAGGCCGCCAGCGCAGCTTGTACTGAACCGCGCGGGCCTGCCAGGTCCAGGGCCATGGCCGGCGCCGCCTGGTTCAGGAACCGCGCCCGGATGGCGGCGGCCAGTTCCGCAGGCACCTGCCACTGGTTGGTCAGCGCCAGGCCGGGCACCGCGTCGTCCGGCCGGTCAAAGAAGAAGCCGGCGGCCTGGCCGCGGGCCACGGACAGGTCCGGCCGCACGTTGACGTTGCCCACGCGGGGCCGGGGCAGAAACCGGAGGGTCACGGTCTCCGCGTGGCGCAGCGATTCGGGGTCCAGGCTCTCGTACGGCCCGTAGGGAACCGGCGTAAACAGCATGAAGTTGCCCGTGCCCGGGGCAAACGCCGGCCCGGCGGCCAGGCGGCGGTAGTCCGGCCGCGTGGCCGGCCCCCCGGCCTCGAACACCGCCGCGGGATAAAACTTGAGCACCGGGAAATAGGACTGGCCACGGAAGCGCACGTACAGGGGGCGGTCATTGCAGATCAGCTCGGCGCCCAGGCTGACGAGGTACAGCCCGGCCAGGAGCCCGAGCGCCCATACCGCGCGGCGCCGCGCCAGGAACCGCCGCCAGCGCTTGCGGGTGACGGGGTGGACCCGGTCGGCCAGCCGTTGCCGCCACGCGATGGAGCCCGGGGCGCTCATCCCTGGAAGTCGATCCGCGGGTCAATCCACACGTAGCAGAAGTCGGAGAGCACGTTGCCCACCAGGCCCAGCACGGAGGTGAGCGCCAGGATGCCCATGAACACCGCGTAGTCGCGGCCCACGATGGCCTCGAGGCTCAGCCGGCCCATGCCGGGGATCTCGAACACCTGCTCGATGATCACCGAGCCGGCAAACATCACGGTCAGGATGCCGCCGAACCCCGTGGCGATGGGGATCAGCGCGTTGCGCAGCGCATGCCGCCAGATGGCGCGCCGGTAGCTGCCGCCGCGGGCGAGCACCGTGCGGATGTAGTCGCGGCCGATCTGGTCGAGCAGCGAATTCTTCATCAGCAGCGTCAGCACGGCAAAGTTGCCGGCCAGGTAGCACAGCACCGGCAGGCACATGTGCAGGAACAGGTCGCGGGCCTGGCCCCAGCCGGACATGGCCGCGAACTGGTCCGACTGGAACCCGGACCCGGGGAACAGGTCCCACAGGCTGTCGACCGTGCCGCAAAAGAGCATCTTGAGCACCATGCCCAGCGCAAACGGGGGGATGGCATAGCCCACGAACACCAGGGCGCTGGAGACAAAGTCGAACCGCGACCCGTGGCGCAAGGCCTTGGCAATGCCCAGCGGGATGCACACCAGGTAGCTCAACACAAAGCCGGTGATGCCAAAGATCAGCGACACGGGAAACCGGTCGCGGATCATCTGCCACGCGGTTTTGTTGGGGAACTTGTAGGACTCCATGCGCATGCCCATGCGGTCCGCCACCAGCCACTTGAGGTACCGCCGGTAAAACGGCTGGTCAAACCCGAAATGCTGCTCGAGCTGCTTGCGGTACTCCGGCGAGATGGTCGCAAAGCGCGCCGCCCCGCCACCCGCCTCGCCGGCGCCCAGGCCCTTCATCTTCATGAGCATCTGCTCCACCGGGCCGCCGGGGATGAACTGGGTCAGGCCGAAACACAGCACGGTGATGCCGAGGAAGGTCGGGATCACCAGCAGCAGCCGCCGCGCAAAGTAGTGCCAGGTTTCCACGCCCGCGTTGTATCACAACCGCCGCTGCGGTTTCAACGCCGGCCGCGCGCGGCGGACTGCATGAAGAAGTTGCTTTCCTTCTCCGTGCCCAGGTCCGTGGCCGGGCCGTGGCCGGGGTACACCCGCGTGGCGTCCGGCAAATCCGCCAGGCGGCGCAGGGAGGCGGCCAACGCGCGGCTGTCGCCGCCGGGCAGGTCGGTGCGGCCGGCCGACCCGGCGAACAAGGTATCGCCGGTGAACAGGGTCAGGTGCTCCGGCGCATGGAGGCAGACGCAGCCCGGGCTGTGGCCGGGCGTGGCGATGACCTGCAGGCTCAACCCGCCGCACGCCACGACCTGGCCGTCGGCCAGGTCGAACAACTCCAATCCCGCGCGGCTGGTGGCCGGGTAATAGGGCGGGTTCTGGTTCATCACGGAAAACGCCCATTCCCCGTCCAGGGGATGGACGCCGATCGGTGCCGGGTGGGCGCGCGCCAGGGCCGGCAGGGCGCCCAGGTGATCGTAATGCCCGTGGGTCAGCAGGTAGCGGCCCACGCGCAGGCCCAGGCGCGCGCAGGCCGCGGTGATATGCGCGGCATCCGCGCCGGGATCGATCACCATTGCGGCGGCCGGGTCCAGCCAGGCGAGGTAACAGTTTTCCTCGTAGGCCCCCGTGACCAGGGTTTCAAGGTGCAGCATGAATCAAATCGAGTTGAGGCGTTCCTCGAGGCCGACGAGCTTGGTGATGCGGATGCCGAAATTCTCGTTCACCACGACCACGTCGCCCTTGCCGACGAGCTTGCCGTTGGCCAGGATGTCCGCCGGCTGGCCGGCCACGCGGTCCAGTTCGACCACGGAGCCGACATCGAGGCGCAGGATCTCCTGGACGGTGATGCGGGTGTGGCCCACCTCCACCTGGATATCCACGGGGATATCGAGGATCATGTCGAGGTTCACGTCCTCGGCGTCCACGGAGTCGCGCTGGGCCGGCAGGGGCGCGTTCATGTCCGGCAGGGTGATGGACTTGACCTTGACCTTTTCCTTCTTGGTTTCCTTGGCCACCTCGGCGGCGAACATGGCCTCGAGGTCCTCCTCGCTGGGCTCGGCTTCCGCGGCCGGCGGGGGCGGCGGGGGCGGCGGGGGCGGGGGCTTGGCCGCCGGCGCCGGGGGCGGCGGCTTTTTCTGCTTGGCTACCTCGGCGGCGAACAACGCCTCCAAGTCCGCATCCGAAAGATCGTCGCCATCGCCCATTTTCTTGTTCTCGCTCATGGTATCACTCCCTGCCCTTGCGCCGGCGGCGCGGGGCGGCTAGTTGTCCCCGGTTTTCAAGGCTTTCATTTCCGCGTCATCCGAGTACCGGCCCACGACTTGCGCGACCAGCTTGCCGCGCCGCACGCCGGGCGTGGCATAAAAAGTTTTGCGGCCGCCGATCGACATCTCCGCCGGCTGCTCGTACCGCTTGTCCAGGATCAGCACGTCGCCTTCCTTGAGCTTGCCCAGGTCGCTGGCGCGGATCATGCACCGGCCGATGTTGACGTTCAGCCGGATCGGCACCAGGCGGATCGACTTGATGCGCTCCTTGGACGACTTGAACACGCGCTCGCGCTTGCCGATCATGCGGGCCGTGACGCGGTCGAGGATCGGCTGGATCATCTCGAACGGGTAGCAGATGTTCATGGTGCCGGTCTTGTCGCCCAGGCGCAGGTCAAAGGTGGCGCTCAGCACCGAGGACTCGAGGCCGGTCACGCGCACGTATTCCGGGTCGTACTCGATCGTCTGCAGGTTGAAGCGCAGCTCGGCCGTGTTGGCCCAGGCATCCATGAGCGCCTCGATCACGTGGTTCAGGATGGGGGTCACGATCGACTGTTCGATCATCGTCAGCTCGCGCGGATCCGGCGCGCCGCTGCCGTCGCCGCCCAGCAGGATATCGATCATCGCCAGGATGATCGGCAGGTTCATCTCCATGACCAGCTCGCCCGACTCGGGCTGGGTTTTGAGGATGACCATGAACGTGGGGTTCATCACCGACATGATGAACTCGGTGTAGGTCAGGTAGTCGATGGCCACCAGCGTGACCTCCAGCGGCGTCTTCATGTTGGTCAGCAGGGCCGACTGCACGTTCTTGGCGAACGTCTCGTGGATCACCTGGAACCCGCGGTTCTGGTCGCCGGAAATGATCTGCGGCTTGCGGAAGTTGTAGGACACCACCTTGACCTGCTCGAGGTTCTCCGAAACGCGGTCCTTGGCGTCTTCCACCAGGTCGCCGCTCTTGACGGCCTGCAGCAGGGCATCGACTTCGGCTTGGGAAAGGGTGTTGTCCATGGGCAGGGGTCCTTACTGGATGAGGAAGTCGTCCAGGTGCACGTTGATCACCGCGCCGCTCAGGCGGCCCTGGAGGGCCTGGTTCACGGCGTCGAGCACCTTTTTCTTGAGCAGTTCCTTGCCGCGCGGGCCGTCCAGCTCGTCCAGGGTCATGGACCCGGCGGCAGTGGCGATGGCGTCGCGCAGCATGGGCCCCATGGTGTCGAGCTGGGCCTTGGCGGTTTCCTCGTTCAGCTCCAGGAACGGCTTGAACTTGAGGATGCGCGTGCTGCGCGTGGAGGCGATGTTGACGAAGACCTCCTTGGCATCGTACAGGATGGGCGCCTTGGTTTCAGCAGGCACCACGACGGGCTCTTTGATCGCGGTGGGCGTGCCCTTGGGGCTCATGGATTTCACGAGGAAAAACGTCACCGCGGAGCTGATCACCACCAGCAGCACGCCGATGATCAGGATCAGCAGCATGCCGGACTTGGCCTTGGCCGGCGGGGCACTGGTCTCGGTTGATTCTTGTTCGTCATCCATGGGCATGGGGGCCTCCTTTGGTCCTGCGCTGGGTTAGATCTCGATATCTTCCGGCTCTCCGCTGGGCCGGCTCACGTTGAACAACACCGCCTGCCGGATCGTGAGATCGGGCAGGTAACTCAAATACCGGGTATCGTTATAGCCCATGATATCCAGGCGGTCCGGGCTGATGCGGCAGACCTCCTGGAGATAGCGGGCCACGGCCCCGCTGCGCTCCATGGCCATCATCAAGTTTTCATCGGTCGTGGGCAGGTCGCGGACCAGGGTGCTGATCGAGAGCTGCAGGTCGGGCCGGGTGTAAAAGATGGTGGCGATCTTGTTGAGGAATTTGCGGGTATCCACGTCCAGCACGGCGCGGCCCGGAACAAACTCGATCGGCGTCTGGAGCGCGATTCGCGCGCCCAGTTCGTCCACCTGGATCTTGAGGATCGACACGCTGGACAGGCCTTCCTTCCACAGCATGTTCTTGAAGTAGCCGACCAGGTCCGCCTTCTGATCGGACCGGCGGATATCCGACTTGAACGAGTCGATCGCGGAGTCGCTGGATTCGTCGGCATTATGGCCGCGGGAATAGGGCAGCAACCCGAAACCGCCCTCGATGCCAAACGCGTTCTTGATGGCGCCCATGCCCTCCTTGTACTGGGCGCTTTTCTGGGTGCCCAGGGAAAGCAGGGTCACGAAAAACGCCAGCATCAGGCACCACAATGCAGCGTACTGCACAAAATAGGCCGGCGCCTCGGCATCTGCGGGTTTGGGCATCTTGGGCATGTCAAGTCATCCGGCTAGTTCCAGTTGTCGTGGATGATGGGTTTTTCCGGCGCGGTCTTGGGCGCATCGCGGTACCCAACCATGACCACTTCCATGCGCTCGGCCGGCAGGTCGGCTTCGGGCTGGGTCCGGATCTGCACCCCCAGGGAGAAACGGTTCTCGTCAAAATCCGACACGTTCAGCAACCGCGAGCGGAACGCCAGCGTCTGCGCCGCGCCCAAGCCCATGGGCGTCTGCACCTTGGTGGTGCGCACCTTGATGTCGCGCGGCAGGATGCTCAAGATGCGGATCTCGTTGGTCAGGCTGCCGGCCATGTCGCAGATCACGCTGAACAGGGGGTTGTTCTCTTTTTTAAAATCCGCGGTGCCCGGCTCGAACAGCGCATCGGTCTGGATGATGACGGATAAGCCTTCCTTGAGCATGCGCGCGAAGTAGCCGTCATCCGTCCGGGTGATGGTGCTGCGGGAGTAACGGTTCTGGGTCAGGCGCTCGTCCGTGGCAATCTTGGACAGCATGCCGTCCGGCACCGCAGCCTCCGCCATGTGGCCTTGGTAATCACCGGTTTTCCCCTTGGCACCCATGAGCTCATCCGCATTCCGCGAGGGCATGGCGCTCAGTCCACCCTTGAGCGCGCCCATCAGATTCAATAGTTTGGCTTCATCGAAATCGGAAAAGGCCAGCAGCATGACGAAAAAGGTCACCAGCAGGGAAATCGTGTCGCCAAACGACAACATCCACAGGGGACATCCCGGATCCGGAGTTTTTTCCAGCTTGGGTTTGCCCATTACTTCGGCTGCTCCTGCAGGGTGACCTCGCGCAGCTTGGGCGGCATGAAGCTGCGGAGTTTCTCCTCCACGATGCGCGGGCTGTTACCTTCCTGGATGGCGATGATGCCTTCCACCACCATGCTCTTCAACGCCACCTCTTCCGCGGTGCGCTGCTCGAGCTTGCCGGCCAGCGGCAGGCATACGATGTTGGCCACCATGGCGCCGTAGAGCGTGGTGATCAGGGCCACGGCCATGCCCGACCCAATGGCCGAAGGATCCGACATGTTGCGCAGCATCTGCACCAGGCCGATCAGCGTGCCGATCATGCCGAACGCCGGGGCATAGTTGCCCAAAGCCTTGAAGATGCCCTGGCCGGTCACGTGCCGCTGGATCATGGAGTTGATGTCCTCCTCCAGCACGCTGCGGATAATATCGATGGTGTTGCCGTCCACCGCCATCTGGAACCCCTTGCGCATGAACGGATCCACCATGCGGTCAATATCCTCTTCCAAGGCCAGCAACCCGTCGCGCCGGGCGCGCACGGCCAACGAGGAGATTTGTTGGAACAGGTTGATGTAGTCGTGGCTGGTGCTGGCAAATGCCTTGCGTAACGAACCAACCGTGGCGGTTATTTTAGGCAGGGGAAAATGGATCAGCGTGGCCGCGAGGGCGCCGCCGATGGTAATCATGATCGAAGGTATGTTGATGAAGCCCGCGCCACCGCCGGTGATGATGGCCCAGATGATAAGGACCCAACCTGACACGATCCCGATAATGGTGCCGATATCCATATGATCCTCGCTGCGTTACCGCTAAAGCGCGTCCACCCGCGGAACCGCGCCGTTTTCCACCACCGGGCCCCGGCACCGCTGGCGGTAGGCAATCACCAGTTCCGATATGCTTTTGGCGGATTCCTTGACGTACAGGCGCGGGCCATTGGTCATCACGATCTGCGTGTCGGGGTTTTCCTCGATGAACTCGATCATGTCCGCATTGACGAATACGGTGTGCCCGCGCAGGTCCGTGAGCTGAATCATAGTCCGCCTGTCCTGGTTATGCCGTTACTCTGTTCATCAGCAGCCAGCTACATGATTGCCATTTAACGCTTCAGGGTCAAGATTTCCTGCAACATTTCATCGCCGGTGGTGATGCAACGCGAGTTGGCCTGGAACCCGCGCTGGGTCATGATCATCTCGGTGAATTCGTCCGCCAAGTCCACGTTGGAGGTCTCGAGAAAGCCCTGGTAGATGTCGCCGTCCGCGCGCGCCGCGCGCCGGCCGCTGACCGCGTCGTCGCTCTGGTACATGTTGTGCCCCACGGCCATCAGCCCGTTGGGGTTGGCGAAACTCGTGAGCGCGATCGTGGCCGTGTACACCGTGGCGCCGGTGTTGTCGTAGGCGGTCAGCGTACCATCCGCGTTGACCGCAAACGAAACCGTCGTGGGCGGCAGGGTGACGTCGGCGCCGGTGGCATCCTGCAGGCGGTAGCCGTCCGGGTTGATGAGGTACGTGCTGCCGCCGCCGCCGCCGGTGCCGTCGTATTGCAGGTCGAAGTCCCCGGCCCGCGTGAAGTAGGTCTGCGTCCCCTGGCGCACGGAGAAGAACCCGTCGCCGGACACTGCCAGGTTGGTGGAGCGCTGGGTTTCCATGAGCACGCCATCCTTGAAGTTCCTTGAGATGCCGCCCATCATCACCCCCAGGCCGACCTGGATGCCCGGCAGCGACGCCTGCGGCCGCCGGATCGTCTCGACCAGTTGCTCCTTGAAGTTGGCGTCACTTTCCTTGTACGCCACCGTGTTGACGTTGGCGATGTCGTTACCGATGACATCCATCTTCTGCTGATGGGTCCGGAGCCCCGAAACCCCTGTCCACATGCTCTGAATCATGACTTGCCTCCATGTCTGTACCGTTTAATGACTGGCCGCCGTCCGTGGTTAGGCCACCAACCAAATCCCGTCCTTGCGCGCCGGCCGCACTGCCGCCGGCGCCTCCGCCGGCGCCGCTGCGCCGCCGGCCGCCCGGGCCGCGGG
>CAZAYP010000096.1:0-17495 GCA_964489425.1 uncultured Verrucomicrobiota bacterium | reverse complement strand
TATCAGCGCGCTACCACTGCCCACCCCCAAAACCGGGCTTTCTTAACCGCTGGTGCGTATTCACGCGTATTGACCGCTGGCGATTCGTGTGCCAATATTCAAGTCGATAGTGCGAAGTCTGTGTTCGGATGGACGGCCGTAAGATAGTGCACCTGCCAATGAGGGTGGAGGTATGGTCATGCATAAGGTGAAGATCGTTCGAACCCAACCGTTGATTGGTATTTTCGCCGGCTTGCTGCTTGGCGCCGTGCCGGCTGCCGATGCGACAACCGCATCCCTCCAACTTTTGCTGTTGTCGGCGACCAATGAAAGTTCGGGCGCCCAGCAGTCACTGCCCCTGAAAACGGGCGAGGTATTCGTGGTTGACTCGTTCGATTTCAAGGTGACCCGCAACGATATGGGGTTTGATTTTTTCAGCGGCAATATGGGAGAAATCAACAGCCCGGAGCCGACCACGGGCCAGACGCCGATCGTGACCGGCAGGTGGTCAACGGAGTCGCATGGGTCGGTGGGCGGAAGTTGGGCCCTGGACTACAGTTTCAGCGGGTATCCCGCGGATGCAGTCTGTGGCTGTTTCCTGTCGTTATTCGGCCTTACCGAGACGCTGGTAGAACTGGACGGGACAGGCATTCAGCCCGCGCACCGCACCGCGTTTACAAATAACTATATAAACTTCAACAATGTTTTTGATGCGTTTCTGCCCTGGGCCGGGCGCAGCCTGGAGATCGTGGCGTTCGATGCCCGGCTGGCTGCCGGCAGCCCCGCAATCCGCATCAAGGTGGAGCTTAAGGACGAGCACGGGTGCGATGTGTACACGCGCCGGGACGTCACCGCCACCAATTGGGTGACCCTTGCGCTTGATCGGAGCGCGTTCAACCAGTCCATCCGCACGAATATCAACCTGTTCCGATGGGACCAGGTGTCGCAGCTGGCCATCCTGGTCGAGCGCAATCACGACCAGGAACAGGTGCACAATCCGACGCAAGGAGGGCTGGGCCTGGACAACATCCGATTATTGGACCAAGATGGCAAGTATCCGAATCTGCCAGCGGCGCGGGACGCCATCACGGGCGGCGTGCGGCCTGAGTACCGGGATGCGTTCCTGGATTACGTGCGCCAGCTGACGTTCCTGTACTTTCTGGACTTCGCCTCGACGGACGCGCGCACCGGCGGGCTGATCCAGGACCGGGGCACGTTTGCCGACTTGACGAGTGTGGGTGGAGCCGGGTTTCAGCTCTCGGCATACGTCATCGGCGCCGAACGCGGTTACCTGGCGCGGACATCCGCTGCGGCACGGGTAGAGGCCATTCTGAACATGCTGGCCGAGCATCCCCAAGGAACCAACCGCGTGGGCATGGCTGGTTACAAAGGTTTCTTCTATCACTTCCTGGGGATTGACGGTTTGCGCAAACAGAACTTCGATTTCGTGGCGACGCCGGACGTTGACGAGTCGCTCAACACGGTGGAGTTGAGCACGATCGACACGGCGCTGGCGCTCATGGGCGTGATCACGGCCAAGCAATATTTCCAGCAGGCTACGCCCATGGAGGATCATATCCGGGATCTGGCCCAGCGCATCGTGGGGCGGGTCCAGTGGCCGTTCATGTTGGCCACGCTGCCCAGTGGCGCCCGCCAGATGTGTCTTGGCTGGAAGCCCACGGAAAAACGCGACGACTCCTTGGGCCGATTCCTATTGCCAGATGGTCAGGGCACGGGATGTTTTTCAAGCCGGCCCAACACCAATGGCGCCGAGATCGCGGCGACATTGGACTACTACACTGACGAAGCGCTGATCATCGCCTTGCTGGGGTTGGCTGCGCCAGCGGACTCCAACCGCCTGCCGAGGGCCGCCTGGGATGATATTGCTCGCCAGGGTGCGGGGTTTGTGCGGACGTTTCCCGGCTCGTTATTCACTTACCAATTCCTGAGTTGTTGGCTGGATATGCGTGCGCTGGGCAAGGACAACCACGCGACCTGTCCCACGAACTTTTATGATAATACCCGCCAGGCCATTGCGGCCACCCGGAGCTATGCTGCCACGAATGCGGGGATGGGGCTAACCGCATGGGGGTTGTCGGCCTGCGAAGGGCCGTACGACGACTATGCTGCCGAGGGGGCGCCCACCGCGGCTCTGGGCACAAACACGGAGATTGTCGCCACGGCCGGATCCCACCTGCTGGAGGGGGAGCAGGCGACCTGCCACAGTACAACCAACGCGCGCTCCAACGCGTCGGCCAAGCACGCGCTCTCCGTTACTAATGCGGGTCTGGTGTTGCGCTGGTCGTTCAGCGTGGCCAGCAATGCCGCCTTCTCCGTGGCCCTTGATTATAGCAATGACGGGCCACCCGACACTTTGGCGGTGGCCCTGGACGGCGTAGAACTCGGCCGTTTTGAAACAGTTACGACCGGTAGTGGCGGTGGTGGCTGGAATAACTTTGTCAGTCAGTCGATTACCAGTGCGATATGGCTGGCCCGGGGCGGGCATACGGCCCAGGTAACCGTGGTTTACTGCGATCCATACGGAGTGGAGGTCGACGTAGTACGACTGGGCGCAGGCAGCACCCCGCGCCCGCTCACAACCGGGACGCTCACGGCCTACGGCGTGGGCAGCTCCATGGCCCATTGGCCGGATGAGACCCTCGCCGCGCTCTGGTATACCGCCACGCTGGACCTCACGGCGGACGGCGCGCCGGATGTGTTGCACCCGCGGTTCGGATTCGCCGACGCCTTCAGCCTGGA
Organism: uncultured Verrucomicrobiota bacterium; assembly: GCA_964489425.1. GTDB lineage: Bacteria > Verrucomicrobiota > Kiritimatiellia > RZYC01 > CAZAYP01 > CAZAYP01. Next base: position 14,756 of record CAZAYP010000096.1, on the reverse strand, counting down.
TATCAGCAGGACGCTGACCGCACCTGGCAACACGAACCAGTTGCGCCGCACGGGTGCATGGGCCAATCCCACGGGGTTTGCCATCGACCAGGGGCCTATGCTCATCATCTTGGACAACTACCTTGGGAATCAGTTGGTTCCCCGCATGTTTATGAGCGATACCAACATTCAGCAGGCGCTCCGGGGAATTTTCGAGGGCGCTGCCCGCCAGGCGGGTGGCCGCGGGCCTGGGAAGAAGGGCCCATGAATACCGCCCACCATGAACGGAGCGCCCCAGTGCACGCACTGTGGATCCGTTGCGCATGGGCGGGCGCCATTGTTCTGGCGGCCAGTGCCAGTGCGGCAGATTTGCGCGCTTATAACCTACCCGCGGAACAAGATATCTGCAGTCTTTATCATGCCCGAATCCAAGGCGCGGACCTGCTGGTGGCGCCGGCCGGCCAGCATGTTTATCTCTACGCCTACCAGGATTGTGTTTGGACCAATGTAGCGCGCCTGAATAGTCCATATGGGGATATCTCAACCTTGCGGTTGGCGCCGGCTTCCAGCAACCGGTTCGTCAGCAGTCTGGCTACGGGTGATGCCAACCGGCACATCGCCTTTCACGATCTGGTCAACATTAGCAATGATTGGACATGGGTGGCTGCCGGACAGGCCTCGCTGCCGGCCGACACCACGCAATCCGTGTCCGTGTTGGCCATAAGCAGCAACGGGGCGATCGTCGCACGCCTCGGAGATTCGCAAGCGTATTTGGCCAGGATGGGTGGTGTCCCGCTCGAACTGGTGGCAAGCCAGTATAATAACTGGCGCTGGACGCCCGCGGGGTGGTTGCTTGCCTCTAATATGGCGAGCCCCTCGTCCATCACGTACTGCTTCCAGTTGTATAGTTTCCAGAGCGGCGCCTTATTGATTACCGCCACCAATCAGATGTGTTTCCCGGACGGCGGATTTATCGTCGCGGAAGATGGCCTCTGGTTGCTCAATGTCATCACGGGCCGTGTTCTGCGGCTCGCGTGGCCGGATTTGGTTCCAGATCGTACCTTGCAGGTCTCCAGCAACCCGGTGTGCGCCTTGCTCAGCGACCCCTTCGACACGGTCTGGGTAACGGTGCCAGAGGGGAACCCGGATGACAGGATATACCAACTGCTCCGTTACGATGCCGAGGACATGCCGGGCTTTTCCATGTTGACCGTATATCCATTTCTCTGGCGTGCGAGCGAGTCCCGTCGATTCCTTCTGGCCTATGGCGGCGGTCAATGGCCGAGTGCCCATGGCGTATTGTACAACGCGGACACCGGCGCAACCATGACGAGATTCCTGTTTTCAGATTCGGGGCCTGCCGTCGACGCGCTGCTTATCACCACGCCGGATGGTTCTCAATTCGCGGTTAAGGCTTGCTCCCACTGGGACGGGTTGCAGGTTCAGGAATGTGACGTGGTTGCCGGCCCATGGCAGGATCCGCAGCGGCAGTTCACGGACCCGGCGCGGCGCGTTCTGGATTTCGGAACCGTTGCCATGGGTGCTTCCAGCACGCTCACCGTCTACGTGAGCAACACCACTTATACAACCTGCCGCCAGAATGCCCTGACTGCCGCGCTGCCGCCGACTTCGTCGGTCGCTTTTTTCGCGGCCAATCCACGCAACCTCCTCGTCCCGACCAACGGCCTGGCCTGTGCTGTAACCTATGCGCCCACCACGTCAGGCACACATTTCGCAGCTCTGTGCCTGGAGTGGCCCGACCAAGCCTGCTATGACGAGTTCCTCCTCCAAGGCCAGACTCCGGACGCGGGGCCACCCGGCTATTCGCCCGTGATGATCACCGACGCCCGGGCGAATGCGTCCGGCGGCGTGCATATCGCCTGCACCAGTGACTCGGGAGCATTGACCAACTTCGTGCTAATGACGGGTGTGACCTTGTTCGACGTGCCAGTGGCGACCACGTCCTCGGCCGGACGGACTACTCATTTCTGCCGGGAGTTCTCCCTGCCTGCGCAAGGCGATACCGAGTTCCTGCGGGTCAACGCGACCGCTGACTGGCCGTGAACGCATTTTTATCCCGGGGGCTATTTCCCGCAAGTACCCCTTATGGGGGGGCACGGCCTGTTGTATGAGCCGATGGGCAACAAATCCCGAGAGCTGAAGTCACGCGCCAGGTTAAAACCGCGCACCAGCACCCGCACTTTCAAGAAAAGTTTCCATCAACATGATGGCGGCCCACCATACCGGATCCCCTTGATCTTTTCCAAGTTCCCTAATTCTGGCGGTTGCTACAAATAAAAATATTCAGCATCAATGCCCTTTCCGTCCTCCTGCGCGAGGAGGGCTTCGCGCGACTGCCGCGCCGCCGTGACGACGAAAGCCCGCAGGCCATCAAACCGGAAGCGGCTGCCGAGGCCGATGTGCGGATGTTGGATCTGGCGCCGCGATCCTTTCGCACGCGCCTGGCGGGACTCTTCTTGTTTGTCCCCCTGATGAAGGCCATCGACTTGCCCCGCCTCCTCGGCCCACTCGATCTGCCAGGATCGGCGATGATTCCGTGCGCGCAGGCGGTGCGCGCCATGCTCGCTTTGAAACTGATGGGCAAAGAACGCAAGAGCCACGTCATGGACCTGGTCTTCGATCAAGGGATTGCGTTGTTTGCTGGTCTGAATGTCGTTCCCAAACGTTCCTACCTGGCCGCCTACAGTTCGCGCGTAGACCGGCGGACCAACCTGGCGCTGATGGCCGCTTGGTTTGAAGCGGTGCAACAGGCCGGTCTCCGGCGCGGAACGTCGATCGATTTGGACTTCCATACGGTGCCCGCCAATACCCAAGAGGAACCCCTCGAAAAACACTATGTTTCCAGCCGTAGCCGCAGCCAGAAAGGGATGTTGGTCTTTCTGGCCCGCGATGCCACGGAGCGCGTCCTCTGCTACGCCAACGCGGGGATCACCAAGGCCGAGCAGCCCAGCGAAATCCTCCGCTTTGTCGAATTCTGGAAGCAGCAGACCGGCAAGCTCCCCGCCGAACTGGTCTTTGACTCCCAGTTGACCACCTACAAGCACCTGAACGAGCTGAACCGCCAAGGGATCTTGTTCATGACGCTGCGCCGCCGGTCCAAGAGAATGCTCGGAGAGATCTTCAGCCGTCCGGCCTCGGCTTGGCGGCGCATTACGCTGCCGGCACTCACGCGCACGTTCCGCACGCCGAAGATTCTCGATGAGCGCATCCGCCTCAAGGACTACGACGGCGAACTACGGCAAGTCACCGTCACTGATCTCGGGCATGAGGACCCGACCATCGTATTGACGAATAACGTCGCGATCCCTTGCCCCGCCCTGGTGACCCGTTACGCTCAGCGCATGCTCATCGAGAATGGCATCTCCGAGGCCATCCAGTTCTTTCACATCGATGCCCTCTCTTCGATGGTCGGGCTGAAGGTTGATTTTGATCTGCAGATCACGCTGATGGCGGGTTCCCTCTATCGACTCATGGCCCAGAAAATCGCGCGCGAATACCAACACGCTCAAGCCAAGAAAATCTTCCGCAACCTCCTGGACGTTTCCGCCACGGTCACGATCACTGAAAAGCAAGTCCGCGTGATGCTCGACAAGCATGCGCACAATCCGTATCTGATCGCCTCAGGGCTTGCGAATACTCCAACGCCCATGCCTTGGTTCGGCCATAAGGAGTTGGTCGTCACCTTCGCCTGAGCCCCTTACGACTCCATTTTGTTAGCTCAACTCTGTTCCGTGGAAATCGAGGCTAGGCTTCCAGAAAGGCTTCCTTCAGCTGGCCCCAATCGACGGCCACCGGATTGCACACGCCGATCCGCAGCCGCGCCCCGTTGCCCTTCTCCAGTTCCACGACACACGCCAACCCCGCCTCCGCCCGCTCCAAGCCCACCGCCAGTTCCTTGCGGTCGTTCGTCGCCATGGATCGTGCTCCTTTCTTGGCGACCAATCTACGTGGACGAAGACTCAGCCGTCACACACGGCTGCCGAAGGGACACGAATAGCTCGTTGTAGCTCCCAATTACCGTAGGCATTTATCGTTGCCTGGTTCAGATGCTGTTAATCGTATCGCCGCCCCCCTTGCCTCGGGCTCCGTTCCCGTACATCCCAGCGGGCCAGCCGGATGATAGATTGCGCGTGCTGATAACATTAAGAAGGCCTCGCGGGCCAAGCGGAAGCCGTGCCCCGGCGGGCCGGGCTGTTCAATATCCAATATCGAACCGACCTGCTCCAACGTTTGGGTTCCGTCAAACAGCCGAACCGCCACGCATGCCTCGCGGCTTAGCGGAACAAGGCCCCCTTCACCGTCCTGTGCGCGGAATTCAACCGCGGTATTCAGGATGGTCACTGTCACACCCTGCCGAAGAACAGGAACCATGGGCCGGAGAATAGGGTCCGGGAGATCTTTCAGAGCGGCCAGCGCAAAGCGTTGCGGCACTTCCGGGTTCACTGGTGCGGCCGGTTCTTTCTGCGGCGCCTTGTTTTTAACGCGCGCAAATGACTTCAAAAAATCTCTGCGAGAGATCGTCTTGCTTGCTTTGTTTGATGGCGGGTTCATTTTGATCCCGCTCCTCCTTCGGTTACGTCAGTGATTGGGCATATCGCATCGCTATGGCTGGGATCCGCATAGATGCGAAGAGCATCCGCAGTACACTCCCCGATGAACCACGACCCTGTGTCTGTCAGTTTCCACGCGCCCGGGGTAGCGTTGGCGCAAAGCAAATCAGCATCTGCCAATTTCCGGACAAAGCGCCGCGCCGTTTGATCCAGTGTGCGGTCCAGAACCTGTCCGGACATCAACTGTGACACCAACCCTCGTGCACGCTGTTCAGCCAAGGTAAAATAGCCGCCCCCCTCAAGCGCCACCCGTTCATCACGGCCGGCCACATAGTCCATTAACGCGCCATGCCGATAATAGTAGTCGCCGAATACGCCGTCGGCGGTCGCGCCAAGCGCCAGCAGGTCTTCGCCGCGGAGCGCATGACGCGAGTAAAGATTCTGATCCTGTTCCCTGGCGAAATGCGTAAAGTGGTTTTTTGTGTAGCCCCAGGCCGCCAATTGGCCAGCAGCGGCCATAAACATCCAGTAGTCAGCGTACAAGTGATTTGCGCCGCGTTCGGCGAGTCTGTGCCGCACCATGAAGCGATGGTTGTAGCTACCATGATTGAGGCGGTACAGGGAGACGCCGTGAATGCCGGCCGTCACAAGTAATTGCAGGTCATCGAGGAGATCGGTCGTGGTCTGCTCTGGCAATCCATAGAGCATATCCACCGACACAATCCATCCGCGGCGCAGACAGGCGTCAATCCTTGCAAGCACCGTCTTAGGCGTGTCACGCCGGCCCAACATAGACCGAAGGGAAGCACGTAGCGTTTGCACCCCCACATGGATGCGCGTAAAGCCGAGGCTGGCAAGCTGGTCGGTATGCTCATCGTCCAGGCAACGGCCATTAGTCTCTATGGCCCACTCGGTTGATCCTTTGGTCGAGAAACTATGGGCCAGTGTCTGGACCATCCGATCAAATTCCAACATCGATAGCGCGTGAGGTGTGCCGCCCCCCAAGTGGACCGTCGTGACCGGTCGCTGAGCCAATCCCCCAAGGCGGCTCCATTGTTCCGCTTCTTGATGAAACCGGTGCACATATTGTTCGACCACAGCCCGGGACTTCCGGGGCATGGTTGTTGCATGACAGTCGCAAAACGGACACCGTGATCTGCAGAAAGGAATATGCGCGTAGATAGAAATGGATCCCCGGCGTTCGGGAACGATCCGGGTCAGTCGGTCCCAAGCCGTGGCCCCATGGTCCGTAAACCCGCGCGCCGCCCAAGTTGGGACCGGCATACTATGCGCACGGGCCGGATAAAGGGCCTGGGCCTTTGTCCAATTGTGATGCCATCGATCTCGGCCGCCAATGCCCTCCCCCGGGGCGGCTTCTTGATGCAGAGCGAAAGATTCGCTCACGGCCACGCCTCTGCGTCGGCATGCAGCAAGCGCAAGTCATCCGGCCTCAACCGCAGCGCCCGCCGAGCGCGGCAGCCGCCACGGCAAAGTCCATTTGAACGATATTCGCAGAAGACGCAATCCCGATGGGCGCCTGTCGGGAGCATGCGGCTAAGCTCCTGATCGAACCTGGCAAGCAGTTCGTCGCGCATCGAGGTGTTGGTCAATGGCAGTCGCCGCACGCGCGAAAGCGCATAGCATGCGATCACCGCGCCCTCCGGCAGAATGTCGAGGATGGGATTGCACCGCGATCCGATAGACTGGGCAAGCGCTGCGTGTTCCTCGATGAATCGGCGGGAAAACATGCAGGGCGTAAATCCACAATCCAAATCAATTTCCACGCCGGCCTGTTCGGCCCGGCCAATGAAGGCTTCCAAGGTACCACCAAGAACGCGGGTGGATTGCGAACGCAAACTTGCGTTGGTTCCGCCCCAGATGGGGTGCGCAATACCCAGACGCACACGCCTGCGTAGTCCATGCTGTTCAATCCAGCTTAGCAGATAATCAGGGTTACATGCGGGAGACCGGATCGTGATGCCGAGTTCGATCATCGTGCCAAGTGTTTGGCATATACGCTGTTGAGCCACTACCCACTCGGCACGGTCCGCGCCGGGTTCCATGGCGTTGAGGACGACCGTGACCCGGCCGGGCGGGCTTTGGTGCAGGCATTCGAGCGCTGCGTCCGGCATTAGGCCACCGGAAAACACGGTTACTGCAAAACCACGGTCAAGGGCGCGGGCAACATATTCATGAAACACAGGATGTTCTGTTGGTTCACCCCCGAGCAGCCGTGCGTCGGGAACCTTGGACCGTTGGAGGAAAGTCAGTGCCTGTTCGTAGACATCACGTGGCATGTCCAGTAGATCGGTCCGTCCGCGCTCATACTTGGCGAAGCAGTATGCGCAATCCCGTCTACACCGCCGGGTTATGGAAATATTAGGCATATCACTCTGTCACCAGAAGACCGGCCGCTTGCCAAACGGCGAGAGTCTCAAGCACCTCGCGATCCGCGTGGTTTGCGTCTGTCACCATGAGCAAAGCCATCAAATCCCGGGCACATTCTTGGCTGTAAGTTCCATCGGCAAGCATCGCCCACAACCCGGCATGTGGGTACGGTATGGAAAGACAACTGCCACGCCGACCGCGGATGAGGGTTACGCCACGAGTCTCCACGATCCAGGAAATATCGGGAGCGGGTCTCAATGATTCTCCCGAGGCGGGTTCCCATGCCAAGCTGAAAGCCGATCATCCGGATGGTTGGCTAGCGTTTGCATTGCGGAGAGACGACTGATGAGGGTATCAGCATCATCCAGGCATCCCAGGCTTCGCAGAAGTCGGCCCGCGGTAATCACGCGAATGGCCCGGCAGCGGCTGTCGTAGTCCAGCGAACAACCCGGGGGGGTCTGGTCAACATGACATCCTCCGGCGCATGTGTGCCGGCAAAAGCAGCGAACACATCGGGGCTTGGATCGTATCTGCGCCGAGATGGCCTCCCGTTTTTGGTAGTCAATGAACACCCCCCCCGAGGCATTAACTCGACCCATGACCAAATCGAGCCCTCGCAGCATCCACCGCTCGGGGTTCAAATAACAGGCCGTGACTTGACCCTCCGGAGTCAGCATCAGCGTCCCTTGGCCTAGCGGGCACGAGGTGGTGCGCGGGCCTTCCAACTCGGAAGGCCCTTGCACGACCCGCACGCCTTGCTTCGCGGCCAAGGTTTCGGCTTTCAGCAACCCAGCGGCAAACGCATAAGGGTCCGGCGCACTCAGCCCGGACCTACGTCCGCTTTCGTTCTCTGCCAGCATTTCGAAACTCAACACATCGAATTCGAAGTCGGTGCAGAATCTCGCCGCTATATCCTCCATCGTGTCGACCGAGCGCTGCGTGATGCAAGTGCGAAGACATAATCCGACCGGGAACCGCGCCAAGCGGCGGATATTAGCCGCAATCGCTGCATACGTGCCACGGCCATCAATACGCTTCCTGTTGAAGTCGTGGATCGCCTCAGGGCCGTCCAAGGAGACCACAACGCTGTCGATGTGGTCGCCGATAAATGGCACAACCCCGGGATCGAAATAGCCGTTGGTGGTCAATTCAAACCAAGGAACAAGCCCCCTATGCGCGCATAAGGATCTGGCATAGTGAACGATAGACACCGTGCATGTCCGCGCAACCAGTGGTTCTCCCCCGAAAAAGTGCACCCGGAGAGTATCCGCCCCTCGGGCTACCAGTTGCTTGGCATAGTCATCGAGCAGACGACAAGCCAGCCTGGGGTCAAGCGTGGTCTGCGTGGCGGTCGCCGCCGCGAAATCGCAGTACACGCAACGCATGTTGCAGGCGCGCGTCGGCATGATCACAATTTTTTCGGGAGCCTCCCGCGGCACGCGCTCTGGCACGTGTTTCCGGGTCAATTGCTGGCACAGTTGGCGCAAATCGGGGGCTACCGTGGCGTCATCTCCGGCAATACACCGGCCGACGCTTGCAACGGCGGAGCGGTTGACCACGGCGGCCGTCCAGATCTGGGGCGAGAATAACAGCCACCGATCCGCGACCGGGACGGCGTAAAGGTCGGCCTCTGGCGACTCCACCGCGAACTCCACTGGACCGTCATCGCAGACAGTTGCATCCCTGAACTCACGGTACCGTCTCAGGAGTTCAGGCTCTTCGTTGGCCAGCCACGCGCTCGAACAATCTGAGAAAAAGCGGTCAAAGACGGTCACGGTATGGCGTACCCATTCCGGGTCCGCCGCAGGCCCAAGGGGCCCCGTGTAAAGGTGGATCCCACCGAGATGTTGGTGCGCGGGAAAGGAGGGCAGCGCATGCCGAGCTGCCACTTGGGGGGTTAGCGGGAAGGTTCCCACTTTATGGACGGCGGCAAGTTCCTCGGCGACCTGTACCAGAGTGTCTTTTCCCGGAATGGTCATGGGGCCGTCAGGCCGGTGAAGGTCCGGCCGGCGACAATACTCTTTGACTTGAAACGGCACCGGATCAAAAGACGAGAGATTCGGTGGCCAGCGGCGCGGAGACAACCAGTAAGCCGGTTGAGTTAAACCCGGGCCCGCCCGCGGAATACCCGTACAAAGACAAATATCAGACTTCGAGAAACTGGCGTCAGCCTGAGCAAACCAAGCTTCGGCGGGCGCAAGAATGAAGGTATCATGATCGATGAACCACGCACCTTCAACATCGCGCAGGGCTTCCCGTGCAAGGTACTCGCGCATACGACTATCATCAGGCGCGAGGTGCTGGGGATAGTGGAGTTCCTGGACGCCATGGGGGAGAAACTTTCGGAACCGCTGCATCTGGCTCGCGGATTTTCCAGCTTGCATGACGTAAAGGCTGCGCCCCGCCGCAAATTGGGCGAGGAGTTGCAGGCATCTCAGCGCAAGACAATTTGACCACCACGATGTAACAACCACAACACTCTGCATTGAATATCTCCGCGGGCACAAGCCCACTGCCATATCCCGCCCGGATTATTTCCACGCCACCCATCCAAAGGCGTTCATGGACCCACCCCGCCCATGTCTTCTTCCCTGAAGACCGCGACTCGCGACACCATTCCCAGATCCAAGACATCCTGGTTGACGCCGGCGGAGGTATTGCGCCACGCATGATCAGCGGCTTCCCGAATCAAAGCGCCCATCAGGAGTCGGTGTGCATGACACCGGAAGCCCATCTTGACATCTTCTTCCCGTGCTGGCTTCGCCGGATTCTCCAATACGCAGACATCTGGGCATCCATGCGTGCACTGGAAGCAACACAGGCAGTCTCGGCAACCAGATGGGGGTTGGGAGCACTGGGTGACAAGCCGTGTCAGGCGGTCTTGATCCAGATCGAAGGAGGCCGACCCCGGGTTCATCGCGCCAACGCGTACCTGACGGCGAACAATGTCGGCTTCCCGTGAGTCCAAAAAGCAGCCCGTGGCAATCTCTCCCGGGACCAGGTTCAGCACCTGGCGAAGCGCATGGCAGTAGCGCCCGTAAAGTGCCGCGGGACGGGTCATGGAGGTCGTGACCGGGACGCTTTTGTCTGCTGCCGCGCGGCGCGCGGCCATGAATCCCGCGACGAATGGGGCGGCAGCGGCGGGCCCGAGGCCCGTCGGGCCAACCGGGTTGACATAGACAGGTTCAAGGCGAATTTCTCCGGGCACATACTGTTCGATGAAGTAGTCCACGATCTCCGCCATCCGCCCAAGGGAATCTTTTGTGATCGTCGCGCGGACATGGAATGGTCTGCCCGCCTGCCGCAGGATCGCGGCCGTACGGCGCACCCTGGGGGACGTCGGGTGGCCATCCCGGGCTGGACGCTGTTGATCCTGCACGTCGGGCGGTCCGTCACAGGAAAGGCCGATGAGATCAAAGCGGCTGGCCAGCCACCGGGCCCGGTCTTCCGACATGACGCCATTCGTGGCGATGTAGGTTCGCAGTAGCACGCCGCGGTCTCGCGCCACGTCTTGCACCATGTCGAGAATCTGGTTCACCCGGGTCTCGTCCAGCGCCGGTTCGCCGCCACCATGGAAGGCCACGGTAAAAGAGCGCTGGCGTTGCGCACAGGACGCTGCTACCAATCGCGCGGCAGACCTGAGCGCGTCATCGGAAATCGGCCGATCCGGTTCCGCGCTGGGGGCCGCATGACAGTAACGGCATTTGAGGTTGCATGCGTTGTTGAGGAAAAGCGTAAGGCACTCGGGAGCGAAGGCCGCCCGCGCTGAATTCGCGGCCTCCTCTTTGGCGTCTTGCGCGGCGCTTACAATGCGCGTTGCCAGACATCGTGCTGGTGCGGGGACCGCGGCGCATTCTGCTTCCGCGACCCGACCGGATTCGGAGAGTCGGCCAATCTCGTTCTCGGCAGGGCCAGCGAACTCTCGCGGGAGCACGCACACAAGGCGCGGCGCATAGAAAATAGCGCAGGCATCACTCGCCCCTCTAAAGACCGGCAACCGCCGCCGAGCCACCGGGTAAAATCCCTGCGTCGCGGTGAGTTGTTGGCCGCATTCATTGGACAACATCGTACTTTTCCATGAGTTGGAAGTCGATCCATTGTCCCGGGTGTTCCAGATCCAAGGGCAGTTGGCGTCGCAGCAGCGCCGCCTGCCAGCCGTTTCTCAGCCGGCGTTGCGCGTTTAGGGCCATTGGATGCACAAACTCAACGTGATCGGCATCAAAAAGGCAGGCACACTCTGCCGTGCCGTCGGCCCGCAGGCGCTCATGGGGGCGGAGCACAAACGGAGCCAGCATACGCCGCCGGCCCCGCATCTGGCGCGCCTTGTTGCGGAGCGAACAGTCGTTTACCGCCATCGGCAGGTGGTCTGCCACCACCCGCTCCAGGACGGCCCGGATCAGTTCCTGACTGCCCGGGTTGGCGGCGCACCAATGCCCGTCCGGCATTACACAAGGAACGCGCCGGCCCGCCAGGTCTGCCGAGTTCGTCCCCGACTCGTAGATCAGTTCGTGAAGGTTCAGATACTTGACGCCGGCCTCGGCCCACTCGTGGAGAGCGTCAAGAATAGTGCCCGTATGCTCCGGTATGGCCGGTATTTCCACGGCTACCGCCGGGATGTAGTCAATGGCCGCGTGCAGCATTTGAACAGCAACGGGATTGCGATACCCGGTTGCCGCCATGTTGAAGCGGAGTTCATTCAATCCCGCGGCGGCCAATCGCCGGAGGAGCGGCGTCGAGATCGTCAGGCCGTTGGTGTAGGCCCAGAGGTAGAGATGGGGCAACTCGCGCCGCAACACCGCAAGCCACTCCAACACGGTTTCAGGATCCAGAAAGGGTTCGCCGCCTGAGAAACTAACCCCAGAAATCTCGGCGCGCTTATACCGGTCACACAGCGTAGCCAAGTTCCCTCCGAGCGCCGAGTACATGGGCCGCAGGGAGAGCTGCCTGGGTATCAGACAAAACGCGCAATGGAGATTGCAGCGCAGCGTGACAAAGATGCAGTCCCAGCTTCCGGCCTTGCACGCCGCACAGCCGGGAGACAGATCGCCAAGTCGGACGGTCTCGCCGTCATCTTCCACACACACGGAAGGGACGCGTTGGCGAATGGCCTCTACTTGCCGCAGCCATTCCAACGAGGTTCTTGTCCGAGCTTCGTGATGCCCCCCAAATCCCTGCGCTTCGCCCCGGATCCTTCTGAGCTCTTCCGGTAGAGGCTGTGCGCCCGGCCCGGATTTAGTTGTAGAAACGCCTAAGCGGCCATCCCCGCCGTTCACGGCGCCGGTCCTTGCCCGGGGGGGGCTTTGGCACAGTCCACGCAACTGCTGGCGGTCCGCGGCCGGGCGTCCTCGCTGTTTGCGATGGCCGGTTGCAATGGATTCTCTCCCGATAGAACTGCCCAGAGCATGTCATAGACCAGCGCGCGGGTTATGTGGCAGCGCGCGGGAGTCTCGTTGGCCGGCAAAGCGCCATCCTGCACCTTGGTTGCGCAGTCTCCCGCGCAGGCATAAACGCAAAAACAATGGGCGCAAGCCTCCCGCCGCTGCTGGGCCAATGCTCGGAGGGTGGCCACCCGCTGTTTGTCCACAGTGACGCAAGACCCATCCGGTGGCATTTGACCGTAAAAGAACGGATCGCGGAGCGGATCGTCGGGATGCAGCACCTCATAGCAGCAGGTCAAGTTGCCTTCCGGCGTCACGCCGAAGGTCGGCGCAGGATACGAGCAAAACGATCCGAACACCCCCCCCAGGCGGGCCCCCGAATAACTCAGAAGTCGCTGGTGCGTCTTCGCAACAGCGCGGGCAACGCGAAACGCCTGCACAAACTGGTCGGGGGTGAAGGCTGCCATATTTGTACTGGTCGCACGGCCCCGCGAATAAAGCGGTTCGGCACGGATCGTGCCCGCTTGCGTATTCTGGCAGATGAACTCCACGCACTCCGGCAGCAAGGGGAGGGATTTCCCCGTAACGGTCATCCTCACGGAATAGGCCATCTTGTTGGCCTCGAAAATCTTAATTGAACCGAGGATGCGACTCAGCGAAGGCTGGCCGGACGCTGTCGCCCGGTATTCGTCATGGATTGCAGGGGTCCCGTCCACGGATACGGTGGCATTGTTGATGTGCTGCGCGACATAGCGGGCTTGGTCATCAGTATAGAATCCGTTCGTGCCGATCGACATCACGCACTTGACGCCTGCCTCAGCGCAAACTTGTTCAACGAAGCCAACACATCTCTGGAAGAGCGGCCAACAAGCTCCAACATCACCGCCGTGAAACCCCAAGTGGAAATCGTGCTTTAGCCTGCGTGCATTGTCCAGTGTAAACCTAGCCGCCCGCTCGAAGACGGGCCATGGCATGTCTATGCCCTCGCCTCCATGGCAATAACAGTAGGCACAACGTAAAGTACACTTGTGGGTCAGAAAAACCGTCACACTCGTCGGTTCAAACGTGCTGGGCCATTGTGGATTGAGTAGTCGTACCGCTTCGGGCGGCGTTTGGATAAACCGCTCAACAACGGATGGTTCCAGTCCCAAGACGGTTGCGGCGGAGGTGTTTCCTTGCAGCACTTCGCGGAAACGATCGACATATTTCTGGTTCACTTCCATGACCACGCCTTGGAGCGGCGCATACAGGATCGGTTTAGAACCATCTGCGGAGACCAGAAATATATTTTTACTGAGCACTTGCCAGGCAATCGTCATCCTATTCAAAATCCTTCCTGTGCTCGCCAAATCAAAGCGAACCTTGACCAGAAGCGTTCCTGCCGGTCTGCCGCCCGCCCGACTAGATCCGATTCAAGAACGCAATCAAGCAAGAAATCCCACGCCCGTTGCAGCCACCAAGCGGGTAAATTGCGGCCGGATTGGTCGGCAGGACCGCGGCAAGGCCAAGGGCGGGGGCCTCCCAGCCATGTTATTCGTCCCTCCCGGCAGCGGGCTGTCCGCGCACCATCAGCAGGGATGCCAATAGTGACCTTGCCCATTGCATGCGCAGTGCCCATTGCAGGTGCAGGCAGCCGGCACGCTCACGCAGTTGCAAGTGCAAGTCCAGCCAGCCGGGATGGGCGTCCCGCATGGCATCGTGCGTGTTTCGCCGGCAGGCCCGACGAAGTTAATCCCGGTCTGGCCTGGCTTGACCGTTCCGGCCTGGCCCGGAGTCTCCACACACGTTGTCTGGACCACATTACAGGTGCAGCTACCCACGGTCTCGCAAGGGCAGACGGAGTGGCATTGACAGCCAAACTGGCATTGGCACGCCACGACATCGCACTGACACGCGCCGACCTGTTCACAGGGGCATACGGTATTGCACACGCAGGGATCGTCATCACCGCCGCCGCCGCTTTCGCAACCGTTCAGCACGGTCATTAGCGCGCCCGCGCCCACAGCCGCCATGGTGCCTTTGACAAATGTCCGGCGGTCCATGGTCGAGCCGCCCGATGCCGGGAGCTGAGCAACGCGGAAGACTATTGGCGCCTCAGGATTGCTCGTTTCGGCATTTTTCTCTTTGTTCACAACCGCCCCTCCCTTGTTTTGTGTTTCGCCATCCCTATGGCCATCCTGGTATTACGTAGAAAAACAACGCGCCAAAATAACAAACATTTTGGATACAAACACCAATCATCAACATCTTGCAAGTGCAAAATAAAAAAAATGCGTAAGGCGTCAGCAGGTTTGAAAAACAGATCCAGAATGGTCGCGACGGAGCGCGACCCTCAAAAATCCTTAAGAAACGGCTTGTTTTTGCATGTGGAGGGCCACGCACTGTCGTCAAGGCTGTGTCGGCGATGGTGGTAAGAGGCTGAAGTAGAGAGAGGTGTGCG
>CAZAYP010000095.1:0-17512 GCA_964489425.1 uncultured Verrucomicrobiota bacterium | reverse complement strand
ACGGCCCCCACAACCGATCTTCATTTCGGTGTCGTTTCTATTTGACGCAACGGGCCGTGGGCGCATCTGTGATTCGGTGAGGGTTTGCCGTTTAATAGCAGACAATCAATCTGGAACTCAGGAAGCGGCGCAGCCGGCGTGCACCGAATCGCAGATGCGCCCGTTTGCCGTGACGCCCGGCCCCGGTGCGTGGCCGACCGATTTCTGCTTTGTGTGATTTTGCCATTGACGCCGGGTGGCGCGGCCCTAGTATCGCGGGCAGAGGGCTGCTTGTTTAAGGAATACAGAAGAAGAAAAAAATAGAAAGGCAGGGCATCCATGGCATACCAGATTGAGAAACGCGAGGTGTGGTTCGGGTTCGCAGCGAACAAGCCAGGGGCCTTGGCCGCAAAGCTGCAGGGGTTGCTTGAATCCAAGACCCAGTTGGACTTCCTCTTTGCCCGCCCGGCCAGCAAGGGGCAGGCGGTCTTCTTTACCGGCCCCATTTGCGGCGCCGCCCAGGCGCGCGCGGCGCGCCAGGCCGGCATGTCCAAGAGCGACCACTACGCCAACCTCAGCGTGACCGGACCGGACCGCGCTGGCTTGTCGGCCCGGTTGTGCCAACTGCTTGGCGATGCGGGCATCAACATTGAAGGCCTGTCGGGCATGGCCGCCGGGAAAATGTGCCACTTTTATGTCGCCGTAGCCAAGAAAGACGCGGCCAAAACCCAGCAGATTTTGAAAAAAGGGCTGGCCTGATTCGACATCCCCTGATGGCGCGTCCGGAAGCCCCGCCCCACCTTGCCGCTCGTTCCCGCAGGCCGGGCGTGGGTTCCGCACGCGCCGGCTGATGGCGCTCCGAAATAGTCTACCGCGCTAATCCGGATTGGACCGGGGCTCAGTCCATCAGCAGGCGCGGGGCCGCATACTTGGCCAGGGCGCCCAGCAGCATGCCCACGTCCCGGAACCGGTTGGTCAGCATCATGGCCGCGATGATGAACGGCTTGTAGCCCGCTTCCTTGTATGTCTCGATGCGGTATTTTTCAAACACCGAGTCCTGGACTTCGCCGCGCTTGCAGGAGACGCCGCTGATATCCGCGGGCAGGCAGTGCATGTAGAGGGCCTGGCCGCCCCGGGTAAGCTGCATGTTTTTCTCGGTGCATTCCCAGTCGGTATGCTGGGCGTTTTGCGCCAGGCACTCTTTTTCGAGGGCTTTCAACCCATCGTTGTCGTGTTTCTTGAGCAGCTCGGTGCGCCGGCCCATGACCTGGTACGACGCCCAGGATTTGGGGTAGACAATGTCCGCCTCGGCGAACGCCTCGTTCATGGACGCCACTTGCTGGAAGCTGCCGCCGGACACCTTGGCGTTCTTGCGGGCCACGTCCACCACCTCGGGGATCAAGTCGTAGCCCTTGGGATGCGCCAGCACCACGTTCATGCCGAAACGCGTCATCAGGCCGATGATGCCCTGGGGCACGGACAGCGGCTTGCCGTAGCTGGGCGAGTAGGCCCAGGTCATGGCGATCTTCTTGCCGCGCAGCTGGTCCAGCCCGCCGAAGTGCTGGCGGAGCCACGCCAGGTCGGCCATGGTTTGGGTGGGGTGATCCACGTCGCATTGCAGGTTGACGATGCCGGGCCGCTGCGGCAGCACGCCCTTCTGGAACCCGTCATCCAGCGCGGCCGCCACTTCCAGCATGTAGGTGTGGCCGGCGCCGAGGAACATGTCGTCGCGGATGCCGATGACCTGGGTGAGGAACGAGATCATGTTGGCGGTTTCGCGGACGGTTTCGCCGTGGGCGATCTGGGATTTGCCCTCGTCCAGATCCTGCACCGCCAGCCCCAGCAGGTTCGAGGCGGAGGCAAAGGAGAAGCGGGTGCGGGTCGAGTTGTCGCGGAAATTGGAAACCGCCAGCCCCGAGTCGAACACGCGCAGCGACACGTTTTTCTCGTACAGTTGTTTCATGGCCAGGGCGACGTCCAGGACCAGCTTCAGCTCGTCGTGGGTCTTGTCCCAAGTCAGCAGGAAATCCTTGCCGTACAGGCAGGCTTCGCTGTTTTTCACATCCTTGATCACATCGGCCTTCTTCGCGGCTTTCTTCGTGGCTTTTTTCTTCATGTATTTGTTCCTCGCGTTGGTTAATGGGCGGCAAATTACCATCCCGCCGGCCGGGTTTGCAAGCCCTTGTTCCGTTCCGCAGCGGAGCCGGGACGCTGGGCGCGGGGCTTCCGATTAATAGGCCACGGCCGTGGCCGGTTCCGGACCGTCCTGGGCCCACCAGGCTTCCAGCCAGGCGTTCAGCTCGTGGCGCGGCGCCTGGCGCGGAAAGTCCGCCGGGGCGGGGACGCAGGTGATGGACACGCGCCGCCGCGGGCCGAAAAACAGGCCGTGCCGCAGCACCGACCGGACCCCGTTGGCCATGGCTTTTTCCAGGTCCGGCTTGTCGCCGCCCACGCAGGAAAACGAGCTGCCCCACAGCCCGCGGGTGCGGATGAGCACCACCGGGGTCTCCGGGTTCCGCGCCAGGATCATCTGCGTCCCGGCGGCGTTGCCGATGGTTTCGCGGCCATCCCGCGACAGGCGGCCCGACGGGTACAGCAGCACGTTCTGGCCCTGCCGCAGGCGGGCGCCCAACTCCTCCAGGCACGCGCGCAGGCGGCGCACCGCCGCGGCGGTGCGGTCGGTCTCCAGGTCCGGGATGGGCAGGGCGTGGTTGAGCCAGAGCAGCCAGTGGACGCTGGGCCGCTGGTAAACGGATTCCAGCACCACGGGGCGCGGCCGGGTCCAGAACCAGAGGAAAACCACCAGCAGCGCGGGGTCGATCTCCGCGGGATGGTTGGCCAGCAGCAGCGTGCCGCGGGCCCGGCGCACGTGGTCGCGGCCGGCGATCGCCACGCGGTAGCGCAGGCCCAGCATCGCATGCAGCAACACGCCCAGCGCGTGGGAGGTCGGGGCCACCAGCAGGTGTTCTGTAACGCGGCTCATACGCTGTCTCTGGTTCTTGGCATCCTGATCCCATTATTACCCGAACCAGCCAAGGCGGGCAATCGACATTCGTGCGGCGCAGGCAATTTTCGCTGGCCATCCGGGTCCAACCGGCCTAACGTGATGGCTGGGTGACCAACGAGGAGATGGGTATGCAAGCTGCCAATACGGATAAGCTGAACCTGCTGGTGGTCGACGATCACCACGATGTCATCGCCTTCCTGCAGCGGGCCTTGCGCAACCAGCCCTACCATGTCCGGACCGTGACCTCCGCCGCCGACGCCCTCGCCATGATGAAGGAGTCGCCGGCGGACCTGGTGCTGACGGATATCCGCATGCCCGGCATGAGCGGCCTGGAACTCATGGAACATATCACCTCCGAGTACCCGCACACGGTCATGGTGGTCATGACCGGGTTCCCGGACATGGACACGGCCATCAAGACCATCCACCACGGCGGCGTGGACTTCCTGATGAAGCCGGTGGACGTGGAAACCCTGACCCGGACCCTGCAGCGCGCGGCCGACAAGTACCGCACCCGGCTGGCGCATGCCGCCGCCGGCCGGGCCGGCGATCCGCTCATGCCCACGCCCCACATCACATGGCGCGCGGCGCTCGACTGCGCCACCGTGGGGGTGGCGGTGCTGGACAACCGCGGGCGCCTGGCCTTCGGCAACACGGCTTTCGGCCGCCTGTTCAACATCCCCGCCGGCACCGAAGCCAGCGGGCGGGACTACTTCCAGCTGTTCGCCCGGGTGGAGGACGCCAACGCGCTGCGCGCGGCCTGGGAGACCCGCAAGCCGTGGCAGGCCGCGCCCTCCATGTACGTGGCCCAACCGCCCGGCCGGCATGCCACGATCCACCTCTATGCCGATCCCGTGATTCTTCCGGATGGCCAGTCCGCCGGGCTGATCGTGTTCCATATTCCCCCCATGGCCGGCGGCTGACCTGCGCCATGGCTTCGATTATTGCAGTCCACTCGTTCCGCGGCGGAACCGGCAAGTCCAACACCACCGCGAGCCTGGCGGCGCTGTACGCGCTGGACGGCCGCCGGGTGGGCGTGGTGGACACGGACATCCAGTCGCCGGGCATCCACGTGCTGTTCGGCCTCAACGTGGAGCAAGCGGGCTGCGCGCTCAACGATTATCTTTGGGGCCGGTGCCCGATGGCGCAGGCCGCGCACGACGTCACCGCCGCGCTGCGCGCGCCCACCGCGGGCTCGGTGCACCTGGTCCCCGCCAGCGTCAACGCCGGGGACATCGCGCGCATCCTGCACGACGGGTACGATGTCAACCTGCTCAGCCAGGGGTTCCAGGACCTGATCGCCGCGCTCCAGCTGGACGTGTTGATCATCGACACCCACCCGGGCCTCAACGAGGAAACCCTGCTCTCCATCGCCGTGGCCAATGCGCTGCTGATCGTCATGCGGCCGGATTACCAGGACTACCAGGGCACCGGGCTGACCGTGGAGGTGGCCCGCGAGCTCGAGGTGCCGCGCATGTTCATCCTGGTGAACAAGGTGCCGGCCACCTTTGACCCGGCCCAGATCCGCCGGATGGTGGCCGAGACCTACAACTGCCCGGTGGCCGCGATCCTGCCGCACGCCGACGAGGTCATGACCCTGGCCAGCCAGGAGATCTTCGTGGTGCGGCACCCGGACCATCCCATCACCGCGGAGCTGCGCCGGGTGGCCCGCGAACTGACGGCCTGACGCATGCAAGCCGCCGCCCCCACGCCTGCCGCCCGGCCCGCCCTGCGCCGGCTGCTGCTGTTCGTGGTCGCGGTCGAGGCCTACGGGGTGGCCAACTACCTGTCCGGCCTGGTGTACCTGCCGGGCTGCACCTTCGCGGAGCTGCGGCCGCAGGTCGTGCTGCCCATGTTCCTGGGGATCCTGTGGGGCGGCCCGGCGGGGTTCGCCTGCGGGGCGCTGGGCGACATGCTGGGCTACGCCATGGCCGGCAAGGGGCTGCTGTTCGCGCCGCACTGGAGCCTGGCCAACGGCCTCATGGGCCTGATTTGCGGCCTGGCGCCGCGCGCGCGGGCGCGGCCGGTGGACTCGATCCCGTCCTTTGCCCGCCTGCTGGTGGTGCTGCTGGCGGCCAGCAGCCTGCCGTACATCTTTTCCACGGGCATGGAGTTCGCCCAGGGCCACGTCAGCCTCTTTGACGCGTGTTTCCGCCTGCTGCTGCCGGTGGTGATCACCGACACGCTGTGGGCGTTCCTGCTGGTGCCGCTGCTGATGTACGCGGCGCACCTGCTGGTCATGCGCCTGGAAACGCGCACGTTGATCACCGTGCACTACCTGGTCATGCTCACCGTGCTGGCCACCTGGTTCAGCAGCGTGCTGGTGTCGATCGAGGAGGAGCTGCGCGTGGAGGAGCTCTACACCCTGGGCGCGCTGATCCTGCTGGTGCTGGTGGTCGGGCTGGGCGTGGCCGCGTTTTCCGCCCGCAAGATCACTGCGCCGGTCGTTACCCTGACCGACCTCGCGCGGCGCGCCGCCGCGGGCGACTACGCGCCGGTGGCCGGGCTGCGCGACCTGGGCCGGCGGGACGACGAGTTGGGCATCCTGGCGCAGGCGTTCGCCACCATGGTGGCGGCCGTAGCCCGGCGCGAGGAAGTGCTGCAGCAGCAGGTGACCGAGCTGAAAATCGAGATCGACCACCAGAAGCAGCGGGAAGAGCTGGCGCGCATCACCGGCTCCGATTATTTCCAGCAGTTGAAACGCAAGGCCGGGGACCTGCGGCGGCAGGCCGTGGTCGCGGTAGAAAGGCAGGCCTCGGCATGAGCACCACGGGCGGCGGCAAACCCATCGGCACCATCCTCGGTCACCTGATGGATTCGGCCCGGTTCGCCCGGGCGCGCAACCCAACCGCCGCGCCGCACGGCCCGCAGCCGACCCTGCTCGGCCTGCCGCTGCTGGAGCAGGCCGACGGCCTGTACGTGATCAACGCCACGGGCGTGCGCATCTTCTCCGGCCTCGCGGCCCTCGCCGGCCAGGTGGCCCGCACGGCCCTGGAACAGTGCCGGCAGGCCGCGGCCGACGTCCAGGCCCAGGTGCCGGTGGACTGGGACGCCACCCCGGACCTGGCGGCCCTGGGCGTCACCCGCGTGCTGCTGGCGTGCCGCCTGGCCGTGGCGCGCGACCTCGAGGCCGACCCGGCGCGCTTCACCCGGCACGTGCGGGCCGCGCTCGATGTCGTGCAGACCCCCGCGTGGGGCGGCGTGCTGTTCCCGGGGCTGGCGGATCGTGGCGCCGAGCCCGCCGGGCCCGCGCCGGCGGACAACGGGGCCACGGCCCTGCTGATCCCCCTGCACCAGGACGCGACCGATCCGGCGCCGTACTTTTTCCTGTTGGAGTATGACGCGGCCGGCCGGTTCCTGCGCCTGACCGTGGAAAACGGCCGCCAGTCGCGGCTCAATCTCAAGCACATCCCGCACCGCGTGGTGAATGACAGCGGCCGGCGGCACTTCCGCCAGGACATCGTGGCCATGGCGGAGCAACTCTACCTGGGGATCCTCCGCGAGGGCCAGAACCAGCGCGGCAACTTCAGCGAGGATCCCAGCCGCCTGCCGGCGCTGTTCGAGCTGCTGGCCGCCAACGGGCTGCCGCACGTGACCGGCGCCAGCTTCGCCTGGAGCCCGGACGTGATGGAGCGCTGGCTGCTGGACCGCGGCCGGGACGGCGTGGCGCTGCTGGCCAAGATCCTCGCGCTGCTGGAGGGCGCGGCCGTGCTGCAACTGCTGGCCGCCGGCCACCCCGTGGCCATGGACGACGGCGCGCAGCGGGTGTACCTGGACCTCTCGCGCAAGGGGAGCATGCTCAACGTCAGCGTGGGCCAGGCCCGGCCGCCGCCGGACATGCGCGCCTACCTCGCGCGCCTGCCGGCCCTGGGCCAGGCCGTGGCGCAAGGCCGGCCCGGCGCCCTGGAACGCTACCGCATCCTGCTGATCCACCACGCCACCGCCGAGGTCCTGGGCTTTGTCAAGGCGCTGGACGACTCCGGCTGCGGCGCCCTGACCACGCTCTTCGTCCGCTACAGCGGCCTCGTGGCCGACGCGCTGATCGAAGACATGCTCAGCCTGCCGGATCCGCGCTTCCGCTTCTACGCGCTCCAGCACCTGGACTCGCGCCAGTCCGTGGCCGGATCCTACATCCTGTCGCGCCAGTTCTCGCCGGTCGACGGCCTCGACGCCCTGGAGCAAAGCCTGCGCGCCCGGCGCCTGGATTACCTGGCCGCCATGCGCGTGGCCGCGTTCCACCTGTTCATCCGCGAGGCTGTCGCCGCCCGCCGCGAGCAGCGCCAGCTGCTGCTGATCGAGGATGGCGGCTATATCGCCCCGCCGCTGAACGATCTGTGCCGCCGGGGCGGCACCCTGGGCGAGCTGCTGGCATATTGCGACTACCCGCCCGCGCCAGACCTGCCCGCGGACCTGCCGGCCGCGGAGTGGCTCGCCGGGCTCCTGCCCGCGACGTTCGAGCACACCGCCAACGGCTATTACCAGTTGCAGGCGGTCGAGCGCCTGCACGGCCGCCTGCACTTTCCCGCCTGCACCATTGCCGCCTCGCGCTACAAGAACGAGACCGAAGCCGAAGCCTGCGCCCATTCCATCCTCAATGCCGTGGAGTCCATCCTCGCCGGCCTCGGCCGGGATCTGCTCCACCGGCACGCCGTGGTCCTCGGGTCCCGGGGCCATATCGGCGCATTCCTGCGGGCCGCCGCCGCCGGCCGCGCGCGCTGGGGCGCGGTCGCCGGGCTGGACCTCAAGCTGGCGGGAACCGTTCCGGAGCCGGGCGAGTACTCCGCCATTGACCAGGTCCCGGAACCCGCCTGGAAGCCCTGGGACCTGTTCCTGGGCGTGACCGGCGTGTCCGTGCTGAAACGCGACTTCTTTGCCCGGTTGCTGCTGGAAGGCACGGCCACGGCCCTGTACTTTGCCAGCGGCTCCACCAAAAATGTGGAGTTCGCGGACCTGACCGACTGGCTGAACGAGCTGGCCGGCGCGGAGCAGCCGCGCATCGGCGGGTTTCCGGTGCGGCTGACCACCCTGCCCATCAAGGACCCGCAGCAGCTCTTGCTGCAGGGCCATGCGGTCCGGATCGTGTTTGACCCGGTGCCGGGCGCCGACCCGGCCACGCCGCCGCCGGCCAAGACGCTGTACCTGCTGGGCGATGCCATGCCGGTCAACTTCCTGTACTACGGCGTGCCCGGCGAAGTCATCGACGGCGTGTTCGAGGAACTGTTCTGCCTCGTGACCGGGACCGTGGCGCGGTGCGCGGCCGGCCCGTTGCCGGCGCCCGGGATCTACGCGGTGGACATCAATATTGATAAGCATGGCCAGCCGCGCTAACATGCGCCTCCAGTCAATCAAAGCCCGGCGGCGTACCGCCGGCCAGGGAGGTGGATATGTTGAGAATCGCCGCGTTGTTGTGTGTTGCCTGGCTGCCCATGGCCCTCGCCGTGGCCATTGACCCGACCGTGACCCCGCCGGCGCCGCTGACCGCGGAGCAGGTCATGGCCGGACTCAAGCTGGTCCCCATGTCGGACGAGGCCTGCCACGGCTTCTACCGCGCGACGTACGAGTCGGCCCTGCGCGCCGCCACGGAAAAGCCGCGCGCCGCGGCCTCGCTCATCTACTACATGATGACCCGCGAGGCGGCCGTGGACCCCTGGCACGTGCTGACCTCGGACGAGATCCTGCTGTACCACGCCGGCGCGCCCATGATCCAGTTGCTGCTGTATCCCGACGGCCGCTGGGAGGAGATCGTGTTGGGCCCGGCCGCGGACCAGGGCCAGGTCCCGCAGATCGTCATCCCGGCCGGCACGTGGATGGGCTTCGTCAAGAAGGAGTGCCCGGTGTATGACTGGGGCCTCTACGGCGTCATGGTCGTGCCCGGCTGGCACATCGAAGACATCCGCATGGCCGGCCAACCCGAGGAAATCCAGGCCCTGATGGAGAAGTTCCCCGCCGCCGTGGCGCGCGGCCGCGAACTGGGCCTGTTCCCACCAGCGGCCGAGTAAAACAGTCGTTGGCCGGACGTGCGGCGGCTGGGCAATGGGCAGCCTCGCTTTTCTGGAAGACGCGCTATCTCTGCCATCCCTTGAATGGCGCCTTGGTTTTGAGCAGAACCACGCCCTGTTCGTTTGAGATTTCAAGGTCGCCCTCGAAGCTTTCCTTCTCGGTGAAAGTGCCGAATCGTTGACCGTACGCCCCCGTAAGGTACACGGCATTATCGCCATGTTCGCCAGAAAACAGACGGTTGCCGCAACGTGCCTGCGGTGGTAGGATGCCGCCATGGAATTCGAGTGGGATTTGCTGAAAGCCGACAAGAACCTGCGAAAGCATGGCGTCTCGTTTCACGAAGCGGCCACGGTACTTGCGGATGACCTCTCGATCACCTACCACGATCCGGACCACTCGGTAGCGGAACACCGATTCATCACAGTGGGAATGTCGCGATCCCGGCGCATCCTGATGGTGTCGCACACCGACCGAGGTGACAAGGTTCGAATCATCAGCGCGAGAAAGACAACCCCACTGGAACGAAGGCATTATGAAGAAGGTCAATGACAACGACCGGAACGATGAATTGCGGCCAGAGTATGACCTCTCCCTTTTGAAGGGGGGATTGCGGGGAAAGTACGCGAAACGTTTCCGGGAGGGAACGAACCTCGTGCTGCTCTCCCCGGACGTGGCAAGGTTCTTTCCCGATGAAGGATCGGTGAATGCCGCGCTCAGGTCCTTGGTGGGCATCGCCAAGACTCAACTCCGCCATGCCCACTAAGATCGGAGAACCGGTTGGCGAATCCGCGGCCCGTGACTGACTGAGGGTTGCTCAGCCTGTCACGGGGAGCCGACTGTTGGGAACTCTCCAACTTCACCAATCCCACATAGAAAGCCACATTGTTGATTCTGAAGGAGTGACAACGAGAAGAGTTCCGTTGTGCCATGCGATCGAGTCAGGCCCCCGGTCCTTCGCACAGTAGAAAGCGTTCGTGCTGCTCAGGATCTCGACGGCCCCTGGTGAGCCACCGTCGTACCGTTCTTCACCTTGGATTCCAATTCCAATGCAACTTGGGGAGCTTGAGTATATGAAGGCACAGTGGAACCCTATCTCGCCTTCAACAGGGCCTCTTCTCCACTCTTGTCCCAGTGGAGGAGGCGCGTTGAGGAGCGCGTTCATGGTTGACTCCGGAACACGGACTCCGATCCCGAACTCACCGTCGCCGACGAGGCCCCGGTGGTCATCCTTGAATCCGATGATAGCGCTGTCATTCGTGATCGTGATGCCAGTGACCCGTGAGAAGATGGACAGGGCACGGTCCTTGGTCATTTGCGGGCGCTGAATGCAGCTGCACACTAACCCCAGCATGGCGAGTATGATAGCCGTCTTCTTCGTTTTCATTCGTGTTCCGACATAATATTGGTCGTTACGCATAGCAAGGTGCCGGTGTGCTTAATTTCACACCATCGGTGGCTGCAGTCGCCCCACATAGGCAGTTCCAAGCATCGCGGCCGTTCCGGCGAGGAGCACAGCCAAGACTATCGCAAGCGGGCCGCCGGAAGATCGACTCGGGCTGCTATCGGATTTCATGGCGTCTCCCTTTACGGTGCCAATGTAGTCGGCGCCCGGCGTTGACCTTGCCAGGGTCACCGTACGCGTCCGCCTTGTTGGCCCCTCTCTTTGTCCCAGAATTGACGAGGCGTCAGGATCTGTAGAGAACCGACGCGACGCAGGTTGAGGATCTCCTTGTCGTCCGTGACAAGGACGTCCGCCGCGCCGTTGAGCGCCGACGATACGATGGCGACATCGGCACGGTCCGACAACGGCAAATCGCGCAGCGGTTCGGCTTGAATAGAGGTATAGGTGTCCCATTGGAAAGAGCACGCAATGAGGGCAATGACGATCATTAGCGTGCTGGAGAAAATGTAGAGCCAAATTAAATATGTGCTCAGATCCGCCGAAAATGCAGTAACGTTGTGACGAAGTTCAAGAAGCCAGCTATTGGCAGCGAAGCTAGCGCCGATTCCGCCCAGAATCAGACTGATTGCGCGCAGAACTCGTTTGTAGTTCATAATTTATTTCTCAGAACGTCTCTAACTTTACGCCTCGGCCGCTCGGGACTTGGGGCGCGCCTTGCTCCGCAAGGCGCGTGACGGGGCCCGCGTAGGCTGGCGGCTCTGTTGGGTTGATCTCTTTTCCAGTTCCTCGAGACCAACAAATCGCCCCGCCCGAATGTCCTCTCGCGCCTGTGCAATCCTTTTCAGGAATCGCTCGTCATGTTCCATGCGATAATCAAACCAATCGTCCTCATCGTGGAAACCGACAATCACCGCCGCCGGCTTCCCGTGGCGTGTGATAACGATCTCTTGAAACTCTGCATCGCGGATAATTGTGCAGATATCGTTCTTTGCGTCGGACATTGCCACTGTTTTCATTCTCGCACTCCGTGTTGATTCAGCCAGTCAGCCGATGCGTCCTTTAGCTTGACCCCAAGTACTTCCACCCGTCCAGCCGCGTCATCCACGTCGTAGTAGACCCGCACCTGGTCTACTCGAAGCCGATATTGAGGCTGCCGCAATCCCCGCAGTCTCTTGATTCGGATCTTGCTCTCTTTCTTGGGTTTGTGTTCCAAGTGCTCGCGCATCGCCCGGAACAACCCGGATTGCCATCTCGCGCCGAGAACCGCCACCTGCTCCTCCGCCGTCTGGGCAAGCACAATGGTGTATTTCATTCTGGGAAGAATATAGCCAGATTCTAATAGTGGGTCAAGCGCTGTCCGCTACGGCCAACACAATATTGGGCCGGGCAGTTGCCGAGCAGACGCTCGGCGTTCCCGGGAACGCCAATCGCCTGATGGGCATTCGACCAACCGCCTAGCGGCCGGCCGCCAGCAGGCGGGCCAGCGGCGGGTACGGCCAGCGCGCCAGCCACGCCGGCGCCAGGTCCCGGACCTGGCGGGCGCGCGGCGCGTCGCCCATCACCAGGGCCAGCCGCAGGCCTTCGGTCAACGCGCAAAATGCCTGGTGGGGCATGAGCGGCACGCCGGCACCGAGCCGGTCGAGCCACGGGCCATAACCAGCCAGGGCGTCGGCCGGCCGGCCAAGGCGCTCGCTGGCCACGGCACACCACTTGTCCAACTCGAAGCTTTCCAAACCGCCACCGTGCAGGCTCTCGCCCAACTCCAGCGCCCTTGGCCAGTCTCCCGCTTGCACGGCGGCCAGGAACCGGACCGCCGCCTGCAGGCGCTGCCAGCGGGCGGGATCGCCCAGCGGCGGGCCATCCAGCACGCGCGCCCGAAACCGCTGGTGCAACGCCGCGTCCGTGTCCGGCTTGCGGGACGTGACGTTATCGCCGTGGCGGCGGTACAGCCACGTGGCCTTGGGGTAATACCACGGTTCGGCCCAGGGCAGCATGCGCAGGAACAGGGAATAGTCCACGCCGCGCGGCAACTCCTCGTCGTAGCCGCCGGCCGCGCTGAACAGCTCCCGGCGGAACAACGCCATGGGGTGGCAGACAATGTCGCGCTCCAGCATCTCCACCAGGTCGAAGCCGTGGCGCACCATGACGCCCTGCGGCTGGAGCTGCGCGTCGCACAGTTGCATGCCGCAACAGGCCCAATCCGCGCCGGGGCGCGCCGTGGCTTCCGCGAAATAGGAACCGAGCGTGCCGGGCAACATGACGTCGTCCGCATCAAACGGGCAAAGCCAGGCGGCACGCGCCAACGGCACGGCCGCGTTGCGCGAACGGCCGGGGCCGGTGTTGGCCGGCAACGCCAGCAGGGTCAGGCGCGGGTCGGCCACGCGGCGTAGGCGCGCGAGGCTGTCGTCCGTGGAGGCGTCATCGATGGCCACCACTTCGAGGGCCGGTCCGGGCTGGCCCAGCACGGACGCGAGCGCCTGCTCCACGTAAGCGCCGGCGTTGTACACGGCCATGATGATCGACAAGGCCGGCGCCGGGCCGGTCGCCTGCCGGATCACCCCGGGCGTTATGGGTTGGCTGGCGGACATTCCGGGACCTGCCAAGCACCCGCCGTGCCATCGATATCCGCGGGCACGGCACGCCGCCTGCTAACGCTCATTTGGAGCATGTATTTTGCATGACCTTGGGTATCATGTGGCCATGGATTGGCTGAAAGACCAGCATATCCTCGTGACCGGCGCCTCCGGCGGGATCGGCGGCGCGCTGGCGCGCCGCCTGGCCGCGGCCGGCGCGCAGGTACTGGCCATTGGCCGCAACGAGGCCCGCCTCCGGGACCTGGCGGCGACGCCTGAAACCGCGGGCCGCGTGGCGTGGGTGGCGGCGGACTTGTCCCGAGCCGAAGACATCGGCCACGTGTTTTCCTGGATCGATGCGCATTGGACGCGCCTGGACGCGGTGATCCACAATGCCGCAGCCGCGGTGAGCGGGAAAAGCGCGGCCGAGCTGCCGGCCGAAGAAATCCACGCCGCGTTCGCCGCCGGGCCGGCCGCGGCCCTGCACCTGATCCGCGAGGCCGCGCGGCGCATGCGGTCCGGCGGCCGGATCGTCCTCGCGTCGTCGGGGGCCGGCCACAGCGGGTTCGCGGGCATGACCGCCTACTGTGCCGCCAAGTTTGCGCTGGAGGGCGTGGCGCAAGCCGCGGCCCTGGACCTGTGGCAGCAGGGGATCACGGTCAACACCGTGGCGTTGCCCTCGGTGCAGACGGAACTCAGCCGGCCGCATTTCCCGGCCGAGGCGTTTGCGACATTCCCGAAACCGGACGATGTGCTGGCGCCTTTTTTATACCTGTTGTCCCCCGCCGCGGAGCGGTACAGCGGCCGGGCGCTGTTCATCCACGAGCATTATCTCCAGGGCCAGCCCGATCTGCCGCCGCTGCGCCGGTACCGCGCGTTGGCCGAGCCGCTGCTGCCGCCGTCGCGCCGCGAGTGGCGCGAACAGGGCATCAGCGAGCCCATGGTCAAGGCCGACCTGGGCGAGGCGCCGCTGCCACCCAGCCCCCGGGTGGCCGAGGCCGTGGCCCGCTGGATGGCCGGCCCGCACACGGAAGAGTACCCGGACGCGCGCACCCTCGACCTGCGGGTCAAGCTGGCCGCGCGCCACGGGCTGACGCCGGAACACCTCCTGGTGGGCCCGGGGTCGTCCGCGATCCTGGCCTGGATCCTCGACCACCTCGTGGACCCGGCCAGCGAGGTGATTGCCGGCGAGTTCTGTTTCCGGCTGTGGCGGCAGCTGGTGCTGCTGCGCGGCATCAAGCTGGTGGAATACCTGAACGAAGCCGCGCACCACGACATTTTCCAGATCATGGCGCGGGTCACGCCGCAGACGCGGCTGATCTACCTGGACTCGCCCAGCAATCCCATGGGCGACGTGATCAAGGCGGACCACTTCAAGTGGTTTCTCAGCCGGCTCCCGCGGCATGTCTGGGTGGTGGTGGACCATGCGTACCAGGATTTCGTCGTCGACTCGCAGGGCGCGGACACCACCACCGCCGACTGGCTGCAGGACCGCCGGCTCCTGAGCGTGCGGACCCTTTCCAAGAGCCACGCCCTGTCCGGGTGGCGGGTCGGGTATGTCGCGGCGCACCCGGACACCACGGCCGCGCTCGCCGGCAGCGTGGGCCCGTTCTACGTGCCCACGGCCTCGCAGGTGGCGGCCCTGGCCGCCCTGGACGACCCGGCCCACGCCGCCGCCATCCGCGACCTGTTCATCAGCGAGCGGGCCCGGATCCGGCAGCGCCTGGACGCGGCGGGCATCCCCTACTGGCTGGGGGAAACCAGCTTTATTGCCGTGTACTGGCCGCAGGTATCCTCGATTTTCGACGCGGCGCTGCGGGCCGGCATCGCCATCCCGCGGGTGAGCAACAACAGCATGTTCATCGCCGCCATCCGCCAGCCCGCGCTCAACGACCGGGTCCTGGACTTCCTCGAAACGAACTACCCGGCGGATCACCGCGCCCGGCCGGCCACGGCCGCCCGCTGACCGTGGCCGGCTTCCGCGGCGCCGGCCGGGCCTCGGTCACGGTTTTCCAAACATTGGAAACTTTGCGGTGCAGTTTTCCAAACATTGGAAAAATCCAGGCCCCTTTTTCCAAACATTGGAAAACGCGGATCGCGTGCGGTTACGGCGCGGACGTCAGCAGCATGATGCCCTTGCCGTAGAAGGCGCCGGCCACGGCCGCGGTCATGAGGCAGGCCAGGGTGGCGGCCACGAGCGCGCGCCAGGCCACTTCCGACATGGTGCGCGTCTGGTTGGGCGCCAGGGCCACCACGCCGCCGACCAGGATGGCCACGCTGGCCACGTGGGCGAACCCGCACAAGGCGTAGGCGGCCAGCACCGCGCTGCGGCCGTGGTGCAGCACGCCGTCGGCCAGGTAGCCGCCGAGGTGCTGGTACGCCGGGATCTCGGTCATGATGATGCGCTCGCCCAGGAGCTTGCCCACGGCCATGGCATCGGCGGGCGGCACGCCGATCAGCAGCGCGAACGGATAAAACAGGTAGGCCAGCAGGTTTTCCAGGCGCAGGTTGGCGGTGCCGAACGCCGCGCGGCCAATCCAGTCCAGACCCATGTTGACCAGCGCCACCAGGCTGATCACCGCGATCAGCAGCACGATCACGCCCAGCACCAGCCGGCCGCCGGCGTTGGCGCCGGCGATGATCGCGGCCACGATGTTGTTGTGCCGCTCGTAGTGCGGCTTCACGTGCAGGCCGAGGGTCTCGGGCCGGCCGGTTTCGGGCAGCATGATCTTGGTCATCACCAGCGCCGCCGGCGCGGACAGGAGCGACGCCGAGATCAGGTGCGCGGCGATGTTGGGGAACTGGGCCTGGAGCATCAGCGCGTAGAGGCCCAGCACGCTCGAGGCGATGGTGGCCAGGCCGGCGGTCATGATCGTGCAGGCTTCCGAGGGGGTCATGCGTTCCAGGTACGGCCGGATCGTGGCCAGGGCCTCGATGCCCACGAAGATGTTGCTGGACGCGCACAGCCCCTCCACGCCGCTCACGCGCATCAGCTTCGTGAACAGCCACGAAAACTGGCGGATGATGAACGGCATGAGCCGGATGTGGTAGAGGATCTCCATCAGCATGGTGAAGAAGATGATCGCCGGGAACCCCTGGAACACCAGGTTGAACCCGAGCGACCCCGGCTGGCCCATGGGCACGGACAACACACCAAAACAGAACTGCGCGCCGGCGAACGACGCGGAGATCACCTTGGTGACCACCTTGCTCAGGAACAGGAACGCCTGGCTGCCCACGGGGCTGACGAACAGGAACAGGCCGAATGCCAGTTGCAGGATGGTGCCGGCGACGACCGTGCGCCAGGGGAACGGCCGTTTCAGGCCGGACAGCAGCCAGGCCGCCAGCGGCAGCGTGGCCAGCCCGGACAGGCTGACAAGGTTATACCACTCCATCTCAACCTCCCGCCGGCGGCGCCGGCGCGTCCGTGGCGCCGGCGAGCTCGTACATGGCGATCCCGGCGGCCACCGACGCGTTCAGCGAGTTCACGCGGCCGCGCTGGTCGATGCGCACCACGAGGTCCGCGCTGTTGAGGATGTACTGGCCGACGGCGGCCGCCTCGCCGCCGATGACCAGCAGCAGCTTCGCAAACCGGCGGCCGCGCAACTCGCGCAGGGAGCAGGCGCCGCCCATGTCCAGGGCCACGGTCTCGTACCCGGCGGCCTGGGCAGCCTTGAAATATTGGTTGGCTGACGACTCGCGGGCAATGTCCATGAACTCCGTGGCGCCGGCCGACACCTTGACCAGCGAGGGGTACACCTCGGGCGAGCCGCGCATCGGCAGCAGCACGTTGCGGAACCCGAAGATCTCGGCGCTGCGCAGAATCGCGCCGGCGTTGTGCGGGTCCTCCACATTGTCCAGCAGCAGCAGCCGGTCGCGGCCCAGCATGGCGTCAAGGGGGGTGTACGGGTACGGCGTGGTGCGCAGGACCACGCCCTGGTTTTCGCGGCTCTCGGAGAGCTGCAGCACGCGGTTTTTGTCCACCCACTGCACCGGCACGGCGCGGTCGCGCAACTGGTCCTCCAGCCTGGCCAGGCGCGGGTTGTTGCGCGAGGACTCGCTGAGGAACGCCTGCAGCACCTTGCGCCGGCCCGCGCGCAGGACCTCGAACGCCGGGTTCAGCCCGTAAATATACTCGCGGCTCCGTTCACCCATGCCGGCATACTAGCGCATTGCCGGCGGTCTTCAATCTTTATGCGCGGCCGGACTGGATCCTGGGCGCGGGTCAGCCCTGCAGTGATTGTTTGGCCGGGATTCATGCGCCAGGATCCCCTTCACGAGTGGAAGCCGATCCCGAGGATCCTGATGCAGATCAAACCCAGATGGATTCGACGGAGCGAAGCCTACCAGAATCTGCCTTGATCGAGGCAGGGAAACAGGACCGAACGTTTCCCCTCCCGCCGAACCCCGCCGCACCGGACGGGCGGATTTTCCGCAACCGGATCTCCCGTGGAAGGTTCCCCGTCATTCAGGCTGGCGCGCCGGGGCACCAGCATCCTAGCCCGGATATTTCATAAGGTTCGTGATATTGCGGAGACTGGGTGCGACAAC
>CAZAYP010000094.1:0-17913 GCA_964489425.1 uncultured Verrucomicrobiota bacterium | reverse complement strand
ATCGGAAAAGCTTAAAGCTAAAGTTGCAACAATGCTCGGACTGACCCCTTTTTCCCACGCCTGACCCGGCGCGGACGAAGATCGTCAAGCGTGGCAGTCACTCGATGACCCAAGACCAGTTCGTCCACTTCTTGATTGCAGGGCCAGATGTGGAGTTCAAAGGAAAAATCGAAGAGGCCCAACAACATAAGGATTCGCAGGGTGCGCAGCCACCCTGCAATCCTGGGTTGAACTAAGCCGGTGTGGATGAGCGGGG
This sequence comes from uncultured Verrucomicrobiota bacterium, assembly GCA_964489425.1. Taxonomy (GTDB): domain Bacteria; phylum Verrucomicrobiota; class Kiritimatiellia; order RZYC01; family CAZAYP01; genus CAZAYP01. Next base: position 17,657 of record CAZAYP010000094.1, on the reverse strand, counting down.
GCCGCGGTATGGATTTTGCTCGGGGTCCCACTCCTTGGGAACGATCACGAAGGCGGCGGTGGGCAGTTCGTCAGTGGTGGAGGGGTCGGTTCGCACATAGTTGCAATATCGTATCGCCCTTGCCTTTGGCTAGTTGTGACCTATACCGGATCTCTCAACAGGGGAACATTAATCCCATGAGTTCACCTGCATGCAAGGCATACGTAACAGCGTCGTCTGTACGCGGAAATCCGTGCGGGACACGCCCACGCCGTATGTCGGCTGCCCGAATATTGAATCTATGGATAAAAACCGTATGAATATCAGGCTAAAGATCTACATGCCAGCAGGTGTTCTTGCCCTATCGGCCGTGCTGGCGCTGGGCGTGGCGTTGCCGGCTGACAGCGCGCCCCCGACGGCCAACAACCAGCTCTTCAAGGTGCCGCCCAACCCGTGCGGGGCCAAAATATTTATGACCATGGCCTGGTGCGGAATTACCAGCCGCATCTATGGCTTGTCGTTCACAGACCCGAATTTTACCGCCGCTCCATGTTATGAGAATCCGACGTTTACACTGCTCAGCGCGCCAACCAACGGGATCCTGGAGTGCAGGGCCAATGACAATGAGAGTTGCCAGTGGATTCCGGTAACCGTCAACACCCCCATCAGCAACGACACCATTCGCTTCCCCTATATCAACAACGCGGCCACGCTCAACAACAACAAATGGGCTTACACCTGCACGAATGGGATGATGTCCGTCACCGGCAGCATGGACCGTTTCACGTGGAGGATCGCCAACAGCGACGGCGCGGCTACGGCAACCTGTACGGTCTATATTGTCGCCAACCAGATGCCGCTGGCCAAAGACATATACAGGTGCTGTGCGCCGGGGACGGATACGTTGATCGCGGTGGGCTTCTACGACCCGGACATGCAGATGAAGAACTTCTCCAACGCTTCCGCCCAGGCCTGGTCGGTGAAGGTGATCAGCCCGCCGACCAACGGTTCCTTTGTCGCCACCAACGGCCTGTTGCTGACGTACCGGCCGCGGGCGGGTGTTACCCAGGGATTTGATCGTTTCACTTACAAAGTCAATGACTCGGTCGCGGACTCGGCGAATACCGCCACGGGCACAATTCAAGTACGCCACTTCCGGGATCGGGCCGGCAACCTCGTGGTGCTGGTGGTCAACACGAACTTGCTGCAGGGCGTTCTTACCAACGAAATTTTCAGGCTCAAGCGCGACCTCGAACGGGAAGGGTACACCTCCAAGATCAAGGGCTGGAATACCGCCGCATCGCCGGCGCCTGCGACGTTGTGGGATTATTTGCATTCTGAATACACCAACGGCACCCAGTTTATGGCCGGCGCCATTCTGATTGGGGACCTGCCGCTGCCGGCGGTTACCAATTATGTGGCCACCGGCCCCACCACGTTGACGACCAATGTGTTCAATACCGACCTGGTGTACTGGAACATGCAGTATTTCCAGACGCTGCAGACCGACAACCAGCAGTGCCATATCTGGGTCAGCCGGATCTGCTGGCCCGGCACGGCTTATGGTGATTATGGCGACGAAATCACCCTGCTGCGGCGCGCGCTGGATGCCAACCATGATTATCGTACCGGCGCTGCGCGGTTGCCGCACAAGGCGTTCTACTACTCCCACCGGCGCCACTGTGACAGTGATATTGCGCCTGCCGCCGAGCGACTGAAAGAGGTGTGGCCGGATGCCGACAGCCGGGGTGGCCCCCTCTACACAGATTCGTCCCATTGCGACTTTGTGACCAATCGCACCGACCTGACCAACGCCTACGGGCAAACCTACCTGGGGGCGGATTGCCTGGCCGCCGGCGGAGAAATCTTCGAGGAGATCTCCGATGGAGAAGTTTCTTACTTCATGGCAACCGAAAGTTATTTCTTCATCAGTGATCTTTATCGAACCATCAATCAAGTCCGGTTTCATCTGCCCTATTCCTGCCAGATCGGAAGACCTGGCTGCCTCGCCAATCATATGCTCATGACGCGCGGCGGGGGCTGTGTGTTTGTGGCGGCGACCGCCGGGACCGGCACGACCGGCGAAAATCCTTACGAACATTTGATTTCCGAGTGCACGCTGGACGACCGGCAGTACCGGAAACTTATCAAGGCGGGCGAGTCCATCGGTGCGGCGGCCATCCAATACTATGCGATCCGGGGGGTGTCCAACGATCGGGAAATGTTCTATGGCGACATGTCCCTTCCGGTGATGGCCGCGCCATCCAACAGCCTGCCGGAGATTCGCAACTACAGTGTCTCGGTATCGGCTTCCCACAGTCCCACGCGGGTGAGCGGTTGTGTCGACGCCTATGATCCCGATGGCACGGTTTCAAACATCGAGTGGTTTATGACCGGCTATGACTACGGACGGGCCGCGCCGACCTTCTCGGGATCCGGCACCAACGTCGTGTGGCCGTGTGCGACGACCGGCGTGTATCATACGCGCGTGGAGGTGGTGGATAACTACAAGGCACGGACATGGCGGGAATACGCAATAACTGTGACCGCGCCGACCGCCTGCACCGTGCTGGCCACCGCCAGCATCGGAGGCAGTATTACCCCGTCCGGAAATGTGGTGCTGGCGCTGGGCGCCACGTGTGCGTTCTCCAATGCGCCGGCGCCATGGTATCACGCGAATTCGGTCATGGTGGACGGGGTGAATGTGGGAACCCCCGGGGCGTACACCTTCACCAATGCCCTGGTCGATCACACGATCGCGGCCGAGTTTGCGCCTGATCTGGCGGCCAACAACACGCCCAAATGGTGGCTGGCCCAGGCTGACCCGGACTGGACCAATGATTTCAATGCCGCCGCAACGAACGATATGGACCGTGACGGCCTGTTTACATGGCAGGAATACATTACCGGCACGGACCCTACCAATCACGCCAGTGCATTTCGATTGGACATTGAGTTCAGCAGCGAGTATCCCGTCATCACACTGCCGACGATTGTTCCGGGCCCTCTGTACGGGGGCTTGAAAAGGTACTATGGGCTGCAGAATACAGCAGACATCCTGGCGGGCCCATGGACTGATATTGAGAACTGGACCAATATCCAAGCATTGGGGCAAACCATTGTGTACAGCAACCTGGTCGACACGGCCAATATATACTTCTGCGGTAAGACCTGGCTGGCCCCTTGATGGTGGCCCACGGCATGAGGGTCAAATATGCCGATGCCGTGGGTCATGTTCTTTGCTGTCGCGATCGACGAGCGGCAGCGAATAAGCCGTTAGGCGCGGGGTGTAAACAGGTTCCGGCCGTCAAAGGTCTTGGTGCCGTTGACGTAGCTGTAATATTTTCGGCACTCGCAGCATGTGTATTCAATGTCGATGGGCATGAATGGCCGGCGGGCTTGGGGCCAATACGTCGGCTGCAGCGCGATCATGCGTTGCGCCGTGGCATCGTGGTCCGGCAAGCCAAGATGGCGCTGCAGCAGGTCCATGTACGGCGCGGCGCCAATGCCGGTCGGAACCGGGCTGTTCGGATGGATAATGTTTGGCATGAACCAGGCCACGTCGATCACGGCCATGAAAATGGGGAAGTCATTGGTCATGGCAAATCGGGCATTGATCTGCCGGGTGGCGGTCACCACGTTGCCGCCCGCGCCCCGGACACATGCTTCCAAGAACTCCAGGCACTGGGGGAACAGTTCCAGGCAGGCTGCCAGGCGACCGTAGGCGCGCCCTTCCCACTGCGCATCGACGACCGGGTAGGCTTCGGAGAACCATGGCGGTGCGGCTTCCTCCAGCAGCGAGTGCCGCAGGGACGTGGGGTCGTGGAGCCGGGCAGGGGACAACCGGTCCAGCGTGTCGGCCCGGTTGCACCAGCGGGCAAAGAACAGCGCGTGCAGCAAATCCGGCAGCACGGGGCCGGCCTGGCGCGCGAAGCGGATCACGGCCTGGGACCCGCGATCGTCCTCGCGGAACACGTTCAGAAACCGGCCGCGCTGGAAAACCGGGTCCGCGCTCCACGGGGGCGGCAGCCCCTGCGCGCGCCGCTCGCGGATAGCTTCGCGTTCCTGGCACCAGTCAAAGAACGCGCGTACCGGGTCGTCCAGTTTGAGGCCGTGCAAGGCCCGGGCATAGGGATTGTTGGCTGGAGTAGTCATGGAGTTTGTGGGGGGCGGTGCTCGAACAAGCAGCGCAGTCCCTGCTCGAGACTGTACTGCGGCGCGTAGCCCAGTTGCGCCTGCGCCTTGGCGATGCTGGCGCTGGAGTGCTTCACGTCGCCCGGCCGCGCGGGTTGCAGGGCCGGCGAGACCCGGACATTGCGCAGCCGGCCCATGGTTTCCAGCAGCGTCAGCAGGTCCACTGAGCGTCCGGTGGCAATGTTGAACGCGGCGCCGGGTTCGGTGATGGCGGCGTTCATGGCCTGAAGGTTGGCCTGGACCACGTCTTTGACAAATACAAAGTCGCGGGTTTGCTTGCCGTCGCCAAAGATTGTGGGCGTGCGGGACTTGGCAAGGTCGTCGGCGAACTTGGAAATGACTCCGGAATACATGGACGATGGATCCTGCCGCGGCCCGTAGACATTGAAGTAGCGCAGGCACACCGTGGGCAATCCGTATAGCTTGGCGAACACTTGAAAGTAGTACTCATCCACAATTTTTGCCAAGCCATAAGGCGACTCCGGCCGCAGCGGCATATCCTCGGTTTTGGGCAGCCGGGGATCGTCCCCGTAGACTGCGGCCGAGGTGGCCAGGAGCGCCCGCCGGGCGCCCACCGCCCGCGCGGCACGCAATACATTCAAGGTGCCGGTGACATTGATTTCATGATTGGTTTCCGGCTTTTGCACCGACTCGAACACCGAGACCATGGCGGCTTCGTGGAAAACAATCTCCGCTCCGGCCATGGCGCGTTGTACGTCCGCGAGATCGCGGATGTCGCCCTGCACCAAGGTCACCCGGTCGCGGAATCCTGCCAGGTTGTACTCGTGGCCCGTGGACAGGTTGTCATAAATGACCACCGCATGCCCTTGGCCAACCAGCGCTTCGGCCAGGTGGGAACCGATGAAGCCGCACCCGCCGGTGATGAAACATTTCATGATTTGCTCCTCTGCAGAGTTGTTCTGCGTCCGGGCAATATAGCGGATTGTCCGAGGCGCTCAACTTTATTCCGTGGATCGGCATCGAGCTGGGCGGAGCGCAAATCGGTTCATCTGGGGATCAAGCAACACGCGCTGGGCACACATAAAGAGTGGCTCGAAATAATTTAACTAACTGGCTTGCCAACACGTCGAATTACTCTATTATGTGCCCCAACCTAGGAGGACAAATGAACAAAGGTCTAATCAGAGAGTTGCAGAATGAGTTGGAGCGGATCGACAACCAGATTGCCCGCCTGGGCGCTGACAAGGAAGCTATCCAGCGCGTGATCGCCCAGTTCGCCGGCGAGTCGGCCGAGTGGGTTCCGGTGGCTGCCATCGCCCTGGGCAAGGCGGAGAAGAAGCGCAAATTTTCCGCAGAGGCGCGGGCGCGGATGCGTGCGGCGCAGTTGGCCCGCTGGGCCAAGCACCGCGGCGGCGACGCCAAGCCGGCCAAGGCGGCCAAGATTGCCAAGGTGGCCAAGATCGCCAAGGTGGCCAAGAAACGCACCATGTCTCCGGAAGCCCGGGAAAAAATCCGCGCCGCGCAGAAGGCTCGCTGGGCCAAGGTTAAAGCCCCCCCGCCAGCGCCCCCCCCCGCCGTCGTTTGATCCGGTCGCCACGCCGGGCGCGCGATGGAATACTCGCGCGCCCGGTCAAATTCCAGAGTTAGTCAGCAGTAATTTGCCATTGGTTTGGTAATATTGGCAGGTTATGTCTGTCTTGGACACGGGCCCCTGACACACATCGAAACGAAGAGGTTCTACCATGACGTGCATCGGCCGTAACATCGGGTTGGTAAGTATCCTGGCCGCCAGCGCCGAAGTGATGTTGTTGGCGGGGTGCCGGCCGCACATGCCGGCGGCCGGGCCGAAAATCCCCACGGTGCAGGTGGTGGGCGTGGTCCAGCAGGATGTGCCCGTCACAGCGGAATGGGTGGCAACGCTGGATGGATATGTCAACGCGCACATCCGCGCCCAGGTGTCCGGATACCTGCTCACCCAGGACTACCAGGAAGGCGCGGTGGTGGCCAAGGGCGACCTGCTGTTTGAAATCGATCCGCGCGAGTTCCAGGCCGAGTTGGACAAAGCCCAGGCCGCCCTGGGCAAGACGCAGTTGGACGTGCAGCGCCTGACGCCGCTGGCCAAGGAAAACGCCGTCAGCCAGCAGGAACTCGACGATGCGGTCCAGGCCAACCTGGCCAATCTCGCCGCCGTGGAGCAGGCCAAGCTCAATTTGGGGTTCGCCCGCGTGATCTCGCCCATCGATGGCGTGGCGGGCATTGCCAGCGCCCAGATCGGCGACCTGGTGGGGCCGACCAGCGGCGACCTGGCCATGGTGTCGACCGTGGACCCGATCAAGGCGTATTTCGCCATCAGCGAGCAGGAATACATGCTGGCGGCGGAGACGATCAACGCCCCCAAACCAATCACCAATGAGGTCACGGCCATGGACCTGATCCTGGCCGATGGCAGCCTGTACCCCCACCGGGGCCGGATCGCCATTGCAGATCGCCAGGTGGACGTGCGCACGGGCACCATCCGGCTGGCCGCGCTGTTCCCCAATCCCGGCAATATCCTCCGGCCCGGACAGTTCGCCCGCGTACGCATGGTGGTCAAGGTCAAGAAGGACGCCTTGCTGGTGCCGCAGCGCGCGGTAACCCAGTTGCAGAGCATGTTCCAGGTCGCGGTCATCACCCCGGACAACAAGGTGCAGATTCGATCGGTGCAAGCCACGGATCGGGTCGGACCGCTCTGGGTGATCGACCAGGGGCTCAACCCGGGCGAGCAGGTGGTGGCCGAGGGGGTCATGCAGTTGAAGGATGGCATCCCGGTCAACCCGCAACCCTATGCGCCGGCCGCTGCTGCGCCCACGCCTCCGGCGCCGGCCACGGCGCCCGGAAAGTAGGCGATCATGGCCAGTTTCTTCATCAACCGACCGATCGTGGCCATGGTGATCGCGATCATCATGGTGCTCCTGGGCGTGGTGTCCATGCTGCAGTTGCCCATTGCCCAGTTTCCGAACATCGTGCCGCCGCAAGTCCAGGTCACGGCCTCGTACATTGGCGCCGATGCGCAGACCGTGGAGCAGGCCGTGGCCACGCCGCTCGAGCAGCAGGTGAGCGGCGTGGACAACATGGATTACATGTACTCGGTCAACGCCAACAACGGCGCCATGACCCTGAACGTGTTCTTCGACATGGCCACGGACCCCAACACGGACCAGATCCTGACCCAGTTGCGTGTTTCCCAGGCCGACACCCAGTTGCCGACCGATGTGCGCAATAATGGGATCACGGTCAAGAAAGCCCAGGGGTTCCCCTTGCTGATCTTCTCGGTGTACTCGCCCAGCAACACGTATGACAACCTGTTCCTGGCCAACTATGCCACGATCAACCTGGCGGATCCGCTGACCCGCGTGCCGGGCATCGCGAGCGTCATGATCTTTGGCGCCGGCAACTACGCGCTTCGTTTCTGGGTCAAGCCGGACCAACTGGCCAAGCTCCAGATTACCGTGCCGGACATCATCAGCGCGATCCAGAAGCAGAACACGGTCAATCCCGCGGGCCAGATCGGCGGCGAGCCTGTGCCGCCGGGCCAGGAGTTCACCTATGCCGTGCGCGCCCAGGGGCGGCTCACCACGCCGGAAGAGTTCGGCGCCATCATCGTGCGCGCCAATGCCGACGGGTCCATGGTGCGCCTGAGCGACGTGGCGCGGGTGGAACTGGGCGCCCAGATGTACGGCTACGCCGGCCGCGTCAACGGCCGGCCGGCGGCGATCGTCCTGGTGTATCAGCTGCCGGATTCGAACGCGTTGGACGCGGCCAAGAAAGCCAAGGCCATGATGGAAAGCCTCAAGGCCAGCTTCCCGGCCGACCTGGACTACGAGGTGTCCCTGGACACCACCCTGGCCGTGACCGAGGGCATCCGCGAGATCGTCACGACGCTGTGGGAGGCGATGCTGCTGGTGATCCTGGTGGTGTTCATCTTCCTGCAGGGATGGCGGGCCACGCTGATCCCGCTGCTGGCCGTGCCGGTGTCGCTGGTGGGCACGTTCATGCTGTTCCCGTTGCTGGGCTTTTCCATCAACACCATGTCCCTGTTCGGCCTGGTGCTGGCGATCGGCCTGGTGGTGGATGATGCCATCGTCGTGGTTGAGGCCGTGATGCACCACATCGAGAACGGCTTGTCGCCCAAGGAAGCCACGCTCAAGGCCATGTCCGAGGTTAGCGGGCCGGTCGTGGCGATTGCCCTGATCCTGGCGGCGGTGTTCGTGCCCACGGCGTTCATCCCGGGCATCACCGGCCGCATGTACCAGCAGTTTGCCGTCACCATCGCGTTGTCGGTGGTGATTTCGGCGTTCAACGCCCTGACCCTGAGCCCGGCGCTGGCGGCGTTGCTGTTGCGGCCGCGGACGCGCGGGCACGGGCCGCTGCAGTGGTTCTACGACCAGTTCAACAAGGTGTTTGGCCGTGTGACCAATGGTTATGTGGGCATCTGCCATTTCGCCATCCGCAAGACCGTGATCAGCCTGCTGTTCCTGGGGCTGGTATGCGGGGGCGTGGTGTTCCTGGGCAATAAGCTGCCGACCGGGTTCCTTCCGGACGAGGATCAGGGCTACCTCATGGCCTTGGTCCAACTGCCCAATGCGGCGTCACTGCAGCGTACGGATGCGGCGACCAAGCAACTGGAGGCGGCCATCGGCCAGGTGCCGGGCATCGCCGACGTGACCAGCATCGTGGGCTACAACATGGTCAACGGGGTGCAGACCACGTATAACACGACCTTCTTCATCACCCTCAAACCGTGGGCCGAGCGCCGCGATCCCTCGCAGAAGGCCCGCGGCATCACCATGGCGCTGAACAAGCTATTCTCCAAGTTCAGCCAGGGCGTCGCGTTTGCGTTCCCGCCGCCGGCGATCCCCGGGATCGGCACGGCCGGCGGGTTCCAGTTCATCCTGCAGGACCGCGGCGGGCACGATATCGACTATCTCGCGCAGCAGACCCAAAAGTTCCTGGAAGCCGCCCGCCAGCGGCCGGAACTGGCCGGCTTGAACTCCAGCCTGATCCCCACCGTGCCCCAGGTCTACGTGAACGTGGACAAGGAGAAGGCGCTCAAGCAGGGTGTGCCGCTGGACGCCGTGTACCAGACGCTGCAGTGCTTCATGGGCAGCGCGTTTGTCAACTACTTCAACCGGTTTGGCCGCCAGTGGCAGGTGTATGTCCAGGCGGAGGGCGAGTATCGCACCCGCGCCGAAGACCTGGCCCAGTTTTACGTGCGCAACAACGATGGCGACATGGTGCCGCTGAGCGCGCTCACCAGCATTGAGTCGCGCCTCGGCCCCGAGTTCACCATGCGCTACAACCTCTACCGCTGCGCCCAGATCAACGGGCAGGCCGCCCCCCGGTTCAGCAGCGACCAGGCCACGGCCGCGCTCGAAGAGGTGTTCGCCCAGACCATGCCCAGCGACATGGGGTTTGCCTATGCGGGCATGTCGTTCCAGGAACAGCAGGCCCGCCAGGGCATCCCGCCGGCGGTGATCTTCGGCTTCTCGCTGCTGTGCGTGTTCCTGATCCTGGCGGCGCAGTACGAGAGCTGGAGCCTGCCGTTCAGCGTGCTGCTGGGCACGCCGATCGCCGTGTGCGGCGCCCTGGGCATGCTGATGGCGCGGCTCCTGCCCAACAACATCTACGCGCAGATTGGCCTGGTGATGCTGATCGGGCTGGCGGCCAAAAACGCCATCCTGATCGTGGAGTTCGCCAAGATGAACGTGGAGAAGGGCCAGACGCTGATCGAGGCGGCGCTCGGCGGCGCCCGGCTGCGCCTGCGGCCGATCCTGATGACGAGCTTCGCGTTCATCCTCGGCTGCGTGCCGCTGTGGACGGCGGACGGCGCCGGCGCGGTCTCGCGCCGCATCCTTGGCACGGCGGTGATCGGCGGCATGCTGGCCGCCACCTGCATCGGCACGCTGATCATCCCGGTGACGTTCTACATCGTCGAGCGGCTGGGCGGGAAGAAGCACGCCGCGCCGCCCGGGCCGCCCGCGCCACCGGCGGCCGTGGAAGATAAGGGAGGCGCCCATGCACCTGCGTAAGACGCTTGGCGGGTTGGCGGCTGTTCTGTTCCTGGGCGGCTGCATGGTCGGGCCGGATTACCGGCGGCCGGCCGTGGACGTGCCCCCCAGCTTCCGCGACGCGCCGGAACCGGCGGCGACCAACTCGCTGGCCGACCTGGCCTGGTGGGACGTGTACCGCGACGACACCCTGGCCGGCCTGATCCGCGTGGCCCTGACCAACAACTACGACGCGCAGATCGCCTTGAGCCGCATGGAGCAGGCCGATGCCATGGTCATGCAGGCGCGTTCCCAGCTCTTCCCGCAGGCCGGCTACCAGGCGGCCGCCGACCGCGGCAAGAACGCGTTCCTCGGCAACGTCAGCCCCAACCAGGGCCTGGAGCAGAGCTCGTTTTTCGGCTCGCTCAACGCCACGTGGGAGATCGATCTCTGGGGCCGGGTCCGGCGCATGACCGAGGCGGCGCGCGCCCAGTACCTGGCCAGCGCCGAGGGCGTGCGCGCGGTGTCGCTGGCGCTGGTCAGCCAGGTGGCCCAGGCGTACTTTGAGCTCCTGGAACTGGACCTGGAGCGCGAGATTGCCAGCCGCACGCGGAATTCCTTTGCCGACAGCCTCAAGCTGTTTACGCAGAAGCTGGAGGGTGGGGTATCGTCCAAGCTGGAGACCGCGCGCGCCGCCGCGGCCGAAGCGCAGGCCGCCGCGTCCATCCCGGACCTGGAGCGCCAGATCGCGATCAAGGAGAACCAGATCGCCATGCTGCTGGGCTTCAATCCCGGGCCGCTGCCGCGCAGCCGCAGCCTGCGGCAGCAGGACCTGCCGCCCGACGTGCCCGCGGGGTTGCCGTCGCAGCTGTTGGAGCGCCGGCCGGACATCCGCCAGGCCGAGCAGACGCTGCGCGCGGCCAACGCCCAGATCGGCGTGGCCGAGGGCGACTACTTTCCCAGGATTGGCCTGACCACCCTGTTCGGCGGCGTCAGCACGGAGCTGTCGGAAATCACCGCCGGCACCGCCAGCACGTGGAGTTTTGGCGGCAATGTCAGCGGTCCCTTGTTCCAGGGCGGCCGGCTGCGTGGCCAGTACCGCGGGGCCGTGGCGGCGGCGCGGGAAGCGCAGTTGGGCTATCGCCAGACAGCCCTGGCCGCGTTCCAGGAGGTGGCCAACACCCTGGTTTCGCGCCAGAAATGGGCCGAGGTGCGTGTGCAGCAGGAGAACGCGGTGCGGGCGCTGCAGGAGGCGGTGGACGTTTCCACCAAGCGGTACCTGGCCGGCAAGGCCAGCTACTACGAGGTGCTGGAGGCGCAGCAGCAGCTGTTCCCCGCGGAGAACGCGCTCGCGCGCACGCAGCTCAACCAGTTGCTCGTGGTCGTGCAACTTTACAAGGCCTTGGGCGGCGGCTGGGAACAGGTAATGTCGTTGACACCACCCGCGGCGCCCGCCAGCCAGGAGACACAAGATGTACCGCAAAATTAACCGCAACGGACTTGTTGGCGCGAGGATCCTGACCGTGGCCGCCGTGGCCATGCTGGCCGCCTCCGCCATGGTCATGGGGCTGGAAGATTTAGAGACGCGAATGGAGGTCCAGGCCCTGCTCGACCAGGTGGCGGCCGCGGTGGACGCCGGTAACTTTGATGCCGTGATCGCAACCGCTCTTCCGGATGCCATGATCCAGTACGCCGACGGCAGCCGCATCACGCTGGAACAGTGGAAGACCGAACATGCGGCCATGGCGGGGCGCATCAAGAAGATGACGTCAAAGTTTGTGCTGAACCAGGTGCTCCCCGCGGGCGAGGGCGAGTTTCTGGCCACGTACGATGAAATCCACGACTCGATCGAGACTGATCCGGCCGACGGCCAGGACCATGCCTTCCGTTACCAGGGCTCATGGGACGCGACCCTGCGGTTCACTGATCAAGGTTGGCGGTTCATCACCCTGCATGAGCGCACCCAAACCATCACCCGCGACGGGCAGCCTTGGCCGGCGGCCACCCCCGCCCCTTGAAGGCAGCCAAGGGGGCGTTCTTATGGCCAGTGGCCGGCCTGCTGCTTCTGCTGGCCGCCGGCTGCTCCACAACCCCGGACAACCTGGTGGCGCCACTGGATACGCCGTGGCTGCCGGCGGAAGCTGCGCAGCGGGCGCTGCGCGCGGGTGGCAACCGGATCGAAAGCCTGGACTGGCGCATTGACCGGGAGGACCGGATCCATGCCGAGGTGTCCCTGGCCTGCGTGGACAGTGGCGCGTACCGGGTCAGCTTCAGGTCCGGCCCGGGCCTGGACCCGTTAAGTTACACTTCGTCCGTGATGCGCCTGGCGGCTGGCAGCCGGGAGACGCGCCGCATGGGCCCGTTTTCGCGGCCCGCGACCCGGCCGGAGTTCGGCCGAATATTTGTGGTTCTGGAGCGCGATGATCGCGGCGCGTGGCAGGTCCAGCACACGCTGGACACGTTCTACCTGTGCGACACCCGCCGCGTGAACGATGCGGCGTTGCGTGCCGCCGGCATCCGCCACGTCACGGCGCGCGAGATCCTCGCCCAGTACGCCCCAATGCTCAAGACCGATGTCACGCTCAACGGCCGCACCGGCCAGGTGTTTATCGAGCAGGGCCCCAAACGCATCCCCGACATCATGGCCGCGGTGGGCGCGGACGCCAACTGCACCGGCCTGCGCTACCATGACGGCGCCGCGTACGTCATGATCACCAATCCCGTGCCCCGCGACCTGCTGGCGCGCAACGCCGACAAGGACCTCGGGTTCATCGATCTGGCGGAGCCGTTCAGCGGACGCAGCGGCGACTGGCGCGAGTTCCTCGGCGGGCTCTCCAACGCGGTGTACGGCCGCCTGGTGCTGGACACCGTGCGCTTCCGCGGATTCACCTGTACCAACGCCGTGATCCTGCAGTACTGGATCCCGTTTTACGTCAATCACCTGGCGTTGCTGAAGATCGACCGCGTTGGCCAGGCGCTCTTGTGGGACATGGGCAACTACCACGAGGGCGAGGCGGAAAACATCAGCATCCTGCTCGTGCCGACCAACGGGGTGCTGGAGCCGCGCTACGCCGGCTACGCCAAGCATTACAAGGGGTCGGTGTCGCCGTGGTCCTGCGTGCGCAAGTACGCGGCGGGCGGCCGGATCACCCGGCACCCGGTGGTGTACGTGGCCAGCGGATCGCATGCCTCGTTCTTCTCCCCGTTCGCGGCCGAAACGCCGTTCGGCCTGGGCATGGACCGCACCTATCACATGGGTGGTGGGTACTGGTTCGGCCCGGCCTGCGGCGACCAGCCCTACCAGCTCGAGGTGCTTCCGGCGCTGGACGAGGTGGACGCGGATAGCGTCCACGCGTGGCTGCGATTCCGGGGCCGGTTCGGCAAAACCTACATCGCCAGCCGCGGCAGCTGGATCAACTGCAGCCCGTTCCTGTTCCCCTACGTGCGTTACCCGGAAATCTCTTTGCGGACCCCGTGGATCGCCGGCTCGGGCGTGAACCGCTGGATCCAGCCCGGCGCCGAACTGGAGTACTGCGCGCGGTACGGGCTCAAACTTGGCTGCAATCCCGGCGACCGGCCCTTGCGCGTCATCACCAACGCCATGACGGTCCGGGTGGCGGAGGGGGCGGTGCGCATCGCCGGGCTGGATGTCGATTACGGCCACGCGTTTCCCATGCCGCTGGTGGGGATCGCTTTTTTCCACCAGGCCGCTGACGGGGAGTGGATGTTGTGCGGCCAGTACGATCCGCGGCGCGCGGCGCCGCCGGAATTGGCCGTTCCCCTGACCGCGGCCGCCGGCCCGGACCTGCGCCTGCTGGTGTGCGACGTGATCGACACGGCCGGCCAGGCCAAGCCGCCGCTGCCTGCGGACGCCCATGCCGGGTCGTTCGAGTACTTGCGCGCCGTGGAGTTGGTTGTGCCGGTGCCCCCGGCGGATCACCGGGCGCCGGCGGGCAAACCGGCCCAACCACCGGCCGCCGGCCTGGTCATCCAGGGCCCGATGATTGTGCCCGGCGGCAGCCAGGCCGCCTACCGCGGACTGGTCCTGAAAGCTGGCGAAGAACCGGACGACGTGACCGCCCGCGCCCGCTGGCGCCTGGACGCCGGCGCGCCCGCGATGCTGCATTCCAACCAACTGGTGGCCGGGTTCGTGCTGAGCAACACCGCGCTTCGCGTCCATGCCGAGTACGCGGGTCATAGCGCGCAGCTTGATATTCGCCTGACCGGCGCCGACGCCGACGAGGACGGCCTGTCGGACCAGCATGAGGTCGGCGTGGGCACCTCGCCAAACAACGACGACACGGACAGCGATGGCCTCGGGGACGCCACGGATCCCGACCCGTGGCGCGCGGCGCCGGCCGGACCGGGCGGTACGCCATGACCCGGCTGGCCTGGTTGCGAACCGGCGTCTCTTGGCTGCGGCGGTTGTACCTTCCGCTCTTCGTGTTCATCTGGCTGGGCATGGTCATGGGCGAGTTGTGCATTGTGCCCATCCAGGCTTATTCCAAGGTGGATTTCCGCAAGGCCATGGACCAGGTCCGGGATCTCCTGCCGCAGATCATGGCCGCGGTCACCAGCCAGACCCACTCGGTGACCAATCACGCGGCCGTCACCAACGGATCCGGATTTCATGTGGAACTCAATGCCACCAACCAACTCTTTGAGCTGAAGCTCGGCTCGGGCGATGAGGCCACGAAGCCCAAGGATGCGGAGGCCCGGTTTGTCGATGCCATGGCCTTGTGCCTGGGCCAGGTGCACTGGATGCTGCTGTTCCTTGTGCCGTGGCTCTGGCCCGTGTACCGCTACCAGTTTTCGCGCGCGCATGTTTACAGCCAGGCCGTCGAGCGCCGGATCGTCAGCCTGCCCTGGTTCATCATGGGCCTGATCTGGACCATGGCGGCGGTCCGGTTCGCGCTCGAGGTGACGCTGTACCATGCCTGGTCCGGCACCTGGTGGGACAAGGCAGTCAAGATCGACCTGGTATCGTTCTTCCTGTACGGCACGTTGATCAGCTATTTCAATTTCGGGATCACCTTGCGCTACGCCACCCGCAAGATCGCGGCGCCGGTGTTCGCGCAGCATGATCCCTACGGATTCCGGTCCGGGCACTCCATCGGCCTGGCCACGCGGATCCTCATGCTGCTGCTCACCCTGGGCATGATCCCCATGCTGATCAACCTTTACCTGCCGTGGGCGTTCAACGCCTACCGGATGCGCGGCCTGCTGGATAACACGCTCGATCTGGATGCGCTGGACCTCAACATTTTCCTGCCGCTGCTGGCCATGTCGCTGGTCACGGCCTACTTCTTCATCGCTCAAATCCTGGCGCTGTTTTCCGCCCGCCGCGCGGTGATCGGGCCGCTCAATGTCCTGATCCGCCAGATGCGCAAGGTGGGGCAGGGCGACTTCACCACCCAGACCCCGGTGCTGGGCAACGACGAGCTCGAGCAGCTCAAGGCGCACTTCAACCGCATGGTCGCCGGGCTGCAGGAGCGTGAACGAATCCGCGACACCTTCGGCAAGTTCGTGTCCCTCGAAATCGCCGAGAAAATCATGGGGTCGGGCCAGATCAACCTTTCGGGTGAGGAGATCGAGTGCACCGTGATGTTCGTGGATATCCGCGGGTTCACGCCGCTGTGCGAGACGCTCCCGCCGGACGAGATCGTGACGCTGCTGAACAGCTACTTCACCCATATTACCCCGCCGATCATGGAGGCCCGGGGGGTGATCAACAAGTTCATCGGCGATGCGGTCCTGGCCATTTTCGCGCCGGGGTTTGGGGTGGCGGACCATGCCGCCGCCGGGTTGCGCGCCGGGCTGGGGGTGCGGCATGCGCTGGCCCGGTTCAATGCCTCGGCTTCCGGCATCCGGCTGCAGCAGGGCATCGGCCTGCACTCCGGCCGCCTGGTGGCCGGCAATGTCGGCACGGCCCAGCGGATGGAGTACACCGTGATCGGCGACCCGGTCAACATGGCGTCGCGGATCGAAACCGAGACGCGCGCGCTGGACACCGACTTGCTGGTCAGCGAGCCGTTGCTGGCGCGGGTGGACCGCGCCCAGTTTCCCGGCTGTGAGTTCGTACCGTACGAAGGCATTGTCCTCAAGGGCGTCAAGGATCCGGTCCGGCTGTTTGGCGTGCGGGAAATATCGCCGTAGGCGTCGAACCCGGTGCAGACCATTCACCCTAAATTCAGCATTTGAATTAACTACGAATCACGCGAATAACGCGAAACTTGTTGCCGCAGAACATGGAGCGGGCGAGCAAGTTGAGAATAACAAGGGATGCATTCGCGTGATTCGCAGTTCATCTGCTCTTTCTCGGTTCACCGCATACCCATTAAATACCCAGTTCGACCCCTTGACTATCCCTCGGTATGCATTACCATGCGAAAGCATATTGAGCTTCATGACATTTGGCGCCAATCGTGAGGAGGTTTCGATGAAGAACGCGCAGGAGAGGTTGAACGGGGCGAATCGGGTTTTCCAATCATTGGAAACTTTTCCCGGGATTTTTCCAATCATTGGAAAAAGTGCGGACGTTTTTTCCAATCATTGGAAACGGCGCATGGTGGTGTGGGTCGCGGTTGTTGGCATGGCGAGCGGCGCGTGGGCGGCGACCAACACGGTAACCAGCAACGCCAATGCCGGAGCGGGATCACTGCGGCAAGCCATTGCCGATGCCGGTGCCGGCGATGTGATCGAATTCAA
The DNA here is from genome assembly GCA_964489425.1 of uncultured Verrucomicrobiota bacterium. Lineage (GTDB taxonomy): Bacteria > Verrucomicrobiota > Kiritimatiellia > RZYC01 > CAZAYP01 > CAZAYP01. The sequence goes on along the minus strand of CAZAYP010000094.1, from coordinate 789 downwards.
TCTCTCCGCCGGAAACGAGACGATCTCCATCGCGTCGGACCTTCTACTCACGAACTCCGTGACGATTGACGGCGCCAACACCGCCGGCAGCGGTGTCGCCGTCACGGTGCAGGTGACGACACCAGGAACATCCGCATGGCGGGTTTTCATGATAGGCGATGTAGTCGCCATGCCATCCTGCACCATCCAGAACATGACCATCAAGGGCGGGGCTGTGACGGACGGCGGCTCTGGCCTTGGCGGAGGAATCTATGTCGCTCAAGGTGCGAATCTCATCATTTCTGACTCAGTAGTATCAGGCTCCACGGCTGACGACGGCGGGGGGATTTATATATGTAACGGCAGCTCGCTATATGCGACATCATTGATTGTAAGCAACTGTACTGCAGGCATTTCTGGCGCTGGAGGAATCTCCGGCGAGGATATGACCGCTGGAGGACCGCTATCCCTGACAAACTGCACGATCATCAACAATACCGGTGTGGATGGAGGCGGTATTTATGCCTCTTCTTTTATCGCGCCTTTTACAATCTCAGGATGTTCAATAAATAATAATACGGCCGGTTCTGGCGGAGGCATCCATATTCGTACCTGCCCGTTGTCCGCGAATGCTACCATTACAAACTGTACAATCGTTGGAAACATCGCAACCGAAGGCGCCGGAATTCATGGCTGGGAAAACGATGTGCTCAATATTACACATTGCACGATCAGCAACAACACCGCCTCAGGCAACGCAGCGGTTAAGAAAGCCCGGTTTTGGGGGTGGGCAGTGGTAGCGCGCTGATA
>CAZAYP010000093.1:0-18106 GCA_964489425.1 uncultured Verrucomicrobiota bacterium | reverse complement strand
AGCAACTCCTCACCGGCCAAACCCGCCTCCCCGGCTTCCACGGCGAGTGGGAGGTCAAGCGCGTCCCAGAAGTTTGCTGGTTTCAGGAAGGACCGGGAGTCCGAAACACTCAGTTCACCAGCACTGGCGTCAAACTGCTGAACGGAACAAATATCTTCCGAGGCAGAATCAACCTCGACACCACTGATCGATTCATTTCCGACGCTGAAGCGCACGGAGCATACGCCCACTTTTTGGCGGATTCAGGAGACATCGTGATCGCGTGCTCCGGGATTTCCGTGGAGAAGTTTCACGAAAAGGTCGCAGTCGTTAATCCGGCGCACCTTCCTTTCTGTATGAACACAAGCACGATGAGGTTCAAGCCGCGCCAAGAGCACCTTGTCCGGGATTACTTTTGTCATTTCCTTATGGGCGATTCATTCAAACGCCAAATTGCTCCGCAAGCGACTGGCTCGGCTCAATTGAACTTTGGACCGTCTCATGTTGAGAAAGTAGAGCTGCCATTGCCACCCCACCCCGAACAAACCGCCATCGCGTCGGTGCTGACGGAGATGGACGGGGAGCTGGCGGTGCTGGAGCAGCGGCGGGAGAAGACACGCGCCCTCAAGCAGGCCATGATGCAGGAACTCCTCACCGGAAGGACGAGATTGATATGAGCACCATCACGCAGTGTTTTCAACCTCCTCTTTACTGGCAGCAATTTGAGGATCTCACAGAAGGCGTGTTTCGGGCTGTCTTCGGGGATCCTAAGCCAACTAAGTTTGGCCGATCAGGACAGGCACAAAACGGGGTCGATGTCTTTGGCCGCGAAGGTGGGAACGGAAGATTGATTGGGATACAATGCAAGCGGATGGATGAACTCGATGAGAACAACCATCCCCGTCCGGGTGGGAAGATACTGCGGAAGCATCTCGACCAAGAAATCGAGAATGCGTCCAAGTTTCAACCCCAGATAGACATATGGATTCTTGCCACCACTGCCAAGCGGGATGCGTCAATTCAGAGCTACGCACTCAAACGTGACGCCAAATCACGAAAGGCCGGCTCGTTCGGTATCCAAGTTTGGTTTTGGGATGATTTCATTACTGACCTGAACCGCAACCACGACCTTCAGCGGTGGTATTACAATCAGGTCATCCAAGTCCGTTCCTCGGACGATCAGGACAAGATCATTCTGGAGATGCTCGGAGAGGCATTTGCTCGCGCAGCCTTTCGGACGCCGATTTACCAGGAAACGCCGGCAGAGTTCATCCAAGCGTTGAAGGACACCCAGCACGCAATCAACACAGGAGAACTCAAGGACCGGGAGACACGCCAGGTGATTCGCAAGGCGATTGGCGGTCGGCGGGCCTTAGCCAGTAAACCAGTCAGTGACTACTTGCGCGTTGCCGACGAAGCACTTCAACAGCTCCGCGAACAGTTCCAGCAGAACCTCGGGCAAACCATTATTCAGCAATCCGGAGGACTTTTGCAGATTCCGCCACCGTTGCAGTCTGTCCTAGACGTGCTCCGGGACGATGCGGTTGCGGCTGTTAATGACGCGCTTCGTCACGCCGGCCTGCAACCTGTGTAATGCCGCTCATTTCACCTAAGGAAGCCCATGCCTGAACAAACCAGATCCGAACGCAAAACGCAGAACCGCGTGATCGCGCTGTTCACGGACAAGGCCCGGCCCGTTTGCCTCGGCTACCGCTACCTCGGCGAGTGGAACAAGCGGGAGAACAACCGTTGCATCGAGGCGGACCTGCTTCGCGCCAATCTGAAGGTACGCGGCTACTCCGACGCGCACATCTCCGCCGCCCTGCAAAGGCTGATGGCCGCTGCGGACGCCACTGGTATCACCCTGTATCAGGCCAACCTGCGCACCTATCAACTGCTGCGCTACGGCGTGTCGGTGCAGGTCGCCGCCGGACAGCCGAACGATCAGGTGCATCTGGTGGATTGGGATCACCCCGAGAACAACGACTTCGCCCTAGCCGAGGAAGTGACTTTGCGCGGGGGCTATGAGCGGCGGCCCGACCTTGTGCTTTATCTGAACGGCATCGCCGTCGGCGTCATCGAATTGAAGCGCAGCTCGGTCGAGATCGCGGATGGCGTTCGCCAGCTCATCACCAATCAAGAGGAGATTTTCAACAAGGGGTTCTTCCCCACGGTGCAATTGGTGTTCGCGGGGAACGATTCGCAGGGGCTGCGTTACGGCACGGTCACCACGCGGGAGGAGTTCTTTGTGGAGTGGAAACCGGCGAATACCGCGCCGCTTACCCCGGGCGCTCTGCTGGACAGGCCACTGGCTGAAATGTGCGAGAAATCCCGCCTGCTCGACCTTATCTGCAACTTCATCATCTTCGACGCCGGCTACAAGAAGGTGCCCCGTCCGCATCAGTTCGCAGGCGTGAAGGCGGCGCAGGAACGCATCCGCAAACGCGAGGGCGGCGTCATCTGGCACACCCAGGGCAGCGGCAAGAGCATCCTGATGGTGTTGCTCGCCAAGTGGCTGCTGGAACACGATCCCGAGGCCCGCATCCTTGTCGTCACCGACCGCGATGAACTGGACAAGCAGATCGAGGGCGTGATGAAGAACGCCGGGGTCATCGGCGAGAACTCGCCGTTACCCCGCATCCTTAACCGGGCGGAGTTGGTAGCCAAACTCGGCGCCGCCGCGCCCCGGTTGCTCTGCGCACTCCTGCACAAGTTCGATCCCGCGGACCTCAAAGGCGACCCGCCGCCGGTGCATGGCCGCTTCTATGTCTTTGTGGATGAATGCCACCGCACCCAGGGTGGCGACATGAACAAGCAGATGAAGCGCTGGCTGGAAAGCGCCATTTTCATTGGCTTTACCGGCACGCCGCTGCTCAAAAAGGATGCAGCCAAGCTGCGGACACAGGATATATTCGGCACCTACATCCACACCTACAAGTTCCACGAGGGCGTGGCAGATGGAGTCATTCTCGATTTGAAATACGAGGCCCGCGATGTGCCGCAACGCATCACCTCGCCCAAAGCCATCGAGGCGTATTTCACGCAAAAGACCAAATCGCTGAACAACTTCCAGAAGGCCATCATCCGCAAGCGCTGGGCGACGATGGAGGAATTGATGAGCGCCGAGGAGCGCAAGGCACGCATCGCCGCCAGTATCATCCACGATTTCGACACCAAGCCGCGGCTGAATAACGACCGGGGGACGGCCATTCTCGTGGCGGCGAGCATCTACGACGCCTGCCACTATTACCGCATATTCCAAGGCAAACCCTTCGGCCAGTACTGCGGCATCATCACTTCCTTCGAGCCGCAGCCAGGTGCGATCGTGCTGGAGCCGCCGAACAGCGACGAACGCTACAAGTTCGACACCTACACGAAGCACGTCCTCAAGAGCGGGCAGACGACCAAAGCCTACGAGGACGAAGCCAAGCGCCGGTTCATCGAGGAACCGGCCAACTGCAAGCTGCTCATCGTAGTGAGCAAGCTTCTGACCGGCTTCGACGCGCCGAGCTGCTCCTACATCTACCTCGATAACGAACTGCACGACCACAACCTCTTCCAGGCCATCTGTCGCACCAACCGGCTCGACGGCGACGACAAGGACTACGGCTACATCGTGGACTTCAAGGAGTTGTTCAAGGACGTGCAGGAAGCCATCGCCGTCTATAGCTCCGACGAGCTGGACACTGATCAGGGCAATGGCGGCTCCAACAACGTCGAGTTGAAGGATTGGCTCAAGGAAGGAAAGAAACAGCTCGATGCTGCCCGCGAGGCGCTGCGCTATCTCTGCGAGCCGGTGCCGCTACCGCGTGAGGTGGAGCAGTTCCTCCATTACTTCTGCGGCGACGCGGCCAATCCCCAGGCGCTGACCGACACGGAGCCGCTGCGCATCTCCTTCTACAAGTCCGTGGCCACTTACGTGCGCGCCTACGCGGATATCGCCCAGAACCTAACCGAGGCCGGCTACTCCGATGCTGAAGGGTCCGCGCTGCAAAAGGATGTCGATTTCTTCAGCGAAGTCCGCTCGGTCATCAAGAAGCACTCGGGCGAGGAGCTGGACATCAAACCCTACGAAGCCGACATGCGGCACTTGCTCAACGCCTACGTCCAGGCTGACCCGGCGGCGGACATGGGCAACCTCTATGCTCTGTCACTCACGGAACTGATCGTCGAGACCGGTATCCATGATGCCATCGCCCGCAAACTGAACGAGAAGGGTAAGTTGTCGCGGAACGCGATCGCCGAGGGGATCATCAACAACGTCCGCAAAACGATCATCCGTGACCAGCTCACTGACCCGAGATTCTATGCGGAGATGTCAAAGCTCCTGGATGATCTCATCCAACAGAGCCGCGCCGACGCTGCCGCCTACGAGGCATTCCTGCAAAAGGCCGAGGCGCTGGTGAATCGCATGTCGAAGAAAGATTCCACAGCCGGTGTTCCCGCGGTCCTTCATGGAAGACCCGAGGCTATCGTGCTCTACAACAATCTGGGCACCCTCCCTGCAACGATATTTCAATGCCCCGCGGATGCTGAGGGGAAGGCGAATCTTGCGCTTGAACTCGACCAAGCGATGCGAGAGAAGGCGCCCGCAGGCTGGAAAGGGGATGATACCCGGGAGAAGCGGGTGCTGAACGCCCTTTTCCCGATCATGGCTCGGGACCGACAGGCCACTCAGGCCGTTTTCCAGATCATCCAAAACCAACCCGGCTACTGATGACCGAGACGATCCAGCTTGGGGAGGTTTCGATTCGGGTGACCAGGAAAGATATAAAAAACGTCCATCTCTCCGTTCATCCGCCCAATGGCCGTATCACCCTGGCAATACCCAGCGCGACGCGCCTCGACGCGGCCCGCGCCTATGCCATCAGCAAACTCGGCTGGATGCGTGAACAGCAGCGTAAGCTGAAAAACCAAGCACGGGAGACGCCGCGCTGCTATGTAAAGCGTGAAAGTCATTATCTCTGGGGACGGCGTTACCTGTTCTCTGTCATCTACCGTGACGCCAAACCATCCGTTTCTCTTGACCACAAACACATCACCCTAATCGTGCGTCCAGGAAGTAACCAGGCAAAACGAGCCGAAATAATCCACGAATGGCACAAGTCTTTACTTCATGCGATAGTTCCTGCTCTGATCAGCAAATGGGAGATAAAGCTGGATGTAAAGGTGAAGAATTATTTCCTTCAGAGAATGAAGACCAAGTGGGGAGGCTGCAATCGCGGGGCTGCGCACATCCGTCTCAATACGGAACTGGTTAAGAAACCAAAGGATCTCCTTGAATACGTTATCGCCCATGAAATGGTACATCTGTTGGAACCTACCCATAGCGAACGCTTCATGACCATTCTGGCCGAATATTACCCCACTTGGCGCGAAGCCCGTGCCGAACTAAATGAGTTGCCGCTGGCGGCAGAGTGTTGGAAGGAATGATAATTATCGGACGTCCAAGAGCTTGATTTATGAACTGTTGGGTCTAACGAGCGCTGCAAGCAAAGCGCCAGAATCCCTCTATGAGGGATTATTCTCATTCAACACTCTCAGGCTATTACATCCACGACTGACTCGTGCAGTCACCATCATCTCCACCATCCCGTGGCCTTGCATTCAATCCGCACCGGCCAGAACACAGTGCCCCGGTGGTTGTTCGGGCCGAAGACTGATCTGCGATATTCGCCTCAACTTGCGAGCACAGCGTTGGCCTGACCCCATGCCATCATATCCTCGATCAATTCGCGATGCGACTGGCTCAGGGGAACTCCTTCCCGCAAGGCGACATCGAGATCGGCGCCTGTCACCGCCCGCTCCGTGGCAGTGAAGGCATTGAACATGGCCGTCACCACCGCCTCGGCAATCTCGGCGCCTGTGTAACCGGACGAAGCCCGCACCGCGGCCTCCAGGTCCAGATCCCCGGCCAATTTCCGCGGCCGCCGCAGATGAATGTCCCAGATCGCGCGCCGCTCCGCTTCGTTTGGCAGGCCGACGAAGAACACCTCGTCGAAACGCCCCTTGCGGGTGAACTCCGCCGGCAGTTGCCGCACGTTGTTGGCCGTGGCTACCACGAACACCGGCGCGCGCCGCTCGGCCAGCCAGTTCAGGAAGAAACCGAACATGCGCTGGCTCACCCCGCTGTCGTTGGTCGTGGCGAGACCCGCGAACGCCTTCTCCAGTTCATCAATCCAGAGCACGCAGGGCGCCGCCACCTCGGCCGTCTGCAGCGCCACCCGCAGCCGCCGCTCGGACTCCCCGACCAGCGAGCCGCGCAGCCGGCCCATGTCGAGCCGCAGCAGTGGGACCTGCCAGTCGGCCGCCAGGGCTTTGGCGCTGAGGCTTTTGCCGCAACCCGGCACACCCACCAGGACGGCGCCCCGCGGCGGCCGCAGTCCAAAGCGCAGCCCCTCCGGCGAAAACGCCTCGCGCCGGGACCGGAACCAGCCCTTCAGGTTCGCCAGCCCGCCCACGTCATCGAACGACACGTTCGGCTCGACGAACTCGAGCACCCCGGATTTGCGAACCGCCTGCTGTTTCTGGCGCACCACCTCCGTCACGCAGCCGGACCCCAGACCGCCCTGGGCCACGGCCGCCCGGCGCAGCACCCGCGCCGCCTCGCGCTCGGTCAACCCCACCACCGCCCGCGCCAGCGTCTCCCGCAGGGCGCCGGGCAATGGCGGCGATGCGTCGCCGGCGCATTCTTTGTGCACCGCGTCGGCCAGTTGTCGCAGTCGATCCATCTCGGGCGGCGGGTACGAGACCAGCGTGGCGTCGGTTTCCAGTTCCGGCGGCAGGCTGATCGTCGGCGAGATGAAGACCAGGCTCTTGCGCTGCCGCTTGACGACCCAGACGGCGTCGCGCACCAACCGCACGCTCACCGGGGTGAAGTGGCGATGCATGTCCAGGAAGACGAAGATACCGCCCTCGCGTGACTGGATTACCCCCTGCAGCGCCGCCACCGGGTCGCCGACGGTCTGCTGCACGATCCGCCCCTGCCGGTCGCGCAACCCGTGCGTCTCGCTCCATACGTACAGCTCGCAGGGCTGCGCCGCCGCCATCACCTCGCGGATGCGCTCCAGCGAGGCCAGGACCCGGTCTTCCTCGTAGGACTCGATGAAGAGCAGCGGGAAATGCGCCCGCAGCAGGACCTCGATCTCGCCCTCGAACGGGCTGACCGCCACTGCATGGCAAAGCACCGCCGCGAGGTCCGCCGCGAAGTCGCCGGCCCTGGCGTAGCGCTTGTCCGGATCCTTTTCCAGCACCCGCCGCATCACGCCCACCAGGCGCAAGTCCACCCCGCCGCCCTCGATGGCCTCCAGGGCGGGGGCCTCGTAGAGGATGTTGTGCATCAGCGACGCCTCGTCCCTTGCCGCGAACGGCAGGGCATTGGTCACCAACTGGAAGAAGGTCACCCCCAGCGACCAGACGTCGGCCTTCATGCCCGCGGCGCCGCCGAACTGTTCCGGCGCCATGTAGCCCACCGACCCGCACCGGGTCTGCGCGATATACTGCGAATGGGCCATCAGCCGCGCCAGGCCGAAATCCAGCAGCCGCGCCCGCTGCGCTCCGCCGCCGCCGCGGGCCGGTTCCAGCATGATGTTGGCCGGCTTTATGTCCCGGTGGAAGCGCAGGTTGGCGTGCAGGTAGTCGAGCGCGTCGGCGATCTGGCGCACGATGCCGACCGCCTCCTCCAGCGGCAGGGCCCCGCGCCGCCGCAGCGCCTGCAACAGCGTCTCGCCTTCCACCAGTTCCATCACCGCAAAGAGCGTCCCCGCCGCCTCCTCCACACCAAAGAAATGCACCACACCCGGGTGGTCTAGCGTCTGCGCAATGCGGCACTCCTTCTCCAGCAGTTCGCGCGATTCAGGATCCTGAGCGTGTGGCACGCAGAGCGCCACCCATTCCGGCAGACCGTTCCGCGCCGCAATCGTGTTGTGGGCGCGATACACGGTCTTGAACCCGCCCCGTCCGAGGTGCTCGTGGATCTCGTAATCACCGAGCCGCTGGCCTTGGGTCAACATGGGTCAATCCTCCTTCGGATAAAGATTTCCAGCCGCGGCGGCGTTGCTGCCGCGGCTACGGGATTGCTGGGCACGCCTGGCCGCGTGGCCGTCCGCGCCAACCGCGCATTTTGGAGTGCCGGCCAGAGGCGGGCTCGTAGCGCCTACTCCGCCGACCATTTGGAGTACGGGGGTAAGGCTGCGTCCGCGCAGCCGCGACCCCGCTTTCCTGCGGGGCGTGAAGCCAGACCAGAGGCTCACGCCGGCGGCTACGAGTCTGCGCCACGCCAGAACGGCGCATCTTGTTTTTCTGAATTCAGCGTTCCTCGTTCTCTTCACATGGTCCTCACGAGGCGGAAGCCCAGGTCGCCGGCGCTGGCGTAGGGGTCGGAGCCGTTGCGGAACGCCCCCCGGAAGAACGACGGGTCGTCGTTCCACCAGTCGCCACCGCGGTCGACGCGGAGCGAGCCCGTCGCAGGCCCGGTCGGGTTCTTCTTCGCCCCAGCTTCGGTATAGTACTTAACCCCATACCAGTCCAAGCACCACTCCCACACGTTCCCGCTCTGCTGGTACGTCCCATACCCACTCACTCCCCCTGGATACCCCCACACCTCGGTCGTCTCCGCGCCCGCCCTGTTCTTGTCGTTCCGGCACTCCCCCTTGTCCCATTCGCCTCCCCACGGGTAGATCAGTCCAGCGGGACCTCGCGCCGCCTTCTCCCATTGCGCCTCCGTCGGCAGCTCGCACCCAGCCCACTTCGCGTATGCCATCGCATCGTCCCATGATACGCATACCACAGGATGGTCCCAAAGTTCCTTTGCGCACTTTCCCTTCTTCCACTTTGGCGTGCCAAAGTCAGTCGCCGGCGCACGATGCCCCGTCTCCCTTACGAATCGTGCATACTGCCGTTTCGTCACGCAATACACCCCAATGTAATATGCGTCCACCCATACCCGGTGCTTTGGACAATTCTCGTCTTGCCCATCCCCCATATCGAACTCGCCGCCAGGCACCAGCACCAGTACGCTCCCGTCTTTCTTGTTGCGCACCAGCCGGTGTTCGGCGCGGTAACGGTCTTTGCCAACATTGATCAGCAGACTCATGATCCAACACCTCCGGTTCCCGATGTTACGTTGGCGGATTCGCAGTCGAAAAAGTGGCCCGGGCGCAACGTTGGTCCCGCTGAGGCGGGATTACTGGCCGCGCCGGGCCGGTGGGGTTCGGTCCCGTTTTGGCGGGACACGGGATGCGACGAATTGGACAGTGTGTCCTTGCCTTCGGCACCTGTGCTCACGAGGCGGAAGCACAGGTTGCGGTGGTCGCTGGAGGGGCCGGGGCCGCTGCGGCGGTCCGCCCCCCGGAAGCAGGACGCGCGGCGGCCCCACCAACTGCCGCCGCGGTTGACGCGCTTCGATCCCGAAGCAGGCCCGGTCGGGTTCTTCCCAGCGCCGGCCTCCTTGTAATAGTCCTTCCCATACCAGTCCCGGCACCACTCCGCTACGTTCCCGCTCTGCTGGTATGTCCCATACCCGCCTACCCCCTTCGGATACCCCCACACCTTGGCCGTCTCCGCAATACCGAAGTTATTGAAGTTCCGGCACTTCCCCTCGTCCCACTCGTCACCCCACGGGTAGATCAACCCCTTCACACCCCGCGCCGCCTTCTCCCACTGCGCCTCCGTCGGCAGCTCGCACCCAACCCACTTCGCGTATGCCATCGCATCGTCCCACGACACGCACACCACTGGATGATCAAACAGTTCCTCTGCGCACCACTTTGGCGCGCCATAGTGCGCCGCCGGCGCACGCCCTTTCCCTTCCCGCACGAACCGTGCATACTGCCGGTTGGTCACGCAGTACACCCCGATGTAATACGCATCCACCCAGACCCGGTGCTTGGGACAATTCTCGTCTTGCCCATCCCCCATCTCGAACTCGCCCCCTGGCACCAGCACCATGATGCTGCCGTCTTTCCGGTTCCGTACCAGCGGCCGCACCTGCCGGTAGCCGCGGGCCGCATCTTCGACCACGAACTTGCCGTCTCGGAGGCCAAAGGATGTTCTGTGCGTGTTCACGGTTTCTTCTCAGCAATTATCGTTATGACCCGACCTGATTGCGGAACACGCCTTACGGCGTTGACTACGAACGGGGTTGCGGCTGTTCGCGAGCAGTTTGTAGTGAGCGCCGTAAGGCGCGCTCAGCAGGATGTGAATTGCCGGCTCCACCTCACAGGACATCACATGGTCCTCACGAGGCGGAAGCCCCGGGGGACGCCTGTGTAGGCGGGGGCGAAGCAGTAGCGGCACGCCCCCCGGAAGAACGACGGGTTGTGGTACCACCAGCCGCCGCCGCGGTGGACGCGGAGCGAGCCCAAAGCAGGCCCGGTCGGGTTCTTCTTCTTAGTGCTCTTCTTCTTAGCGCCCTCCTCGATGTAATACTTATCCCCGTACCAGTCCCGGCACCACTCCCACACGTTCCCGCTCTGCTGGTATGTCCCATACCCGCTCGCGCCATCAGCATACCCCCACACCTCCGCCGTCTCCGCACGCGCCCTGTTCATATCGTTCCGGAACTTCCCCTTGTCCCACTCGTCACCCCACGGGTATATCAACCCCTTCAGCCCCCGCGCCGCTTTCTCCCATTGCGCCTCCGTCGGCAGCTCGCACCCTACCCATTTCGCGTATGCCATCGCGTCATCCCATGACACGCATACCACCGGATGATCCGCTAGTGCATTGTCCTTCCACTCCTGATTGTCCGGCGCACGCCCTTTCCCTTCCCGCACGTACCGCGCATACTGCCGGTTCGTCACGCAGTACACTCCAATGTAATACGCATCCACCCATACCCGGTGCTTCGGACAATCACTATCCTTCCCATCCCCCATCTCGAACTCGCTCCCAGGCACCAGCACCATGATGCTCCCGTCTTTGATGTTGCGCACCAGCGGCCGCACCTGGCGGTAGCCGAGGGCCGCATCTTCGACCACGAACTTGCCGTCTCGCAACCCGAAGGCCGGCCGGCGCATCTCGCTCAACCCGCTTATATCATTCACGGTTTTTCTCCTGTGCTTGTGCCAGCCCGCTGATGCGCAGGTTCCCGTCCGCGCCGATTCGGTACTCAACGCGCCGCTGGCGGCCGAAATCGTAGTTCCGGTAGCGGTTGGTCAGGAAGACCAGTTCCTGGTTGGCGCTCGCCAGCATCGGGTGATGGCCGGGATTTCCCTTTTCGTAGGGGCCGGCCGCCAGCAGGTCCGCGGCCGCCAGGAGGGCCTTCCAACCGGCGTCCGCGCTCGCCTCGATGGCGACGCGCGGGTGGCCGGTGAAGATGAAGACGCCCAGGCCCAGTCCGCGGGCCGCGCGCGCGACCTCGGCTAGCGCTGCGGCCTGGTCGAACGGTTCGCCCCCGGAGAACGTCACGCCCTCGGTCCCCGGCGCGGCCGCCGCGATCCAGCACGCCACCTCGCCGGTGGTCACGGTCCAGCCGCCGGAGCGCGGCAGGAAGGCCGCGTTGAAGCAACCCGGGCAGCGCCGTTCGCAGCCCTGCACCCAGAGGACCGCCCGCGCGCCCGGGCCGTTGGCCAGCGACCGTGGCTCAAAAGCTGCGACTTGGAGGCATCGGTTGGCGTCAGGTAGTTCTCGGCGGGTATGAACTGATGGCCTCATCGGCGGGTCAACCAAGATCCAGCATTCGCGCCTGCCGCTCGACCAGGCTCTCGGTCTCCCGGCATTCGGGTTCGGTGGTATCGGGCGGCCGGGCTGCGGGGCGGCAGTTACGCGCGGCCCAGGCCCGCAGCTCGTCGATCTGGCGCTGCCGCGTTCGGGCCAGCGGCACGATCCCGGCCGCGGCCTTGAGCAGATGCCCGGAGGCCAGGCGCGGTTCCTGGCCCTCCTTTTTGTCGGAGAAGGCCTCGTACAGGGCGCTGACGACCACCTCCTCCAACTCCGCGCCATTGAAGTCAGCGGTCGCGCGCACCAGGGCCGCCAGGTCGAAGTCGCCGGGATTGCGGCCGCGCCGGGCGAGATGGATCATCAGGATCTCGGCCCGTTCGGTGGGCGTTGGCAGATCCACGAAGAAGATGGCGTCCATGCGCCCCTTGCGCAGCAGCTCGGGCGGCAGCCTGGAGATGTCGTTGGCGGTCGCGACCACAAAGACGGGCTTTTTCTTCTCCTCCATCCAGGTCAGCAGGTTGCCGAAGATGCGCGAGGCCACCCCGCCGTCGCCCGCGCCGCCCCCGGCGCCGGAAAGTCCTTTTTCCAGCTCGTCGATCCACAGGATGGCCGGAGCCACGCCCTCGGCCACGGCCAGGGCCTTGCGCATACGTTCCTCCGACTCGCCGACCAAGCTGCCAAAGACGCGGCCGAGGTCGAACTTGAGCAGCGGCTTTTTCCATTCGGCTGCGACCGCCTTGGCGCAGAGGCTCTTGCCGCAGCCGGGCACGCCCACGAGCAGCACACCGCGCGGGTAGGACAAGCCGAAGTCGCGCGCCTTCTGGCTGTAGCCCTGGTTGCGCTGGCGGAGCCAGGCCTTCAGGTTGGCCAGTCCGCCCACTGCCCCGAAGCTCTCCACCGCGCCCCAGAACTCCAGGATGCCCGACTTGCGGATGATCTGCTCCTTCTCCTCCAGGATCGCGCGCACGTCCTCGACGTCCAGGCGGCCACGGCCCACGATTGCCTTAGCCAGGGCGTTCTCCGCCTCGCACTTGGTCAGTCCCTGGCAGGCCTTGACGATCAGGTCCTTGCCGTCCTCGTCAAGGTTGAAAACCACCTTGGTGCCGCTGCCGTAGCGCTGGATAAAGGAGTCGAGGATGGCGCGGTATTCTTCCTCTGTCGATAACGGCATATCCAGGACCGTGACGTCCTTTTCCAGTTCCGGGGGGATCTTGAGCACCGGCGATACCCAGAGCATGGTCTTGCCTGATGCCGAAAGGTGCGGGGCCAGGTCGCGCACCAGCCGGATGACCAATGAAGCGTCCTGGGATTTCTCGTCCAGATAGGGGTGAAAATCCTTGAGCAGGAAGAGGGCGGGTTTATCGAACTTGCGCACGAATGCAAGGGCCTGCGCGGGATCGCGGGTTTCGTCCTTGGCCGCCGGCTGCCCCTCCGGCGTCAACCAGCCCCGGGAGATGGTCCAGATGAACAGTTCCCGGCCATCCTTGAACCGCGCGGGGTCGCGGCGGATTTCGTCCACCCGTTCCAGCACCCGGTCCTCTTCCGGCGAGACGATGTTCAGGATCGGGTACCCGGCCTTGATGTAGACCACCAGGTCCTTGCCGAACTCGATGCTCACAGGGTTTCCTCCAGGTTTTCCGACACGCCCGCGCGCGCCTCCTCATGGTAGGCGGCGGTGAGTTTGCGAGCCTCCACCGCGCCGAGGGCCTGCTCGAATGCCTTGGTCCATTCCAGGCACCCGGGCCCCGTGACGCCCTCCACCTGCACCGTCGTCTTGCTGTCCTTGCCGATTCGAATCCGCATTTTTTTCATGATGGGCTCCTCAGATGGGTTCGCACACGACCAGTTCGATTTCGCCGCTGGGCAGCACGCGTTCCGATTCAATGGTGTACCCGCGCACCTTGGCCATCTCGCGCACGGTCAGGCGCTGGTAGCGCTGGTTGATTTCCGACAGGAAGTTGTCTTTTTGGAACTGGGGGGCGGCTTCGCGGGGAATGCCATAGTCCCAATCGGCCACGGCTTCATAGGTCCCGTCGCCCTGGCGCTGGTAGCCGATATCGTAGCTGCAGCCCGTGTTGACCACTACTTGGGCGGTCTGGGTATTGCCCCGGTCGCCCCGCACCACCAGGTTCTCGCCCTGGCGGAACTGGTGGTGCAACTCCCGCAGCGCCTCGCAGAGGCGTTCCTGCTCGCGAATCAGCGTTTTGATCTTCGTGAAGTGTGACATGGCCATTATTCCTTTCTGGTTTCCAGCTTTTTCGATTACAGCTCCAGCAACCTTTCGCCGCGGATTTGATCGCACTTGACCTCCTCGGCGGGCGCGGCGCGCGAGGCGTTGCGCGCTTCGCCGTTGACCACCAGTTGGCGCAGTTTCTCGATGTGTTTGGCGCGTGACTTGGCCAGCGGCACCATCTGGCCCGCGCTTTTCACGAGGTCTTCGGTCGCCAGCTCGCGTTCATGGTCCATGAAGGCCGGGAACATCGCATCCTTGACCACCGCCTCGATCTCGGCGCCCACGAACCCCTCGGTGGCCGCCACGGCCCGGTCCAGGTCGAAGCGCTGGGTGACCATCGTATAACCGCGCTTCTCCAGGTGCACCTTGAAGATGGCCGCGCGCTCGGCCCGGGTCGGCAGGTCGAGGAAGAAGACCTCGTCGAAGCGGCCCTTGCGGAGGAACTCAGACGGCAGCCACTCGATGTTGTTGGCCGTGGCGATCACGCACACCGGCTCGCGCTTCTCCTGCATCCAGGTCAGGAAGGTCCCCAGCACGCGCGCCGCGGTGCCGCTATCGCCGCCGGAGCCGGCAAAGGCCTTCTCGATCTCGTCCACCCACAGGATACATGGCGAGACCAGCTCGGAAATCTCGATCGCCTCGCGGATGTTGCGCTCGGAGGAACCCAGGATGCCGCCAAACACCGCGCCCATGTCCAGCCGCAGCAGGGGCATGCGCCAGACGGAAGAAGTGACCTTGGCGCAGAGACTCTTGCCGGCGCCGGGGATGCCCACCAGCGCCAGGCCGCCCGGCGCGGCCAGCCCGTAGGCGGTCGCCCGCTCGCTGAAGGCCTCCTTACGCAAATCCAGCCAGTCGCGCAGCACTTCCAGGCCGCCCACGCCGGAGTCCTGTTCGGCCGCGTCCACAAACTCCAGCGCCCCGCTTTCGCGGATGATCCGGCGCTTTTCCTCGCGGATGACGTCCAGGGCGTGCTCATCCACGCATTGCCGGCGCAAGCGCGCGCCGGCAAACACCTGGGCCGCCGTGCGCGCTGCCTGCACCCCGGACAGGCCCAGGGCCGTCTCGGCCAGCTTGCGGCCCAACTCGCCGCCCGGCATCTCGTGGCCCAGCACCCGGCTGACGATCCGGCCCAGTTCCTCCGCGTCCGGCTTGCCCAGTTCCACGGTCACGATGTCCTGCTTGAGACCCGCCGGATGGCGTAGTTCCGCCGGCAGCAGGTCCGGCGGGGTCGAAATCACCAGGGTCCGTGGCACGGGCGATTTTGGAAGCCGCTGGGCCAGGTTGCGCAGCTTGCGCAGGGCGGTCTTCTTGGCCTCCCAGACCTGGTGGAAATCGCGCAGCAGGAACAGGCCCGGCGCGCTGGCCCGCTCGATGGTCGGCAGGAGGGTGTCAATCGTCACCTCCTGCGAGCAGTCAAATGGCGGATCGCCCTTGACGATCTCCTGGAACCCGTCCGCCAGGTCCCACACATAGAGCCCCAACTTCCGGCCGGCCGCCCCGCCTCCGCAGAGCGAGGCCAGGATCTCGACCAGCCGTTCCTCGTCGTGTGTGAGCACCTGAATCACGCTCACGCGCGACTCGATCAATAGTTTCATCTCTTCCGCAAAGTTCATTCGCTTGTCTCCTTGGATTTCATCATGCTTGGCTTCATAGTCTTACAAGCGGATAATCCCTGATTGGCATCGGGATCAGGCGCCCATCCGAGGCTTTTACCTTGGACCGATTTCCCGGCCGGGTGTCCTCCACGAAGATGGTCAGGCGCTTGTTTTCATCCACGCCGAATTTGACCGAGAAGCGCTTGACCTCGTCGCGGTCGCAGGGCGGGTCGGGGCGCAGGAAGTCGCGCGCTTCCGGGTTCAGCGGCTTGCGCCGTTCGACCACGGCGCCATCCCCGCGGACCTCCTGCATGCGGCCGTCGGGTCCCTGCACAAAGGTCACGGAAGGCCGCACTTGGTGAGAGAGTTCGTAGACGACCAGGTTCAACTCTGTCGCGTGGTCGCAGCCCGCACAGATGTAATTGCTCCAGATCGCGCCGTCGGTGGGATACTGCGTGCCTTTGGGGATGATGGTGACATGCCTAAACGCCTTGCGGTCCGGGTCCCAGATCTCCAACTGGTAGTCGTGCACCAGAGTGGGGTCGAAGTCCTGCCCGGCATAGCGGCAGGCGCCGGCGGCGATAGCAGCGAATGGCTCGAGCAACTCCACCGGCGTGTTGGGAAAATAGTTGGCCACGTGCTGGCGCACGCCGAGCAGCAGGCTGGTGCCGCCTACCATGAAGACCTTGCGGATGGCGCTTTTACGCGTGCCGTACTTGCCGGCGGCGGAGTCGAGGGCGCGGTCGAGCGTCCGCGTGACCATCTTCAGGAACTCGCGCTGTTCCAGGATGCCTTGCAGTTCCCCGGCGGTGAAGGTGTGGCTGACCAGCGCTGCGGTGAGGTCATTGAGCTGGGTGACGTCGGCGCGGGGCGCGCCGCCGGAGAGCGCAATCTTGGCCTCCTCGATCCCGCGCATCAGGGGTGTGCCCACCTCGCGGATATCGGCGTCGGTGAGCCCTTCGGCCTCCTTCATCCGCGCCAGCATCCACTGGTCCACCAGCATGCCACCGAGTTCCTCGCCGGCCCGGCCGAGGATCAGGCACTTCTGCAACCCCTCGGCGCCCAGGTTCACCTTGACGATCGAGACGTCGAGCGTGCCGCCGCCGAAATCGAAGATCAGGTAGATGTCGTTGTCCCGGGCGGTCTCCTGGTGGCCGAGAATGCAGGCCGTGGCCTCGTCCAGGATCCGCACCCGTCGCGTGCCGGCCACGGCCTCCACGCTGTCGCGCAGCCAGTCCACATAATGGTCGTAGGCTTCGACCGGCACGGTCACGACCAGTTCCTCGTCCTCCGCTGTGCCCAGTGCACCGAGGGCGTATACCAGGCAGTCGGCCACGAATGCCGTGGCGGCTTCCCGCGGACGCAGCAGGAGGCCGTTGGCGCGGCGCGCCCGGTCGTTGCCGCGTAGCAGGTCGAGTTTTACCCAGCGGAAAGTTCCATGATGGTCCAACAGTCCTTCCGCATCCACTTGCTGGCCCAGCAGGCGGGTCCCGCCTTCTCCGTAGTGGATCAGGGTCGGCACCACGTGGGCCGTACGGTCGGCCCGATCGCCGGGCAGGCGGTAGGGAAAGCGCCGGCTCAACCCGCCAATTCCAACCAGTTCCACCCGATTGGCGGCGACGTTCCAGCGCGCAAAGACCGTATTGCAGGTCCCAAAATCCATAGCGATCGGCATGGCGTCAATCCGCTGATGCGGTGGCGGCCGGCTGCCCGGCGCGGCTCACCAGGGCCTTGAGTCGCACCTCGCCGCCATAGCGGTAGCCTATAAAGCGCACCCGCACGCGGTCGCCGTCCTTCACGTCGCCGCCGCTCATGCGCTGGTGCAGGGTGGGGTCGAACTCTGTCTCGGCGCCCGGCTCGCCGATCGGGTCCAGGCCGGCGCCACGCAGGGCTTCTTCCAACTTGCCGGCCAGTTTGAGCGCATCCGCGGCGCGCACCTCACGGCCGCCGGCGCCCATCTGGCGCAAGGTGGCGAGTTGTGAGAGCACCGGTGCCGCCGCCTCGATCATGGCGCCGACTGCCTCGCGGCCGGCGGCCGCGGTTTCCGCGCCGGCGCGATCATCACGCCGGGCGTATTCCGCGCGCAGGCGCGCGATTTCCTCGTCCCTGGCCCGCAGGTCAAGCCGCAGCCGCGCCAGTTCGCGTTCCACGTCGTCGCCCGGCGCCAGATTCGTCTCCGCCGCCGGCCGCGTCAACGCGGCCCACGCAAGTTGCAATCGTTCGGATATGCTCATTCCAATTCCTCCGCTTTTCGGTCATCGGTTACTGGCAAATGGATTACCAAAAATGGCGCAAAGCCAGACCACCGGCTCACGCCGGCGGCTACAAAACGGCGCCACGCCAGAACGGCGCATTCTGCTTTTCTTAATTCAGCACTCATCATTCAGCGTTCATCATTCTCTTCACATGGTCCTCACGAGGCGGAAGCCCAGGTAGTCGAGGCGGTAGGCGGGGTTGTAGCCGCTGCGGTACGCCCCACGGAAGTACGACGGGGCGACGTACCCCCAGCTGCCGCCGCGGTGGACGCGGTGCGCGCCTGTCGCAGGCCCGGTCGGGTTCTTCTTCGCCCCCGCTTCGGTGTAGTACTTATCCCCGTACCAGTCCCGGCACCACTCCCACACGTTCCCGCTCTGCTGGT
>CAZAYP010000092.1:0-18113 GCA_964489425.1 uncultured Verrucomicrobiota bacterium | reverse complement strand
ACGCCGACGCCGAGGACGACGTCGAAGAGGATGTAGACGATTCCGGCGATGAAGAAGCGGAAGAGGAAGAGTCCGAGGACGAAGGCGAAGACGACGAAGCCGACGCCGAGGACGACGTCGAAGAGGATGTAGACGATTCCGGCGATGAAGACGCGGAAGAGGAAGAGTCCGAGGACGAAGGCGAAGGCGACGACACCGACGCCGAGGACGACGTCGAAGAGGATGTAGACGACTCCGGCGATGAAGACGCTGGAGAGCACTCTGAAGAATAGAGCGTCTTAAACTATGTCATACCATTTTCGCATGAGAACAAGCATACAAGCTCCCCTCCTTTTCAAGGAGGGGTGGCCGCAGGCCGGGGTGGTTGTGGATGGTCCGCGCCCCGATATCACGGTGGGTGGAACCCGGAACAACCGCCCCACCCTTCGGGTCCCCCCCGCCTTAAAAAGGCGGGGAGCCCAGAAATGAGCAAGGTAGGGAGCGGCCTTCGGACCCGCAGTCAGGGGATCAT
Organism: uncultured Verrucomicrobiota bacterium; assembly: GCA_964489425.1. Lineage (GTDB taxonomy): Bacteria > Verrucomicrobiota > Kiritimatiellia > RZYC01 > CAZAYP01 > CAZAYP01. The sequence continues at coordinate 17,602 of CAZAYP010000092.1, read as the reverse complement.
GCCTTGGCGCTTGATGGTTTTCCAAACATTGGAAAATCTCCACGCGAGATTTCCAAACATTGGAAAAATCCAACCCCAGTTTTCCAAACATTGGAAAACTGAGTTCGGGGCACGGGTACCGCAAGCCCATCCGGGCCGTTGGGTTACCCAAGTCGCAGATCCTGGCGGCTAAGAGTCACCGCCAGGCGCCGGGCTGTAATTTTGGAGCCGAGCGGGAGGCTACTTGGACAGCATGGCGACGATCTGGGCTTCGGCCTGCACCCAGAACTGCTGGCTATCGCCGCTGAATCCACTCTTCTCGGCGATATAGTAGGCCGCTTCCTGCACCATGCGGTAATGCTCTTCCGGGGAGATGGCCTTGGCCTTGCCTTTGCCGGCAGCCGGCTTGGACGCCGCAGCCGCGGGCTTGGCAGCCACCGGCGGTTTGGCGGCGATCACGGGCTTGGCCGCGATCGGGGCGGCGGGCGCCTTGGGCTGTTCCACTTTGACCGGGGCCGGAGCCACGGGCTTTACTGCTTCCACTTTGTCTTTGCCAAAAGTTTTCTTTTTGCCAATTGCCATGTTTGTATCCTCGTTGGTTAAACGTTCAACCGTTTTACCTGTTCCCTCGTTAAGAAAAATACTTTGTTTTCACCTTGGCGGTATATGACCGCATTCAAAAACGGGGCAGGTATATCCGATGCCGTCCGTCATGTAAACAACAAAATGAAAAAAAATAACGAAATGGCTGGCCGGACAGGGCCAAGTGTGGTTTAGTTATGCAACATGTTAGGCCAAAAGAGGTTCAAGGTAGAAACCCGCGTGGAGCGCCATGGAGCAAGAGCAGAAAACAGTTGAAGATTTACTGGGCGAATGGGTGCGGGACCAGTTTGCGCGCCTGTTCCCGGACACGGACTGGTCGCAACACGCGATCGGCATGAAACCCACGGCGGATCCCGCCCATGGCGATTACCAGTGCGATGCCGCCATGAAACTGGCCAAACTGCTGAAAAAGCCGCCGCGCGCCATAGCCGAGACCATCGCGCAAGAGGCGGAACGGATCCCGGCCGTGGCCTCCATCGCGGTGGCTGGCCCGGGCTTCCTCAACGTGACGCTCGATGGCGCATGGCTGCAACAAATGCTGGATGCCATGCAGCGCGATGCCCGCCTCGCGGTGCCCACGCCGGGGTCCGGGCGAACGGTGATCCTGGACTACTCAAGCCCGAACATCGCCAAGCCCATGCACATCGGCCACATCCGATCCACGGTCATTGGCAACGCGTTGGACCGGATTTACCGGTTCCTGGGGTACCGGGTGATCAGCGACAACCATTTTGGCGACTGGGGCACGCAGTTCGGGTTGCTCATCATCGGATACAAGCATTTTGCTGATGCCAAGGCGCTGGAGGAGCAGCCGATCGAAGAGCTCGAGCGGATTTACCGCGAGAGCTTTGCCAAGTCCGAAGCCGACGAGACCTGGCGCAACCAGGCCCGCCAGGAACTCGTCGCCCTGCAGCAGGGGTCGGCCGAAAACCTGGCCTTGTGGCAGCGGTTCATCGAGCTGAGCAAGCGCGAATTCGACCGCATTTACCGGCGCCTGGACGTCCGCTTTGACCTGGAGCGCGGGGAAAGCCATTACAATAACCGGCTGTCCGGCGTCATCCAGCAACTGCAGCAGCAAGGGTTGGCCGAGGAAAGCGAAGGCGCGCTGGTGGTCCGGCTGGACGACGAGAAACTGCCGCTGAGCATGGTGCGCAAAAGCGACGGGGGATTCAACTACACCACCACCGACCTGGCCACGGTCATGGCGCGGCTCGAGGAGTTCAAGCCGGAACGTATCGTGTACGTGACGGACGAGCGCCAGCAACTGCATTTTCGGCAGTTTTTCGCCATCGCGCGCCGGATGGGCTGGCACGCGGACCTGGTGCATGTCTGGTTTGGCCTGATGCGGCTGCCGGAAGGCACGTTTTCCACCCGCCAGGGCAACGTCATCAAGCTGGAGCGGTTGCTGGACGAAGCGGAGACCCGTGCGCTGGCGATTGTGCAGCAGGCCAGCCCGGACATGCCCGCGGACCGGCAACGCGAGGTGGCGCGCGCCGTGGGCATCGGCGCGGTGAAATACGCGGACTTGAGCCAGAACCCGCAAAGCCTGGTCACGTTCACCTGGGACAAGGCCCTGGCCCTGGAAGGCAACTCCGCGCCGTACCTGCAGTACGCCTACGCGCGGATCGCCAGCGTCATCGACAAATACCGCGAGCGGTATCCCGGCCAGGACTTCATGGCCGCGCCCATCAGCCTCCAGGAACCCATCGAGCGGGAGCTGGGCCTGCGCCTGGCGCGCTTTGCCAACACGCTGGTCGGCGCCGCCGGCAACTACCGGCCCAACTACCTGGCCGACTACCTCTACAGCCTGGCGCAAACGTACAGCGCATTTTACCAGAACGTTCCCTTCCTCAAAGCCGAGCCGGGAATCCGCGAAAGCCGCGTGCGCCTGTGCGCGCTGGTGGCCCAGGTGCTGCGCCAGGGATTGGCCCTGCTGGGCATCGAAACCCCGGAGCGGATCTGACATGCCGCGCCGCCGCGCCCAGCCCGCCCCTGACGACACCGCGCGCCGCTACGCGCGCCAGATCGCCCTGCCGGAGATCGGCCCGGCCGGCCAGGCCAAGCTGGCCGAGGCGCGCGTGCTGATCATCGGCCTCGGCGGGCTGGGATCGCCGGCCGGATTCTACCTGGCCGCCGCCGGCGTGGGCACGCTGGGCCTGATGGATGACGACACCGTGGAGGTCAGCAACCTGCAGCGGCAGATCGCCCACACCACCGCGGAGCAGGGCCGGCCCAAGGTGGAATCCGCGGCCGAACGGTTCAAGGCACTCAACCCCCGGCTGGCGGTCGAGCTGCATCCGCGGCGGTTCACGGCCGCCGACACGAGCCTGCTGGCGCAGTACGATTTCATCGTGGATGCCAGCGATACGTTTGCCTCCAAGTTCACCATTGCCGACGCCTGCTTCGCGGCGCGCAAACCGTATGCGCACGCCGGCATTGCCCGCTATTGCGGCCAGGCCCTGACCATCATCCCGGGCAAGACCGCCTGCCTGCGCTGCACGTTTGGCGAGGTGCCGCCGGAAGACCTGTGGGGCGGGCCGGGACCCGTGGGCCCGCTGGGGCCGGCCGCCGGCATCCTGGGCGCGGTGCAGGCCGCGGAAGCCATCAAGTGGATTGCGGGCTGCGGCGACCTGCTGACCAACCGCTGGCTGACGTGCGACATCCTGACCATGAAGCTGCGCGACATCCCCATCCAGCGCAACCCCGGCTGCCCCCTGTGCGGCAAGCCGCCCGACCGCGATTGACGCCGTCAAAACTGCCAGATGCCCGACAGATAAACCTGGTGCTTGTACACATCGGTCTGGATATCCCGGTCCGGCACCAGGCTGCCCAGCACGTCATGGCCAAAGGTGAATGCGTACGCCAAATCAATGACGAACCGCGTCGGTTCCCGGCCCAGGTTCAATCCGGCGCCCAGCGCGCAGGTCCAGTACTCGTCCGGCGCGCCGCCGGCGGGCTGTTGCTCCCAGGCCAGGCCGCCCCGCAGCGGGATTTCCGTGGCCGACTGGACCAGGAGATACTCTGACCCCAGGCGCACGGCCCAGCAATCGTCCGGCGGCTGCGACCCATGGTCCTGGCCGTTGATGGGGTTGATCCGGTTCTCGCCCTCGGCCTTGAACGAGAAATCCGACCAGCGCGTCTGGCTGACGTCCAGCGTGCTGTAGAACAGGTTGTTCCACCGGGCCACGGCACCCAGCGCGCAGGAGAGCGGGAACGTAAACTCGATATCCTTGCGCGTGACGGTTTCCGAGGTTTGCTCGTCCAGCAGGCGCTGGCGGGTGGCGTCGTACGTGCGCACCTTGTTCCGGACGGTTTTTTGCTGCCGGCCCTGCGCGGTCCATGGCAGGTCCACGTTCAGCCCCAGACTGAGGTACTGGTTGAGGGTCAGCATGGTTCCCAGCGTGGCATTGACGCCGGACAGGTCCGAGTACTGGTTGTCCTCCTCGTATCCGCCGGTCACGTACAGCCCCTGGGCGCCGCCATCCGCAGACACCTCGCGCTGCGGGTCCACCTTGCCGGACGCGCTGAACGGCAGGTCCACCTCGATGGGAATCACCACATTGGTGCCGCCAATATCAATGACCTCGTTGGTGCGGATCCGCGCCACGCCCTCGTACTCGTAGGTGCCGGTGGTCACGCGCGTGGTGCGGACGTTGCTCCGGCTGGCCGTGGTGCCATCGTACTGCGCCCGGGTTTGGGAGGATATGCCCGCGCCGTCCAGCCAGTCGTCGCGATAAAAATTCACGGACAGGCCGACCGCCCACCGGGGCGTCAGGTTGACGGCGAACGACGGGGTCAGGGCGCTGATAACGCCTTGCTGGCTGAACTGGATATCCGAGACGACGCTTTGGTTGAGGGCCTGCTGGATCTCGGTGCGGGTGCGCGTGGTTAGGTCTTTTACCACGGTCATCTCGCCCTGGGCGTTCGCGTAATGGTCCACCTGCCGCTCCGTGAACACCGCCTCATCGCTCAGGAACCCGCTGCCCGTGGAAGCCTGCCGCATATCCGCATGGAACTCCTGCCTGAAATCATAGGCTTCCTGGTAATTGGCCGACACACAGAAGTTGCGTTGCTGCCAGCGGAACGGGTACACGGCGCTGAAATAGTTCAGTTTCAGCGCATCGAAGTTGTCGCGGCCGACCTCCAGCGACGAATCCCCGGAAAAATGCCGCTGCTCTTCGTACTGGTAACGCATCACGGCCGACACTTCAGGTTCCTCGAGCTGGGTCAGGCCGGCCGGGTTCCACGACGCGGCCGTGGCGTCGTCAGCCAGGGCCGTGAACGCCCCGGCGAGGCCCAGGGCGCGAGCGCCCGACCCGCTGGGCAACGGGGCGGAAAAAATGCTGGGTGCCCTGATTTCCGTGGCCTGGGGCGGCTGCGGCTGGATCAGGTCGCCAGCCGGCCCCACGCTGCTGATGTCCATGACCACGTTGCCCATGGGTGTGGGCAAGACCATTTGCCCGGCCCTGGCCACAGGCACGACCACCGCAAGGATCGCGGCCGCGGCAATGACGGCCCGCACTGGCAGGGAAAAGCGAGCAGACCATGGGGATGAGGGAAAACCGCCAGACGTTCCATCAATGCCTTTTATTTGCGGGGTCATGGTCCTCGATCAAAGTAGGCGAGATGGCGCCGGTTGTCTAATAAAATCTTGACGTCGGCTGGCGTATTTATCTAGGGTGTAGCCAAATATGAATGACCACCATCTGGCTAGACGATCGTTCCACGCCGTCCCTTGCCAGCCACTTGCCTTGCGCTTCATATGACGGCCGGAGAAGACATCTCACAACCAGGAGCCGGACGGTCCGCACCGGCAGGCGAAATCGTTGCCAGCCACGACGAACTGATCGTCACCGTGGTCGCCTGGAAAAAATGGCAGTTCGACGACCAGGTGCGGCGGGATGTTGCCCAGACCATCCGCGAGCACCTGCTCCGGGCGCTGGACACATTCGATGGCCAGTGCCCGCTGGACTTGTTCATCAAGCGGATTTGCGTGTACAAGTGCATTGACGAAGTGCGGCGCCAGATCCGCCAGCGCAAACTAATCGTGACCGAGCCCCGGCGCCACCACGGTGGGCCGGCGCTCGACAACCAGCCCACCCTTGCGGCCAACGAGGGCTATTGCCCCATCCGCGACATTGTGCGCGACGAGCAGAAGCGCCTGGTGCGCCTGGCGCTGGCGGAATTTGAAGAAGCCTGCCGGCAGGTTATCCGCCGGTTCTATTACGAAAAACAAAGCTATCAAACCATGGCCGCGGACCTGGGCATCAACATCAGCACCGTTGGCACCCGGCTGGCCCGCTGTTTGCGCAAGCTGCGAAACTATTTTGAAGAACAAGCGCTGAGTCGGGAAGATTTTTCACTTTCGCACGACTAATGGGTGCAGAGACCAGAGAACCATGGATAAAATTGAACAAATATGGTTGTACCTGCACCAGCAGTTGCCGCCGGCAGAGCGGGAGGCGTTCGAGACGCGATTGACCCAGGATGCCGGGTTGCGCACCGAACTGGAACGTGAGCAAGAATTTCACCTGCTGGTGCGTGAAGCGCTGGCGGAAAAAGACCAGCACGGGCAGGACGTCGCGGAGCGCATCCTGACCGCGCTGGAGCACGAGATCCCTGGCGGACGGGCCAGCAGCAAGGCGGGCAGCGTGCCAACCCTTCGCTTCCCCAGCCGCCGCACGCAGGCGGTCGGCGGCTTCCTGGCCCTGGCCGCCAGCCTGCTGGTGGCGCTTGGCCTGTACAACCAGCAAACATCGCAGATCATCATCCAGCCGTCCGGGTTCCTCGCCGCCAGCTACCGCGACGGGTCCGCCAAGTCAACCACGGTATCCCAGCAGGTGCTGGAGTGCGACCTGCTGCTGCGGTCCGAGTTGCAGCGGCAATATTTTGAGTACCGCGCCCGCCGCCCGTGGCTGCAGAAAGTCATCCGCCCGGTGCGCTGGCAGGTGGCGGTGGAGTGGCGCGAGATGCCGCCGCCCATGGTCGTGCTGAATGCCGACCTGACCGGCACCCTGAACGGAACCACCGTGGCGGTATCCGACCACATCGATCTCAGCCGCCCGTTGCCGCCGCAGGTGGCGGAAATCGCCCAAGCCATGGCCGAGCGGCTGGCCACCGGGCCGGCGGCAGGACCGCGTGACCTTTGACAAGCAACGGGCACGGCTGCGGAACCGGACCGTGCGCGGGACAGTCCACCCTGTTGTGATGCTTGGCGCAGCCTTGGCGCTGGCCGCCGGCTGCGTATCTCACCGCACCGGCCCGGCCGTTGACGGCGATGACCTCCGGTCGCAGAACTGGTGGACCTACTACCAGCGCGCCGGCGCAAGGATGCAGCAAGGACGGTTCGCCGAAGCCCGCGCCGACCTGAAAATCGCCCTGGGCGTCGAGCCTGGCGCGCGCTACGGGTTCGACCGCGACGTGTGGCGCGCCCGCACTTACGGCGTGCACTTTATCGACGACTATTTTCCCCACCGCGAGCTCGGGGTCTGCCTGTACCGCCTGGGCGATTATCCCGCGGCCGAAAAAAGCCTTGAAACGTCCCTGCGCCAGACGCCCAGCGGCCGCGCCAAATATTATCTCAACCAGGTTCGGGCCCGGCTGGTGCGCCAGGACGCGCCGCCGCCCAACATCAAGCTGGACGCGCCGCCGCCGGCCGCGTGGGCCATGACCCGCCGCCTGCAGGTCGCGGGCAGCGCGCAGGCGGACGCCCTGGTGCGCGAGGTCTGCGTGGGGGCATGGCGGATGTTCATCGAGGTGGCCGAACCCATGGTCATGTTCTCCGCCTCCGTGGATTTGCAGCCCGGCGCCAACACCATCGCGGTCGCGGCCGAGGACCTGCGCGGCGCGCGAGCGGCCACCAACCTCCTGGTCATGGCGGACTGGCAAGCCCCGGAAATCATCGTCACCAACGTGCAGCCGGCCGGCGCCGGGTGGCGCATTGCCGGGGTGTGCCGCGACGATTTTGCCCTCGCCAGCCTTGTGGTGGACGGGCAATCGCAACGCATCCTGCCCGCGGACGGCGGCCGGCAGGCGGAATTTACGCTGGTGCTGGCGCCCGGCGCCGCCAGCCTGGTGCTTGCGGCCGACCGCGCCGGCAACCAACTGCGCTTCATTGCGGATCCCGGCTTGTTGGCCGAGATCCAGGCCACCGCGGGGCTGCTGCAAGACCCGCGGGCGGCGCTGGCGACCGATATGGCGGCTACGGCGCCGCGGGCGGCGGCGGACGCCATGCGGCCGTACCTGAACCTGTCCGGCACCGTCGGAACCGCCGAGGTGTTTGACGAGGAGTACGCCCTGGACGGCACCGCGGCCGACGGCGGCGGATTGGCGGGCATCACGATCAACGGCGAAGAGCTGCTGCCGCGGGAGTTTGCCGGGGAAGCGGTCCAGTACCGGTTCGAGCGGCGCCTGCTGCTGGAGCCGGGCACCAACCGCTTCGTCATCGCCGCCCGGGACATGGCCGGCAACGAGACGCGCAAGGCGCTGGCCATTGTGCGGCGCGCGCCGGCGTTCCTGGCCGCGGAGCACCGCCTGACCCTGGCCATGCCCGCGCCGGAAGCGCGGCAGGCTGACCCGGCCGGCGCCGAGACCCTCCGGTTCCAGCTCAAAAAAGAGATCCTCCAGCCCCCGCCCCGGTTCCGCCTGCTGGAGCGCGCCGGCGGATGGGACGACATCCTGCGCGAGCAGGAGATCAGCGCCTCGGTGCTGGCGGACGAGGTGCGGGCCACGGCCCTGCGCATCGGGCGCCTGTTCCCCGCGGAGCTGCTGCTCATGGTGTCCCTGCGGCCGGACAGCGAGGGCACGGCCGTCTGCGCCCAAGTGGTCGAAACCGGCGCCGGAGAAATCCTGTGCTCGGAAAACGTGTACTGCGCGGACGCGGCCGCAGACCAGGCGTACCAGGTCGCGGGCCTGGTCATGAAAATCGAGCAGGCGTTCCCGCTCGTGGAAGGCAAAATCCTGGCCATGGATCCGGAAGCCGCCACCATCGACGCCGGGGCGCAGCAAGGCGTGCGCGCCGGGACCCAGTTCGTGGTCGCCGCCCCGGAACCCGGCCAGGACCGGCCCCAGGCCGGACAGTTGCGTTCGTATCGCGATCAACCCGTTCGGCTCAGGGTGGAGCGGGTCATGCCGGACCGCGGCGTGGCCGCCGCGGACCCGCCCGCGGCCACGAAGATACTGCAAGCAGGAGACTTCATTTATGCGCGTTAACCCAAGATGGACGGTTTTTCGTGGCGCCTGGCTTTTGGCAACAGCTTGCGGGCTGGCGGCCTTGACCCCGGCCGGCGCGCAAACCCACGGCGACGCGTTGGCCGGCGGCGAATTTTCCAGGGCCACGAACGTGGTGCCGCGCTACAAGGCCGTGGTCATTGGCATCAACCGCTACGAGCAGCCGCCGCCCGCCGGCTGGGACAACCTGGTGACCGCGCGCGCGGACGCCGAGTCCATGGCCCGGCTGCTGCAAGACCAGTACGGGTTTGACGTGACCTTGCTGTGCGATGAGCTGGCTACGCGCAACGGGATCGTGGCGGAGTTGGACAACGTGTTGTCCCAGGCCACGGCCGATGACGCCATCCTGCTCTATTTTGCCGGCCATGGATTTTTTGACCAGGACATGACCGAAGGGTTCTGGATCCCCGCGGATGCCCGGCGGCGGATCGGCGACCGTGGCGCCAAGCAGGACTGGATCTGGAACTCCATGCTCCTCAAGATGATTGGCGCCTCGGAGGCGCGGCACGTCCTGGTCATGGCCGATTCCTGCTACAGCGGCGCCCTGTTCCGGGGCAGCGACCTGCGCCCGGGCAAACAGGAATCCATGCGCTGGTACGCCCAGGCCCTGCTCCGGCCGTCGCGCTACCTGATCACCAGCGGCGACCTGGAACCCGTGGCGGACACCGGCAAAAACCACAGCATTTTCGCCCAAGCCCTGCTCAACATCTTGGCCCACCCGGAGCAACCCGTCATCTCGGCCAGCGAGATCGGCGTGCGGCTCCGCGACAAGGTCAGCGCCCTGACCGGCCAGATGCCGCGCATGGGCACGCTCCAAGTGGCCTCGGATGCGGGCGGCGAGTTCGTGTTCCTGGCCAGCGCCGATGCCGCCACCAACTTGTATACCGACAGCGGCATGACCCCGGCCGCCTGGGGTCGCGGGGGAGAGTCAACGCCCGTGGCGGCGGCTACGGCCCGGCCGGAGCCGCCACGCGCCGCCTTGGGCGACGCCGCGCTGCTGTTCGACCAGGGCGCAACCAACGCGGCCGGCCGGGTGGTTCAACAGGTGTTGCGGGCGGCGCCGGACGACCCGCTGGCCCGGGCCGTGGCCGGCTGCCTGGCGCAACCCACGGGCAATGCCGACTACGACCGACTGCGCGACCTGATCGCGCGGCTCGAGCAGCGCAAGGCCGCCGCCGCGCCGGGGGGCGACCCTGCGGCAACATCGGCCCGGCCGCGGATTCTCGCCTGCATGGGCCCGGACAGCCTGGAAGACACGACCTCCGCGGAATCCACGGCCATCCTGCTCCGCATGGGCCTGACCGCGGCGCTCAAGACGCAGGGCCGGGTCACGGTGGTGGAGCGCGCGGAGATCGCCAACCTGCTGCAGGAAATGGATCTTGGCGCGTCGTCCATGGCCCGCGACGACCTCGCCCTGCGCGTCGGCCGCCTCATGCCGGCCAGCTTCCTGCTGGAAGGCGTCGTGGTGTACCGGGGCGGCAGCGACCAGGTCATGCTGCGGGTTGTGGACACCGAAAGCAGCGAGATCCTTGGCGTGGTGGAGCAGCGCCTGGGTCGCACCGCTGACCTGATGGCCGCCTGCAACAGCATGGCCACGGAGATCGCCAACATCCTGACGCGCAACAACGGGCCGGACGGTTTGACCACGCCGCTGGGCCGCGACCACAAGGAACCATAGGCAACCAGCCGCCGGCATGCTATAATCAAGACCAGCCATGAGACATTGGATTTTGAACTCGCGGCATGGGCTGGCGGGCGTGGCGGCCATGCTCCTGGCCCTGTCATTGCCCGACCGCGCGGCGGCCGGCCTGCGCCGGGACATGCCGCCCGACGCCTACGAGCCGGACAACTCCGCGGCCGCGGCCACGGCGTTCGGCGTGGGACTGGGACAGGACCACACCTTTCACGCCGCGGGCGATGAAGATTGGGTTTACCTCTACGCCGTCACCAGCGTGACCTATCAAGTGCAGGCCCAACAACACGGCACCAACGTCGATGTCCGGCTCGAGGTGTATTACCTGCCCGAGACCGGCAGCCTGACCAACCTGGACTGGCTGACCGCCGACGGCCAGGGCAAAGGCGCCGGAAAAATCGAGCAGACCACCCTCGACTTCATCAACGATCCGGATCTTGCGCCGGGATTCTATTACGTCCGGGCATGTTCGGCGGATTCGAATGCCTGGGGCGCAAGCAGCGAGTACGATCTGGCGATCTTTGAGCCCACCGGGTTCGGCGGCCTCACCGTGTATGCGCTCGACGACCTCAACCCCGGCCAGCCCCCTGGCGGCGCCACCGCGGAAATCATCGGGGTGGCCACACAGGCGCTGGGCACCTCGGCTTACGTGCGGTTCGGCGACCTTGACGAGGGCGTGTACACCGTGCGCGTGACCGCGGCGGCCGGGTACTGGCCCATGGAAGGCCGCGACGAGCAGAACCAGGTCACCAGCCTCACCTCGGAGTATTTCGGTAACCCCAAGCAGGTGCAGTTGGCGGTGTCGGACCGCATCGTCGTGTTCCGCTTCGAACCGCGCGGCGCCGTGGCCGGGGCGGTGCGCGACGCCTGGTCCGGCGCGTGGCTGGCGGATGCCGGCCTCAGCTTCACCGCCCTGGGCGGGCTGAAGTCCGGCGCCGTGTACACCGGCTATCCTTTTGCCGCCACCTATGCCGTGCCGTGGCGCACGGCCGTGGACGGCACGTTCCCGACCAACGTGCTGCTGCCCGCGGGCACCTGGTCGCTGGCCGTCACCCGGCCGGGCTACCTGACCAACGCCCTGCCCGTGGCCGTGACCAACCTGGTTTTGGGCACCACCACCAACCTCGGCCGCCTGTGGTTGACGCCCGCGGACTGCGGCAACGTGACCGGCAGCCACACCGCCATCGCGCGGGAATGGACCGACACCTATTTCAGCGGCACGGTGGTCAACGCGGATGCCGACGCCGACGGCGACGGCCTGGCCAACTGGTGCGAATACCGCGCCGGCACCGACCCCACGAACCCTGCCAGCGGGCTCAGCCTTGCGGAAGTCACGCCGTCAGGGTCGGACCAGTGGGTACTGACCTGGGCCACGGTGCCGGGACGCGAGTACAGCCTGGACGCTGCCACCACCTTGCCGGCCAGCGACTGGCAGCCCCTGTACGGTCCGTTCGTAGCCACCGGGGTCCAATCGACCGTGACGCTGCCGGCCAATGGCCGGACCGGCCTCTTTATCCGCGCCAGCATCCCCGGCGGGCCGTAGGGCATGACCAGGCATGTCCATAAGCGCCGGGAACGGCTTGGCATCCTGCTCCTGCTGTTTGCATGCGCCCTGGCCGCGCCTGCGGCCCGGGCCTCCAACCTGGTTTTTGCCTACGCCATGGACGTTGCCTCCGGCCAAGGCGTACCGGGCGCCGTGGCCATCCTGGACAACCAGCGCACCAACTCGTTCAGCGGCGGCATGCTGACCATTTTTTATGATGTGCCGGACGGCGTCCACACCCTGGCGGTTCCCGCGGTGAACGGCTACCTGGCCGAGGAAGACGATGCCGCCCCGGGCCAGGTGGACAACCCGACCAATGCGATGTTCGGCAATCCCCGCGTGTTCAGCGTCGCGAACTTCGACCAGGCCCACGCCAAGTTCTATTTCCTGCCCGTGGCCCAGGTGCGCGGCGAGGTGCGCGACCAGGAGGACGGATCCCCGCTGGCCGGCGCCGGGATCGAGTTCGTGGCCCAAAGCGGCCAGCTGGCGGGCTACACGTTCGACGGCTACCCCAACTTCGCGGAATACAAGACCAACTGGACCACCACGGCGGCCGGCCAGTTCCCAACGCCGCTGATCCTGCCCGCGGCCACCAACCCGGCCACGCGCTGGGACCTGGTGGTGAGCCGCGCCGGGTACCAGCCCGCCCGCGTGACCAACGCGCTGGTCAATCCGTGGCCCGGCCGCACCGTGGACGTGGGCGTGGTGTACCTGTGCACCAGCCAGTGGGACGCCGTCTTCGACACCGTGGTGGCGCAGCGCGCCATGCCGGTGGCCTATTCCGGCGGGTTCAGCCACGGCAAGCCGGCCGCGGCGGACATGGACGCCGACGGCGACCTGGACCTGTTCATCGGCGAGGCGGACGGCTGGGTCCAGTACTACGAGAACGCTGGTCAATCCAACAGCCCCACGTGGGCGCCGCCGCAGAAATTCCACCTTGGCCCCGTGGCGGGCGGCTGGGCCGCGCCGGCCGCGGCGGACCTGGACGCCGACGGCGACCTGGACCTGTTTTGCGGCGGTGCCGACGGCGGGCTGACCTTTTACTGTAACACCGGGTCGCGGTTCCGGCCGCAATGGGCCGCGCCCGTGGCCGGATACAGCAACCTGGGCGTGACAGCGTTCAGCATCCCCTGCCCCGCGGACCTTGATTGTGACGGCGCCACGGACCTGCTCATCGGTTCCGGCGACGGCAGTCTCACGTACTATCGCAACATCGGCACGCCCTCCAACGCGGCCTGGGCCGCGCCCGTGGCTGGCTACAGCAACATCCACGTGGCCGCCAACAGCGCGCCAGCCTTGTGCGACGTGGACGCGGACGGCCGGCCCGACCTGTTCGTGGGAGCGCAGGACGGCCGCCTGGCATGCTACCGCAACATCGGCACGACCAACCAGCCGGCCTGGGCCGCGCCGGACACCAACTACAGCAACATCCACGCTGACGCGCACAGCGCCCCGGCCTTCGCGGATCTCGACGCGGACGGCCGCCAGGACCTGCTCCTGGGCGCGGCCGCCGCCACGCTGCGCTTCTATGAAAACATCGGCCTTGCCAGCCAGCCCCAGTGGGCGGCGCCGGTGCCGGATTACCTGGCCCTCAAGGCCGGCGGCCGCAGCGTACCGGCGCTGGCAGACTTGGACGGCGACGGCGACAACGACCTGCTCGCGGGCACGGCCGGCGCCGGGCTGGTCTATTTCGAAAACGCCGGGTCGCCCGGTGTCGAGCGCTGGAAAACGCCCGTGGCCGGGTACGCCGGGATGGCCGCCGCGTCGAACCTGGCGCCAGCCTTCTGCGACATCAACGCCGACGGACTCCAAGACCTGTTCGTGGGCAATCATGGCGGCGGGTTGCTGTTCCTTAAGAACACGGGCTGCGCCACCCAGGCGCAGTGGGCCGCGGCCACCAGCAACTATGCCGGGGTTGGCTGCAACGCGGACAGCGCGCCGGAATTCTGCGACATCGACGCGGATGGCGACGCGGATCTTTTCGTGGGCAGCGGCGACGGACACGTCGTCTTCCTGCAAAACACCGGCACCGCAACCCAGGCGGCCTGGGCCACGCCCATGTCCAATTACAACCACGTGGCCGTGGGCGCCGCCAGCGTGCCGCGGCTGGGCGACATCAGCGGCGACGGGTTGCCCGACCTGCTCGTGGGCAAGCTGGGCGGCGCCATCAGCTATTACCGCAACCAGGGCACAGCCACCAACGCGGTCTGGATGCCGGGCGTCACCAACTACGCGTGGCTCAACGCCGCCGCCCACAGCGCGCCGGCGCTGGCGGACATCGACGGCGACGGCGACCTGGACCTGTTCAGCGGGTGCGCCGCCGGCGGCCTGCTGCTCTGGCGTAACCAACGGCCCGGCCTGACCATCACCCCGCCCGCCGCCACCGTGGTCGCCGGGGCGGCCCTCCAGTTCACGGCCGGCGAACCGGCCGCGTGGCAACTGGTCAGCAGCGCCAGCGCGGCGAGCATCAACCCGACCAACGGGGCGTACAAGGCCGGCCCGCTGGCGCCGGGCCTGGACATCGTGGAGGCGATAGCCGCGGACGGCCGCAAGGGCCGCGCCCACGTGCGCGTCATCCCACCCGCGGATGTGCAGCGCGCGGGCAAGGCGATCATCGTGGCCGGGGGCCGCAGCCTGGACGACCCGGTTTGGACGGCGACCGATTACCTGGCGGACATGGCCTGTCAGACCTTGGAATACCGGGGGTTTGCCGGAACCAACATCCAGTACCTGAGCTTTGGCTGGCGCGGCCCCGGGGCCGCCAAGGACGGGTTCAGCAGCTTGGCCAACACCGCGGCGGCGTTCACGAACTTCGCCCAGGATGCCGGCTCCTTGTTCGTGTACATGGTGGACCATGGCGTGGCCGAGGCCGGCGGCGGCCTGCGCCTGAACGCGGGCGAAACCCTGGCCGCCACCAACCTGGCTGCCTGGCTCAACCAGTTGCAGGATACCCGGCAGGTGGACGTCACCGTGGCGCTGGACTGCTGCTACGCCGGACGGTTCCTGCCGGCGCTGGCCTACACGGGCGCGGCGCGGCGCGTGGTCCTGGCCGCCACGGCCGCGGACGGCCTGGCCTATTTCCTGGCCGGCGGCGCGGCCAGCTTCTCGGAAGTCATGTTCAACGGCATCCTGCAGGGCATGACCATGCTGGAGGCGTTCCGCACCGCGCGCGACGCCATGGCGCGCTACCAGCAGGCGTGGCTGGACGACGACGGCGACGGCCAGTACACCCCGGCCGACGGCGCGCAGGCGGCCGCGACCGTGCTCGGCGCCACGGCGCCGGCCGGCGGATCCATCCCGCACATCGGCGCCGTGGCGCCCAACCAGGTGGTCACGGCCGGGAACCGGGTCGAGCTGTGGGCGGCCGACGTGGCCGCCGCCGCGTCCCTCAAGCGCGTCTGGTGCGTCGTGGTGCCGCCCTCGTTCGCCGCCCAGGGCCAGGACCCGATCGCGCAGCTGCCGGCGGTAGACCTGCCGTACGTTGCCCGCGATGGCCGCCACGGCACGGCGTACGCCGGGTTCAGCGAACCGGGCCTCTACGCCGTGATTTATTACGCGGAAGATATCTGGGGCGGCCTGTCGCTCCCCCGCGCCAGCTACATCACCCAGGCCGGCAGCGAGGAAAACATCATCCTGGTGACCGGCGGCGCGACCAACGACGCGGCCTGGCCGGCCTGCAACAACATCAGCCGCCAGGCCTACCACACCTTCAAGGCGCGGCGATTCGACGACGACCACATCTACTTCATCAATGCCTGCACCAACCAGGAGGTGGACGCCGCCCCGTCGCTGGCCGCGCTCGGCTGGGCCATCACCAACTGGGCGGCGCAGCGGCACCCCACGGCCTTGACGGTCTACCTCGTCGGCCAAGGCACCAACAGCCAACTGCGCCTGAACGAGACCGAGCACCTGGCCGCCGGCCAGCTCGCCGCCTGGCTGGAGCAGGGCCCGGGCACCGGCGCCCTGGTCAACGTGGTCATGGAATTTGCCGGCGCCGGCGGATTCATCCCGGCCCTGGCGCGCACCAACCGCCAGCCGGCGCTGGTGCCGCCGCCGTGGCGCCGGGTCGCGATCGCCGCCGCCGCGCCGGGCCAACCCGTGATGATGGGGGATGCGGGGCGGTTCAGCTTTTCCCAGTTTTTCCTGAACGGCATATTCCAGGGCCAGCCCGTGGGCACGGCGTTCAACGCGGCCCGGCGCGTCACCCGGCGCATGTCCGGCCGCCTGCTGCAAACCGCGGAGATGGACGACAACGGCGACGGGTTGCCCAACCGCAAGAACAGCGATGGCCGGTTGGCTGCCACGCGCTTCATCGGGCCGGCGTTCCTGACCGGCGCGGAGGCTCCGGCGATCGGCAATGTCATGCCCGACACCCTTCTCACCAACGGCAATATCCTGGCGCTGTGGGCGGAACATGTGACGGATGCCCTTGGCATCACCAATGTTATCTGCGTGGTCACGCCGCCGGACTATGACGGCGCGAGCCCCATGCCTCAAGTTCCCATGCCGTGGAACCCGGCCACCTGGCGCTACGAAACCGCTTATACCAACTTCGCAATGGCCGGCACCTACGGCTTGGCGTTTTTCGCCCAAAACTCGGCCGGCGAAAGCTCTGCCGCGAGCCTGTCCAGCGTGACGCGCACCGACAACCTTGACCCGGCCAGCCCGGATGCCTATGAACCGGACAACGGGGCCACCAATGCCAGCATGTACGAAACCGAACCGCAGCTGCACAGTTTTCACCGTTCCAACGACGTGGACTGGGTCAGGTTGTACGCGCTCTCCAACCAGGCCTATGACATCGAGGCGCTCAACCCGTCCACCAACACGGATGTGGTGCTGGACCTCTACGCGGAAGCGGCCGGCGGCGGGCTGACCCTGCTGGACCACGTGGACTTGTTCGGCCCGGGCGAATCCGAATTGGCCGGCCTGGACTTCCCGGCCGAAGGCATCTACTACATCCGCGCCAGCCAGTGGATCGATGGGCCGTGGTCGCCCGGAATCTACGAACTGCGCGTCGCTGCGGCCGCCGGCGGCGGACAAGCCCTGCTGGTGACGGCAATCAACGTGCTGACCGATGGGCCGGTTCCGGCAGCCAGGGTCATGTTCCAGGGGGCGGTCTACCCGTTGGACAACAATGGGTTGACCTGGAAAAAAGAGGACTTGTCCCAGGGCAGCACCTGGCAGGTGGGCATCACGGGCCAGGCCCAAGGATTTGAGTTCTTTGGCAACGGCGGCAATCCGCGGCAGGTCACCATTAACCAGGGGCTCACCACCGCTTCGTTCACTTTCATGCCGTATGTCGGCCTGACCGGGTCGGTGCGCGATGCGGAAAGCGGCGCGCCGCTGGCCGGTGCTGAGGTTCGGTTCCTGGCACAGTCCGGCAAGCACATCACGGGCAGCCTGATGTACTACGATGTCACCACCAGCGACGGCGCCATCAAGGGCGGCGCCAAGGCGCCCCCGGTGGCCGGGCCCGTCAGCTTCACCTGCGCAGGGTATCATACCAATCACGCTAGAGAATCGGTATAAACCCCCTGGACGTAGCGTTTGCT
>CAZAYP010000091.1:11044-18284 GCA_964489425.1 uncultured Verrucomicrobiota bacterium | reverse complement strand
GGATTTCAAAAAGCAGGTGCGAATGGAAGCAGACAAACAACCACGGATGGACACGGATGGACACGAATGGACGCGGATGTGAATCGGGGAAGATAGCGGATTGCCCTGAAATATCCGTGTTAATCCGCGTGCATCCGTGGTTCAAATTATTCTCTTGGTTTGCGGCCTCAGGCCGCGTCTTGAACGGGTGGCACCTGGGTTCCGAGATGGTTCCACGGATCTTGGACAGGGCAAGATTCGGGCATCCTGTTCAGTTGGTTATCCTGTCCAGAATTCTGGTCCGGGTTGGGCCACGCCGTGGTGATCGGTCGTCAGACAGGAACTTCCCGGATGAACCCTATTTCGGACATTTATTTTGAAACACACTACAAAAACCACCCCGGCCTGCGGCCACCCCTCCTTGAAAAGGAGGGGAGCTTTACCTGGGATCGGCCGGGTCGCTTGCGTAGCGCAGGCGTCCCCGCCTGCTTCTGGTTCCTGCCGCCGGGCGTGCCGCGCCGCCGGAGCTTGATGTAAGGCCTCAGCAACGCGGGGAGACTCTCACGGAGGCACGGAGGCACGGAGACACGGGGATGAACGCAAAAAGAACCGGAGCGATCATGGTACTACGTCATGCGAGGAAAGGAACCCCAACTTGCCTTTTGATTTGTTGCTGGAATCCATGAACCTAGAAAGAGCAGATGAACTACGAAACACGCGAATTACGCGAATGCCTCCCGTTGACTCTCTGCTAAATATGTACGGTAATGGCCCGAATTCTTCCTGCACCCAACAGGTGAACGATGATATTCTCAGCTTGTTCGCCCGGTCCTCTTTCTGCGGCAACGATTTTCGCGTTATTCGCGTGTTTCGTAGTTAATTCAAATGCTGAATTTAGGATGAAGCATGACTCGCGCCATCCATGGCCCGCGCCAGCTGTTCTCCGTGACCTCTGTGGCTCCGTGAGAAAAAATAAACAAGGAACTGCACCGTATGCTTCCCCTGTAGCGGGTTCGGAAACGACGACTGATGATGGGCGCCCATCTCAAGCCCGGCGCCTTATCACCCCGTTTCACTGAGGCCTTACAGCTTGATCAACCCGGTCTCAGCCGGACGTCAGCAACCCGGCCTGGCGCGCGGCGACAATGGCCTCCTGGCGGCCATGGGCGTGCAGCTTGTGGTAGATCCGCTTGATGTGGGTGTGGACCGTGTGAATGCTGGCGTGCGTGCGTTCCGCGATTTCCTTGTACAGCAGGCCTTCAGCCACCAGTTGCAGAATTTCCAGCTCGCGCTCGGTCAGCGGATCCGACTCCGCATCGGCGGCCGGCGTTTGGTGCAGCTCGCGAATGACAAAGCGGGCGATGGCCGGGCTCATGGGCGAGCCGCCGGCCTGCAGTTGGCGCAGCGCGGCGGTCAGCTCCCGGATCGGGGCGCCTTTCAGGATGTAGCCGAACGCGCCGGCTTTCAGCGCGGCAAACACGGTTTGGCGGTCGTCGCAGATCGTGTACGCCATGGGCAGGAGGTTCGGGTACTGCGGGCAGATAAACTCCATGAGCTTGACGCCCGACATGCCGGGCAGCTCGATGTCGGCCAGCAGCACGGTGACGTTGGGCCAGTCGCACTGGCTCACCGCGGTCTCGGCATCGGAGAACGAGCCGATGATGGCCATGTCCGGCTCGCGGTCGAGGCGCGCGACCAGGTTCTTGAGCAATTCCCGGTTATCTTCAACCACGCATAAGTTCATGCCGCCATCCTGCCCGCCGTCAGCCCGGCTTGGCAACCTCGCCAGTTGGGTATATTATGGGTACGGGAATACGCAGGGTCAGGCGGGTGCCCGGCTGGCCGCGGATCTCGAAGCTGCCGCCCAATTCTTCAACCCGGCGGCGAATATTCTGCATGCCTCGGCCGGTGGCCCGGCGCGTTGGGTTGAACCCTACGCCATCGTCCTGGAGCGTGATCCCGAGGTGGTCGGCGGCGAATTCCACCTGGAGGTGGAGCTGTGTGGCCTGGGCATGCTTGACCGCATTGGCGATGCCCTCCTTGATCACCCGCAGCAGCGAGATGCCCGCCGGCAGGCTGAAGTTGCTGGGGTACGGGGCGCCCATCACCGTCGGGCGGAACTCCACGCCGTGGCCCTCGCAGGCGGTTTTCCCGTACTTGCGCACCTCGTAGAGCCAGTCCGGCCAGCAGTAGTCCGGGTGCTCCAGGGCGTTCATCAGGCTGCGGATTTCGGCGTTGCCCTCGGCTGCCAGGTTCTCGATGCTTTCCAGGCGCCGGTTTTTGGCGGCCCCGGTGTCTTCCTCCTGCCCCAGGTTGGCCAGGATGGCGATGTTGGCCGCGATGCCGCCGATCCCGTCGTGCATGTCGCTCAGCAGCCGGCGCTGCTGATCAACCAGTTGCCGCTGGGACCGGAGCTTCTCCATTTCCAGGCTCTCGCGCTCTCGCGCCAGGTGCTCGCTGATATCCATGGCCGTGGCCAGGATCAGCGCCTGCTTGCCGCGGTGGATGCGCTGCAGGATGATCTGCATGTCGAGCAGCGATCCGTCCAGCGGCCGGCGGCTGCGCCAGTGCGGGATCACCACCCGTTCCCCGGCCAGTACCCGCGCCCACAGGCTGCGCATCCCGCTCGTTTCGGCCGGCGTGTAGTCGGGCGCGGAATAGTCGCGGAACAGGTCGAAGCGCCGGGCGGTCTGCTCGTCCGGCATGTGGAACATGCGCAGCGCGGGCTTGTTGACGGCCAGGATCACCCCTTGGTCGTCGTGCACGTACACGGCCTCGGCGATATTGTCCAGGATCAGGCGCAACTCTTCCTCGCTGCTGCGCAGGGCCTGCTGGGCGCGGGTCAACGCCGTGACGTCCCGGAACCGGCACAACGTGCCCATGGGCTGGCGGCGGCCGGATAAATCCTGGAAAACCCGCTCGTACCACCGCGATTGCCCCCCCACCAGCAGCTCCATGGGGCTGGATTCCGTGGCCGGCCGGTTCTCGAAGAGCTGGCGCCAGGGCAGGGGCAACGCGCTGGCGGGCTGGCCCAGGCCATGGGTGGCGGACACCCCCATGCCCGCGGCGGCGGATTGGTTCATGTCCACCACCAGGCCTTGCTGATCCAGCACCACCACCCAGTCCGGCAGTTGCTCGATCACGGCGTCGCGCGCCACCGGCACCACGTCCAGCGCGTGGTACCCGAACAGCGCCCAGCCCGTGAGCAGGCCGGAGATGATCATGGTGAACGGCCCCAGGTTGATGTGCGGCAGCGGGGAATGCCCAACAACAAACAGCATGTTGACCGCCATGGGCAGCACGAACGACAGCACCAGCAGGATGATTTGCCGGCGCTGGACCGGCGCGGCCCCGGACCACGCGCGCAGCAGCATCACTAGGCTGACGATGCTCAAGAGGTTCTGGTAAAGTTGCAGCACGGTGTCCCATCCATGGCGCTGCCACTGCAGGATGTGCATCCCGTACTCTTCCTGCATGGTGAAATCCGTCCAGAACCATGGGTGCCAGTCCATGGTCTGGATGATGACCACCGTGGTCACGGCCAGGGCCGTGAGTGCCACCCAGACCGGCCGGGTCAGCCAGCGGCCCCGGCCGGTCAGTTGCTGCACCATGGACAGCCAGAATAGCGAGAGGAACGGCAGGAACAGGAATCGAATGCGGATCCACAGCTTCTTGGTGGCGATCGAGTCGCTGACCAGTTCTAAATAGTAGGCCAGCGCCCAGACTGCGGCAATCGTCATGATGCCGATGAACAGGTGGCCGGCCGCGGTTTTGCGCCGCGTCAGCGCAAACATGATCATCGCCACGTAAATGGCGCTGGTCACCAGCAGCAGGTTGACATACATGCCCGGTTGCATAGCGGCGATCATCCCAACCCGGAACCGCGCCCTCGGGTTGGCATGTTCATTGTAGTGCGAAACGCGCCCGGTGCAACTGATTTAACGCGGGACAGGCGCCCCGCGCCACGTGGCACGGCCCTCCCGGGCCGTGATGAGGTGAGGTTTGGCTAGAACAGCCAGCGCCACTGCAGCATTTCGACCGACGGGCTCCAGAACTTGTCGAGCAGCGACGTGTCCACGTAAACATTATTACCGGGTTGAAACCGGATATCGGAGCCATATAGGACGCCCATAATATTACCCTGAGGCTGGAACCTAATCGGCGCAAATGGCGCATACAGAAACAGGCGCGCATCACCATGGGGCTGGAAGCGCATTTCATCCGTGGTGTCGCAAAAGATGAAGAAATTGGAGGGTTGGCCGGATGTGACGTTCAAATCACTGTTGGGTTGCACCCGCAACGGACCATGCAAATAGATTACCACCGGGTTTTGCGGCGTTCCATTGATGGTGAGAGTGGATTGCGCACCCATGCCGAAATCGGTGAGGTAATAACTGCCGCTCTCCAGGGTGAGTTCGTCGTGCGAGCCCAAGTCTATTTCGTTACCCACGATCCCGGCCGCGGCATTGTCGTTATGCGTGGCATAATAGATAAAGGCTTGGGCCAGCGGGCCATCAACCGCACCCAGCGGGTCCGGATTGATCCGTCCCACGTATTCGGTCATGTCTTCCCAGCCAGCGATGACTGGCGGCAGTACACCATCCTCCGATTCGCCCAGCATCAACGTGCCATCAATAATATTGTTGTTCTGCAACCATATATCCGTGTTGGACCCAAGGTTCGCTTCACCCGTAGAATCCGCAGGCACGGGATTGAGCACTTGGTCGGAATCATAGCTGTAAAATTCCTGATTCGGTTGCAGGCGGATTTCGCCATCCGCGAAAACGCCGGCCTCGGTCAACATCCGCCGGCGCCGGATGGTGGCTTCCAAGCTGGCGCTGGCGTTCTCGCAATGGCCGCTGACCACGAAATAGTAGCCTTCGCCATCCTGGTTGCGACGCAGTTGGGTCACAGGGTCAAACTCAATGCCTTCGGGAGCGGTGTAATTGACGTTGATCACGTCGCCCGTGAGCCCGCCCAGGTCGCCACTGGCCAAGTCCGAAGAAATCTGGCCCATGATGTAGCGCAGCCCGCCCTCGGCATTGTAGAAGGCTTCGCGTTCCCGCTGGTAATACACGCCGCCGGCGTGTTCATACAGCGTGGATCGCATCACGCCGGCCACCATGACAAACAGGAAGAACAGCAGCACCATGGTGGTGAGCAGCACGGTGCCTTCCTTTTCGCGCCAGGAAATTGTCATTTTCATGTCATTTGTTGATGTTGTTTTCATGGTCTTAGCCTCCCGGTGTATTACGCATGTACACCACGTTGGTCACCGTCGTCCGGATGTAGTTATCGCCAAAGGTGGGATCCGTGTGCCAGTGGTCGGTGTCAAGGGACCGGCCGCGGAGGCTGATCTCGAGCCGGTCGCCGTCGCGGACGACCTGCATGTCCTCGACGCTGTCGGTGATGATGTCGCTGAACCACGAGGACAGGGTTCCGGCGGTATAGTCCTCGCGCTGCAGGTACGACGGGTTGGAGGGATAGATCATATAGGTGTACACCTTGACCAGTTCGATGGGGGCATTGGCCGGGTAAGCGTACTCGAGCCCTGCGTTGGCCGAGGGCGAGGTGCTGATGGTGATCTGGTTCGAGGAGATGGCCGTCACGCGCGCCAGTTCGGATCGGCCGATGTAGATCAGCTTTTTGTTGGTGAGGTTCAACTCGCTGGCCGTGCCTTGCGACGTGCTTAGGGTGGTGTCGCCCACCGCGGCCGGGGCGCTCAAGCTGCCGACCCGGTTGTAAGCCGCGGCCATGGTGATCCGGTCGGCATTCGACCCGGCCCCTTGGGTGATCGTGGGGTTGGTGGTCAACGCATCGGTCCAGTCGATCCAGGAGTTCAATTCCACGTCGCTGATATCCAGGCCGTAGCCGGCCATGCTGATATCGCGGAACAGGAACAGGGTGGCCATGCGCAGCGTGCTGTTGAGTTCCGCCAGCAAGCGGTTACGCTTCATGCTATGGCTGTACTGGATGTAGGCCTGGAGCAGGCCGGCGGTGACCAGCAGGAGCAAGGCCGCTGCCACCATCATTTCCACAAGGGTGAACCCGCCGCGCCGCTGATGAGCAGGCCGCCCGGTGGCCGTGTGCACTGGAAGAATTTCTTTCATGGTCATGGTCTTTTCCCGGTTGGTGAATCAGGAACCCGAGGTAACGAAGATGTCGGAAAAGTTAAGCCCGGCCAGGTCAAACTCGTTTTCCGTGGCAATGGTCTGCAGGATCAGTTCCCGCGCGCGGTTCTTGGAATCTGTCCAGCGCACGATGACTTCAATTTCTTTTTCGTTGTCGTTATCCACCACGGTCCAGTCGATGGTGTACGGGTCGATCGCCTCCGACCCGTCCGCGATGTCTGAGAAATCGCTGCTGAGCAGCTCTTCGAATTTGGCCTGGGCGATCTGGATGCCGGTGACCGACGTGTTGGTGTCGCCCGTGGTGTAGGCCACCCAGAAGATGGCGCTGGACAGGGCTGCCACGCTGATCAGGATGATGAACACGGACAGCATCAGTTCAACCAGGGTGAAGCCTTCGCGCAATTTTTTAATCAATTTTTTCATTTTGGTTCTCCTGTATGGATCGCGGTTCATTCATATCGGTAGTCGTAGGCGTATACTTTGCCTGACGGATACACATAGATGTAGGTGTAATCCGGGCGGTCGTTTTGCATGATGCGGAAATACATCAGCCCATAGTACCCGCTATAAAAGGTGCCATCGGGCCGGAACCGGAGGTTGGTCGTGGGGTATACCCAGAACGAGATGTCCGGATACTCGGTCAGGTCCCACTCGGTCCATTCGCCCGCGTCCTGGGTGTTGTCGCGGTCCCGGTCCGCCCACAGCCGGCAGGTTTTGGCGCCCAGGTTGTAAACCAGGTTGACGTCCATGCCCAAGGCCATGGCCTGCATGCGCGCGCGGTTGAACTGGGCCAGGTTGTGCCACTTGGTCGAGTCGATCTTGTAAATCGGGATCCGCCGCACCACGGCCGGCGCGGCAATCATCAGCAGTACGCCGATGATGCCGACCACGACCATGATCTCCATAAAGCTGAATCCCGCCGCGCTCCGCGCGCGGAGGTGGCGGCCGCTTTCCGCCCGCTCAGACTGTTGTTGCGTTGTGTTCATGGCTTGCCCTTTCTACCCACTATAGTACCGGGGAACCCCGAATCCGTAGAGACGCTAGATATCTGATTCGGGCATCAGACAACGTCTCATGCCATCCGGGCTTAAGAACGGGGATGTTTTTTACATGGATGCACAGGATGGACA
>CAZAYP010000091.1:0-10944 GCA_964489425.1 uncultured Verrucomicrobiota bacterium | reverse complement strand
GGTTTTTGAAGCGCCGCGTCAACACGCCCTGGAGGCGATGGAGCGTGCCGTCGAATAAATCCTGTCAATCCATGTTCAATTCTGTTGTCTGCCATCCGGGCTTAAGAACGGGGATGTTTTTTACATGGATGCACAGGATGGACAGGACGGAAGGTCCCGGTTGAACCAGGAAAGAGCAGATGAACTACGAATCACGCGAATCAAGCGAATGCATCCCTTTGTTCGCCCGCTCCTCTTTCTGTGGCAACGAGTTTCGCGTGATTCGCGTATTTCGTAGTTAATTCAAATGCTGAATTTAGGGTGAATCCTGTTGTCCGTGCCGGACGGCCCGGCGGCTGGTGTCAGGTGCCGGCTCCGTGCGGGACCAGTACGGACAGGGCGCGGGATTTGACGGTGACCTCGACCACGGCGCCGGTTTCCACCAGTTCGCCGTCCACCTGGATGGGCGCGCTGCGCTCGCGCTGCACGCGCAGGTTTTTGAAGCGCCGCGTCAACACGCCCTGGAGGCGATGGAGCGTGCCGTCGAACAGCCGGTTCAGGCGGGTCACGAGCAAGGGGAAATCTTTCTTGCGGATGACCACCAGCTCGAGGAAACCATCGTCCGCGCAGGCGCGCGGGGCGATCCGTGCGCCGCCGCCGAACTGGGTCAGGTTGGCCACGGTGAAGACCATGGGATCCGGCACGTGCAGGCGCGCCCCCTTATCGAGCTGGACCGAGAACGCCTGCGGCGCGTATTCAACGTATTCGTACACTGCGGCGAACACGTAGGGCAGCACGCCGCGGACCGGGGATTTCTGGAACGTGCGCACCAGGGCGCCGTCCCAGGCCATGCTGCAGGTCACGAAAAACACATGGCCGTTGGCCTCGCCCACGTCGATCCGCTGGCGCGTGGCGCGGGTCAGGGCGCGGACGGCTTTATCCGGCTCCAGCGGGGTCCCGAAATGGCGGGCAAACCCGTTGCCGCTGCCGGCCGGGATCACGCCCAGGGCGGTCTCCGTGCCCAGCAGGGCGGCGCCAATGGAGTTGACCATGCCGTCGCCGCCCACGATCAGCACCAGGTCGACGCCGTCGCGCACCGCGCGCCGGGTTTTGGCCTGGCCGTCGGCCGCGCTGTGGCTGAACTGGTAGGTCAGGTCCACCTCGCGGCCCCAGGCCTTTTCCATGGTGTCGAGCATGGACTCGTAGGACCACCAGACGCCGGCCTTGGGGTTCAGCAGGACCCGGACTTTCCGGAACGGCAGCTCCGCGCCGGCGCTCATAGCCCGAGGTCGGCCCGGCGGCACTTGGCTTCCAGCACGCGGTTCTCGCCGGCCATGAAGCGGATGCGGATCATGCCGTCCGGCAGGACCTCGAGGACCTTGACCTGGGCGCCGGCGCGCAGGGTGCCGACCTGCGCATTTTCGCGCACCAGCGAGTACACGGGCGTGGGGACCCCCAGGGTGCGCAGGTGCGGGGTGATGGCGCCGCTGACGGCGGGCGGCGGGGCGCCGGCCGTGGCCGGCTGCAGCGGGTCAATGGCGGCGGTCGGGGGCTCCCGCGTCATGGCCAGCGGATCAGGCGCCGTGGGCGCGGCCGGGGCCGTGCCCGGGGGCGCCCAGGCCGGGGGGGGGATCGTCATGGGCGCCAGGCTGGGCGGCGGCGCCACGGCCGCCGGCGGGCGGTACCCCACGGACGCCGAGGGCATGAACGGGGCCGGGCCGGTGGCGTTGCCCACCCGGTTGGTATTGCGGCGCAGGCGCGGATCCCAGCACCCGAGGCGCTGGTCGCGGGCCTTTTTTTCCAGGCTTTTCAAGTGCACCACGTAGCTGTTGCCGCTCCCGCCATCCGGCAGGACATCCTCGAACTGCCCGTAAATGCGCGCCAGGCCGTTGGCGACCAGGGCATCGCCCAGGTCCTGATCGCCGACCGTCACCATGCCGAAGTAGCGCTTGCGCTCGCTGCGGCCCATGGCGTCGTCCAGCTGGCTGTACACGGTGAACCCGTCCGCGAGCATTTTCTGGGTGAAATCGCCCGCTTTCTTGCCCATGTGGATGACTTCGCTCTCGTGGATGTTGAAATATTCGGCCTGCTCCTGGATGCGATCTTTCAGTTCCGGATCGGTTTCCGGCGTGTCCACGAAGTTGAGGCGGAAAATGTAATGGCGGTTCTTGTACTTGACGTGGAAGCTGTCGCCGTCGTTCCACTCGTTGGGGCGCATGGTGCAGTTGGTGTACGTTTTCCACGCGGTGCGCGCGTCCGCGTCGTACGCCCCGCCGGCGACGCCGGCCGCCACTATCAACCATAGCCATCGGTGCATGAGGCCGGCACTATACCCCGGCGCCGGCCGAAAAGACAACCGCAAACGCCGGGCCCTGGCGAAGGCCCCAGCAACGCGGGGAAACTCTCCCGGAGGCACGGAGACACCGGGATGAACGCAAAGGGAATCGGCGCGATCATCAATTCAGAATCATGGCACCACGAAGGTCACGAAGACCACGAAGAAGACCGGGATACGAGCATGCTTTTTACTTCTGCCTCGGTGACCTTCGTGTCCTTCGTGGTGATCGATCCGCTCCGTAGAATCAGGGAACCAGCCCGTGCTGAGGCCTTGCGGGCCCTGGCCGGGGCCGGATTTGTGCTGACACGCGACCTCGGTTTGGTATCCTGCAGGCCAACACAGGAGCAGGCGCCATGGCGGAAAACGGCAAGAAAAAATACTGGATCGGGTTCGACCTGGGCGGCACCAAGATGCTGGCGGCCGTGTTTGACGATGGGTTCAAGCTGATCGCCTCCAAGCGCAAGAAAACCAAGGGCTACCATGGCGTGGACGCGGGGCTCGAGCGCATGATCGAGACCGTCCAGGACGCCTGCGCCGAGGCCCGCATCAGCCCCGGCGAAATCGCCGGCATTGGCGTGGGCTGCCCGGGGCCGCTGGATTTGAACCAGGGGATCATCCTCACCGCGCCCAACCTCGGCTGGCAAAACGCCAAGGTGAAGGCGCGCCTGGAAAAAGCGTTCAGCGTGCCCGCGGTGATCGCCAACGACGTGGACGCCGGCGTGTACGGCGAGTACCATTTCGGCAGCGCCAAGGGGGCGCACTGCGCGGTGGGCGTGTTCCCGGGCACGGGCATTGGCGCCGGCTGCGTGTACCGCGGCCAGCTGCTGCGCGGCAAGACCGGCTCGTGCATGGAATTCGGCCACATCCCGGTCATGCCCAACGGCCCGTTGTGCGGGTGCGGCCGGCACGGTTGCCTGGAGGCCGTGGCCAGCCGCCTGGCCATCTCCGCCGCCGCCGCCGCCGCCGCCTACCGCGGCGACGCCCCGCACCTGATGGAGAAGGCGGGCATGGACCTGGCGGCCATCCGCAGCGGCCTGCTGGCCGAGGCGATCGCCGCCGGCGACACGGTCATCGAGAAGATCGTGCGCGACGCCGCGCGCTGGCTGGGCGTGGGCATCGCCACCCTGGTCAATTTGCTGGCCCCGGACGTGATCGTGCTGGGCGGCGGGTTTGTCGAGGCCCTGCCCAAGCTGTTTGTCGAGGAGGTGGAGAAATCCAGCCGCAAGCACGTGCTGCCCGCGTTCGAGAACACCTATCAGCTGGTGCTGGCCAAGCTGGGCGACAACGCCACGGCCACCGGCGCGGCCGCGCTGGCGCGCGATGCCGCGGCGCCGCCGGCCCCGCGCTGAACCCGGCCCGCCGTCCAGGTGCCGTCATGACCCATACCCACCAGCCCGTTGCTGTCATTGATATCGGATCCAGCGCGATCCGCATGGCCATTGCCCAGCCCCGCGCCGACGGCAGCCTGCAGGTGATCGAGTCGCTCCAGCAGGCGGTGCGCCTGGGCAAGGACACGTTCACCCGCGGGACGATCAGCCGCGAAACCACGGAAGCCTGCGTCACGGCGCTGCGCAGCTTCCGCCAGGTGCTGCGCGAGTACGGCATCGCGGATCCCCGCCCGGTGACGGCGATCGCCACGAGCGCGGTGCGCGAGGCCACCAACCGCGACGTGTTCGTGGACCGGCTGTTCATCGCCACCGGGCTGGACGTGCAGGTGGCCGACGAGTCGCGGGTCAACCGCCTGACGTTCCAGAGCGTGGCGCCGCTCCTGCAGCGCCACCCGGAGCTGCGCAACGCCAAGGTGCTGGTGGTGGAGGTGGGCGGCGGCACCACGGAGGTGCTGGTGGTGCAGGCCGGCCAGGTGCTGTTCTCGCACACCTACCGCCTGGGCACGCTGCGGATCCGCGAGATCCTCGAGCAGTTCCACGCGCCGGCCGCCCGCCTGCGCCACCTGATGGAGGACTACATCCGCCGCGGGATCAACTTCCTGCTGGACGACGTGCGCAGCTTTGCGCCCAGCTTCCTGCTGGTGCTCGGCGGCGACGCGCGTTTCGCCGCCGGCCAGCTCCTGCCGGAATGGGACAAGGAGTCCGCGGCCGCGCTGCCGCTGGCCGGGCTGGAGCGCCTGGTGCGCGACCTGGCCCGGGCGCCGGTGGACGAGCTCGTGCGCCAGCACCACCTGCCGTACGCGGACGCCGAAACCCTCTACCCCGCGCTGCTGACCGCCCAGCGCATGGCGCAGGCGTTCGGGTTCGCGCACGTCATGATCGCCGCAGCCACCCTGCGCGACGGGCTGCTGGCGTCGCTGGCGCTGCAGGGGTCCGCGGCCGAGGCCCAGGCGGAGCAGATCATCCGCGCGGCCATGGACCTGGGGTTCAAATACCATTTTGACCGCAAGACCGCGGAGCACGGGGCGCTGCTGAGCCGGATCCTGTTCCGGGCGCTGCAAGCGGAGCACCAGCTCGGCGCGCCGTACGAGCTGCTGCTGCAGCTGGCCGCCCTGCTGCGCGAGGCCGGGCGCTACGTCAACGACCGCAGCCACCACAAGCACACCCTGTACCTGATCCAGAACAGCGACCTGTTCGGCCTCACCGAGCGCCAGAAACAGATCGTGGCCCTGGTGGCGCGCTACCACCGCAAGGCGCACCCGCAGCCGTCGCACCCGGAATACATGGCCCTGGAGCGCGCCGACCGGATCGTGGTCAGCAAGCTGGCGGCGATCCTGCGCGTGGCCGACGCGCTCGAGAGCCGCCGCGCCCAACGCCTGGCGACGGTCACGGTGACCGTCGCCGAGGACCGCCTGATCCTTACCGCCCCGGACGTGTCCGACATTTCCATGGAGCAGATCGAGCTGCAGCAGAAGAGCCGGCTGTTCGAGCAGGTGTACGGGAAGCAGGTGACCCTGCGGCTCGCCCAGGAGAAGGAGTGACCCCATGCCCCGCCCGGCGCCCGTATTCTTCAACCGCGAGCTGAGCTGGCTGGCGTTCAACCAGCGCGTGCTGGACGAAGGCCGCGACCCGCGCGTGCCGCTGCTGGAGCGGCTCAAGTTCCTGGCGATTTCCAGCTCCAACCTCAACGAGTTCTTCATGGTGCGCGTCGGCGGCCTGCAGTGGCTGGCCGGCGACAACGTCAACAAGCCCGACCCCGCCGGGCTGGCGCCGGCGGACCAGCTGCGCGCGGTCATGGCGCGGGCGCGCAAGATGGTCCGCGACCAGTACGCCTGCTTCGAGCGGGTGCTGGAGCCGGCGCTGCGCGAGGCCGGCATCCGCCGCCTGGCCGCGGACGAGCTCGACGCGGAGCAGCGCGATTACCTGCTGCGGGTGGTGCGCGCGGAGCTGCTGGCGATCGTCTCGCCCGCGGCGGTGGACCCGGAGCGGCCGTTCCCGCTGCTGATGAACCTGCGCCTGCACCTGGCGGTGCGCCTGGCGCCCGCGGCCGGCGCCGTGGAGGATCGCTACGCCGTCCTGCCCATCGGCAGCTGCCCGGAGCGCTTCCTGCGGCTGCCCGCGGCGTCGGGCTACTCCTACATCCTGATCGAGGACGCCCTGCGCCTGTTCCTGGACGACCTGTTCCAGGGGCAGCCGATCCTCGAGCAGGCCGTGTTCCGTGTCACGCGCAACGCCGATCTCGACCTGCGCGAAGACCTGGCGCCCGACCTGATGATCAGCATGGAGGAGGTCCTGGCCGAGCGCAAGACCAGCGACTGCGTGCGCCTGGAGCTCCAGCACGATGCCAGCCCGGCGCTGGCCGCGTTCCTGGCCCGCGGCCTGGAGATCGGGCCGGACCGCGTCGAGCGCATCCCCGGGCCGCTGGACCTGGCGGCGTTCCTGCGCCTCAGCCAGCTCGACGGGTTCGACCGCCTGCGCGATCCCGCGTGGCCGCCCCAGGCCGCGCCGGACCTGGACCTCAAGGAGCCATTGTTCCCGCAACTGGAGCAGCGGGCCGTGCTGCTGCACCACCCGTACGACAGCTACGACCCGGTGCTCAGGTTCATCGAGGAGGCGGCCGACGACCCGCAGGTGCTGGCGATCAAGCAGACCCTGTACCGCACCAGCGGCAACAGCCCGGTGGTGGCCGCGCTCAAGCGCGCCGCGGAGAACGGCAAGTACGTCACCGCGCTGGTCGAGCTCAAGGCGCGTTTCGACGAGGCGCGCAACATCGAGTGGGCGCGCGAGCTGGAGGAGGCCGGCGCGCAGGTCATCTACGGGGTCAAGGGCCTCAAGACCCACGCCAAGATCTGCCTGGTGGTGCGGCGCGAGCCGCAGGGCATCGCCCGCTACACGCATTTCGGCACCGGCAACTACAACGAGCGCACCGCCCGCCTGTACGGCGACATCAGCTACCTCTCCCGCGACGAGGATCTCGGCGCCGACGGCTCCGCGTTCTTCAATGCCATCACCGGCTACTCCCAGCCGCAGGAGTTTTACAAGCTGGCCGCCGCCCCGCTGCGCCTGCGGGAGCGGATCATCGGCCTGATCCACGCGGAGATCGAGCGCCGGCGCCAGGGCGAACCCACCGGGATCATGATCAAGCTGAACTCCCTGGTGGACCCGCGGATCATCCAGGCGCTGTATGCCGCCTCCCAGGCGGGGGTGGAGGTCAAGCTCAACGTGCGCGGGATCTGCTGCCTGGTGCCCGGGATCAAGGGCTTGAGCCAGAACATCACCGTGGTCAGCATCGTGGACCGGTTCCTCGAGCACAGCCGGATCTGCTGCTTCCATCACGGCGGCGACGAGCAGGTGTTCATCTCCAGCGCCGACTGGATGCCGCGCAACCTCGACCGCCGCGTGGAGCTCATGGTCCCGGTGGAGGACCCGGCGGCGCGCCAGCAGCTGATCGCCATCCTGCAAACCTATTTCCGCGACGACCAGAAGGCCCACCTGCTGCGGCCCGACGGCGCCTACGAAAAAATCCGGCCCGCGAAAAACCGCAAGGGGTTCCGCGCCCAGGAATATTTCTACCGCCAGGCTTGCGCGGCCGTTGAGCAGGCTGCGCAGTCGCGGCTCACCGTGCTCCAGCCGCATCGGCCGGCGTGACGCGCCCGCCGCCCCGGCGCGGCGGTGCGTGAACGAGCCGTGATCCTCGTGATGGATTCACAAGCCGCCCCCTTGACAAAAAATGGGTTCCGGGGAATGGAAGGTGCTTGCAGCGGGCAATCGGCCCGGTGCACCGGCGGCAGCGAATGCCGCGGTCAAGTCGTCTGAGCGCCAGCGGCGGGGCAGCCCGTCTCGAACGCAAGGATCCTGCAAGCAGCGAGGCGGACAAATGGTGGAGAAGATCAAGCTTTTGGGGCTGTCTATGCGGCCCCGGGTACTGGTGTGGCTATGGGTGCTGACGGCGCTGGCGCTCTGCGTGTCGGTGGTGCACTGCCGGGTGCATTATTGCGCGGAGTCCCCGCTCGCCAACCTGCTGGACATCCTGCCGACTCCGGAAGCGGAGTCGCAGCGCACGTCTTTTGCCCAGCTCGGGCCGTGGGGTGAACTCATCCAGCGCGAGATGTTCCTGAGCCCGCCGGACAGTCTCCTCCAGCCGGACCGCTACCTCCTGGGCAATCCCGAGTGGGCCGTGCCGGCCGCGTCCCTGGCCGACCTGGCCGCGCAACTGTCCGCCATGGGCGTCGCCACCGGCGATGCCGCGCGCCTGTGCGGCGCCGCGGCCACCAACCCGGCCATCCGGGGCTTCTCGCTGTTTCCCCCGCCGGACATCATCCGGGGCCTTGCGGATTCCACGCGGCGCACGCTCTACGGCTACCTGGGCCAGTCCGGGTTGAACACCTACTACAACGACCCGTTCCTGATTACATCGTCCAAGCTGGCGCGCTGGCGCGCCGGGTCGGCCGCGCAGGCGCGGGTGGTGCAGCGCCTCATGCCCTACCTGTACCGCGCCGGGGAATACTCCCTGTTTTCCGATCCGGCGACCCTGCTGCAGGAACTGGACCATCCGGAGGACCGGCGCCAGGCGTTGACCCTGCTCCACCAGCAGCAGGCCGTGATGCTGGTGGTGCGGATCATGCCGGAAACCAATATCGACCAGATGGTGGGCTATTGGGGCGCCGGCGGCCGGGAAGAGGAGATCCGCCTGATCCTGGAAGCGTTCCAGGCGTCGGGCGGCGGGGGCATGGACGTGGTCCAACTGCTGCCTTCATTTGCGCGCGAGCGCGTCAACCGGTTCCCGGCCGCCGACGAGAACCCGCGCCACGACTGCCATTGGTCGGCCATGAACTTTTTCCGCGAAGATCCGTACGTTGAGTACGCGACGCCCGACGCCATGCTCAAGGAGGTGCTCGCGGAGTACCAGTTCGTGGCTTCGGATTACCGCCTGGGCGACCTGATCCTGCTGCGCAACCGCCAGGGCCTGGTGCTGCACTCCTGCGTACACATCGCTGGCCAGGTGGTGTTCACCAAGAACGGCATGTCGCGCCTGGCGCCGTGGGTGTTCATGGAGCTTCCGGAGGTCGTGGCGCGCTACGCGGGGCACGGCGACCTGGACCTTCGCGTCATGCGCCGTCGCAGTTGAAGATGGTCAGCAATTCTCATTTTGACAAACGCGCCTTACGGCGCTCACTACAAACGGCCTGAAAACGGCCATAACTCCGTTCGTAGTAAACGCCGTCAGGCGTGTTCTGCAGTCCAAGAGGGGTCAAAACGAGAGTTGCTGGAAGACGGTGCGCCGGGGTTGCGCGCGCGCGGCCGATGCGGTAATCTGACGGGGTGAACGCAACCTGTCATAGCGGGCGCCTGGCGCCGGGACCCTGACGCCGTGCACCCGGTTTGCTTTTACCTCGGGTCGCGGCCAATCTACTGGTTCGGCGTGTGCGTGGCCGTTGCGTTCCTGGCCGTGATGGGCTACTGGAGCTGGGTGGCGCGCCGCGAGCATCGCGCGCCCGGGTTTGCCTCGGACCTGGCCTTCTGGATCATGCTGGGCGGAATCCTGGGCGGCCGCCTGGCCTACGTGGCGGCCAACTATCCCGAATACCTCGCCCATCCGCTGTCCATCTTGCGCATTGACCAGGGCGGGCTGATCTTCTATGGCGGTTTCGTGGGCGGGGTCCTAGCCGTGGTCCTGTTCGCGCGCGTCCGGGGCCTGCCGCTATGGGACTTGGGCGACCTGGTGCTCTCCGGCCTGCCGCTGGGCCACGGCCTGGGCCGCGTGGGCTGCTTCATGAACGGCTGCTGCTATGGCCAACCCAGCGACGCGCCGTGGGCGGTGTTCATGGCCGGCGCCCGGCGCCACCCCACGCAGTTGTACGAGGCGGTCTTCAACCTTGGCCTGTTCGTCGTGCTGGCCCTGGCGTACCCGCGGCGGCGGCGGCCGGGCACGGTGGTGGCGCTTTACCTCATGATCTATCCGGTCGGGCGGTTCCTCCTGGAATACTTCCGCGGCGACGAGCGGCAGCATCTTTTCGAGTTCGCCACTGCCCAGGTCATCAGCCTGGTCCTGTTTGCCGCCGGGGCCGGGCTGTGGTGGTGGCTGCCGTGGGGCGGCCAGGAGGCCAACCATGAGCCGAGTGCAGGCTCCGCCGGAAGCCGCCGGCCAGCGCCTTGACGCCTGGCTGGCCCAGGCGTTGCCCGAGCTGTCGCGCGCGCGCTGGCAGCAGCTGACCCGGGCCGGCCACGTGCGCGTGGCCGGCCGGCTGGCCAAGGTCAGCCACGCGCTGCGCGGCGGGGAGACCATCGATTATGAGGTTCCGCCGCCGGTGCCGGCGGCGCCCGCGCCCGAGGATATTCCCCTGGCCGTGGTGTTCGAGGATGCCGATCTCCTGGTGATCAACAAGCCCGCGGGCCTCGTGGTCCACCCGGCGCCCGGCCACGCCGGGGGCACGCTGGTGAACGCCCTGCTGTACCATTGCGCGGACCTGGCCGGGATCGGCGGCGAGATCCGCCCCGGCATCGTGCACCGGCTGGACAAGGACACCAGCGGCCTGCTGGTGGTGGCCAAGACCGAGCCCGCCCTGCACGGGCTGGCGGCCCAGTTCAAGAGCCATGCCATTCATAAAATGTACTGGGCCCTGGTCCACGGCGTGCCGGCCAGCCCCTCCGGCGAAATCCATTCCCTGATCGGCCGCAGCGATCGCGACCGCAAGAAGATGAGCGCCCAGCCGTCCCACGGCCGGCCGGCGGAAACGCGCTACACGGTGCTGGAACGGTTTGCCGACGCCGCCCTGCTGGAAGTGGTGATTGCCACCGGCCGCACCCACCAGATCCGCGTGCACCTGGCGTTCAACGGCCATCCGGTCGTGGGCGATCAACAGTACGGCGGCCGGCGCGCCCAGGCGCTGGCGCTGGCCGCGCCGCGGCAGATGCTGCATGCGCGGCGTCTCGGGTTCACCCACCCGCGCCTGGGCATTGCGCTGGAGTTCGAGGCCCCGCTGCCCCCGGATTTCAGCGCCGTGATCGCCGGATTGCGCGGCGGTAACCGTTGCATTTTGCCGGCGTCACCACTAGGATGAACGGCGGTACAGCCATGAATCCAACGGAACAGACGCGCGCCGTGCTGGCCCAGCTGGAGCAAGCCCTGCTGGCGGAAAAAGCCGCCGGCCGCACCTTGCTGGATGTTGCGCCGGATACGCTGCGCGCGCTGCGCGCCGCGGCGCAGCACCGGACGCCGCCCGCGCGCCCGCGCCCCGT
>CAZAYP010000090.1:0-18483 GCA_964489425.1 uncultured Verrucomicrobiota bacterium | reverse complement strand
TCCTCCATTACAAACTGGTCTCATGACATTGTCCCAGAGATCGGGATGTCTGAGGTTAAGCCGCGGTAAGCGGTCCCGGATCCGCTCGCGCCTAACGCCAGGGACATCGTGGCTACTGGTACTCGATCGGCGGCACGTCCTGGGGCTTGGGGCCGACGTAGAGCTGGCGCGGCCGGGCAATTTGCATGGCCGGGTCGCTGCGCAACTCCAGCCAATTGGCAATCCATCCGGGGATCCGGCCCAGGGCGAACATGACCGTGAACATGTTGGTGGGGATGCCGATCGCGCGGTACACGATCCCGGTGTAAAAATCCACGTTGGGGAACAGCAGGCGCTCCTGGAAGTAGGGATCCCCCAGGGCCTTTTCCTCCAGCTTCATCGCGATATCGAGCAACGGATCGTGGATGCCCTGGTGGTCCAGCACGCGATTGCACAAGGTCTTGGCCACCTTGGCGCGCGGGTCGTAGGTCTTGTAAATGCGGTGGCCGAACCCCATGAGCCGCTGTTTCGAGGTCTTGTCCTTGATGCGCGCAAGGAACGCGCCCACGTCGCCGCCATCCTTGTGGATGGCCTGCAGCATCTGGATCACCGCCTCGTTGGCGCCGCCATGGCGCGGGCCCCACAGGGCGCAGACGCCGGCGGTGATGGCCGCATACAGGCCGGCCATGGAGCTGCACACCAGCCGCACGGCCGAGGTGGAACAGTTCTGCTCATGGTCGGCATGGATGATCAGCAGTTGATCCAGCGCCCGCACCACCACCGGGTCGAGCACGTAGTGTTTCACCGGCGAGGAAAACATCATATTGAGAAAGTTTTCCACGTAGCGCAGCTTGTAGCCCGGAGAAACAAACGGTTCGCCGATGTATTTCTTGTAGGAAAACGCGGCGATGGTGCGCATCTTGGAGAGCAGGCGGGTCACGGTCGTGTCCGTGTCCTCGTTGCCTTCCTTGTCGATCTCCGGGTAGAACGAGGACAGCGACACCACCATGGCCGACAGCACGGCCATGGGGTGGGCATGCTCCGGGTAGGCGCGGAAAAACGTGATCATGTCCTCGTGCAGCATGGAGTGATCGTTGAGCAGGCGGCCGAACCGGTCGCGTTCCTCGCGCGTGGGCAGCTTGCCGTGCACCAGCAGGTACGCCACCTGGATGAACGAGCAGTGTTCCACCAGGTCTTCGAGGGCGTAGCCGCGGTAGCGCAGGATGCCCTTTTCTCCGTCCAGGAAGGTGATGGAGCTGCTGCAATGGGCCGTGTTCACGTAGCCCGGGTCATAGGCGATCAGGCCGGTTTGCTTGCGCAAGGCCCGGATATCCACGGCCTGGTTGTCGTACGTGCCCTCGAGGATCGGCAACTCGATTTTCTTGTCGCCAATCTGCAGTTGCGCCTGACCTTTGACTGAAAAGGTCTGTTCCATGTCCGCCTCCTTTTACGTCCGGCCGGTCCCGGCCGCGTCGATTGCAGTTGACCCCGCATCTGCGGAACCCTACCTTGCATGGGTAGCGGGCGCCAGTTTAAGAGCCTGTCGTCCGGATGGCAATGAGCAAAACAGGAGTTTTTACAATGCGCAGGTGGGCGGGATGGGCGAGCGTGGCCGTGCTGGCCGCCGGGTTGGCGGCGCCGGCGGGCGCCGGGGTGGGCGGAACCAGCGTGAGCGCCTTCGGCGCGTTCTGGAAGCCGCGAAATTATGACTCGCAGTACGGCGGCGGCGCCAAGCTGCGCCTGGCCATGCTGCCGTTGCTGCATTTCGAGGGCCGGGCCAGCTATTTTCCCGACCTGAAGTTGGAGCACGCCTCCCTGGACGTGGCCCCGCTGGAAGCCAATGTCCAGTTCCAGGTGCCGCTGGGCCGGTTTCTGCCGTACGCCGGCGTCGGCCTGGGCTATTACGTCCTCGACGCCAAGCGCAAGTGGAACAACGACACGACCACCGCCGACAACCAGTGGGGCGGCTTCGTGGTGGCGGGCCTCGAACTCGGCCTGACGGAAAACTGGGCCCTCTACGGGGAAGCCAAGTGGACCAAGGTGAACGCCGAACTGAAGTGGAACGACGTGGATTTCACCAACCAGCTGGATGGCCTGGGCGTCAATGCCGGGGTGGCCTATAACTTTTAGGCGGGACCGCAGGCCATGAGAAAATATCTTCTCGCCCTTGCCATGGCCGGCCTCGCGCTGGGGTTCCTGGCCGCCTGCGAGAGCGGCGTCAGCAGCGGGGGCGGCTTGATCTACCGGTTTGTCAACGACACCAGCCGACGCGTCACCGTGGCGCGCAACGGCGGCGAAGCGTGGGAAGACGAAGAGCCGTTTGTCCTGCAGTATCGCGGGAGCGAAAAAACCGTGGTGCTCAAGAAAAATGGCGACATCAAGTTCCGTTACCAGGCCTACCCGGACAACTCGGGCATTGAGTACCGGGCCGTAAGCAACGAGATCGTCTTCACCGAGAATTGAGCCCGCGGGCTTACATGCCGGCGAGCGTTTTGAGCGCCAGGTACAGCGCCTGGGTGCCTTTGCGGCCGTGGCCCTGGGCCTGCAACCCCACGTACAACTGGTGCGCGAGGGCCAGGCCCGGCAGCGGGAGTCGCGCGGCGGCCGCTTCCTCCAGGGCGATGCCCAGGTCCTTGATAAAGTGTTCCACGTAAAAGCCGGGCTCGAAGTCGCCCTTCACGATCCGCCGGCCCAGGTTGTTGATGCTCCAGGACGCGGCGGCGCCCTGGCCAATGATGTCGATGAGCGCCGCTGGGTCCAAACCCTGTTTGACCGCGTAGAGCAGGCATTCGCACACGCCGATCATGGTGCCCGCGATCAGGATCTGGTTGCTCATCTTGGTGTGCTGGCCCGCGCCCGGCCCGCCCATGAGCGCGATGTTCTTGCCCAGGAGCCGGAACAGCGGCAGGACTTTTGCGTACGCCTCCGGGTCGCCCCCCGCCATGATGGCCAGGGTGGCCTCGCGCGCGCCCACGTCGCCGCCGGATACCGGGGCGTCAAGCGCGGCCATGCCGGACCGCGCGGCGGTCTCGGCAATGCGATGCGCCAGGGCGGGACGGGTCGTGGTCATGTCCACCAGGACGCGACCGGGCGCCGCCTCGGCCAGCAGTCCGTCCAGGCCAAAATACACGGCCTCCACGTCGGGCGGAAACCCGACCATGGTGAAGACGACCTCCGCGTTGCGCGCCGCATCCGCCGGGCTGGCGCGCCACGTGGCGCCCGCTTGGATCAAGCTCTCGGCGCGCGCGCGCGTGCGGTTGAACACCGCCACCTCGTGGCCGCCCCGCAGCAGGTGCCCGGCCATGGATCGCCCCATGATGCCCGTCCCAATCCACCCGATTTTCATTAGTATTCTCCTGCGCCGGCGGCCAGGGTCCATGACTCAATTTGTGAAATAATTCTGGCGGCCATTTCTTTACCCGGGCCCACGGCTCACCTATATATATGTGGTTGTGGACAATTTTGACAAGCCGGTTCGCCGGCGGTGATGCGCGGCGGAGC
Organism: uncultured Verrucomicrobiota bacterium; assembly: GCA_964489425.1. Classification (GTDB taxonomy): domain Bacteria; phylum Verrucomicrobiota; class Kiritimatiellia; order RZYC01; family CAZAYP01; genus CAZAYP01. Next base: position 15,003 of record CAZAYP010000090.1, on the reverse strand, counting down.
GATGTGCGCAACGTGTGTCACCGCCCCGCCGGGTTTGAGAGGAGGCAGGTAAATGAAAAAATGGTCATGGCCCGGGCACGCGGTGGGTCGATGGTTGCCGGCGCTGGCGTGGATTGTCGCCTCAGGCGCCTGGGCGGATATCCATTATGTTTCCAAGTCCGGGGCGCATACGACGCCGTTCACCAACTGGACCATGGCCGCCACGGACATCCAGTCGGCCGTGGACGCGGCCACGGACGGAGACACCGTGCTGGTGACCAACGGGGTGTACAACGCGGGGGGGCGGGCCGGGTTCCCGGCCGGTGGAACGCTTTTAACCAACAGGGTTGTAATTCATAAACCAGTAACCGTAGCGAGTGTAAACGGCCCTGAACTCACAATTATCGCTGGGCAAAAACCACGGGCTGATACCGCGGTTCGCTGCGTATACTTGACAAATGGAGCAACCATCGTGGGTTTCACGTTTTCCAATGGGGCAACGCGAGTGGTTGGGTTTGCCCCAGACGATTATGGTGGAGGGGTTTATGCCGACGGATCTTCCGCCGTTGTTAGCAACTGCATTGTGTCGGGATGTGTTGCCTTCTACGGGGGCGGGTCTTGCGGAGGGACAATATATAATAGCCGATTTGAAAACAACGAAGCCGACGGTGGTGGTGGTGCACTGCGCAGCACCTTGGATCACTGCGCATTTTTCGGCAACGTATCCATTAATGGTGGCGCGGGCTTTGACGTCACAATGAACCAGTGTACTATGCAACGGAATACGGCGAGGGACCAAGGCGGTTGCGTATATCTTGGAACCGTTAACAACTCGATTCTCTGTAATAACACCTCGGCATGGTCTTCCGGCTATCTGCAAAATGGCGGTGCGGCGTTTGCCGCCACGATCAACAACAGTCTTCTCATTAACAATCGTGCCGGGAAATATGGCGGGGCGACAATCAACTGCTCTCTCTACAACTGCACGGTAAGCTCCAATTCGGCGGGGTTGGAGGGAGGCGGCGTGTACGACAGTACACAGTACAACTGCATTGTTTACTTCAACAGTGCGCCTAGTGGCATGAACTACACACGTGGCAGTTCATCTTTTAGTTGCACGCTGCCGCTGCCGGGAAGCGGCAGCGGTAATATTAGCAACGATCCACAGTTTGTCAGTAACGACGGTACCAACTACCAATTACGAGCCAGCTCCCCATGCATCAACCGGGGAACCAATAGTTACGTGGTGGGCATCGTGGACCTGGAGGGCAACCCGCGCATCGGAAATTATATCGTCGACATGGGCGCCTACGAGTACGGTTGGTATGGGTACGGCGACCAGGCGTGCATCTGGGACATCGCGGTTACCAACCGCCCGCGCAGCAACCTGATCGATATCCACTACATCCTGCTGGGCGATCCGGACCAACCCGTGGAAGTTCGCGGCGGCTGTCTTCCGTGCACCGCTGTCAGCAATGCGCTGGATTACATCCAGTGCCAACCGCTCGCCACCTTTGCCGAAGGCAGCGAAGTCAACTATGGCGCCAACATCGCGCCCACGTCTTCCATGACCGCCCGCCATCTCGTCTGGGATGCCGGCACGGATATCGGCCACTCCACGCAGAACGTGGATATCGTGCTCTGGGCCAACCCCAGCAACACGCTGCCGATCCCACTGCACTTTGTTCAAATCCCGGCCGAGGGCACCAATGCCGCCCTGAAAATCAGCCGCTTTGTCGGCGTGCCCTACACGAACACCTTCAACCTTGCGCTCGTCTGGGCCAAGTGCAAGGGCTGGGCCACCAACGCTGGCCCGGACCTGTACGCTGTTGGTGGCAGCGTGGCCGGCCAGATAATATTTACGGGCCCCGATGCTCCGACCGAGGCTGGAAAACTGTGGCTGTGTGAGAAGCTTGGCGGGAGCATCCGCCTGGCGAATACCAACGATATCAGGCGGGCGCAGGAGGCTACAACGCCGGGCACGGTCACCCAATGGGATTCCTACTATTGGCCGGGCAAGAAGGTGAACGAGTACGGCATTGAAACCGGCGCCAGCAACGCCTGGTACTTCGTCAAAGAAGAGTAATATCCCGGCGGGTTTTACCATATGCCCCGGATATCACAGGGTTTGGCCAAGCGGCGGGCGCCGGCCGGGTTTTCCTGGTGCGGAACGTGGCTGCTATTAAGCCGCTTGGCGCTCGCCGCGAATGTCGATTTCCACCAGTTCAGCGATCCGCCCGGCATCGTCTCCAACCTGGGTGAAGCCGCGCTCAGCGCCTGGACCAACACGCTGGCAGCGCCCATGACGGTGGCGGAATGGCGGTTTCACGGCTGGTACGATCAATATGCCGCGCGCTATTCCAACGCCAATGGATCCGCCCAGAATCCCGCTCCTGTGTTCATGCTCGAGGGCATGGTTATGACGGCCCGGTACGCCCAGGGCGCGGCCGATTCGGACGCGGACGGGGTGGCGGACTGGTACGAGTTATATCATTACGGCGCCACGAGCTTGGCGGCGGACGCGGACACGGACAGCGACGGATACAACCTGCTGGAGGAATATTATCGCAACTATGACCCGCACACGGCGGACGCGCCGGCCGCGTGGCGCTACCGGGAACAGGCGCAGCCCGGGCATTTGTGGGCCACCAGCGAGGTGTATTTTGCGGCGCAACCGACGAGCCGGGTGTCGCGCGCGGGGTCCGGGGAGACCAACGGGTACCGGTTCTGCCAGTGGACGCTCAACGGCGTGCGCCAGGCGGACGCGCTGGGGCGGGCGCTGGACCCGGTAACCGTGGCGATCACCGAGCCGGTGCGCGGGTATGAGCTGGTGGCGCAGTACCTGCCCAGGACAAATGACACGGACGCCGACGGGGTGGCGGATTGGTTCGAATGGCATTATGCCGGGAGCCTGACGCAAACGGGAACGAACGACGCGGATGGCGATGGGTTGGACCTGGCAGCGGAATGCGCGCTGGACACGCATCCGGCGCTGGCCGACGAGGTGGCGGCCCGCGCCCTCGCAGGCAACCGCAGCGCCTCGTTTTCGTTCGTGTACGCCGCGGATTACACGTTCAACGAAGCGAGCATCCCGGCCGGCTACGTAAGCAATCGCTGGATTTTCACGGATGGCAGCGTGGTGACCGGGAGCACCGCGGCGCTGGAGTACGGAAACTATCGGTTTTGTTGCTGGGCGATCGACGGCGCGGCGCAGACCAACGCTAACGGCAGCGCGGTCAACCCAGTGGTGTTTGTGCTGACCAACAACACCACGGTAACCGCGCAGTTGTTACCAAGCGGCCAGGACGCCGACGCGGACGGGGTGGCGGACTGGTACGAGTGGTATCATTACGGCGCCACGAGCCTGGCGCCGGACGCCGACACGGACAGCGACGGGTACAGCTTGCTGGAGGAATACTACCGCAACTATGACCCGCACACGGCGGACGCGCCGGCCTCCTGGCGCTACCGGGAACAGGCTCGGCCGGGGCACCTGTGGGCCACCAGCGAGGTGTTTTACGCGGCGCAGCCGACGAGTCGGGTGACGCGCGCGGGGTACGGGGAGACCAACGGGTACCGCTTCTGCCAGTGGACGCTCAACGGCGTGCGCCAAGCGGACAGCCTGGGGCGGGCGCTGGACCCGGTGGCGGTGGCGATTGCGGAGCCCGTGCGCGGGTATGAGCTGGTGGCGCAGTATCTGCCCAGGACGAATGACACGGACGCCGACGGGGTGGCAGATTGGTACGAATGGCATTACGCCGGAAGCCTGACGCAAACGGGAACGAACGACGCGGATGGCGACGGGCTGGACCTGGCCGCGGAATGCGCGCTGGACACGCACCCGGCGCTGGCCGACGAGGTGACGGCCCGCACCCTTGCAGGCAACCGCAGCGCCTCGTTTTCGTTCGTGTACGCCGCGGATTACACCTTCAACGAAGCGAGCATCCCGGCCGGCTACGTGAGTAACCGCTGGATTTTCACGGATGGCAGCGTGGTGACCGGGAGCACCGCGGCGCTGGAGTACGGAAACTATCGGTTTTGTTGCTGGGCGATCGACGGCGCGGCGCAGACCAACGCTAACGGCAGCGCGGTCAACCCAGTGGTGTTTGTGCTGACCAACAACACCACGGTAACCGCGCAGTTGTTGCCAGGCAGCCAGGACGCCGACGCGGACGGGGTGGCGGACTGGTACGAGTTATATCATTACGGCGCCACCAGCCTGGCGCCGGACGCGGACACGGACAGCGACGGATACAACCTGCTGGAGGAATACTACCGCAACTATGACCCGCACACGGCGGACGCGCCGGCCGCGTGGCGCTACCGGGAACAGGCGCAGCCCGGGCATTTGTGGGCCACCAGCGAGGTGTATTTTGCGGCGCAACCGACGAGCCGGGTGTCGCGCGCGGGGTCCGGGGAGACCAACGGGTACCGGTTCTGCCAGTGGACGCTCAACGGCGTGCGCCAGGCGGATGTGCTGGGGCGGGCGCTGGATCCGGTAACCGTGGCGATCGCCGAGCCGGTGCGCGGGTATGAGTTGGTGGCGCAGTACCTGCCCAGGACGAATGACGCGGACGCCGACGGGGTGGCGGATTGGTACGAATGGCATTATGCCGGAAGTTTGACGCAGGCGGGAACGAACGACGCGGATGGCGACGGGTTGGACCTGGCAGCGGAATGCGCGCTGGACACGCATCCGGCGTTGGCCGATGAGGTGATGGCCCGCACTCTCGCAGGCAACCGCAGCGCCTCGTTTTCGTTCTGGCAACGCGATTACTTCAACATGGATCAATCCCTGCTCGTCGAAGGCGTGGCCACCAACTTCTTCCATGCGGATCTCGACTTCTCCATCGTCAGCGGTCGCGCCTTTGGCGGCAATGCATGCCCGGCGCTCGGCGACTGGGACGGCGATGGCGATCTGGACATGTTCGTGGGTTCGGCCACCGGGCGGATGACGGTGTATGAAAACCGGGGCACGCCCACGGTGATGAACCTGTACGACAAGACCGGCCACTTCGCGGCGCTGGCCGCGGCGTGGGCCGGCCGCACCAACCCCTGCCCGTGCCTGGGCGATTGGAATGGCGACCGCGCGGCGGACCTGGTGCTGGGCGGCGACCTGGCGAGCGTTGCCATCATTTCTTCCACCACGAATTTCGTCGCGCCGCAAGCTCCGGCCGTTAGCTACGAGCTGGCGCTGGACGTGGCGCCGGTGCGGCCCGCGCTCCTTGACGTCAGCGGCGACCACCGGGCGGATCTGCTGGTGCTCAAGCCCGACGGGCTCGTGGGGGTATATACCAACACCGGCTGTGCCACCAACCCGTTCGTGCCGCCAGAGCACACGGCCAACCTCCTCGGTGTGGCCGTCAACAACGGCACGGGCTTGACCGTGGCGGACGTCAACGGCGACGGCCTGCCGGACCTTCTGGCCTCGGACGCCGGCGGCCGGATCTGGGAGTTCTGGCAGACCAACGGCGGGTTCCAGCTCATGAGCAAGGTGTACGGCGGAACCTACGACGGGTTTGCCGGGCGCCTGGCCGTGAGCGCGGGCGACCTGGACGGCGACGGCGACACGGACGTGGTGGCGGGGTTCGCGGAGGGCGGACTGATGCTCCTGCGCAACCCGGACGCCCACCTGCGCGTAAGCCCGAACCTGGCCACGGTCTGGGTGGGGCAGACGCAGCAGTTCGCGGTGGTGGATGGCGGCGCGGGCGCGGTGGCGTGGCGCCTCGCGCAAAATCACAGCGGCGGGAGTGTCACCAACGGCCTGTACCTGTCCGGCGCCACGGCCGGGGTGGACGTGGTTGAGGCCGCGGCCGGCAGCCGCTACGGGTGGGCCCACGTGAACGTGCTGGCCGCCAACGCCGGGCGCGACCAGCGCGCCGTGGTGCTGGCCGGCCGCAAAAGCGCCCAGGACCCGCTCTGGCCGGTGACGGATTACCTCGCCGGCTTCGCCTACAACTCCCTGAGGTACCTGGGGTTCCCCCGGACGACGCTGCAGTATCTCAGCCCCGATCCCCACCAGGATGAGGACGGCAACGGCGAACTGGACGACATTGACCTGGCGTCCACCTGGACCAACGTGTGCCTCACGTTCACCAACTGGGCGAACGGCGCGGACGAACTGTTTGTCTACATGGTGGACCATGGCCGCGCCGGCAGCGGCGACGGCCGGTTTTACCTGCAGGAAGGCGAGGAGCTGAGCGGCACCCATCTGGACCAGTGGCTCGACCAATTCCAGGACACGTACCAGGCGGACGTCACGCTCGTGCTGGATTTCTGCAATGCCGGCGTGATGGCCGAGGCGTTGAGCTACACCGGCGTTGCGCGGCGCACCGTGCTGGCCGCCTGCGCGACCAACGAGGTCACCTACTTCATGGCCGGCGGGCTGGTGAGCTTTTCGGATGCCCTGTTCAGCGGCCTGTTGCTGGGCCTGGACCTGGCCGACAGTTTTGGCCTGGCGCGGGACGCCATGGCCGGGTACCAGCAGGCCGGGCTCTACGGTGGCAGCGGCGTGGGCGTGCACGCCGGGGCCGGGCTGGTGATGGGTCGCGACATCCCGGCGATCGGCGCGGTCTGCGGACACCAGGCCCTGTCCGGCGCCAGCGCGGCGCAGCTCTGGGCCGACCCGGTGAGCGGTGCCCACGCGATCGAGCGCGTGTGGTGCCTCGTGCTCGCGCCGGGCTACCAGCCCGATCCCGGCAACCCGGTGCTGGACGTGCCCGCCGTGGATCTGCCGCGGTCCGGCCAGACGCGGCGCTACGAAGGCGCGCACGACGGGTTCAGCGCCAACGGTACCTACAAGGTGGCCTACTATGCGCGCGACGTGTGGGGCAGCCTCTCCCTGCCGCGCCAGGGCTACGTGACGCAGAGCGGCTACGACGAGCGCGCCCTGCTGGTGCTGGGATCCGAAACCAACGCCGTCCGCCGGCAGATGCAGGAGTATATCGGTTGGCGCGCCTGGGAAACGCTCCAGGCGCGGCAGGTGGCGCGCTCCAACATCCTGTGCCTGGCGCGCGACGGCACGCTGGATCTTGATCGCGACGGAATCAACGACGCCTCCGGCCCTTGCACCCGGGCGGCCCTGGCCGCGGCCTTCACCAACGGGCTCGCGGGCAGCGACAAGGCCACCATCTGTCTCATGGGCGGGATGGACGGCGGCGCGTTCCGGCTCGGGGCCGACGAGACCCTGGCCGCGCCCGAGCTGGCCGCGTGGCTGAACGCCTACCAGGCCGGCGGCGCCCACCTGGCGATCGTGGTGCTGGAATTCGAGGGCGCGGGCGCGTTTCTCGGGAGCCTGGCGCCGCCGGCGGGTGGGGAGCGGATCGTCATGGCCAGCACCCTGCAGGATCGGCCCAACCTGTGGAGCATGGACGGCCGGATGAGCTTCAGCTACGCGTTTTGGAGCCGGGTGTTCAATGGCGCGACCGTGGGCGCGGCGTTCGACCAGGCCGCGGCCATCCTCCGCCCCCTGCGGCACACGGCCTGCCTGGACGACAACGGCAACGGAACGCCCAACGAGAAGGATGCCGATGGCGCGCTGGCGGATACCCGCTATATCGGCAACGCGTACATGACCGGCGGCGATGCCCCGGTGATCGGCGCGGTGCAGGACCACGCCGTGTACACCGGCGCCACCGCGCAGGTGTGGGCCGCCGGGGTGACCGACATGGACGGCGTAACCAACGTCTGGTGCGCGGTGGCCGCCCCGTACTGCACCGGCGACGATGGCCTGGAGCGGGTGCCCCTGGGCTGGGATGCGCCCAACAACCGCCACGCCGGCGCGTGCGACGGCTTGACCTGGACCGGCCGGTACACGGTCACGTATTTTGCCGAAGACCTTGGCGGCGACGCCGCCACGCCGGTCCAGGGCGTGTTCGAGCTGAAGGTGGCGGACGCGGACGGCGACGGCCTGCCGGATGACTGGGAAAGCCGCCATTTCGGCGGGCCCACCAATGCCACGGCCGCGCAGGATAGCGACGGCGACGGCTACAGCAACGGCGCGGAATGCCGCGTGGGCTCTGACCCGACCAACCGGCTCGCGGCGTTCATGCTGAGTCGCCTCGCCATGGATCGCCTCGGCCGCCCCGTGCTGCAGTGGCCCTCCGCGCCCAACCGTACGTATTCGGTGTATTGGACCACCAACCTGCTCTCGGAGTTCGCCCCGCTGGCCAACGGCCTGGGCGCGGCGCCCGGCGGCGTCAACCTGTTCACCGGGCAGGTGATGACGGTGCAGGATCCCGCCTATTTTCGAATCGAGGCAGAGTGACAGCGACCGCCGGCGTGCGGGCCGGGGCGCGCAAAAAGGCTTGAGTTGCGCGCGGTTCGTCCCATGATGACCCGCATGGACACGATGGCGGATCATCCCAGCAGCGCTTGCGCGGCGCCGCCGGTGGCGGAGGACCTGGCGCCCGTGGAGCTTGCGGCGCGGGACCTGCGGGTCGAGTTTGGCCCGCCCGACCGTCCCGTGCGCGCCGTGGACGGGGTCAGCCTGGATCTCCGGCGCGGCCAGACGTTGGCCCTGGTGGGTGAAAGCGGGTCCGGAAAAAGCGTTTTTGCCCAGGCCCTCACCCGCCTGCTCCCCACCCCGCCCGCGCGGTATGCCGGCGGATCGGTGATCATGGATGGCACGGATTTACTCCAACTGCGCGCGGATCGCCTGCGCGCCTGGCGCGGCCGGGGCGTGGCCTACGTGTTCCAGGAACCCGGCGCGGCCCTCAACCCGGTCGTCCGCGTGGGCGAGCAGGTGGGCGAGGCGCTGCGCCTGCACCAGCCCGGCGTGGCGCGGCGCGCGGAGGCCGAACGCCTGCTGGGCCTGGTGGGCATCCCGGACCCTGCGGCGCGCCGGCGCCTGTTCCCGCACCAGCTCAGCGGCGGCATGCAGCAGCGCGTGGTGATCGCCATGGCCCTGGCCTGCCGGCCGCGGGTGCTGGTGGCGGACGAGCCCACCACCGCGCTGGATGTCACCATCCAGGCACAGATCCTCGCTTTGCTGGCCGACCTCCAGCGCCGCTACGGCATGGCCATTCTCCTGATCACCCACAACCTCGGACTCGTCGCGGGCGTGGCCCATGCGTTGTCCGTGATGTATGCCGGCCGCCTGGTGGAGTCCGGGGCCCCGCGGGATGTGCTGCGCGCGCCGCGCCATCCCTACACCGCGGCGCTGCTGGCCGCGGTGCCGGCGCTCGGCGGGCCGGGCGGCCGCCTCCAGGGCATTCCCGGCAGCGTGCCGCCGGCCGCGCGCTGGCCGGCCGGATGCCGCTTCCATCCCCGCTGCCCCCACGCCCGGGCCGAGTGCCGGTCCGCCGACCCCGCGTGGCACAGCGTTGGCCCGGGTTGGGGTGTGGCCTGCCACTTCCCGCTTGCGGGCGCGCCCGCCGGGGATTACAAAAACAGGGAACCAAGCACGAGCAAGGACTAACGCCATGCCGATTCTGCTGAACAAAACGATCCGCCTGTTTCTCGACAGCATTGGCCGCCGGGAAGAGTACGAGTTTTACCTGAACAAGTTCCAAACCGGACAGGAGGCCGCCTTCGCCATCCTGTGCCCGGACCGCGCCGGGTTCGAGGATACCGCGCCCGTGGTCACCTTCGACATCGATTTCCTGCTCAAGCTGGGCCTGGCCCCGGTGATCCTGTTGTGCGGGCCGGACGCCGGCGCCATGCGTGAACTGCTGCTGACCGGGTACCACCCGTTTATCGCCCACGACCTGCCCGGGTCGGGCCCGGCCCTGGATACGGCCACGGACGTTGCCCAACGCGTAACCGCCGCGCACCGCCACGGCCAGGCCGTCGTGTTGACGGCGGCCGCGGGCGAGCCGGCGGCCTGGCTGCGCGCGCTGGCCCCGGCCATTGCGCGGCGGGTGCATTTTCTGCGCCTGCGCGGGCCCTTGCAGACCCCGACTGGCGAATTCTTGTTTTATTATTATACCGCCCCGACCCGCCAGGTCCCGCTGGCCGAGGAGGATCAGCCCCTGGCGCAGCTGGCGGCCGATCTCCTGGAGGCCCGACCCGGCCTGCACATCTCCGTGGCCGCGCCTTACAACCTCCTTAAGGAGCTGTTCACGATCAAGGGCGCGGGCAGCATCGTCCGGCGCGGCTCCGTGATCCTGCGCCTGACAGACCCGGGTCAGGTTGACCGCCCGCGCCTGGTGCGCCTGCTGGAGGACAGCTTCGGCAAGCGCCTGCGCGATCCGGGATGCCTCGACCACGTGGCGGAGATCTACGTCCAGGAGCAGTATCACGGCGCGGCCCTGCTGGAGCGGCACCCGGCCGGGCTGTACCTCTCCAAGTTTGCCGTGGGCACCGAGGCGCGCGGCGAGGGCCTGGCCCAGGAACTCTGGCGCGACATGGTCCGCGACCACGCGGCCATCTTCTGGCGCGCGCGCCGCACCAACCCCTTTAACTCGTGGTACGAGAAGCAGGCCGATGGCACGCACCAGGCCGGCGCCTGGCGGGTGTTCTGGCGCGGCATCCGCGTGGAGGATATCCAGGCGGTGATCGCCTACAGCCTGGCCCGGCCCGAAGATTTCGTGGCCGCCGCGCCCGGAGCCCTGGCGTGAGCCGGCGCGCCATCGTCATGGTGGCGATGCTCCTGCTGGCGTTGGTGGCCTGGCGCGCCGGCCGTTACACCTGGCTCGGTCGCCACTACGCGCAGTATCCCGTGCGCGCCCAGCACCTGGACCGGTTGCGCGCGGATCCCGCCTACCACGTGCGCCTGCTCGTGGCGGCGGCCGATCTGCAGGCCGCCATCCGCGACGGCCGCGATGGCTTGGTCGTTGATTTTTCCGACCTGGACCGGCTGCTGGACGGCACCCGGGTCCGGCCCCGGAAGATCTATGGCCGCGTGGACTGCGGCCCGGCGCAGTTCAGCGCCGCGCACACCCGTTACCGTTACCCCCGTTTCCGCGCCAGCGCCGCGCTGGCCGGCGGCCGCGGGATCGTGCCCGTGGCGGATCTGTTCGATCCGGCCAAGAACAGCGAGGGCTGGACCAACACCGCGTGGATCGCGGTGCGCATGAGCCTGTTCCTGGAACAGCGCGGGCAGGATCGCGCCCTGGGCGTGTACGAAACCCGCGTGACCTTCGCCCGCACGCCCCACGGGTTCGCGGTGCTTCCCGGCCTGGTGGCCGGCCCGCTGGTGGCCGGCATCAACAGCGATCGGCCGGACCGCGCCATCCTGTGCTTCGCCACCGATCGGCCGGTCGCGCCCCGGGTGGTGCTGAACACCGGCGCGGCGTTTGGCGGCCCGGTGGCCACGCGCCACCGCGTGGAGATCGTCGGCCTGCACCCGCTGTCCGATTACCAATACCAGGTGTGCCTGGGCGCGTTCAAGAGCCCGTGGTATGCGCTGCGGACACCGCCGGCGCGCGGCCTGGACGTCGTGCGTTTCGGCGTGGTGGGCGATTTTCGCGCTGATTTCGGCGGTGGTGACCGCGATCTGGCGGGCAGCAACCGGGCCGCACTGGACGCTCTCGCCGCGCAGGCGTTGGCGCAAGACTGCGATTTCCTGGTCGCGGCCGGAGACCTGGGCGCGGGGTTCACCGTCGCCCGGGACGACCTGCTGGGGCAGTGGCAAGCCTGGCAGCAGGGCGTGGCCGGGTTCTGGAGCACGCGGCCGGTGTTCCCGCTCATGGGTAACAGCGACCTGCTGCTGCGGGTGTTCCGCGACGGGGACCGGCGCGCGGCCCTCGACCGCTGGCCGTACGCCACCGAGAGCTCCGAGGCGCTGTTTGCCGCCACGTTCCCCGCCCCCGGCAACGGCCCGGCGCCGGCGGATCCCCGCCGCCCGCCGTACGCGGGCACGGTGTACAGCTTCCACTACGGCCCGGCGCTGTTCATCGCGCTCAACAACAACTACTGGTATTCCAGCGACCCGGCGCGCTACGGCGGGAGCCCCGCCGGCTACCTGATGCCCGACCAGCTGGCCTGGCTCGAGGCGCAGCTCCAGCGCGCGGAAACGGACCCCGCCGTGCGCCAGGTGTTCGTGTTTGCCCACCACCCCGTGTTCCCCTGCGGCGCCCACCGCGGGGACGGCATGTGGTACGACGGCGACAACGCCGTGCGCGCCGCCACGTGGCGCAACGGGCGGCTGGACCCGGAGCCGGCCGGCGTGCTGGAGGCGCGCGACCGCCTGCTGCGCGCCGTGGCCGGCCACGCCAAGGTGACCGCGGTGTTCACCGCCCACGAGCACGCGTACTACCGCCTGCGGATCGATCGGCACGTGCCCATCGGCAACCTGGCCATCGACGACGCTAACGGCGACGGCCGGATCGCGTGGCCGGCCGAGCGCGCGGCGCCGCTGCCCGGCCTGGCCCGCCCCACGTGGTACCTGACGGCCGGCGGCGGGGGCGGGCCTTATTATGCCGAGCAACCCACGCCCTGGGCCGATTACTGGCGCGGCCAGCCCGACCCGACCGCGGGGTTCACGTACTCTCCGCAGGAATCCCTGGCCGTGGTGGCCGCCGACGGCCATCGCGCCGAGCTCAAGGTGTACAACCGCTACGGCGAATTGTTGGACCACGTCCGGGACCTGGCGGCCATCCGCTCCGCGCCGTAGTCCCAAGGATGATTGGCCGGCGCAACCGGGCCAAACCGTCAACATTAAGCTGGCCGGCGACCCCTTGTGGCTGTAAGATACAGGCAGGTTGGTGAGCGCGGTATGGATTGGATTAACAAGAAAAATCACAAGATCGGCCAATTACAGGAGATCCCCATGAGACTTGTCCTTGCCTTGCTGTTGTCGGCGGGTTCTGTTGCCTGGGCCTCGGACGCTCCGGCGCCCGCCCCGGCCGCCGCGCCCGCGGTCGAGAAAACCGCTAAATCTTCGCCGGCCGATGCCTTGGCCATGCTCAAGGCGGGCAACGAGCGGTTTGTAACCGGGCAGTACGCCAGCCCCCACCGGGAACCGGCGCGCCGCGAACTGGCCGTGAAAGACGGCCAGGCCAAGCACGCGATCGCCACGGTGCTCACCTGTTCAGATTCCCGGGTGCCGCCGGAGCATATTTTTGACGCCGGCATCATGGACCTCTTTGTGATCCGCGTGGCCGGCAACCCGGCCAACGCTGATGAAATCGCGTCCATCGAGTATGGCCTGGCGCATGTGAACACGCCGGTGCTCGTGGTCCTGGGGCACAGCCATTGCGGCGCAATCACCGCCGCCGTGGGCCTGAGCGCGCCCAGGAAAGAGGGCGAGCACGGCCACGCGCTGGAGCCCAACATCGTGCCGCTGGTGAACGGGCTCGTGCCCGCGGTGCAAAATGCCCGGCGGCGCGATCCCAAGGCCACGGACGAGGCGCTGATCAATCTCAGCATTGAAGAAAATGTCTGGTTGGCCATCGAAAACCTGCTGCGGCGCAGCGAGGTGGCGCGCAAAAAGGTCCTCGACGGATCCGTGATTATCGCGCCCGCCATCTATGACTTGGCCACGGGCAAGATCCGCTGGCTCAGCGAATCCAAGGTCTTCTACTACCTGGGCAAACTGGAGCGCGACACGGTTCCCGCGGCCGAAACCCGCCACTAGCCGGCAAGGCCAGGCGGTCTGATGACATAAAGAAGGAGCGAGGTCATGCGCCGTTGTCAGGTCGTGGGGATCGTGGTTGTAACCATCGCGGCCGCGCTCGCCGCCACGGCCCAGGCCGCGCCTTCATTTGCCGGCACCTGGGAAACCACCTATGGGGAGATGACCCTCGCGCAGCAGGGGAACCAAGTTTCCGGCTACTACACGAGTGAAGGCGAACGGTGCACGGTCGAGGGGCAGGTGAGCGGGGCGCGCATGACCTTCACCTACCGTGAGCCGCGGGCCGCGGGTGAAGGTTGGTTTGAGCTGGACGCCAGCGGCCGGAAGATCGCGGGGCAGTGGCGGCCCAGCGACCGGGCCACGTGGGATGTTTGGGTGGGCACCCGGCAGGCCGCGGAAAAGCCGGCGCCGAGTTTTGCCGGCGTTTGGCAGACCAGCTTTGGACCCATGCGCCTTCACTGCGAGGGGGAGAAGGTGTCCGGCATCTACGCGTATGCCGATGGCTCAACCATCTCCGGCACCGTCGCGGGATCGCGCCTGACGTTCGAATATCAAGAACCCGCGGCCGCCGGCCAGGGTTGGTTCGAGTTGGATCCCGGCGGCGATACCTTTGCCGGTCAGTGGCGCAGCGGGACGGATGCGGAGTGGCAGGCCTGGGACGGGCGGCGCCTGCGGCCCGAGATCGGGCGCAAGTGGTTGGTCGTGGTGGAAGCCCGCTGGGAGACCAGCTTGTCCGAACGGGAATACTCGTTCGGCGAGATGCTGCAGGCGTTCTTCGCGCGCACGCCGAACATCGAAGTGCGCCACCGCTTCTTCACCGACGAGGGCTCCCTGCGCAGCTGGATCCAGGATACGGTCTACCTCCCGGAACCCGTGGTCCTCGTGATTGCCACCCACGGGTCGCCGGCCGGGCTCTTTGTTAATGGCCGCACGATCGGCGCCGACGCGCTGGCAGAGAGCCTGCGCCACGCCGGCAGCCTTGAGCTGGTCCATTTTTCCGCCTGCGAAATATTCAAAGACCGGCTGGCCAAGGAGATCATGGCCGGCCTGGGCGCTGCGGCCGACTTTCCCCTCTCCGGTTACACCACGTCGGTTGACTGGGCGGCCAGCGCCATCATCGAGCTCACGTACCTCGACCTGATCCTCGCGCGCGAAATGACGCCCGCGGCGGCGGCCGCGCAGTTGCAGAAGCTGCTCCCGTTCGCGGGGGACCGCACGCCGGCCGGCGCTTGTTTCGCCCCGGCCGGATTTCAAATCATAACCCCGAAGCATGCCAGCCGACCGTGACCACCGGCAACACTCGCCCGACACCGGCCCGGCACAAGGCCCTGGCGATCCGGGCCGCGGACTGCGCCGCGCGGGTACTCCCATGCTTTGAGGCGGAACGTCCGCACGACGACCGGCCCCGGAAAGCCGTGGAGGCCGGGCGCGCCTGGGCGCGGGGCGAGATCTCCGTGGGCGCCGCGCGCGCCGCCGCGTTGGCGGCCCATGCCGCCGCCCGCGCCACA
>CAZAYP010000089.1:0-19001 GCA_964489425.1 uncultured Verrucomicrobiota bacterium | reverse complement strand
AGCCGCGGTTGGAGGGGATCTGCTCCATGGTGATGGCGATCTCCTTCATGGCGTCGGCGAAGTTGGTCATGTCCGTGAGCAGCACCAGGACCCGTTTGTTCTGCAGCGCGAACTGCTCGGCCACGGCCAGGGAGATGTCCGGCACCAGCAGGCACTCCACGATCGGGTCGGCGGCGGTGTGCACGTACATCACCGAGCGCGACAGGGCGCCGCTCTTTTCGAGGGTGTCGCGGAAGAAGAGGTAGTCATCGTACTTCAGGCCCATGCCGCCGAGGATGATGACATCCACCTCGGCCTGCAGGGCGATGCGCGCCAGCAGCGGGTTGTAGGGCTCGCCGGCGACCGAGAAAATCGGCAGCTTCTGCGACTCGACCAGGGTGTTGAACACGTCGATCATCGGGATGCCGGTGCGGACCATCTTGCGCGGGATGATGCGCTTGGCCGGGTTGACCGAGGGGCCGCCGATGGGGATCATGTTCTCGGTAATCGCCGGGCCCTTGTCGCGCGGTTGGCCGCTGCCGGTGAAGATCCGGCCCAGCAGCGCGTCGGCGAACGGCGTCTGCATGGGATGGCCGAGGAAGCGCACCCGGGCGTCGGTCGGGATGCCGCGGCTGCCCTCGAACACCTGCAGCGCCACCTGGTTGCCGTTGAGGCGGATGACGTTCGCCAGCGACGTGCCGCGCGGGGCGGTCACCTCGGCCAACTCACCATAGCCCACGCCCTCGGCGTTGATGGTGATGACGTTGCCGGCGATCTGCTCAATGCGGTGATAAACTTTATGCATCGTCCCTGACCTCCGCGAGTCGCTGCGCGACCTGCTGCTCGATCTTGTTGAAATCATCCCCGCCCATGGGCGCGCGGTTCCAGTCCTTGCAGGTCTGCGTCAGGTTCTGGAAAAAGCGCCGGGCGGCGTCCTTGTCGGCAAACTTCAGCTTGGTGGTGAGGATGCGATGGATACGCTCGAACACGTAGCGCTGGCGCTCGGCGCTGGTGGCGCCGTCCACGTCGTTGTAGGCGTCCTGCTGCAGGTACACGGCGTCGAGAAACTCGCCCTTGAGGTAAATGACAAAGTCGTCGATCGAGGTGCCTTCCTCGCCCACGACTTTCATCATCTGGTCCACCTCGTTGCCGCGGCGCAGGATCTGGCGGGAATCGTTAACCTGGCGCGAATCCACCACGCTGGGGTACTTGCTCCAGCTTTCGAGCGGATGGATCGACGGGTACCGCCGCGCGTCCGAGCGCTCGCGCGACAGGCCGAGGAACGCGCCCACCACCTTGAGCGTGCTCTGGGTGACCGGCTCCTCGAAGCTGCCGCCCGCCGGGCTTACGGTGCCGCCGATGGTGACCGAGCCCAGGCTGCCGTCGTAGAGCCGGACCAGGCCGCCGCGCTCGTAGAAGGCGGCGATGACCGACTCGAGGTACGCGGGGAAGGCTTCCTCGCCGGGAATTTCTTCGAGGCGGCCGGACAGCTCGCGCAGGGCCTGGGCCCAGCGCGACGTGGAGTCGGCCAGCAGCATCACGTTCAGGCCCATCTGGCGGTAGTATTCCGCGATCGTGACCGCGGTGTACACCGAGGCCTCGCGCGCGGCCACGGGCATGGAACTGGTGTTGCAGATGATCAGCGTGCGCTCCATCAGGCTGCGGCCGGTGCGCGGGTCGGTCAGCTCCGGGAACTCGCGCAGGGTTTCGACCACCTCGCCGGCGCGCTCGCCGCAGGCGGCCACGATCACGATATCCACCTCGGCGTGGCGGCTGGTGATCTGCTGCAGCACGGTCTTGCCGGCGCCAAACGGGCCGGGGATGCAGTAGGCGCCACCGCGCGCCACCGGGAAAAAGGTGTCGATGATGCGCACCTTGGTGACCAGCGGCTCCACGCTGGGCAGGCGCTCGGCGTACATCTTGATGGGCAGCTTGACCGGCCAGGTCTGCATCATCGTGGCGCTGCGCACATGGCCCTGCTCATCGCGCAGCTTGGCGATCTCCTGCTCCACTGTATAGTCGCCGGCCGCGGCCACGCTTTCCACGACCCACTTGCCGCGCCAGGCAAACGGCACCATGATGCGGTGGGCGAAGATCCCTTCGGGCACGGTGCCGAGGGTGTAGCCGGCCTTGACCGTCTCGCCCTTCTGGGCCTTGGGGGTGAACTTCCACTTCTGTTCACGATCCAGGGCTTTCAGGTACATGCCGCGGCGCAGGAAAAAGCCGCACTGTTCGGCCAGCTGGGGCAACGGGTTCTGCAGGCCGTCGTAGATCTGCGTCAGCAGGCCGGGGCCCAGTTCCACGGCCAGCAGGTCGCCGGTGAACTCGACCTGGTCGCCGACATTGATGCCGCGGGTGTCCTCGAACACCTGGAGCTCGGCCAGCTGGCCGCGGATCCGGATGGTTTCGCACTTGAGCGCCACGTCGCCGACATGGACGTAGGCCACCTCATTTTGCGAGACCGGTTTGTCAAAGGCTACGGTCAACAGGGCGCCGTTGACGCCGACCACTTTCCCGATGTTTTTTTCCATGCTCTTACCTCAGTTAAATCTGTTCCGCGGCGCGCCGCAGCGCGGGATCGCGCTGGATATTGGCCGCCACCAGGCGGTCCAGCCGCGCGCGGCCTTCCTCGTCCTTGAGCTCGGCCCAGCGCCAAGCCAGCTGCAGCTTCACCGCAAACGCCAGCACCGCGGCCAGGCTGAACGGCGCGGGCTGGGCCAGCTCGTCCAGCAGGCGCCAGCGGCACCGGTCCAGGGCCAGCTCGCGCTCCAGGGCGTCCGGCCGGGCGAACGCGTCCTGGACTTCCTTTTCCACGGAGACGTCGAAGCCGGTGTGGTCCCGCAGGAAAGGGGCCGCCTCCACGCCGCGCCGCGCGCCGCGCTGCCGGGCCACGGCGTTGCGCAGCTGGGTTTCCTTGGGCAGCCACTGGCGGCAAAAATCGCTGTGGCCTTCGGCACACCGGCCCGCGGCCACCAGCGCCACCTCGCGCTGCTCCTCCTCGGGCAGCACGGCGCAGGCGGCGAGGAAATACTCGCGGCTGACCGGCGGCGTTTCGCCCAGCTTGAGGAGGGGAAGGCTGGCAACAATGTAGTAGTGGCTCATGGCTCACCCGCCCCGCGCGGCGCCATGCCGCGCAGGCGCGCGCTATTTCTTCTCCACCGCCACGCCGCGCACGATCTCGGCCAGCTGGGGCCGCAGGAAATTCATCAGCGACTCGGCGATCGCCTCGCTGGTGTAGTCCACGAAAGCGTTTTCGCCCTTGACCGTGACGCGGAACCCCTTGAAAATCTCGTTGTCCGCCTGGACTTCCAGGCCCTTTTGCGCGGCGTGCTTGAACTTGTTCAGGAAGAACTGGGCCACGGCCTGCTGCTCCTTGGGGCTGACGCTCACCACGACCTGTGCGCCTTCCTTGTCGCCGCCCATGGCCTCCACCACCTTCACCAGCATGGTCTTCATCGCGTCCGGGGTCAGGCCATGGTCCACGCTCTCGGCCACCAGGCGGGCAAAGATCTGGTTCACGCCCTGCCCGATGGTGATCAGCAGGTCGCGGGCGGCCTGCTCAAGGGTCTTGCGGCTGCGCTCGGCAAAAGCCTTGGCATCCTGGTCGGCCTGGGCCAGCTGCTGCCGGGCCTTGTCCTCGGCTTCCTTGACCACGGCCGCCGCCTTTTCCCGGGCCTTGGCCACGATCTCGTCGGCTTTCTTGGTGGCGGTGTCTACCGCTTCGGTTTGGATGCGCTCCAGCAGACTTTGAAGTTCTTCGGCCATACAACCATCTCCCGGGATATGCGGTTCTCTTGTCAACTGCGCCAGACGATCATCCTGCCATGCGGCTCGACCCGCGCGCCTGCTAAAAAGTCCGGGCAGTTAAACAGAAAGCCCGGGGCAAGGCAAATCGTTTTTTCAGGCAATCAAAATATTTGCGCCCAGCGCCATGGGCGGCGCGGATTGCGCGCCCACAAGGACCTTGACGGGGCCACCGCCCCGGGCTACCCTGCGCCTGGAAATCAAACCATGAAATGCTGGCTGATCATCGTGGGCGCCATCCTGGGCGCCGGGGCGGCTTGGGCCATCGTCGAGCCGCCGTCGTTCGAGCGCTACCAGGTCATCCTGGACCGCAAGCCGTTTGGCGAACCACCGCCGCCGGCCCCGGTCGTGGAGCCGCCGCGCAACCCCCAGGAGTCGTTCGCCCGCGATCTGCGCATCAGCATGTTCTCCGATGACGACGCGGACGGGCTGCGCGTCGGGATTGTCAACGATCGCACGCAGGAATATTTCGACCTGGGGCTCGGTGAGGAAGAGAGCGGCATCAAGCTGGAAGCCGCCGACGAGAAGCAGCAAACCGCGGTGGTCAGCCAGAACGGCCAGTTCGACACCATCACCATGGACCGCGGGGCCAATACGCCGCTGGCGTCCTCCCAGTGGCAGCCCGGCCAGGCCATTCCCGCGGGCGGCGCTGGCGGGCCGCCCAGCGCGGGCCAGCCCAGCGGCGGCCAACTGAGCTACGCCGAGCGCCGCAAGGCGCGGGAAGAGCGCCGCCGCCAGATGCTGGCCCAGCCACCGCCGGATCCACAGTATACCGGCGAAGAACTGGAACGCCACCTGCAGGATTACCAGATGGAAGTCATCCGCCAGGGCCTCCCCCCCTTGCCCATCCCCCTGACCGAGGAAATGGACGAGCAACTCGTGAATGAAGGCATCCTGCCGCCCCGCGAAGACGAACCGCCGGCTGAACTGCCGGCGTATTGAGCCGTTGTATCAGGAGCCGCAGGGTCCGCGACAGGTTCAGGCCCTGGTGCGCCGCGTATATTTACGGAAGCTTGAAAGGAACTCGTCAGGTCCGAGAATTCGCAAGGAGGATTGACGGAAATCCTTTTGATTCCGGGTGACGACAACCTCAGCCCCTGCAAGTCTGGCGGCTTGGTCAAGAACCGCGTCCTCGAAGTCCGGAATACGGCTCTTCAGCGCTTCATCCAAAACAGCTCGATTGACTGGCGCAATCTCGAACAACTCAAGCAACTTGCGCAGGGCGTGGTGAGCGGCGGGGCGCGGCATGGCTTGCATTAAAAGGTAGTCAACGGTGGTAATCGTGGTTGCACACAGCAGTCCCGGGAATTGTGCGTGCTCAACCAAACCAAACAATTCGGATGCAGCATTCACGAAAGGCTGGCGCGCGAGGAGCACATCCAGCACCACATTTGTATCCAGCAAAACTCTCATGCGTGTTTGTCTCGCAAATGGTTCCGATAGTCAGATTCCACGACCCTGTGGCCCTTGAGAATACCTACCAGTGACGCGGTGATCGGGGGTATTTCGGACTTATCCCGCCGCCGCGATGTCAAAGCATCAAAGAACTCGCCAACCATTTGCGAAACGGACTTGCCCCGACGGTTCGCCTCTGTTTTGGCCGTCTGAATCAGTTCTTCGTCCATGCGCAAGGTGAGTTTGGTATTCATGACGTATAATGTACTATGGACTATACGTCCATTCAATCTTTTTATTTGTTCTGCCAACAGCCGGCCGGACTCGGGGGCGGCGCGTTAATGATGTACCCAGCAGGTTGTTGTTCGGCGATTTTATGAGGCCCACTTGAGGGCCAGTTTCTTGCCGGAATGCGCACATTCGCTCAGGTAGAGGTTGAACAGGTTCTGATAGGGCAGACCGGTTTCCCGTGACAGCGCCTTGAAGTATTCGATGACATCCGTTCCCAAACGCAGGGTAACTTGCTTGCGAAAATGTTTTGCGTAGGGGGTTCGCACGGAATCCGTAAAGTCGTATTCTTTTCTCATGGGCTCTCTGTCTATGGGCTGTTTTCCAGGAAGTACTTAAGCATTACTTGCGTGGCGTCGACATGATGGATGCTGAAGATGGGCGTGAGGATTTCCTCAAACTCGTTCCTGTCCTTCGGCACATTTGGCCGGTCCATGTACTCGTCCAGTTGGAACATCGTTCCACAGTGTGGATGGGCCATGTTCGGCAGGTCGAGAATGAATCGAGCCGCTGGTTTCAGGACTCTGGACATCTCCCGGATTGCCCTCCGGCAATAGTCCATCGGGCAATACTCCAGAACTCCAATAAGTTGCCCGATGTCGAAGTAATCCGCCTCGTAGGGCAGGTCAACGATCTCGGCGACCTCAAATCCGCCGTACGGCAGGTTGTGCTGGGCGGCCACACCACGCATGGCCTCGATGATGGATGGGCAGAAATCCACTCCGAAATACGTGGAGGGCCACTTCCACAGCCGATAGGAGGCATAGCCGCCGCAGCAGCCGGCGTCCAGAAACCGCTGGCCCGGCTGTGGGTTCAGGTATTCCTTGTTTTCCGGGGCATCGCTTCCGGTGGTACGCTGGGTATCACCGATGAAGTCCTGGTACTTCTGCGATTTCTTGAATTCGTCTGGGATCAACGGGATCAACTCGCCCGGCCGACCCACGCGGTAGGCATCCCGCACCCGTTGAAGCTGCTGGTCCATTTCAATCTTGGCGCGAACCGACCGCGCTTGGAGCCGACCTACGCGCCAGCCCGGGCTTCGATGTGGCCGCGCCAGCCGTACGGGGGTTCAAAGGGCGGGCAGATTTTTTCCCGGGCGAGACCCGCCAGTCCAAGTTCCCGTCCAGCCACCACGGCCCGGAGATCGTCGGCCGCGCCGTGGAACAGCGGCCAGCGGTCCAGGGCGGCGGCCTCCCGAACCGAGGGGATCTTGAGGTAATCGAACCCCATGACCGTGGCTGTGACCATGTCGGCCGCCACGGGGTTCAGGCCGGCCACCAGGCAGCCAGCGGGCTTGGCGCGGGCCTCGAGCGGGCCCTCGCCCTCGCCGGCGACGATCCCCTCGGTGAGGGTAAAGATCGTGCGCTGGGGCGTGTCCGCCATGCAACCGTCAGGCTGGCCGTAACGGGCGATCCGGTTCAAGTCCAGCATGGCGCGCCAGACGGTATCGTTGCCATACCAGCCGCCGTCACGGATGGAATCCATGCCCAGATGCTTGCGGAGAAATTCGTTGCCGCGGAACAGGAACGAAAACGCCGCGCGGCTCGCGGGGTCGCCCCGGCCATCGATGGCGCGCTCCAGTTTCTCGCTGAGCGCCGGGATGAGGCCGGCGCGCGGATACTGGTCGCCGGAGTGTTCCGGGCCACCCTGGCGGTAATTGGCGTAGCAGTGGCGCCGGGCGACGATGCCGACAAAATTCTTCAGTGCCGCGGTCATGCCCGCCTTGCAGTGGGTTTTCATCTTGGGCAGGTTGATGATCACGTCGGCATCAACCACGGTACGCGGGATGACGTAACGGTGGATGTCACGGTCGTGGTACGGCGCGGTGTCGCCCTGCCGGTAGTGCGGGATGCGGAACAGGTGCGCCAGGTGCCCCACGGGCGCCAGCAGGCTGTTGGCGCCGAGATCAAACGTGACGGTGCCGGCCGGGTCTCCGGGCAGGTCGCGCCAGCCGATCACGTGGAAGCGGTCGTCCAACTCGCCGGTGATCATCCGGAAATCCTTCACCTGCAGCAGGGGTTGGGCGTGGGCTTGGTAAAAGCGGATCACCGGCTCCACCTGCGCGACGGCCAGCGCCTTGGCAAACACCGTGCTCAGCACGGGCGCGTCGGCCAGGGTGAGGGTCCCCTGCCCGCCCAGGGCCAGGATGACGTAGTCCATCACCGCGCGCACCACGGCGCCGTGGGTGTCCAGGCAAACGACGTCGCCGCCCTTGTAATGGCGGTCCTGCACCAGGTTGGGCTTGACCAGCACGCGCATGCCCGGCCGGATGAAGTCGCCCAGCGGGTTCCAGCGTGGCGTGTCATAATGGGCGGCATCGAACCCAAGGTCCTTCAAGGCGGCGCGCACCATGGCGTACGCATCGTTGGCCGGGGCCAGGCCCAGCGCGGGGAACGGGTACTCGGGGTAGGCGACCGCGGGATGGAACGGCGGGTCCGCCGGGTAGGCGGCGCCGGGGCGGGTCACCACGCTGATGCGGTGTTCCAAGGCGGCGGGGATGGCGGCCGGCATCGGGTCAATCCTGGTCCGCGCGGGGCGGATAATAGATCGTCACGCCGGCCATGAAATCCCGGTAATGGGGCTTGTGCGCGGTGTAGCGATCGCTGAAGCGCGCCAACTGGGGCATGATGCGTTCCCATCCGGAAGGATTCTCCGCGGCGTCCAGGTACCCGCCCTTCTTGAGAAAGCGCGCCAGCCAGTCCTCGAGGGAAAACTGGGCCGGGGTCAGCTTGAAGTGCAACTGGTCCAGCAGCGCGCGCACGATCGGCAGGTGGACGCCGTCGGTAAACAGGAGCAGCGCGCTGCCCGGCGCCAGCACGACCTCGGCGCCCTGCTGGGCCAGCGCCGCCGCCACCTGGTCCTGGTTGGGCTTGCCCCAGTACATCGTCAGGGACTTGCTCAGCTCGAGGGTTTCGCTCTGCAGGAAGGTGTATTCCCCGGCCTTGATCAGCTCCAGGCTCAGCTGGTTGTGATCCGCGGTCAGCCAGCGCACCACGGGATTGGCCTTGGGCGTGGGCGGCGGCGCCACGTAATAGGCGCGCGAATCGCCCAGCCAGAAACACCGGAACACGCCATCCACGAGCACTCCGGCGGTGATGCAGAACCCCAGGATACTTTCCTGGTGGGTGTTGAGGGTGGGGATCAGCTGGTTGCCTTCGAGCAGGGCGGCCCGCAACGCGGCAGCCATGGCGTCCACGTCGCCGGCCGCATCCGACACCAGGGCCTGCATCCGCTGCTCAAGCAGGCGGACGGCCTTTTTCAACTGGGACGTGCGCGGCTCGCCAATCGTGTCCAGGATGGCCACTGCGGCACTGTGATGGTCCCGGCCGCGCTCCTCGGCGAGCAGGCTGTAATCGGATCCGTGGCGGGGATGCCGGAACACCTTGTACTCGAACGCGTGCCGGCTCACCGCTGGAACGTCCCCATGGCCTGCCCCTCGGCGAGGATGTGCCCTTGCATGGCGGCCTCGACCTGCTCCTTGCGCGCCTGCTCGCCCAGCGGCAACAGGCGATCCAGCGCGTATACCTTGAAGACGTAGCGGTGCGGCTTGCCCGGTGGCGGGCATGGGCCGTCGTAGCCCACCGTGCCGAAACTGTTGATGCCTTGGACCCCGCCATCCGGCAACCGGGGCCGGGCCGGAACCCCTTCCGGGAGCGCGGCAGTGCCGGGCAGCAGGTTGAAGAGCACCCAGTGCGCCCAAGGCGCGCCGCGGGAGTCCGGGTCATCACAGATCACGGCGTAACTGGCAACCCCCTGGGGCGCGCCGCTCCAGGCGAGGGGGGGGGACACGTTGCGGCCCGTGCAGGTGTAGTCTGCGGGCAGCGCGCTGCCCATCACGAACGAAGCGCTGATTAGAACCACGTCCAACATTGTTGCCAAGCTCCGGTGTTCAACGGTTGTTCCAGTTGCAAGGCATAGCACACCCCGCCGAACGATACAAGGCGTGGCATGGGGCGGTATGCCATTTATTTGACGCCGGGCCGGGGCCGGTTGTTCGCGGGGATTCCGGTCCACCGCCACAGGTTGCCAGGCGGCAGCTTCTCCATGGCCTCGAGGATTTTAATATCCGCGCGCGACATGGGGTACGTGCGGATTTTGGCGCGCGGAACCCAGGCCGCGGCGGCGCAGTCCAGCGGCCGGGGCCGGCCGGCGCGCACCCGCGCCCAGTGCGCGTGCAGCTCGATGGTCACATGGGTGTACTCGTGGGGCACCACGATCAGGCAGGCGCCCACCGCGGTGTCGATGCCCAGTTCCTCCTGCAGCTCGCGTTGGATGCACTCCGGCATGCTCTCGCCCGGCTTGAGCGTGCCGCCGGGGAACTCCCACAGCCCGCCGAGCATGTCCTCCGCCTTGCGCTGGGCCAGCAGCACCGCCCCGCGCCGGTTCACGACCAGCCCCGCGCCCACGATCTTGTGCGGCCGCGGCTTGCGCGGCCGGCGGCAGGGATACCGCTCGGCCCGGCCTTCCGCGGCCGCCCGGCACGCCCAGCGCACCGGGCACGCGGAGCACGCCGGCTGCCGCGGCAGGCAGACCAGGGCGCCCAGCTCCATCATGGCCTCGTTGAACTCCCCCGGCCACCCGGCGGGCAGGAGGCGCTCCAAGTGCCGCGTCAGGATCCGCTGGCCAGCCGCCTGGTCCACGGGCGTATCCAGCGCCAGCACCCGGGCCAGGACCCGGCGGACATTGCCATCCAGGACCGCCACGGGAAGGCCAAACGCCAGGCTGCCGACCGCCGCCGCCGTGTAGGGCCCGATGCCCGGCAGTTCCAGCAGCCCGGCATAGGTCCGCGGCCACTGGCCGCGCAGTGGGCCGTGGACATGGCGCGCGGTCTGGTGCAGGCGGCGTGCCCGGCCGTAATATCCCAAACCCTCCCAAGCCTTAAGCACATCGCGCAACGGCGCGGCGGCCAGGGCGGCCAGGGTCGGAAACCGGCGCACAAACCGCTCAAAATACGGCTGGGCCTGCCCGGTGCGCGTCTGTTGCAGCATCACCTCCGCCAGCCAGACACGGTACACGGTGCGCTGTTGCCGCCATGGCAGGCGCCGCCGGTGGCGCTGAAACCACGCCCGCAGATCGTTCTGCCAGCGGCGGGTCATGCCGGCATCCCAAGCGTCCATGTTCACATCCATTCTGACGGCCTCCACCGTCGCGACCCGGGGCTCACAGCACCTGGTTGGTCATGGTTAACTGCTGGTGATATTTACGGCGCATCCCGCGGTCATCCATGGCCCGCGTGATCGAGTCCGCGGGCAGCACCCGCGGGGCACTGACCAGGCGCAGGGCCAGGTCCACGGTCCAGGAATACCCCTTGGTTCCCATCAGCCCGCTGTCATCCATCATGGTATAAATAAATATGATTTCGTAGGTTCCGGCGCTGGTGCGCCGGATGCCCCAGAACGGGAACATGGTTTCCCCGGCCACGGTGACCAGGGTTTGATCGACCCATTCGCGGACGGTGGTCACCCCATCCTCCTGGGTGCTGTTCAGCAAAAGCGCCAGCGCCTCGTCATCGGTATAGTTGCCGTACCCGGTCCGTGGATTCTGCTGGCGCAAGCGGGACCCCTCCGCCCGCAACCCGTCGAGGGTGGCCGTGGCGTCGCCGGCGTTGTCGCACCCCGCCGGCAAACCCAGCGATCCGGCCAGGAACAGGGAGGCGCAGCCGCGCAACAGGCGTTGCAGGAAAGGCCAACCTGGCAGGGCACGTATGTTTTTTCCGTTTGTCATTGACCGGCTTGCGGCTTTTATCTAATTATTGCGCCAAGGATTGCAAGGAGAGAATGTATGGCCGAGTTCATTGGTGACAGCTCGAAGCGGGATGGCCCGCCCAAACTGAATTTGAACCGGCTGGCTGGCAAAAGTGCCCCCTCCAAGACCCCGCCCCCCAAAGGTGCCTCTATGCAGAATGAAGCCGCGACCGTCAAGCCCGCCGCCGCCCCGGCGGCAGCCACGCCGCCCATGCCACCCAAGCCGGCTGCGGGCCCGCTGACGCCTAAAATGATGCCGCGCGCCGCGGCTGCTGCCCCGGCCACCGGCATGTTTTCGCTGCCGAAATCCGGCGCCACCCCGACGGGCGACGCGGCCACCATGACCGTGGCCACGCCCCCGGGGATGCCCATGCGCCCCCCCACCATCACCATCAACCGCCCGGGCATGGGTACGCAATCCGTACCGCTGGCCGCCCCGCCCCTGGTTAAATCCGTGGCGCCGCCGGCCATCAAGCCGGCCAAGTCCGAGACCGCCAAGGTCGACTTGGCCGCGGCTGCGCCGGCCGCGCCGGGCGAGGTACGCATCGCCAAGCCCGCCATCGCCCCGCCGGACAAGCGCCAAACCTCGCGCATCAGCATCGACTCCGCCTCCCCGGCCACCCCGGCCGCGCCCAAGACCATCCGCATCAAGCGCCCGGGCGGCGCCATGCCCGCCACCTCGGAAATGGATGATGGCGCCGCCCCGGCCATCAAGCCGGCTGCCGGAGAAGTCCGCAAGGGCGAGACATCGCGCATCGAGTTGCCCCCGGACGCCGGCACGCCGCGGCCCGCGACCCGCAAGAAAACCGTGCAAATCAAGCGCACCGTAGGCGCTGCGTCCGGGACGCCGACCCTGACGATCAGCAAAACCCCCAGCCGGTTCGTGGAACCCACCGGGGAAGTGTACGTTGAAAAGGGCCCGGGTTGGCCGGCCATGGCCGCGACCATCCTCGCGCTCCTGGTATCCGGCGTGCTGCTCTACGTGCAGATCGCCCAGTTCAAGCCCATCATCAAGCAGGAAGATGTTCCGAGCATGCCCTTCTGGGGCCAACTCAAGTACCCGCTGGTGCGCCCGGTGGTAGCCGCCCCGGCCCCGGCCGCCCCGATGACCGAACCCGAAGCCGCCCCCGAAGCCGCGCCTGCCACGGAAGGAGCCGCCACCACATGAGCAATGCAATGACCGTCACGGCGGCCACCTGGGCCACCGAGGTGCTGGCCAGCCCCATCCCCGTGCTTGCCGACTTCTGGGCACCCTGGTGCGGCCCGTGCCGGGCCGTTGCCCCGGTCATTGATGAGCTGGCCACTGAATTGGCCGGCAAAGTAAAATTCGTGAAGATCAACATTGACGAGGAACAACAACTGGCTGCGCAGTTCATGGTGCAGTCCATTCCCACCCTGTTGATCATCAAGAGCGGCAAGGTGGCGCAGCAAATCGTCGGCATGCGGAGCAAGCAGGACTTGGCCAGCGCCCTGGCCGCGCACCTGGCGGGTTAACGCACGGCGACCCGGCCGACGCCGTCAGGGCTGCGCGCCGGCCACGGCCTGGGCCTGCAGGTCGAGCAGGCTGCGAATCCCCTGCCCCGCCAGCTTGAGCAGGCGATCCAGGTTGGCCCGCGAAAATGGCGCGCCCTCGGCCGCCGCCTGCACCTCGAGAAACTGGCCGGCATCGGTCATCACCACGTTCATGTCCACCTCGGCGGCCGCGTCTTCGGCGTAGTCCAGGTCCAGCAAAGGCTGGCCGGCCACCAGGCCGACGCTGACCGCTGCCAGCGCCGTGCGGATCGGATCCCGCGCCAGCACGCCCCGGCGGAGCCAGCGATCCGCGGCCAGCCGCAGCGCCACATACGCGCCCGTGATGGCCGCCGTGCGGGTGCCGCCATCAGCGCAGAGCACGTC
This sequence comes from uncultured Verrucomicrobiota bacterium, assembly GCA_964489425.1. Lineage (GTDB taxonomy): Bacteria > Verrucomicrobiota > Kiritimatiellia > RZYC01 > CAZAYP01 > CAZAYP01. The sequence goes on along the minus strand of CAZAYP010000089.1, from coordinate 5,895 downwards.
GCAATCCACCCAGAGGGTGTTGGTTCCCAGGGCCTCCAGGTCCACCACCATCCGCAGCACCCGGCCGATCAAGCGCTGGATTTCCTGCGTGCGGCCGTTGGGTTTCTGGCCCGCGGTCTCCCGGCGCGTCCGTGCTTCCGTGGCATACGGCAGAATGGAGTACTCCGCGGTCAGCCACCCGCCGGCCACATCCTGCTGGCGCATCCACACCGGCACGCCCCGCTCCAGGGCCACCGCGCACAACACCTGGGTCCGCCCCACGTGGATCAACGCGGACCCGGCCGCGGCGGGCGCCGGATCCAAAACAAACCGTACCGGCCGCAACTCCGCCCCGCCCCGCCCGTCTTTGCGGGCCCACTCCGATGGTTGCTTGGTATTCACCGCAGCTCGCTCCCTGTTGTTGATGCCCAAGTAGTATCAGCTACGCGCGGCCCTGGCCACCCCAAACCCGGATGAATCTTGCGAAACAATCAATATTTCTTCTCCATGCGGCCACCGCGCTGTGGTAGAACCCCGCCATGTTCCCGTCGCTTGAAGTCCGTTGGTTTGCCGCCGGACCACCCCCGCCCGCGGTGCGGGCATGGTGGCAGCGCCTTCCCGGCCCCGAGCAGGTGGCGCCCGCGCGGATCGATTACTACCTGGCCTTGCCGGACTACGATGCCCTGGGCGTGAAATGGCGCGACGGCCGCATGGAAATCAAGCAGCGGGCCGCGGAACGGGGCATAGCCCAACTGGCGCCGCAAGTGGCGGGCGCCGTGGAATTGTGGCGCAAGTGGAGCCTGCCGCTGGCGGCGGCGACCCCCGATCCCAGCATCAACGGGCCCACAGCCACGGCGTGGACGGCGGTCCACAAAACCCGGCGGCAGCGGCAGTATGCCGCGCCACCCGGCGGCGGGTTGACGCCGCTGCCCCCGGCCCCGCTGCTGGCCCCCTGCTGCCTGGTGGAACTGACGGCGATCGAGCACGCCGGCCGCGCCTGGTGGACGGTGGCCCTGGAAGCGCTGGGCGCGGAAGCAGACATGGACGACATGCTGGCGCAGGCGGCCCGGGAAATTTTCGCCGGCGCGGCCCCGGCGGAACTGGAGGCCATCTGCTCCTGCGGCTATCCGCGCTGGCTGCTCATGCCGGAGCGCGCCTGAATGGATCGCGTGGCGCCTACGCCCATGTTGCCGCCGGTGTTGTACGAAGACGACCAGTTCATCGCCTTCGACAAGCCGGCGGGCCTGCTGACCGCGCCAGACCGCTGGGACAAGCAGCGCGACAACCTGATGCGGCGCGTGCATGAACACCTGGCGCCCGATTGCTTCAACGTCCACCGCCTGGACCGCGAAACCAGCGGCGTGCTGCTGTGCGCGAAAACCCGGGCGGCGCTCACGGCCGCCTGCCGCCTGCTGGCCCGGCGCCAGGCGCGCAAAGAATACCTCGCCCTGGTGCGCGGCGCGCCGCCGCAACCCGCGGGGCTGATTGAGCAACCGTTGGCCCCGGACCTGCGCCGCCCGGGCCGGATGAAGCCGGCCGCGCGCGGCAAGCCCGCCGCCACCCGGTACGAAATCAAGGAGGCCTGGCGCCATTACGCGCTGGTGCAGGCGGAGCCGCTGACCGGCCGCACCCACCAGGTCCGCGTACACCTGGCCGCCTTGGGGTGTCCCATCGTGGGCGATGCCTTCTACGGCGCCGGCGATGCCCTGCGGCTCTCGCGCCTGAAGCCCGGGTACAAATCCAAGGGTGCGGAACGACCCCTGCTGGATCGGCTTGGACTGCATGCGGCGGCCCTGGCGTTCACCCATCCCTTCACGGATCTGGAAATCACGATCCGCGCGCCATGGCCGGACGACTTCAACCTGGCGGCCAAGTATCTGCGCCGGTTTGACGCCTGACATTTAAAAGAAAGCCGCGTTGCGCCTAGCGCCACGAGCAGATGTCGTCGGTGCCTTCGCCCTCGTTGCCGGACTTGGTGTCCGGCCCGAGGGAATACACCGCCACGATCTTCCCGGGCAGCGTCTCGTCTTTGCCCTTCCACTTAATCGTCACGGCGTTGTCGAACTTCGTGTCAAAGGCGATCACATACGGCTTGGACCATTTCGACGAATCGTCGCTGAACCTGTCCTCGCCGAACGGATCCACCATGCTTTTCTTGTTCTTGTCGTAGTTGCGGTCCTGCAACTCAAGGAACACCATGTTGCGTGGATTCTTGCCGGTGAGTTCGAGGATGATCGCCTCGTTGCCCGCGTCCAGGCCATAAGTTTCGTCGGCATCGCCGTTGTTGTCGCCGGGCCACTTGGAATACTCGGCGTAATAAGACTTGAGCGCGGCTTCCAGGTTCTTCACCTCGGTCTGCGCCTGGGCTTTCATGGCGGATCTCTTGGCCGCGGCGATGGCCGGAAACAGCAACGCCGCCAGGATCCCGATAATGGCGATCACCACCAGCATTTCAACCAGCGTAAATCCCTGCTCTTTCTTCATGGCGAGGCTCCTTGGATGAGTTTAGTAGTTCTTGGAGGGCTTGATGTCGTCCGCGGCATCCGCGGAGTTCTGGCCCTTGGAATAGATATCGAAGGTAAATTTTTTGATCCGCTTATAAATGTAGCCGTTGCCCCACGGGTCCACGGCGATCAGTTCCAGTTCAGCCCGGTTCACCCTATTTGTCATGAAGTCATAGAAGGCGCCCATATTATCTTTGGTAGTGCGTGCACCAAGGAGATCATCCGTTTCAAAACCATATGGGGACTCGGCAGCCATGTCTTTCCCGGGGTAGACGCCGGTTTTGATGCGGTATTCTTCCAGGTAGTTGCGCAGCTTCTCCATGTCTGCGATCGCCTCGGCGGCGGAACCTTTTTTCGTGGCATGCCCGGCAATGCCGACCACCAGCCCGATCAGCACGCTGATGATCAGCACCACCACCAGCAACTCCACCATGGTGAACCCCGCCGCGCCGCGCGGAATCCGCACCCGCCCCTTGTTCATGTTGTGCCCTTTCATTGCCACACCGCGTCTCCTGAACCCTAAGCTAACCCAAAACCCGGGCCTTGTAAATCCTTTTGCCCGGCCAGCGCGCGCCAGCACGACGGCCTGATTTTTCTCGCATTCCCCGCTTGCATCCCGCGCCAGGCTCACCTATATTCACGCCTGATTAATCCGGGGCGGTAGCTCAGTTTGGGAGAGCGCCAGAATCGCACTCTGGAGGTCGTGAGTTCGATCCTCATCCGCTCCACCAGTTTTCGGCAAGTCAAAAAAAGAAAAACGCCAGTAAATCTGGCGTTTTTTTATTTTTTGCCGCTGGCCCTTACCTCACCCATAGCCATGGATCGCGCGCGCAGGCTGGCGGGTTATTCGGAAAGTTATACTTTTGGCCTTGACCTTTTTCGACTGCTTTCGGAACATTGCACCATGTTTCAGAGGCAGGTGCGCACATGGGATTGATGCTGATTCGGAAAAAAGATGGCGGCCTGAAAAGCCAGTGGTGGTATGGCAGCCACGAAATTGGTGGGACCAAAAAAGTCTTCAAGCTCGGTGTCCCTGTGACCGGCAAGGTCCCGGCCTCCCTACGGGATAGCGGCGACGCGGCATTTGAGCAATCGCGCGGCAAAGCCCAGGGCGCCTTGGATGGCATGCTGTATAAACTACGCGAGCGGCAAAACGAAGTCGCCCTGACTGAACGCCTGATCGAGCTGAAAACCGGAGGAAAGCCGGAATCGGTGCTGATTACTGATCTGCCGACTGCCTGGTGTCAGATCCCACGCAAGCGGCAGCCGGTTAAACAGCACCTCGAATATGGGAAGACCGTACTGCGGCGGTTTGCCGACCATATGCAGGCCCACCACGCGAAAGTTATCCGACTCGATGAGATCAGAGCTGAGCATGTCCGGGGCTTCTTGGAACGAGAAAATCAGCGAGGCCTTTCCGCTCGTACATGGAATGAGACCCTTGGATTCCTTCGATGCGTGTTTCGGCACTTTGAGCCGACGTCTGAGGCCTATCGGAAATACCTGGCCAACCTGCCCACAAAAGAGGGAAACACCATCCATCGTGCCCCATTCACCCCGGAGGAAATCCGCGACATCCTTGCCGCCGCCCAGAACGATGACCTGATGCGGCCCTTGATCGTGACCGCCCTATGTACCGCCATGCGCCGCGGCGACTGCTGCCAGTTGAAGTGGAAGGATGTTGACCTGGCGGCCGGATTCATCCGTGTTAAAACCAGCAAGACCGGCGAAACCGTGGAAATACCGATCATGCCCATCCTCAATGCGGAACTGGTCCAACGCAAGCAACGAGGCATGCTCGTTTTCCCGGAAGCCGCCCAGATGTATCAGACTCGGCCCGATGCGATCGATAACGGCTTGCAGCGCATTTTGGCCCAAGCCGGGTTCGTCAGCGAGAAAATGTCCGCGCGCTTGGAGCGAGAGAAAAATGCCTTGCCAGCTCTCTCTCCGGATGAAACCCGCCGCAAGGGGCTGTCCGCTATTCTCGCCGCGGAGATGTCAGATGGGAAGAGGGACACTATGCAGGCGATTTTCAAGGCCTACCTTACCGGCCAGACCGTTGGCGAGATTGCGGCCAACATAGCCGTAAGCAAGAGCACCGTTTCCTGCCACCTGAACGAAATCGCGCGGATGATTAATGCCGCCGTTATCCGCCGCCCCGGCCTGAACGTGGCACCCACCGTCCGCGGCCTGATTACCGCCCGTGGGGAAGGTCCGAGACTAAAGGCCGCCAGTGTACGCGGGTGGCATTCGTTCCGCACTACGTTCATCACCCTCGCGCTGTCGGCCGGCATGCCCATGGAGCTGGTCCGCCGGGTGACCGGCCACACCACCGTGGACGTAGTTCTGAAGTACTACTTCCGCCCCGGCCGTGAGCAGTTCCGCCAGGCGATGCAGGCCGCAATGCCCAAGCTCCTCACCGCCGGCGCGCCCAGCCCAGCGGAGCAGGTCAAGGCGATCGTCGAGAATATGACTGCAAAAACATGGCGGGCGGATCGGCAGAGGGTGTTAGCATTGTTGAAGGAGGAGATTAAATAAAATGAATACCAAGTACGGTCTGCCTGCAAAGGCTTTCGATTTGCTGATGAAGCTGGATCGCATTGTCCCGCCGCTTCATCCACGGAAAGGCCATAAAAAGAAACCTGATCTATCCAAGATTAAACAATATCGCAGGCAGTTGTCGCAGGTTTTTTATGACATGGGCACGATGAAATGGGACCTCGCGTCTAGCATAAAAGCCATAATAGCTAACGGCTGGCCACAACAGGATGAAACTGCCATTCGGGATCGCTACCGGAAATCCAAGCAGCGTAAAAGCCGACCTGTTGTAGAATTAATCGAATCGCTGGGAAGCACTCCCGCTGCCGCAGCATCAAGCGGAGCCCTTGCTGACCATGCATTGACCGAAGGAACTCCACGCGGACCTAAACCAGGAAATCGAGCCGTGTTGGTTAGTGACGCCGTCCTTGCGCTCTCGGTTTTTGGCCTGGGGCGCGATCCGTATGGATTGGAGGACGATTTTTACCGCAAGTTCGCCAAAATACTCGCCAAGGCGGGCAATAATACTTCGGTCACGAAGATTGCACGCTATTTTGGTGCTTATTCCGCTATGAACCTGGTAGCGGACAGCGAAATCGGGGGTCTATATGGTGTTCACGTGTACGTTCCCCTGGATTGTTCTGACGAAGCAATAGCAGCCGGGACACTCAAGGTCGTCAACCAGTGGCGGCAATTGCGGGTAGAAAAGAGCAGGGCGGTTCCCGTCGTATGCGCGCGAAAGACCGACCAGGCTAAAATAGAAAAGCTCAGAGCATTGCCGGATCGTATTCGACGTTTGCTACCGACCCTCAATAAAGTGGCTCTTCCGCAGTTTTTGTGGGTAAGGAAGGTTGTTTACGGCCGCTTGAACAAC
>CAZAYP010000088.1:0-19003 GCA_964489425.1 uncultured Verrucomicrobiota bacterium | reverse complement strand
CGCCACCCATCATCCGCAAGTCCTATTTGTACATATGTACGGACTGACCCCTTTTTCCTAAGGAATTTCTATTCCCGCATGATCACAATTAGTCCTATAACCAAGAAAAACATCGACTGTAAGGTTTTGTTTTAGGGTTAGGAGGTAGTCTTTTTTATCTTTGATCTCCGACCAGAGAGTTTTGATATGTTCTTCAAGTGGTTTTTTTTCTGAAAGGGATGGCGAATAGATCCACATGTCAAATTTTGCTGGAGGCGATGACGGTCGGCGCTGATGACCTTTGGTGTAAGATTCTGTGGGTTGTAAGTTCAGCGTTTTGCTGATTTGATTAAGATTTTGAATATCACCGAAAATACGAAGTGATGCAGAGTAGGCAAAGTAGATTTCTTCATCTGACTCTGTGCCATCAATGAAACCCTTCAATGTATTAAATCCTTTTTCCATATTTATGTACTGCCAACGATCAGCTCACCGATGGCGGCCCCCCACCGACTCCCGAATTGCCAAGCCGCTCCGTCGGGCCGCTATTCGGTGAAGCGCCAGGTTCGGCTGGGCCGCTGAGAATGCTGCCGAAGACCTCAAGCGCCTCATCCAACTCTCGTGCGAGGCCAGGCATGGGCTCGATGAGGAGCGTGGGGCTATCCTTCGTGGGAATGGCTTTGGGGGCAAACCCCGCAGCCTTAATCCAGGCGAGATCTGCGTCGATATCAGCCCCTGGTATCCCGGGAGCGTTCCCGTAATCCAGCTCTCTTGTCCACCGGATCAGGTCCTTGTGCCCCAACTGCGAGACTGCGGCAAATACTCGATCCATCGGGCACTGGCTGCCGAAGGCTGCTGACAATGCAAGGTCATGGAGCGACAGGCCCTTGGACAAGTCAATAACCTCAGCGGCGCGAGCTGAATCCCGTGAGAGCATAGCTATGTTGCCGAACAAGTGATTCTAAAGTTTTCTCGTTTTCTACGGTAATTGGATCATAAAATCCATAGAAATCGCTAAAAAGGGCCTGTTTGCTTTCTTATGTTCCTTACAATGATCAGGCAAACGAGATCCGGCATTTCGCAAAGCGCACAGTCACGTCCCGACATTGCGGCACCCACCCTACCCTACCCGGCCCGGCCACGACCGATGTCGAGGTACTTGAACCCCAGTTTGGTCAGCGTGGCGCCATCAAGCAGGTTGGCGGTGTCCAAGATGACCGCCGGGTCCACCATGGCGGCGCGGAGGCGGGCGAAATCCAGGTGGCGGTACTCTTTCCACGGGGTGATCAGCACCAGGGCAGCGGCGCCGGCGGCGGCATCGTAGGGCGACTCGCAGAACGAGAAGCCGGTACAGCGGGCCACCTCGGCGCGGTCGGCCCGCGGGTCATGGGCCTTGAGGGTCGCGCCGGCATCGGCCAGGTAGCCGATGATCTCCAGGGCCGCAGACCGGCGTAGGGTGCTGGTATCCGGCTTGTAAGTCAGGCCGAGGACGGCCAGCGGGCGGCCGCGCAGACCGCCCAGCGCGCGGGTTAGCTTGGTCACCACGAGGCGGTTGCGCTGGCGGTTGGATTCCCAGACGCCGTCGAGCAGCGGCAGAGTCACGCCGTGGCGCGTGCCCAGGCCGCGCAGGGTCTGCATATCGCGCGCCAGGGTGCCGCCGGAAAACCCGAGACCGGGCAGGAGCATGGCCTTGGGGCCGATCCGTTCCTCCATGCGCAGCGCTTTCACCACCTGGTACGCGTCGGCGCCGAGTTCGTCGCACAGGCTGCCCAGCTCGTTGCCAAAGGTGACGCACGTGGCCAGGAACGCGTTGAGCGCGTGCTTGGTCATCTCGGCCGCGCGCAAACCCACGCGCAGCCACTGGCTGCTGAACGGCGCGAGCAGGCCGGCCACGCGGTCGAGTGCAGCCGGGTCGTCGGAGCCCATCACGGGCAGCGGCGGCTTGCGGAACCGGTCAATGGCCTGGCCGAGGCGCAGGTTCTCCGGGATGTACACGATGCTGAAAGCCAGGCCCGGCCGCATGGCGCCGAGGCGGGCGGCGAGCTGGTCGCACGTGCCGACCGGCACCTGGGCGGTGACCACCAAGGTCACGCCATCGGCCAGCGCGGGCGCGGCGGCTTCCAGGGCCTTGAACACCACGGAGAGATCGCTCTGGTCGTTCTCGTCCACGGGCGTGTCGTGCATGAGGAACACGAACAGCCGGCCCTCGGTCGCAGCGCGCGCGTCCGTGGTGAAGTGCAGGCGGCCGGTTTTCAATTCCTGCTCCAGCAGATCGTCCAGGCCCGGCTCGAAGATCGGCGCGTGGCCCGCGCGCAACTGGTCAATCAAGGCAGGATTGGGCTCGGCAGCCAGCACGTCATACCCCGCCTCGGCCAGGCAGGCGGACGCCACGATGCCCTGGTGCCAGAGGCCCAATATGCAGAGGTTGCTCATGAAGTCACCGGTGGTTGGTTAAGCGGAAAGCGGCACAAACCGTGGCTGCCCTTCCCCGGCGGGTTGGGGCCAGATGCGGCTGACCTGCTGTCCGTGGTCGTTCGATCCCGCAGCTTGAACTTGGCAATTTCCTTTTGAAACTCGTAAAGCTGGCCCAGTTCCCTGAACACGGCATCAGGCTTTTTCATCTTCCAGCCTCGCGATGTCGGCTTGATCCTGTTTTGAGTTCCGGCGTTGCTTAAGCCAGATCAAGTCGGCTTTGGACGCGACCCGGACCGGTCCGGTCCCCTTCGATTCGGCCACCACGGCTTGGTCGATGATGCGTCGATGGCGCACATCCCCGGCCACCAGGATATCCACGATCATCTCCTCCTCACCCACCGTCTTGATGAACCGATGAAGAGTCAGGCCACCTCCCTTGAATGCCCACGGTTCCGCGGACGGCCTGTAGCCCTCACGCTGCAGCGCCCGGCTTACCGGCTCCAACGATTCCGGGCTGATCAAGAAATCAACATCCCTGGTGAATCGCGGTTGGTCATGGAACGCGGCAGCGACGCCACCGACCAAGGCATACTCGATGCTGGCCTCCTGCAGATGCTGAACTATCTTGTGGAACTCGAAGAAAACGTTCACAGATCGACCACCCAATCATCCGGCGGCGCCTTGCCGAGCATGCGGCGCACGGCGGTGCGCACGGCCTCGTCGGACGGCAGGCGCGCCTGCCAGCCGGCCTGGCGCATGCGGTCCACGGTGATGTGGACCTTGGGCTGGTCGCCGGGCCAGGCGCGGCGGGTGCCCTCGATGACCACCCTGGCGCCGGCCAGGCCCATCTCCTCGCGCACGACGTCCGCGATGGTCACGACCCGGGTGATGGAGTCGGTGCCGAGGTTGAAGATGTCGGACGGCTTGTCCGCGGTCATGGGGATGTTGCGGAATGCGTAGCCCATGCCGTGGATGCACTCCTCGACGAGGAAATAGTTTTTCTCCTGCTCGCCGTTGCCGCGGATTAGCAACTCCTGGGGATTCTGGCGCAGGCGATTGATAAAGTCGAAGATCACGCCGTGAGTCATGCGCGCGCCGATCACGTTGCCGAACCTGAAGATCCAGGCGCGCAGGCCGTACAGGCTGCAAAACGCGGAGATGAACGCCTCGCTGCCGATCTTGCCGGCGGCATAGGTCGAGACAGGCAGCAGCGGGCCGGCGGCCTCGGACGTGGCCACGTCGTGGCACAGCTCGCCGTAGACCGCGCCGGTGGAGGAAAACAGCAGCGGCTGGATCCTGGCGGCACGCATGGCCTCGAGCACGTTGAACGTGCCCATGACGCAGTCGCGCAGGTCGCGGCGCGGCTGTTCCACGCCGCCGATGATGTCCGTGTTGGCGGCCAGGTGCCAGACCAGGTCGTGGCCGGGGATGGCCGCGACGAGCCGTTCCTGGTCCATGAGATCCGCCTGGACGAACGTCACGCGCGGGTTGTCGAGGTGGTGGGCGATGAACTCGCGGCGGCCATTGGACAGGTTGTCGTAGATGGTCACCGCGTAGCCCTGGGCCACGAGGATATCGGTCACGTGGCTGCCGATGAACCCGGCGCCGCCGGTGAGGAACACGCGGCGCACGCCGGCGCCGAGCAGGCGCGGCGCGGCGTCAGGCTTGCTCATATTTACCTGCCTGGATGTCGACCAGCATGGCATCCACTGCGGCGGTGACCGCGGCGCGCGAGTCGCGCGTGTGGGTCCAGCCGCGGCCGCGGATTTTCGCGGTGGCGAGTCGGTACACGGGCACGTCGGCCTTCCAGCCGCGCGACCCGCCGGTGAACTCGTAGCGCACGTTCTTGAGCCCCATGCGGGCGCAGACGATGTCGGCGATCTCGCGCACGGTGAGGAAGTCTGGCGTGCCCACGTTGAAAACGTCGTAGCCCAGCGGCTGGCTGGCCTCGAGCATGCGGAACGCAGCCAGCACGTCCTCCACGTGGATGTAGGGCTTGCTTTGCGTGCCGTCGCCGAATATTTTCAGCCGGGTGGGGTCCTGGCGCAGGCGCAGGATAAAGTCGTGGGCCACGCCGTGGGTCTGGAACGGGCCGACCACGTTGGCGAAGCGGCACACGATGCCGGTCATGTCGAACATGAACGCGTAGGCGCTGACCAGCGCCTCGCAGGCCAGCTTGCACGCGCCGTAGGTGGACACGGGAATCATGCGGTCGTAGTTCTCGGGGATGGGCGTGGGCGGCACCTCGCCGTACACGCCGCTGCCCGAAGTGAACGCGATCTTATTCACGCCTGCCTTGCGCATGGCTTCGAGCACGTTGTGGGTCGGGATGGTGCCGTTCTGAAAGTCCACGGCCGGCTCGGTCTGGGCGCGGGCGATGTCCGAGTTGGCGGCAAAATGGTACACCATGTCGTGGCCGGGCATGACCCGCTCGAGGGCGGCCGGGTCCTGGGCATCGGCCGCGACGATGGTAAGGCGCGGGTCGCGGACACGGGCGCCGAAATGCCAGCGCCGGCCGGTGCTGAAGTTGTCGAACACGGTGACGGACGCGGCCGTGGTGTCCAGCAGGTGGTTCACCATGTGCGCGCCCACGAAGCCGGCGCCGCCGGTGATCAGGTATTTTTTAGCAGAAGGATTAGTCATTCACGGGCCTTGGGTTGGGGTCGAGTGGGGGTGACGTAAACATTTTCAAACCACCCCGCCCTTCGGGCAGCCCCTCCTTGAAAAGGAGGGGAGTTATAATTGATCGTGCTCGTTGTCGTCCTCGTAATCGTCGTGCTGGCGATGCAGCCCCCCCCTGAAAACGAGGGGAGCTTTTTCTCACGGCGGCACGGAGACCTCGGAGAATCATATTCCCCGTTCGCGAAACTCTGTGCTCTCCGTGGCTCCGTGTGAGCATCCGGATATGGCCAATCACTTGATCCCCCGCTTGGAGGGCACTGCTCCGTGGAAAGGCGGGGTGGCCAACGGCCGGGGTGGTTTTTCCGGCCATGGGCGCCTTCAATCCTCGATGAACTGGTCGAACGGGGTGAAGTCGCTGACCACCTTGGCGCCGTGCTGGACCGGGAAGTAGCTCACGCGCGGCATCTGGCGCGCGGCCATGAACTCGTCCAGGCCGCGGTCCAGGCGGGGGGAGTAGAGCATGACGAACCCGCCGCCGCCCGCGCCCATGATCTTGCCGCCCAGCACGCCGTACTCCTTTTGCACCAGGTCGTACAATTCGTCCATGGCGGTGAGGCTGATGCTCTTGGACATGCTTTTCTTGCAGCGCCAATGTTCGTCCATGAGCCGGCCGAACTGGTCGAGGTCGCGCTGCTCGAACGCGGTGCGGATGCGCCGGCCGATGTCCTTGATCTGCAGCAGGCTCTCGACCACGCGGGCGTGGTCGGGGTCCTGCTTCTCGCGCGCGGCCTGGTCCTGCTTCTTGAGCACGGCGGTGGCGGAGCGCTGGACGCCGGTGTAGTAGATGCGCGCCTTGCTGACCAGCTCGTTGACGGTCACGAAGTCCACGGGGACCGAGGACACCTTGACCTTGCCGTCGCGGTCGATCTCCAGCGTGCGGAACCCGCCGAACGCGGCCATGTACTGGTCCTGCTTGCCCACGGGCTCCTTGAGGATGTTCATCTCGATGTGGCAGGCTTCCTCGGCCAGGTCCTCCATGGGGATGGAGCGGCCCTGGTACACGCGGATGGCGGTCAAGAGGCCCACGAGGTAGGCGCCGGACGAGCCCAGGCCGGTGCGCGCGGGCAGATCCGCCACGCTGGTGAGCTCGACGTTATCGCGCAGGCCGTGCAGGCGCATGGCCTCGCGGGCCAGCGGGTGCTGGATCTCCTCGACCGCGTCCACGGTCTCGACCTGGCTGTAGCGGATGACGATCTTGCGGTCGGCCACTGAGCGGCGGATCAGCATCAGGTACATGAACTTGTTGATGGTCATGGCGAAGATGAAGCCGCCGTGGTCCCGGTAGAACGAGGGCAGGTCCGTGCCGCCGCCACCAAGGGTGATGCGGAACGGGGTGCGGGTGATGATCATGAAGGCTCTCCTTGGAAGGCTGGGGATTAAATCGAAAAACCGCTCTTGCGCGCGTCGTTGTAAAACATTTTCACGGTATCCAGAGAAAAATCGGCCAGGTCCTTGCCGAAGCTGGCGGTCTTGGCCAGCAGGTCCGGGGTCACGGTGATGATGGGGCAGCCGATCTCCGCGGCCTGCATGATGTTGAGGGCCTCGCGCGGGCTGGCCCACAGCAACTCGGCCTTGGGCAGCGGCCGGAGGATGTCCAGCGCGGCGCGCATGATCGGCAGCGGGTCGCGGCCGGAATCCGCAATGCGGCCGGCGAACACCGAGACGAACGCCGGCACGTCGGGGTTGAGCGCATCGGCCACGGCCTGCACTTGGTCAAGGGTCATGATCGCGGTGATGTTGAGCTTGATGCCCTGGTGCGCCAGATCGCGGATCAGGGGCGCGGCCGGGTCGCGGCGAGTGTTGGTGATGGGAATCTTGACGAAGACGTTGTCCGCCAGCGCCGCGATCTTGAGCGCCTGCTGGCGCATGTCCGGGAACTCGTCGGAGAACACCTCAAACGACACCGGCAAATCGCGCACCACGCGCAGCACCTCTTCGGCAAAGGCCAGGTAGTTGGTGATGCCCGCCTTGGCCATCAGGGTTGGGTTGGTGGTGAACCCTTTGACAATGCCCTTTTCATAGGCCTCGATGATGGAGTCCAGGTCGGCGCCATCCGAGAACACCTTGATCTTGAGTTGCTTGAGCGTGGGCACGGCGGGGGAAGAAGGCATGGTTCCGGTTCCTTGATCCACGCGTCAGCCGCCGGGCGCGGGGGCGGCCGCCGCGGATTCCCACTTGGTGGGCGCAGCCTTGACCCGGGGATGGGTGATGAGCAGGTGGCCGACCACGGCGTGAAACGCCTCGGTGTGCGGCGTGACGTGGGCCGGATTGATGGGCGGGATGACCACGCAGGCGTCGGCCACGCGCGCGGTGTAGCCGCCGTCGCGGCCCACAATGCCGGCGATCCTGGCGCCAGCCTGGCGCGCCTGCTGCAGGGCCATTACGAGATTGGGGCTGATGTTGCGCTCTGAGTCGCCGCCGCCCACGGACAGCACAAACACCAGGTCGCCGGCGCGCAGGCGGCTGACTTCCAGCCAGCCCGCAAAGCAGCTGGCCCAGCCGTCGTCGTTCGTGCGGGCGGTCAGCTCGGACACGTTGTCGGTGGGCGCATAGGCTTCGATCCGCGCAAGCTTGCGCAAGTCGTTGACGAAATGCGACGCGGTGGCCGCGCTGCCGCCCACGCCCAGCACGAAAACCCGCCCGCCGGCCGCGCGGGTTTGGGCCAGCAAGTCGGCCACCGCCACGATCGCCGACCGGTCCAAGCCGGCAATAATGGCCCCGCATTCCTTGAAATATTGATCAACAAACTGCATGAAGGAACTTGATAAGCCAATCACCAGATCTTGTCAATAGGCATTGAAGGCCAAGGTCTTGAAAATATGGAAGCCAGCCACCTTTTTGCTTGCGTTGACGGAAGGCGTGATGGCGTAATCACCTGAAACAGCAGCCCAACAGGAGCGAACGAGCATCATGGCAATCGGACGGCAAGGCGCCCTGCATATTCTCGGCGCCGACGGCTTTATCGGCGGGCACTTGCTCCGGTATTTCCAAGCCCGGGGCGACCAGCCGGTCGTGTCCGGCACGCTGGCCAACTGCGACCTGCTGGACCCGGCCGCCATCGACCGCCACCTGGCCGACCTTGCCCCGGAAGATACGATCATTTTGGCCGCCGGGATCACCCGCCTGATCCAAAACGATTATGACGCGATGATCAAGAACATGACCATGGTCCAGAACCTGGTCCGGCACCTGGCCCGGCAGCCGGTGGCCCAGTTGGTGTTCCTGAGCACCATTGATGTCTACGGCGCCGCTGCGGACGCAGGCCCGCTGCGGGAAGATCTGCCCGCCCAACCCCGGGATTACTACGGCCTCGGCAAGCTGACCTGCGAAAACCTGCTGCATTTCGCGCGGCCGGCGTCGACGGCCCTGACCATCTTGCGTCTGACCGGGGTCTACGGACCGGGCGGTGAAGGACAAAGCGCGATCGGGGCCATGGTCAAATCGGCGCGCGATCACGCCACGATCACGGTGTTGGGCCCAGGCCATGACATCCGCGATTATGTCCTGGTGGACGACGTCTGCGACTTGCTGCGGGCGGTGATCGCGCAACGGCAGCCCGGATTGTTCAACGTGGCCAGTGGCCAGAGCTACCCCGTGGCCGAGATGGCCCGCCAGGTTGCCACGGCCTGGTCGGGCCGGGTAGACTTGGTATTCAAGCAGGAACCCGCCGCCGCCACGGCCCGGCCGCACCAGGTGATCACCAGCGTCAGCCGGCTGAAAACAACGTTCCCCGGCGTCACGATGCGCGACACCGCCCAGGGGATTCCCGCGTATGTCCGACACCTGAACCCTGGCGGCCCAGTGCCCCCACAACAAGGACGTGCCCATGAGCCTGCGGCCTGCCAGCGCTAACCTGCGGTTCCTGCTGCGTTTCGCACTGGTCTACGGCGCGCTGGCCGTGCTGATCTTCGGAGCCTTGTGGGGCGAGCGGCAGGTGCACTTCACCACCGACGACAACATCGGCGCCATCAGCCTGATCAAGCGCAACCTGCCCGGCGGCTACAACGGCTGGTGGACCGACACCGCGCTGCTGGGGTTCGGCGGCCCGGTCATTCCGTCGCTCTCGTCGCTGCTGATCTGGCTGGTGCCGCTGCCGGTGTTCATCGATACCATTCACCTTTTTGACTTCACCGTGGGATCGTTTTTCCTGGCGCTGTTCCTGCGCGGGCGCGGGTGCCGCGACCTGGCGGCCATCCTGGGCGGGGTCATCGCCTACTGGCTGGGCACCAACCTCACGTTGTCTTACGCCGGGCACAACGCCAAGTACGGGGTGCTGCTGTTCGCCGCCGTGTTCCTGTGGCTGGCCGACCAGGCCGCGCAACGCAACCGCGTGGCGTGGTGGGTGCTGGCCGGCGGCGCGCTGGGCATGATGTTTGCCGAGCAGGCGGACGTGGCCTTGTTCACGGCCATCATCCTCGGCCCCTACGTGCTGTATGCCGTGTGGCGCGAGGCCGGCAAGCTCGCCTGGCGCCGCCTGGTGCCGGCCCTGGCCGCCCTGCTGCCGATCAGCTTTGCGGTAGCCTTTTTTGCCTTGCTCGGCGGCTACCAGATCGCCGTCAAGGGTGTGGCCGTGCAGCAAGAGCAGACCGACCCGCGCGAAAAATGGGAGTACACCACCCAGTGGAGCTGGCCGCCAGACGAGTGTATTGATTTCGTTGCCCCCGGCTACATGGGCTGGCGCAGCGGCGAGCCGGACGGGCCGTACTGGGGCCGCATGGGCCGCTCCGCGGAATGGGCCCAGACCGGCCAGGGGTTCATGAACTTCAAGCTGGAGAACATGTACCTTGGCGCCATCCCCCTGGCGCTGGCGCTCCTGGCCGCGGCCGCAGCGTGGATGGCTTTGCGCGGCCGCTGGCGGGCGGCCCGGCAGGCCAGCCCGTTCCCGTGCGATGTCCTTTTCTGGAGCGTCATGGCGGTGCTGGCGCTGCTGCTGTCGTTCGGCAAGTTCTTTCCGTTGTACGCCCTGTTCTACAAGCTGCCGCTAGTGAACGCGATCCGCAACCCGAACAAGTTCCTCATGGCCTTCCAGATCGTGATCGGCATCCTGGCCGCGTATGGCCTTGAGACGCTGCTGCGGCGCAAGGATCCGGCGCCAACCCCCGCACCGGCCGCCACGTCGCCCCAGCCCCAACCCGGCAGGCACCCATGATCAACCTGCAACCGCCGCCGGTTGATCTGCCGCACATTCATGCCGCTATCCGCGCTGCGGCCACGGCGCACGGTGCGCTGAAAGCCATATTATTCGGGTCGTATGCGCGCGGCACGGCGACCCACCACTCCGACCTGGATGTGATCTTCATCGAAGAGACGAGCGCTCCGTTTCTACAGCGCCTGGACAAATATATTTGCCAGTTGAGCGACAAGCTCCACCTGCCGGTTGAGGTGCTGGTGTACAACCCGCGGGAGTTCACGGCGCTGCAGGGCGGGCCGTTTCTGCGCAACGTGCTGCCCGAAGGGGTCATCGTTTATGAACAGTAAAGAGTATCGCCAGGAATCAGACCGCTGGTACCGCCAGGGAGAAGCCGATCTGGCCGCCGCCGGCGACAGCCTGCGCATGACGCGCTTTGAGTGGGCCTCGTTCCAGGCGCAGCAAAGTGGCGAGAAATTTCTAAAAGCCGTCTGGTACGCGCACGGCCTGGATCCCTGGGGACACAGTCTCATGAAACTAATCCAGGATTTCCCTGCCAACGATGCACAACCAGCCATGCAGCAGTGCCTGTCCCAAGCCCGCTATCTGGACAAAATGTATATTCCCACCCGCTACCCCAACGGGCTGCCGGACATCATTCCCGCCGAAGCCTTCTCCAACGAGGACGCCTCACGCGCCATTCAATGCGCGGGAGAACTGAAGAGCATGGCCCTCCGCATCCTGAAATCCTGACCCAACCCCTCAATGAAACCCAAGAAACAAAACAAATCCCCCTCGCCCCCCCGCCCCCTGGCGCCAGCCCCTGCGCCGGCCTGGTTGAAATGGTTCCTGCTCACGCTGCTGGCGCTGGGCGCGATGCTGGCCCTGGCGGCGCTGATACAGGCGGGCGGCCTGAGCCGCCTGACCGACAGCCTGCGCAACCAAGGCTGGGGCGACATGGCCGCCGGCATCGCGCGCAACAAGATCAGCGCCCTCTTCCACGGCGCGTTCATGACCCTGGCGGCCGCGGGCCTGATCTGGGCCCTGGCCACGCCGCGGGTCAAGGCCGCGACCAGTCGCTGGATCGCGTGGGCGCTGGTGGGGATGGTGATGGGCGATGCGTTCTGGCTGTCCCGCCATTATGTCAGCGTGATGCCCTACAGCTTTATTGAAGAAAACGATGTCATCCGCGCGCTCAAGAACAACCCCGGGTTTCAGCGCGCCGCCGTGGTGGCCCAGTCCGGGTTCTACAACACGTGGCTGACATACCTGTTTCCGTACCAGGACATCAAGACCATCAACATCACCCAGATGCCGCGCATGCCCACCGACTACAAGAACTTCCTGGGCACGGTCGGCACGCAACCCTTGCGCCTGTGGCGGCTGAGCGCCGTGGGGTTCCTGCTGGGCCCGGCCCAACTCATGACGCAACTGGAAGCCGCGCCGGAAACACGCGGCCAGTTTGAGGTGCTCTACGCATATAACGCCGCCCAGGCTGCGGACGGCGGCATCCAGGTCATCCCGGCCACGCCGCAGCAACCGGGCCAGCACGCGGTGCTGCGCAGCAAGGCGTACGCGCCACGGTACGCGCTGCTGCGCGGCTGGGCCAGCGCGCCGGACGACCAGGCTTTGCAGATGTTGGCCAGCCCGGCCTATCCCCTGTTCCAGCAGGTGCTGCTGGCGCCCGAGGAGGCCAAGGACTTGGCGCCCATGCCCGGCACGGGCGTTACCGGCATGGTCGAGGTGGCCAGCTACCGGCCGGGCCACATCCGGCTGAAAGTCAACGCGCCGGAGCCGGTGCTGCTGCGCATGGCAGACAAATACGACGCGGCTTGGCGCGCACGGGTGGATGGCGCGGCCGCGCCCATCCGGCGCGCAGACTACATTTTCCAGTGTCTCTATGTTCCGGCCGGAATCCACGATGTCCGCTTGGATTACGCGCCTTTCAATATCGGACTCTGGGTGCAGCTGGCCGGCGTGGGCCTGTGCCTCGCGGCGCTGGTCTCGATCCTGGCGACCCGCCGCCGCGAACCCGCGGCCCCACCGCCGCCGGCATGAACCCGCTCTACTACCAACTGGCCCGGCGCTGGCTGGCCAGCCGCCGGCCCCGGCGCGCAGGTCATGCGGCAGGCCCGCTCAAGCTGACCGTGGCGTCCACCTTCCTGTGCAATCACCGCTGCAAGATCTGCAGCATCTGGAAAATCTGCCGCGAGCACCCGGAAAAGGCCAAGGAAGAGCTGACCGCCAACGATTTCGCGCGCCTGTTCACGGAACTGCGCGACTCCTTGCTGTTCCTCGACTGGGGCGGCGGCGAACCCTTCATGCGGCCGGACCTGGTCCCCATTTTGGACCATGCCGCCGACACCTGCCCGCGCCTGGCCTCGGTGGTGATCACCACTAACGGACTGCTTACCGAACGCATCGCCCAAGCGGTCGAGGAACTGACCGCGCGCCGGCCGCGCCTCCAGGTCTCGGTGGGCGTCAGCCTGGACGGCGACGCCGCGCAGCACGACGATATCCGCGGCCTGCCAGGCGCGTTCCAGGCCGCGACCCAGACCATTGCGCGTCTCCGCGAGCTGCAGGCCCGCCGGCCCAACCTCGAGGTCAAGCTCAGCTACACCCTCTGCGCCCTGAACGCCGGCCGGTTCGCGGGGTTTCACGACCGCGTGCTGCGGCCGCTGGGCCTGCAGGTGGGCGACGTGGGGTTCAACCTGGAACACAGCGGCAACCTGTTCCAGACAGACTTTGCCGGCCAGCATGCCGTGGGCGCCGTGGCCGGAGCGGATTTTCGCGAGGCGGTGGGCCGCGACATCGCCTACATTCTCGCCCAAACCCGGCAGGAGCGACTGCCGGCGATCACGCGGGTGAAAAGTTTCTACCGCATGTTCTTCCTCGAACACATCCCCGGCTTCCTCGCCCGCCCGACCAAAATGGTCATCCCCTGCATGGCGGCGCAAAACTCGTATTACCTGGACCCGTACGGCAACGTGTTTCCCTGCATTGTCTGGGACCGCAGCCTGGGCAACTGCCGGGACGGATTCGCCAAGATCATCCAGGCGCCGGCCACGGACGCCGCGCGCCAGGTGATCCGCCGTGAGCAATGCCCCATCTGCTGGAACGCCTGCGAAGTGATCCCCAGTTTGCTGACGTCATGGCGCCTGGGCGCCTGCGTGGCCCGGGCGCTGATGGCGCAGTAAGCGGACGGTCTCGTTGGCCCCCTGTAAGCGCGGACCATGAGGTGCCCGACCGGAGGCGGTACCACCTGCACGTGCAGGTTCAACGGTACACCGCGTCCCAGTTCTTGAACACCGGCTCCAGCCCCCGGCCCCGCAGCATGGCGCAAAATTCGTCCGGCCCGCGGGTATCGCTGACCTCAAACTGGCCCACGGCATCCGGCACCGCCTGGGCGTAGCCGCCGACCGTGGTTTTGCTGGCCACGCTCATGCGCGAGATGCCCAACCCGGCCATGCCGTCGCGGAACGCCGGCGCCTCGCGGGTGGAGAGCACCAACGGCACGTCCGGCCAGCAGATGCGGAACGCAAAGACGGCCTGCGCCAGGTATGCCTCGGACACGGGGTGCGGGGCGCTGAAATCCCCGCGCTGGGCCTGGATTCGCGGGAACGAGAGGCTGATGCCTGTGCGCCAGTAGCGGCGGCGCAGCCAGGTCCCGTGCTGGTACAGCGCCACCAGGTCGGCCAAGGGATCGGCCAGCCCCAGCAGCACTCCGAGGCCGATGGTCCGCAACCCGGCCTCGGCCGCCCGCGCGGGCGCGGCGATGCGGTCCAGGAAATCCCGCTTGGGCCCCCAGCGGTGCAGCGCCGCATACTCCTCCTCCTGGTAGGTCTCCTGGTACAAAGTCATGCTCGTGCAACCGGCGGCGGCCAGCGCGCGGTATTCGTCGGCGCTCATCGGGAACGTCTCGACGGCCACGGCGTCGCACGTCCCGGCTGCGAGCCGCACGCCATCGTGCAGGTAGTCGAAGCCGGCCTCAGGGCAGCGCTCGCCGGTGAGCAGCAGGACGTCGTCCAGGCCCAGGGCCCTGAGCGCGGCCAGTTCGCGGGCCACCGCGTCCAGTTCCAGGCGGCGCCGCGGCTGGTCGCGATCCGCGGCAAACCCGCAGTAGCGGCATCCGCCGGGGCAATAGTCGGAAAGGTACAGCGGCGCGTAGAGGGAAATGGTCCGGCCAAAATGCCGGCGCGTAAGGTCCTGGGCGCGCCGGGCCATGGGTTCAATCAACCCGGCCGCGGCCGGGGACAGCAGCAGCGCCAGTTCGCGCACCCCGGGCTGGTCACACGTGACCGCCGCCCGGACCGCCGCCGGACCTGCGCGCAGGGCGCCGGCCACCCACGGCCCGGGATCGAGCCATTCCGGCGCGGCCCCGCTCATGCGGGGCGATCCGCCAGGAACTGGGTCAGCGGGCTGGTAGCGCTGGCCGCTTCGCCGCGGGGCATCAGCCCGGCGCGGAAGGCCTGGCGGCCGGCCTGCACGGCCTGGGCGAATGCCGCGGCCATGGCGGACGGGTCGCCGGCCACCGCCACCGCGCTGTTGACCAGCACCGCGCCGCACCCCATCTCCATGGCGGCGGCCGCCTCGGAGGGCGCGCGCAAACCCGCATCCACGATGACCGGCACGCCGCTGTCGCGGATGATCAGTTGCAGCAGGTCGGCCGTCGCCAGGCCGCGGCCGCTGCCGATGGCCGCGCCCAGCGGCATCACGGCGGCGCAACCCGCGTCCTCCAACCGCCGGGCCAGCACCGGGTCGGCCGGCATGTACGGCAGAACCACGAACCCGTCGCGGACCAGCTCGCAGGCCGCGGCGTAGGTTTCGATCGGGTCGGGCATCAGGTGGTGCGGGTTGGGATGGATTTCCACCTTGATGAACGGGCTGCCGCACAGGTCCCGTGCCAGGCGGGCGGCCAGGACCGCCTCGCGCGCATCGCGCGCGCCGGACGTGTTGGGCATCAGGGTGACATTTTCGAGGCCGGCCAGCGGGGCCAGCAGGTCATCGGTGGGCTGGTGGCGGTTGAAGCGGCGCAGGGCCACGGTGACCAGTTGGGCGCCGGCCGCGACCACGGCCCGCCGCATGGTGTCCGGGTCCGGGAACTTGCCCGTTCCCAGGATCAGGCGCGACTGGAACCGCTGCGAACCAAGCACCAGGTCATCCATGTCAACCTCCCCCAGCCAAGGTGATCAACTCCAGGCGCGCCCCGGGCTCCAGTCGTGCGTCCGCGCGCGCCGCCGGACCGACCACCTGGCCGTTGCAGAGCACGGCCACGCGCCGATCCCCCACCCCCAGCTCGGCGAGCAATTCGGCCACCGTCGCAGCGGCTTGAACCGCATACTCCTCGCCGTTCAGGGTAATCCGCACCCCGGTGGCCAATCCCTGCTTTGCGTCTGGAGAGTTCATCTGCTACCATGGATAATATTTGGAATTATCGAGGCGAAAGCAATGTATTTCGATACGCACGTACATTTCGACACCCTGGCGGCCAGCGGGGAACTGCCCGCGGCCCTGGCGCGCGCCCGCGCCGCGGGCGTGACCCGCATGCTGGCCATGGGCGGAACCCCCAAAGGCAATGCCCTGGCCCTGGACCTGGCGGCGCGCGAGCCCGGCGTGCTGGCCTCCGTGGGCCTGGACCGCGAACTGTGCGCCGACGCCTGGCCGGAAGAGTTCTGGGCCGCGCTGGCCGCCGCGCCGGCCGCGGCCATCGGCGAAACCGGACTGGATTACTACCACCAACCCAGCCAGGTGCGTGAACAGAAGGATGTTTTCCAGCGCAACCTGGAGGTCGCCGCGGCCACGCGCAAGCCGGTGATCGTCCACACCCGGGACGCCGCCGCGGACACCCTGGCGCTGCTGACCGAACACGCGCGCAAGTGGCGCGGGCCAGCGGACCGCATCGGCGTCATCCATTGCTTCACGGGCGATGCGGACCTGGCGGCCCGGGTATTGGACCTTGGATTTCACATCAGCTTCAGCGGGATCGTGACGTTTCGCAACGCCGACACGCTGCGGGCCGTGGCCGCCCACGTTCCCGATGACCGGCTGTTGATCGAGACCGATACGCCGTACCTGGCGCCGGTACCCCTGCGCGGCCGGAGCAACGAGCCAGCCTTCGTGGTGCATGTGGGAGCCCGCCTGGCCGAGATCCGGGGCCAGGCGCCCGCGGCGCTGGCCGCGCTGACCACGGCTAACGCGCGGCGCCTGTTTGCACCAGCCGCGCCATGACCTGCAGCAGGTCTTCAACATCAAACGGTTTGGCCAGGCAGGCATCGGGCTGCAGGGCGCCGGAATGCTCGACCGCGAACGGCGTGGTGGTCCCCGTGAGGAACACGAACGGGACGCCGGCCAGCGCCGGGTCCGCGCGGGCCGTAGCCAGGGCCTGGTAGCCGTCCATCCCCGGCAGCTTGACGTCGCAGAGAATGATGTCCGGCCGGGCTTCGCGCGCCGCATCCAAACCGGCCCGGGCATTCACCGCCGCCATGACCCGGCACCCTTCCAGCCGCAGGAAATCGCCCAGGGATCGGTTGATGATGGGATCGTCTTCGATCAGCAGGACCCGGCAGGATAACGGTTTTACCGGCATAACCATCACCCCGGCACGGCCGGCGCAGCGGCCGCGGGGACCGCCGGCAACAGCACGGTGAAGGTGGTGCCCTGGTTTTCAGCCGTGACGAACTGGACCACGCCGCCATGGGACAGGACCGCCTGGCGCATGATCGCCAGGCCCAGCCCCACCCCGGCCACGGTGCCTGTATTGCGGCCGCGCCGGAACAGCTGGAACAGGTGCTCCTGGTCCTCGGGCGGGATGCCCACGCCGTGGTCGCGGACATCCACGCGCAGCCAGGCGCTGTCCGGCAGGCCTTCGGCCACGCCATCGACCACAACGCCGGCGCCCTGCCCCAGGGCAAGGCACAATTCCACCGGGGCGTCCGGCGGCGAATACTTCAACGCATTGGTGAGGAGGTTGCCGAAGATCAGCCGCATCAGGTGGTCATCCAGCTCAAAATACGCCTCGGTTCCGGGCTCAGAACGCAACACGACTTCGCGGTCCGGGTAAATGCGCTGCATGTGCTGGCTCAGCTCGCGGCAGAACAACCCGAGGTGCAGGCGTTGCGGGCGGCAGGCCAACTGGCCGGCATGGGCGCGGCTCAGGGTCAACATGTTGTCCACCAGGTCCGCCATCTGGGCGGAGCATTGCTCGATGAATCCGCAGTGCCGCTGGCGTTCGAGTTCCGGCAGTTGGTCCCCGTATTTCTTGAGCAGATGCGCCGAGGACCGGATGGCCGTGAGCGGCTCGCGCAACTCGTGGGCCAGCATGGAAAGAATATCCGGGGGAGCCATGGGCTCCGGGCTTGGGGGGGGTGTTTTTTTTGCGCTCATGCCGTCAGGTTCAGCGCCGGGAATGGGCGGCCATGGCGCGCTCGGCCTCGCGTTCGGCGGTCTTGCGTTTCAGGGTTTCCCGCTTGTCACTCAGTTGTTTGCCTTTGCCCAGCGCCAGCTCCACCTTGACCAGCCCGCGCCGCAGGTACAGCCGCAGCGGGATCAGGGTCTGGCCCTTGACCGCCGTGGCGCCGATGAGCCGCTTGATCTCGCGCCGGTGCAGCAGCAGGCGCCGCGGCCGCCGGGGTTCGTGGTTGTGCACGTTGCCATGGCTGTAGGGCATGATGTGCATATCGCGCAAGATGACATTGCCATCCTCCACCACGCCGAATGCCTCGTTGAGGCTGACCTGCCCCGCACGCACCGACTTGACCTCCGTACCCCGCAACTCGATCCCCGCCTCCAGCTTTTCCAGGATATGGTAATCGCGCATGGCCCGCCGGTTGGTGGCCAGCAGCGCGGAGGCAGACGCGGCATCCGGGGACATGCGCGGTGCTGGTCCCGGGATCAGGCCAGCGAAATGGCGCCGCGGGGATCCTCCACCTCGGGGAGATCCTCCGGCATCTGGGCGGTCAGCTTGCCGTCCGCGATTTCCTTGAGCACGATATCCACTTTTTCCATGTGGGGATCATCCGGCTTCACCAGGGGGCGCTGGCCGGAATTAAGCTGCCGCACGCGCCGTGAAACCATGTTGATCAACAGCGGCACGCTGGGCACCTGCTCCTTCGCTCGTTCCAAGTATTTGATGTTCAAACGATCTCCTCACCATTAAAACGGCGGGGCGCAATATATGCGCCCCGCCGCCGCTTGTCAACTATTATACCTTGACGGTATATTTTTTAGTAGTCCATGCCGCCCATGCCGCCCATGCCGCCACCGCCGCCGCCAGGCATCGGAGATTTTTCTTTCTCCGGCAGTTCGGCCACCATGGCTTCGGTGGTCAGCAGCAGCGCGGCGATGCTGGCCGCGTTCTGCAGGGCCGTGCGGGACACCTTGGTGGGGTCGATAATCCCCGCCTTGACCATGTCCACATACTCGCCCGCCGCCACGTCGTACCCGTAAGAGCCTTTGCCCTTCTTGACGTCCTGGACGACAATGGCGCCTTCGATGCCGGCGTTATCGGTCAGCTGCCGCAACGGCGCTTCCAAGGACCGCCGCACGATATCCACGCCAATGGCTTCCTCGTCGGTCAGGCCTTCGATTTTTTCCAGCACCGCCTGGCAGCGCAGGAGGGCCACGCCGCCGCCGGCGACAATGCCTTCCTCGACTGCCGCGCGGGTGGCGTGCAGCGCGTCTTCGACGCGGGCTTTCTTTTCCTTCATCTCCGACTCGGTCGCGGCGCCGACGTTGATGACCGCCACGCCACCGGCCAGCTTGGCCAGGCGTTCCTGCAGTTTCTCGCGGTCGTAATCCGAG
>CAZAYP010000087.1:0-19196 GCA_964489425.1 uncultured Verrucomicrobiota bacterium | reverse complement strand
GGTCGCGCCGGCCGGCGGCGCGGCGCCGGCGCCGCGGCCCTGGTGGCGGAGCCCGTGGTGGCTGGCCACGGCCCTGTTCGCCTGGCTGGCCGTACAGTTGGCGGCCATGCCAATCGGCCTGCTGGCCGGCCTGCAACCGCTGGCCCGGGCCGGGTACCGGCTGCTGTTCCCCGGGGGCGGCTTCACCTCCCTGGCGTTCAATCCCGGAACCAGCGGCCAGGCGATCGTCCAGTGGGCAGCGTATGGTTTATTGCTGGCCGCGGCGGTCCGCGGGCTGCGGGGGCGCGCGGCCCGCAGCCTGGTTTTCCACCTGCTGCTGGGCATCGGCGCCACGCAAGCCGTGATCGGCATCCTCCTGTACCGTTCGGATTGGTGGAATGCGGGGCCGTTCGCCGGGTTCCGCATGGCCGGCACCTTTTCCAGCGGCAACGCGTTCGGCGGCCTGCTGGCGATCACCGTCCCGCTGACGCTTGGCGCCCTGTTCGGATGGATCGCCAAGTGGCTCCGGCCCGTGGGCGAAAACCGGCCCGCGCCGCGCTTGCTGCAGCCGCACTCCATGGCCCGGAACTGGCCGATGCTGGCGCTGTTGGCCGCGTTGCTGGTGCAGGGAGCGGCCTTGCTGATGTCCGGCTCGCGCGGCGCGCTCGTGGCCGCGGGCTTGGCCGGGACAGGCTTGTCGGTCTTCTTTTATGCGCGGGTGCTGCGGTCCCGGGCGCCAGCCATCCGGATCGGCTTCCTGTTAGCCATGACCTTGTGCCTGCTGGTCGCCTCCGGCCCAGGCCGGCGCATGCTGGAGCAGCGCCGCGCCGCGGCGGCGCCGGGCTTTACGCTGGCCCGCCTGCATGCCTGGGCCGCTGCCGGCCGCATGCTCGTGGATCATCCGCTGGGCGTGGGGCTGGGGTGCGCGGCCGAGGGGCTGCCCCGGTACCAGCCGGCCGGCTGGGGTGACGTGCGCCTGGACTTGGTGCACAACGATTATCTCCAGGCCGCCTGTGAGCTGGGGGTGATCGGCGCGATCCCCCTGGCGGCGCTGCTGGTCTGGGCCTTGCGGCGCGGCCGCGCCGTGCTCGCGTTGCCCAAGGGCGGCCGCGATGCCTGGCTGGCCGTCGGCGGGCTGGCGGGCGTGGCCGCGGCCCTGGCGCACGCGCTGGTGGACTTCAACCTGTCCACGCGGCCCGGGGTGACCGTGCCATTCCTGGTCGCGCTGGGGGCCGTGCTGGCGGCAGCCGGCGAGGCGGGCAGCCCGGCACCCGCGGCCGCCGCGGGGCCGGAACCCCAGCCAGCGTCGCCGCTGCGCCGGGCGCTCGCGCTGGCCGGATTGACGCTCTGCGTCGCCTGGCTGGGCCATGCCACATACGCCGCCGCACACGCCGCCTGGTTACAGGAAGCGGGCAAGCGCGCCATGGGGTTCGCGCCCGACATTTACTTCTGGCTGCCAGGGCCGGACCCAGCGGGCGCCGAGGCCGGGGCGCTGCTGGACCGCGCCTGCCAGGCGGCACCCCGCCAGGCGGTCGGCTGGTACCTGCGCGGCATGGAGCGGCTCGCAACATTCAAGGAGCGCCGCAATCGTCTCGTCAACGAGAACCTCGACGCATCCCGGCAGGGGGCGGGTCGCGCCCTGTCCCCGGCAGAGCGCCAACGCATCAAGGATTTGGTGCAGGCGGGGCTCAAGGAAGAAGAATTGGCCATGTACCCGGCCGCAATCCAAGACCTGGCCGCGGCCGTGCAACGTGCGCCATGGAACGCCGATTACCGCAGCCTGTTGGCCGTGACATTGCTGGAGCAGTACCGCGCGGCAACGGAACTCCACCCCGAAGCGCTGGCCGCCGGGTTGCGCCAGATGGCCGATGCCGTGTGGCTCGCGCCGCATGACGTCATTGTGCTGACCGTGGCATGCCAGAACCTGGCGCCAGTCCTGCCGCTGATCGAACCCGCCGCTGCCCGCCGCCGCGCGCGATCCCAGACGATCAAGTGGGGGCTGCGCGCCCTGGCCGCCGCCCCGGACCGCGGCCAGGCGGTCTTCGAGGCTTGGCGCGCGGCGGGTCTTACCGGGCCCCAAATCCTGCGCCTGCCGCTGGCGGCGCCGGCGTTGCGCCAGTTGTACAAGATATTCGAAAGGGAGGCGGATGGATCCAACGCCCTGGCCTGCCTGGAAACCCTCCTGGCCGCACCCGTGCCAAGCGACCCGCGCGCGCAGCGAGATGCGTTTGATTACGCCGGCCTGGTCCGGCAGCAACGCTGCCGCTGGCTTTTCCGCCTGGGCCGCTGGGCCGATTACCGCGCGCTGGCGCACGCCGTCCAGCCGCAAGCGTACCGCGACCTGATCGCCGCACAGCTCGCGGCGGGCTTGCCGGACGCGGGATCTTCCCGGGTCCAGGCGGACGCCCTGCGCCGCGTCCGCGCCCGGTTCGGCTTGGATCCTGACCATTCCCTTGCCTTATGGAACCTTGAAAACACCCAGGGCAACTACCAGGAAGCGGATCGCCTGTTGTGCGATGTGTACATGGCGGCCCTGGATCCGGATGCAATCATCCGCGCCGTGCCGCCGGACGAACTGCCAGCACACCTGCGCTACGACCGCGCCCTGTGGCATCTCCGCGCCACTTACAACGCGGTGGAGCGCGGCGATCCCGACGCGGCCACCGCCGCCCTGGTCCAGGCTCTGCGCCTGGATGTGCCGTATGCATACCGCCCGCGGCTGCAATGCCTGCTGGCAACGCAGCAACTCACATCCGGCCGGAAGCGCGAAGCGCTGGCCACCTTGATGGACGCGCTGCGGTCGGCTCCCACGTGCCGCCCCGCGCTGGAATGGCTGTGTCAGAACGGCGCGGCTGCCATGCCCATGCCTGGCGCCAGCGCCCCGGCGCAACGCGTGGTGGACGCCCTGGGCGCAATCACCCCGCCGCAAGGCCTGCATGCAGCCATGTTGGGGGGGCGGGTCGTGCTGCGCGGATTCGACCTGGTGGCGGATGCCGCCACCGACCGTCTGCGCGCCCGGACGTACTGGGAGTTCCGCGGGCCAGTACCGGCCGACCTGGCCGCGGTCGTCGCCATCCACGCCACGGACTACCAGCCGGTTCTGGGCCATACCGTGGAGTTCGCCAAATCTCAATCCGTCTTGTTTTCCGCCGGCGAACCGCTGGTGGATTCCGTGGTCGTGTTGGAATCCGTGTTCCCGGCGCCCAAGACGGCCGGCCCGAAATTGATCATGGGGTTGCAGTCACAAGGGGTCTGGCTGCCGACCATGGAAAATCTGGCGTACATCGAGGTCAACGAATGGGAGCGCTTCGTGCGCCGGACCCTGCCGGACCACGGCCCAGCCGGCCAGCCGGCACTGGCGGTCACCGCCGCCGATCCTGCCGCGTCCGCCACGTTAGCCGCGTCTTGGGCCGCCTTGACAGAGACATCCAGCACGACCGCAACAGGTGACAGCATCAACGTGCGCTTTGCGCTGATGCCCGTGGACCCGGACAGCGGGCTGGACCTCAGCGTCCTGGGTCCCGGCGGCTACGTGTTGCGCAGCCGGGGCGGAGACCCCATGGTCTGCGCCGCCTCTGCCGCCGGACTCATGGCCGGTGCGGGCGCCTTGGCACGCCTTGCATTCGACCGTACGATGTACCTGCCAGACCCGGCGTTTGCCAGGCCGCCTGCCTCCGGCATGGCGCGGCAGGATTTGTGGGTGCTGGACAGCCCGGCCTTTGCCTTGCGTGAGTTGGGCCAGGGATTTCGCGCCACCAACCAGTGGGCCACGGCCTGGCGGCTGGCCAACCGCGTCTCCGAGCCCGCGCTGACCGCGCGCGCCCCATTTGAACACCACGTGGACCGGTTGTGGGCCGCCGCCATGACCCCGGACATCTTTCCCGAGATCGCCGGGCAGCGGCCGGTCCCGGAACCCGGCAACTGGCAGCCCTGCTTGAGCGTGTCCGGCCTGGCGCTGCGGGCGGCCGCGACCATTACGAAAGCCTGGCAGGCGCCGGGCGCGCCGCGCACTTATTCGCTGACGATCAACGATAGCACCAATTGGTGCGAGTGCGCGGGGTGCCAGGCCCTCGCGCCGCCGGACCAGCGATCCGTGCCGGCGGCCAACCGCTGGTGGAGCCAGCCCTACTGGGGCTGGGTCAACGCGGTGGCCGGCCACCTGGCGCCCTTGTTCCCCACCGCGCAGATCGGTGCCGCAGCCTACATCAACGTCCAGGAAGCGCCCCCTTTTCCGGTGGCTTCCAACGTGGTCGTATATTTGTGCCAGGATGCCGCCGGGTACTTTGATGCGCGCGAACGGGACGCCAACTTGGAGTTGCTCACCAACTGGGTGGCCTGTGCGCCGCACGTGACCCGCTACGCGTACGCCGGGCTTGGCTCATGGGTTTTCCCGCGGTACTGCCCACGGGAGATGGCCATCGACATTCGCTCTGCGTACGAGGCCGGGATCCGCGATTTCTATACCGAAACCTGCTGGCCGCAGTGGCAGGACGCGCCGCTGCCCTGGATGACCGCGCAATGGTTGTGGAACCCGTGGCTGGATGCCGCGGCGTTGCAGACGCAGTTCTGCGGGGCTGTGTTCGGGTCGGCGGCCGACGTCATGGACCGGTACTTCACCCGGTTGCAGGCGGCGTGGCAAAGCGCATCCGAGGGGTTCTGGTTCGATGGGCTGGGAAACCTGGAGCAGCAGGCCCGGCGCTACCCGGCGCCGGTCCGCCGCGAGCTGGGCGGGCTGCTGGACCAGGCGCAGATGCGGCTGGCCGGCGACCCCACGGCGCTGGCGCGCCTGGATCGCGTGCGCATCCCGTGGGCGCTGGCCGACCTGCTGGCGCAGGAGATCGAGCTGTGCGCGGAAATCAAGGCCCGGCCCGACGAGGCCCCGCGCCTGCTGGGCCAGCTTGAGCAGGCGATTGGCAAGCGCCGGAACTTGATTTCCAGCCTGCCCGCCGCGCCCTGGGCGCAGAGCCTGCGCGATGCGTTGGCCTGGGGCGGCACGCTGGCGCGATGGGAACAACGGGAAACCGAAACCATGGACCAAGCCCGGAAGGTGACCATCCCGTGATCGCGGCGGCCATTAAAAAAGCGGCCTTGGCGCTCCTGGCGCCAATTATTGTTTTGGGGCTTGCGGAAGGTGGCTTGCGCCTGGCCGGGTACGGACACCCCACGCGGTTCCTGGTTCCCGCCCGCCACGCCGGGCAGGCGGTATGGCACGACAACCAGTTCTTCGGCTACCGCTTCTTCGCGCCCAGCCTGGCCCGCGCGCCCGCGGCCATCGCGCTGCCAGCCGCCCGCGCCACGAACACCTGCCGCGTGGCTATCCTGGGCGAATCGGCGGCCCTGGGCGACCCCATGCCGGAGTTCGGCCTGGCGCGCTTGCTGGCCAGCCGGCTGGCCCGCGAGTATCCCGGCGTCCGGTTCGAGGTCGCCAATGCCGCCATGACCGCGATCGATTCGCACGTCGTTGCGGAGATTGCCCGCGACCTCGCCGTGTGGCGGCCGGACGTGGTGGTGGTTTACATGGGCAACAACGAGGTGGTGGGCCCGTTTGGACCGGCGGCGATGCGCGGCACCCCGGCCGGCTTCCTTGGGAGCCGGGCCCGGGTCATGCTGAGCCGGTTGCGGTTGACCCAGCTCCTGCGCCATATCGCGGCGCGCATCCTGCCGGATCCGCAAGGCGATGCCGCGTGGACCGGCATGTCCCTGTTCCAGGAAACCCTGCTGCCGCGCCGCGCGCCTGAACTGCGCGCCGTGTACGCCGGGTTCGAGCGCAATTTGCAACGGATCATCCATGAGGCGCGCAACTGCGGCGCGCAAGTCGTGCTCTGCACCGTGGCGGTCAACCTGCACGATAGCCCGCCGTTCGCGTCCGTACCGCGCGCCGACCTGGCGCCGGAATCCCGCGCCGCGTGGTTACACGCGTACGAGGAAGGCGCGCGGCGCCAGGCGGCCGGCGACCTGCGCGGCGCACTGGCGGCGTTGGAAGAAGCCGCACGGCTGGACCCGGAATTCGCCGAGGTGACTTTTCGCCGGGCCCAGTGCCTGGCGGCGCTGGGCAGCGCCGCGGACGCGGAACGCCTGTTTCGCGACGCGCGCGACCAGGACGCCCTGCGGTTCCGGGCCGACTCCCGCATCAACGCGATCCTGCGGGCCCAGGCCGGCCACCCCGGCGTGGAGCTGGTGGATGCCGAGACGCAGCTGGCCGCCGGCAGCCCCGGCGCCCTCAACGACCGGGCGTGTTTCCTTGATCACGTGCACCTGACCTTTTCCGGCACCGCCTGGCTGGCGGATCTTGTGGCGCCCGCCGTGGCCCGCCTGGCTGGCCTGGGCGCCCCGGCGCCGGCGCCAAGGGACGATCCCCTTCCGGTCTTGTTTGCGCCAGCCATTCAGGCGGACATTCTCGACACCATGCTGCGCCGACGCCAAACCGCGCCATTCACCTGGCAAATGGACAACGACGAGCAGTGCAGCCGCCTGGCGCGGGAGATGGAACGGCTCCAGACCGAGGTCACGCCGGCGGCCATGAATCAGCTGCAGGCGCAATACGAAGCGGCCATCATCCGGCATCCTGACGATGCCTGCTACCCGCTGGTTTGGGGCCAGGTCCTGTTGAATCACGGCCAGTACGCGGCCGCGCTGCATTACCTGGGCCGCGCGCGCGGCCTGTGGCCGCACCGCCACGACGTGGCCGGCAGCATGCTGCCGGCCCTGGGAGCCCTGGGCCGCGAGGCCGAGGGCGTGGCGCTCGTGAACAAGCTGCCCGCCGACAGCGGATTCTATCCCGTGCAGATGCTGCTCGAATCCGCCGCGGTCCTGGCGCGCGATGGCCAGCCTGCCGCAGCCATGGCCTATACCGAGGCCGCACTGCGCCGCGCGCCCGGGAGCGTCGTGGCCGCGCTGGCCATGGCCCAGCGCTGCGCGGAGCAGCCGCAGGGGATGGCGGAGGCCGAGCAGCGCCTGCGCGCCGTGCTGGCGCTGCACCCCCGCAGCCTGCCGGCGGCCGCCGAGTTGGCCGCGCTGCTGATCGTCACCGGCCGCGGCGCCGAAGCCGTGGACTGGCTCCAGGCCTGGCGGCGAGCGGATCCCGGCAACCGGGCGCTGCAACTGCAGTTGGCCAAGGCCCTGCTGCTGGCCGGCCACCCCGCCGCCGCCCGCCGCGAGTTGGAAGATTTGGCCGCGGCCATGCCCGCCAACCGCGAGATCCGGGAGTACCTGATGGCCGCGAAATCAGGTAGCGCGCCCAGTCCGGACGCACGCTGACCCGGCGCTTGAAATCCCCATGCACCAACCCACCGCGCCCGAGCTTTACCCGGATATTGCGGCTGGCCGGCGCCTGCGCTAGAATCCGGACAAAAAGGAGCCAGCTCCCATGATGACCGCCATTGTAGCCATGCAGTGCCGCCGCGATAAAATCAACGAGACCGCGCAGCAGATCGTGAACCTGCCGGGCGTGTCAGAGGTGTACTCGGTCAGCGGCCACTACGACCTGGTGGCCATCATCCGGGTCAAGACCCCCGAAGACCTCTCGGAGACGGTCACCAGCCACCTGCTGAAGATCGGCGGGATTGAACGCACGGAAACGATGATCGCGTTCAAGACCTACTCCGACTTTGACCTGGAACATATGTTCACGATCGGCGGCGCGTGAGGCGCCGGCCGACTCAGGAACAGCCCATCGAGTTGCCGCAATTGTAGCAGCGGTAGCAGGCCGCGTTGCGCACGGTGATGGCGCCGCAGTTATCGCACACCGGCGCGTCCGACTGGTAGTGGGCGAACTGCTGGTCCACGCGTTCCGGCGCAGCAGGCGCGGGCGTGACGGCCACCTCCACCGGCGCCGGGGCCGGCGGCGGAGTTCCGTTGCCGTTGCTTTCCATCGGGCCCTTGACGGTCTTCCAGACCGGGTTGGCGCCGCCGCCTTCCAGGAAGGTCAGGCCCATCCAGCGGAATATGTAATCCGCGAGCGACTTGGCCATGGGGATATCCGGATTCTTGGTGAAGCCGCTGGGCTCGAACCGGGAGTGCGCAAACTTTTCCACGAGGGTTTTGATCGGCACCCCGTACTGCAGGCACATGGAGATGGCGGTGCCAAACGAGTCCATCAGGCCGCCGATGGTGCTGCCTTCCTTGGCCATGGTGATGAACATTTCCCCGGGGCAGCCGTCATCGTACAGGCCCACGGTCAGGTAGCCTTCATGGCCCGCGATATCAAACTTGTGGGTGATGGAGCGGCGGGTGCCGGGCATGCGGCGGCGCAGCGGGCGGTTCTTGGACCCGTTGCCGCTGGTCGGGGCCGCGGCGCCGGCCGGGGCGGCGTCCTTGTCTTTCTTGCCGACGTTGACCGGCTGGCTGCGCTTGCAGCCGTCACGGTAGATGGCCAGAGCCTTCAAGCCGAGCTTCCAGCCCTCGATGTAGGTCTGCATGATCTCGTCGACCGTGGCCTCGCCGGGCATGTTGACCGTCTTGCTGATGGCGCCGGACAGGAACGGCTGGACCGCGGCCATCATGCGGATGTGGTCGGTATAGGCGATGAAGCGCTGGCCCTCGCGCGGCTTGAAGGCGCAGTCGAACACCGGCAGGTGCTCCGGCCGCAGGCCGGGCGCACCCTCGATGGTGTCGTGGGCGTCGATGTGGCGGATCATGGCCTCGGCCTGGGCGCTGTCGTAGCCCAGGCGCCGCAGGCCCTGGCGCACGGTGCGATTGACGATCTTCAGCAGGCCGCCGCCCGCCAGCGCCTTGTATTTCACCAGCGCGATGTCCGGCTCGATGCCGGTGGTGTCGCAGTCCATCATGAACCCGATTGTACCGGTGGGCGCCAGCAAGGTCACCTGGGCGTTGCGGTAGCCGTGGGCGCGGCCCAGGTTGGCCGCCTGTTCCGCGGCGGCGCACAGGCCGACGAGCAGGTAGTCCGGCGCGCCCGGGGGCACGGCGGCGATGGCCTGGGCGTGGCGCTCCACGACCTGCTGCATGGGCCCGCGGTTGGCGGCATACCCTTCGAACGGCGCGAGCAGCGCGGCCATGCGCGCGGATTGGGCCAGGGCGTTGAAATGCATCAGGCCCGTGAGCGTCGCGGCCCACGAGCGGCCGGCGTCGCCGGCATACGGCAGGCCCATGGCCATGAGCAGGGAGCCGAGGTTGGCGTACCCGAGCCCCAGCGGCCGGAACCGGTGGCTGGTGCGCGCAATGGTCTCCGTGGGGTAGCTGGCATTGTCCACGATGATGTCCTGGGCGGTAATGAAGATCTCCGTGGCGGCCTGGAACCGGGCGGTATCGAAGCGGCCATCCTCACCCAGGAACTTCAGCAGGTTCAGCGACGCCAGGTTGCAGGCGCTGTCGTCCACGAACATGAACTCGCTGCACGGGTTGCTGGAGTTGATGGACCCCGCCGCCGGGCAGGTATGCCAGCGGTTGATCGTGTCCTCGTACTGCACGCCGGGGTCGCCGCACACCCAGGTGCCCTCGGCGATCCAGCGCATCAGGTCGCGCGCGCGGTACGCCGGCCCGGGCTGGGCGGGGTTGGTAATCCAGTGCGTCTGCCACTCGCGGTCCTCGACCACCGCGCGCATGAACTCATCGGTGAGGCGCACGGACAGGTTCTCGTTCTGGAACGCGACCGAGGCGTAGGCCTCGCCGTTGAAGCCGCCGTCATAGCCGCCCTCGATCAGCGCCCAGGCCTTGCGCTCCTCCTGGGCCTTGGCCTGGATGAACTCCTTGATGTCCGGGTGCCAGCACTTGAGCGTGTTCATCTTCGCCGCGCGCCGGGTTTTGCCGCCGGACTTGATCACGCTGGCGATCGAGTCGTAGACGCGCAGGAACGAGAGCGGCCCGCTGGGCACGCCCCCGCCGCTCAGCTTCTCGCGGGTGCTGCGCAGGGTGGACAGGTCCGTGCCGGAACCGCTGCCGAATTTGAAGAGCATGGCCTCGCTGCGCGCCAGGCCCATGATGCTCTCCATGGTGTCATCCACGGACTGGATGAAGCAGGCGGAGCACTGCGGCTGCTCGTACTGGCGCGCGGCACGGGCGATGGCGCGCGTGGCGGGATCGTAATAGTAGCTGCCCGCCGGGCTGCCGCGGCCGATGCCGTACTGGTGAAACAGCCCGCAGTTGAACCACACCGGCGAGTTGAACGACCCGTACTGGTGCAGGCAGAGGTACAGCAGGTCGGCGTAAAAGGTTTCCGCGTCCGCGGGGCTGGCAAAGTACCCGTCGCGCAGCCCCCAGTCGGTGATGGTGCGGACCACGCGGTGCAGCAACTGGCGCACGGAGCGTTCCCGCTCCGGCTTGCCTTGCTCGCCGTAAAAATACTTGGCGGCCACGATATTGGTGGCCAGCATGGACCACGCGCGCGGCACCTCGACGTGCGCCTGCTCGAACAGCGGCTTGCCCTTCTCGTCCGTGATGCTGGCCGTGCGGGTCTCCCACTCCACCTGGTCGAACGGGGATACGCCTGGCGTGCTGAAGCGGGCGGGAAACTTGAGCCCGGCCGCGGGCTGGGCCTGGCCCGCCGCCTTGGCGCGGCCATTGCGTTTTTGGCCGGGCGCGGCGCGCAGGCGCGAAGCGGGATTGTTCGTTGTCAAATCAAGGTTCTCACGCGTTTCCAACATGGTCATCCACCTTCCCAATGCTTATTAAACCAGAAAATCAATCCACCGGTGACCGGCCCCATATCGTCCCAGAGCTACATATTGTGGCCATTCACGTAAAACCATAGCTTTAATCACCATATATTGTAGGGGCAAGCAATTTTTCGTCATTATTTTTTTGCTTTCTTAACCCCCTGAACAACAGCTTCAAACAAAAGCGCCCGCAAAGTTGGCATGTAGCCTGCTATCACTTAAAACAAAGGCGTGCCGGGGTTGGATTTAATTTCCAACAACTTGGCAATCAGCGTGATATGCAGATATATAACAACACCGCCGCGTTTTCGGTCTGGCAGCAGTATAATCTCAACGCAAACAAGCTGCAGCGGTCCATGGGCAAGCTTTCCACCGGGGTGCGCATTACAAACGCGGGCGATGATCCGTCCGGGCTGGCGATCAGCGAGCGGCTGCGCGCCCAGTACCGCAACACCAGCGCGGCGGCGAACAACGTGCAGAACAAGCTCAACTACCTGCAAACCGCCGATGCCTGGCTGCAGAAAATCCAGGATATGCTGGGCCGGATGGCCGAGCTGACCACCATGGCCAACGACGGTACCAAGAGCGCCGTGGACCGCGCCAACCTCCAGCAGGAATTCCAGCAGATGCAGGCGGAGATCAAGCGCATCACCAGCGGGGCCACGGCGGCCGGCAAGTTCAATGGCCAATACCTTTTCCGCGGTGGATCGGGCACGGCCACCGGCACCGGGGACGCGGTGGTGGGCGGCGCGTCAGGCGGGGCGGGCCGCGCGCAGTACGTGGGCGCCGCGCCCGGCAGCACGATCACGCCGGCCGACGCCGGCCTGTACCGCGTGGTGCGGGACTCGCGCGCGCCGGACGGCTGGCGGGTTTACCACCCCAATGGCAGCCAGATCGCCGGCTTGACCTTCACCCCGGGCGCGGACGGCGCAGTCACCGTCTCCGGCGCGGGCCTGGGCGGGGCCCAGGGCTTCGAGATCGCCTTGGACGCGCCGACCATCCAGGCCTACAAAAACGGCGACACGTTTTCCGTGCGCGTGGACACCATCGCGGACACGCTCAACAACGGCGCGCCGCCCACGCTGGTGCGCGGCGTGGCCGGCCACGTCCTCAGCCTGGCCAACGCCGGCACCCCGAACAGCGTCACCGACGGCGTCTGGCGCGCGGTGAAAAACGACGACATCCAGCCCGGGCCCATTCCGCCGCCCGCGGTGGGCACCTGGACGGTGTACCGCAACAACCAGGTGATCGACACTGCGTACGTGGCGGATGGCACCGTGGAACTGGCGGCCGGCGGCGTCGCCTATGGCTTGGCGGTTAACGACACCCAGGCCGTGCCCAACGTGGCCGCGGGGGACACGTTTGCCTGGACCACGGATGGCATCGGCAATAATACGGCCTTTGCGGATGACTACCGGGCGCCGTATCTGCAGGTGGGGGCCGACGGGTTCATGGTGTTCGAGGAACGCCCCGTCAACCTCGAGGCCGACAATTTCGAGGTGATCGGATCCTTTGTGAATTACAGCTACGGCTCGGTTGGCATGACCGTCCTCGGGTCCGGGCCCGGGATGCTCAACGTGCGCTGGGCCAGCCTGCTCAGCGGTGACCATCTCAGCATCGCCGACCAGGCCGCGGCCCAGGAAGGCTTGGCCAAGATCAACTTGGGCATCGATTTCATCAGCAGCAAGCGCGCCGTGGTGGGCGCGGAAATGCGCCGCCTGGAGCAAACCCTCAGCAGCCTGCGCTCCTACGAGGAAAACGCGCGCGCCACCGAGAGCCGCATCCGCGACACCGACACCGCCCACGAAACCACGGTCTACGCCAAGCACCAGATCCTGGTGCAAATCGACACCGCCATGCTCGCCCAAGCCAACGCCCTGCCCCAAAGCGTCCTGCAACTGGTGGGCGGCGGTGGCGCCGCGGCCCAGTAGCGCCGCCCGGCGCCGCGCGGCCTTTCGCGTGGTAAGGCCTCAGCCAGGCGGGGAGACGCTCGCGGAGGCACGGAGACACGGGGATGAACGCAAAAAGAACCGGCGCGATCATGGTTCTACGTCAGGCGTGGGAAGGAACCCCACTTGCCATTTGATTTGTTGGTGGGAGCCATGAAGCATGGCTCGCGCCATCCATGGCCCGAGCGACGCTGTTCTCCGTGACCTCCGTGGCTCCGTGAGAAAAATGAACAAGGTACTCCACCGCATGCTTCCTCCGTAGCGGGTTCGGAAACGATGACCTCTGATGGGCACCCATCTCAAGCCCGGCGCCGCGCAGCTTTTTCTTGGCCTTTTTTCGTTGACCGCCCTCAGCCCCCTCTGCCATGGTGGCGCGCGGAGTTATTAAAGGGAAACTGATGGACGCAGAATACCCAGCGGCGCCCGGGCTTGGCCCGCCGCGGCACGAGATCAAGTACACGCTGCCCAACGCCCTGGCCCAGGTGGCCGCGGCGTGGCTGGATCACCACGCCGCCCCCGACCCGCGCTTTGCGTTCAACCAGGTCCACAGCGTGTATTTCGACACGCCGGCGCTGGATCTCTACGACCAGAAAGTGGACAGCGAGTTCCTCAAATGGAAGATCCGCGCACGCTGGTACAGCGACGCCGCGGGCGCGCGTTTCTCGGACCGGGCGTTCCTGGAGGTGAAAAGCAAAACCGGGCACCTGGGCGCCAAGCGCCGGGTGCCCCTGGATGCGCCGCCGGCGGCGTGGCACTGCGATCCCATGGGCGTGGCGGCGGACCTGGACCTGGCGGCCCTGCTGGACCTGGCGGCCCTGGAATGCGGCACATGGTTCCAGCCGCTGTGCGTCATCCGCTACACCCGCCGGCGGTACATCGATATGATGTCCGGCGCGCGCCTGGCGCTGGACCGCGACATCAGCGTCACCCACGGGCACCCGGACCGGCCCTGGCCGCCCTTTGCAGTGCCGCTGGACAGCGCGGTGCTGGAGTTGAAAGGGCCCGCCGGCCGGACCCTGACCCCGCCGCTGCAGGAGCTTTGCGCGCTCACCGGCGCGCGCAAACAATCCTTCTCAAAATACGCCGAATGCGTAAGAATGCTGATGCGATAAAGGAGCCTTGGCCCATGGATCAATTGTTGCAGCAAATCACGGGCGCCGGCAGCGTCAAGCTGGGGTTGGGCAGCTTCGTGCTCTGCCTGGCGGCGTCGTTCCTGTTTGCGCTGGCCGCGGAGCTGATGTACCTGCTGTTTTACGAGAACCGCGCCACCGGGTCGCAGATCCATCGCTCCTTCCCGCTGATTGGCCCGTCGATCACGCTGTTGTTCATCTGCATCCAGCTCTCCCTGCCGCTGTCGCTGGGCCTGCTGGGCGCGCTGTCGATTGTCCGTTTCCGCACGCCGATCAAGGAACCGGAAGAGATCGGGTTCCTGATGCTGCTGATCACCGCCTCGATTGCCGGGGCCACCTTCAATTTCCTGTTTGCCGTGCTGTTGTACGCGGCGGTGTTCGTGTTCCTGGCGCTGCGGCGCTGGGGGCACCTCAACTGGCGCTGGGCCACGCGGCGCAAGGGCGCGCTGATGATCAACCTGCCCGGCGAGGTGTACGAGAGCCGCCAGGCCGTGCTCGCCGCGCGCTTGAACGCGTTTTGCCGGCGCCTGCGCCTGGTGAGCATCTCGTCCGCCGAAGGCACCACCAGCCTGCACTACGTGTTTGACGGCGCCGCCACCGACGCCTGGGACAAGTTCCAGCAGGAACTGCGCCGGGACGTGCCGTATAACAAGCTCAACATCTTTTTCTCCTGAGGCGGACGGCGCACGCATGGACCCGCGGCACAACGGGGGGCGACCGTGGATCCGCGCGATCCTGCTGCTGGCCGTGCTGGCGCTGCTGGCGGGGATCGCCGCCCTGCCCGGCGGGTTCCAGTGGCGGGCCGGGCGCAGCCCGGTCCGCAAGGTGATGCGCCAGCGCACCAGCCTGAGCGCCACGTTCCAGGCCAACCTGCTGCCGGCCGTGGCGCCGGTGGTGATCAACGAAATCGGCCTGGCCCACGCCCAAGGCCCCACGGACATGAGTGGCAACCCCGCCGACTGGGTCGAGCTGTACAACAACTCCGACCACCCGATCCGGCTCAAGGGCTGCACGCTGACCGACACGCCCGCCCGGCCCCGCAAGTACCGGCTTCCGGACATCCTCCTGCCCGCCCGCAGCCCGCTGCTGCTCTGGGCGGACGGCCAGAACCGCCTGGTCTCTTCCATGGCGTTCACGCTGCACAAGGAAGGCGCCTGGCGGCAGATCAAGGCCCAGGCCGACAACCTGTCCGGCACGGCCTGGTATTCCTCCAACAACCCGGCGCGCGCGGCCGCCCCGCTGGAGGGATACCTGCGGATTTACCAGGACCCGGCCGACTTCTGCCTGTGGCTGCGCGCGCGCAATCCAGGCCGCCAGGCCGCCCTTCTGGAATACCAGGTGGATCGTTGCCCGCCGGCGCACCTCACCCTGGAGCATACGCCGGACTATCAAACCGTGAAGCTGGAGAACCCGGATGATCCGGCGGGGAACTGGCCCATGGCCGTGGCCATGCACACCATCACCCTGGCGGCGCGGCAGGGCGAGTTGCTCCTGGCCAGCGTCGTGGCGACGCGCAGCAACGCGGTGTTCGGGCTCAAGGATCCGTCCCTGCACACCAATTTCCGGCTCAACAACCAGGGGGAGCTGGTGGCCTTGTACTCGCCGCAGGGCATGGCCCTGGATTATGTCAACTACCCGGCCATGCCGCGCGGGCAGTCGTACCAGCGCCAGCCGGACGGCGCCAACCAGTTTGTCGTGGCCCCGCCCACGCCGGATGGCTACGCGCAAGTGCTGCCGCCGCGGTTGTCGTCCGGCAGCGCCTACCTTGATGGCCCGATCGCGCTGGCGGCGCAGGCGGCCGATCCGCGCGATACCATCCGCTACACCCTGGACAGCGCCCTGCCCACGGAGCTGAGCCCGGTGTTCCCGGCAAGCCTGGTCATCACCCAGCGGTGTGTGGTGCGCGCCCGCGCGTTCCGCCCGGATGCGCTGCCCAGCGTGCCCGCCACCCGCATGTTCTGGATGGGCCCCCGGCCGCGCATGCCCGCGCTGTGGCTGGTGGTGGACGAGCGCAACCTCTACAGCCCCCAATGGGGCATGATGCGCAACATCTACGCCAGCGGGGTGATGAGCGAGCGCGCTTGCCACGCCGCTCTTTTTTACCCCGACGGCCAGATCCAGGAGACCCCGGGCGGCCTGCGGCTGCAGGGGCGGTCGTCGCGCGCGCGCATGCCCATCCGGTTCTTCCGCTTCACCTGCCGCGCCCGCTACGGCCGCCCGCATTGGCCGGGCGCCATCTTCCCGGGCGCGGGCCCCTCCAACGAGGTTTCCTTCGCCATCCGCGCGAACACCCTGTTCAACCATCCGCTGGGGCTGGACATGATGGAGGCCGCCGGCCTGCCCGGGCCGCGCTACCGGCATTGCCTCCTCTACATGAACCAGGAACCTTACGGCGTCTACTACCTGTTGGAAAACGTGGAGCGGGAGGAATACCTGCAGTATCAATATGGCCACACCAACCTCTGCATGATCAAGCAACGCGCATCCAGCGATCCGCTAATCCACGGCGACATGGATGAATATAACCGCACCTGGGGCGCCTGGGCCATGGCCGCCAACGAGCAGATCCTCGCGGCCGAAGTGGCCCAGGCCATTGACCTCGAGCACTTCACGCGCTGGATCGCCACGGCCCAATACTTGGATTACGGGGATAACGATCAAAGTTACTTCGTGTTCGACCGCACCCGGCCGGCCCCGGCATGGAGCTATATCAATTGGGACCTGGACGGAGCTTTTTATTATTACTGGGTCGGCACCACCAACCCGCTCACCAACGCCCGCGGGATCTTTGGCGTCCGGCGGCGCGTTTTTCGCGCGTTGCTGCAAGACCCGGGCTACCGGGCGTTTTATATCGACCTGTTCCAGCGCCTGCTGAACCATCCGTTCCGACCCGCGGCTTGGCAGGCCTGGATTGACGCGCGGGAGGCTGAGTTCATGCCGCACGTTGACTTTGAATACCAGGGGATGCTGAGCCAGAACCGGCACGCTTCCAAAAGCTTGAAACGGTTGGTGATGAACATTCCCGATGCCCAGTATGTCCGCCGCGACTGGGAGGCCCAGTTGTCCATGCTGCGGAGCTTCCAGGTCCACCGGCCAGGTCTGGTCCGGCGCCAGTTGCAGGACGAGTTCGGGTTGCCGCCGCCGGTTGAGATACGGATCACCACTACGGCCAGCCATGCCCCGGTGCTGGTGGACGGGTTTCCCGAAACGCTGCCCTACACGGGCCTGTATTTCCCGGGCACGACGCTCACCCTGGCCCCGGCCACCAACGCCGCGCCGGACGCGCAGTTGCAGTTGATGGTGAACGGAGATCGGCACCAGACTACCCGATTTTGCACCAAGGTCACCGCGGCGCTCTCCGTGGAACTGCTGGGCGGCGGGCCGTAAACCCCATCAGTCCGGAGGTTGCCCATCCCAAATAGGCATTGCCAATCGCCGCGGGATGAAAGATACTTGAATGGTAGCTAACGATAGCATGTGAAAGGGGGATCGTATGAGCGGCTTTATGCAGGTGATCTTGAACTCCGAGGTGACCTTGCCGATCCACGAAGTGGCGCTGGTCCTGCTGTTCCTGTCCGTCTGTTTTGTTGCCCGGGCATTCCGCGTGGGCCTGATCGTGGCGTTTATTTTCGCCTTCCACCTGGGCTGGATCTTTTTCCAGGAATCCTTCGGCATGGACCGCATGGTGTTCCTGGTGCTGTACATGGTCTTTGGCGCGGTGGTGATCGTCTTCGCCTTGTACCAGATGTTTTTTGAATCCAACTGACCCGCGGGTCACGCGCGCAACGCGGCCTGGGCCGCGGCCAGCGTGGCGTCAATCACTCGCGGCTCGCCCGCTGCCTTGCGGGCCGAGGCAATGTCCTTGAGCCCGTTGCCCGTGACCAGCAGCACCACGGTCTCCTGGCGCGCGATGGCCTGCTGCCGCTGGAGCTTTTTCAGCGCCGCCCACCCGGTCGCGGCCGCGGGCTCCGCGAACACGCCCGACAGGCGCGCCAGCTCCGGGATCGCCGCAAGGATCTCCGCGTCCGGCACCGTAACCGCCAGGCCCCGCGACTCGTGCACCGCGCGCACCGCCGCCAGGCCGTCGCGCGGCAGGTCCACGGAGATCGAGTCGGCCAAAGTGGTGGCCTGCACGGGCTGGACCACGACGGTCGACCAGTCCGGCGCGGCGCCAGCCGGCAGCTTGGCCACGGCCTGGCTGATCGCGGCGCTGGCCTCGGCCTGGGCGCACACCAGCCGCGGCAGGCGCGGGATCAGGCCCACGGCGTGCAGGTCGCGCAGCCCTTTCCAGATGCCGCTGATAATGTTGCCGTCGCCCACTGGCACGACGACCCAGTCCGGCGGGTTCCAGCCGAGCTGCTCGCAGATTTCATAGCTGCAAGTCTTCTTGCCCTCGCGGGTGAACGGATTAAAGCCGGTATTGCGGTTGAACCAGCCGTTCGCGGCGCAGACCTGGTGGCACAGGTCGAATGCGTCATCATAGGTGCCGCGCACCGCCAGCAGCCGCGCGCCAAAGACCAGCAACTGGGTCAGCTTGGCCGGCGGCGCCTTCTCGGGCACAAAAATCACGCAGGGCATGCCCACGCTGGCCGCCAGGCAGGCCATGGAACTGCCGGCGTTGCCGGTGCTGGCGCCGGCGATCACCCGCGCGCCTTGCTCGCGCGCCACGACCAGCGCCACGGCCCCGGCCCGATCCTTGAACGACGCGCTCGGGTTGAGCCCGTCGTCCTTGATGAACAGCCGGTCCAGGCCAATGCCGGCCCCGAGGCGGGCCGCGGAATACAGCGGCGTGGCGCCGATGCGCAGCGGCGGCGCCAGGAACGCGT
This sequence comes from uncultured Verrucomicrobiota bacterium, assembly GCA_964489425.1. Lineage (GTDB taxonomy): Bacteria > Verrucomicrobiota > Kiritimatiellia > RZYC01 > CAZAYP01 > CAZAYP01. Next base: position 702 of record CAZAYP010000087.1, on the reverse strand, counting down.
CGTGGATCGGCAGCAACGGCGCATACTTGAAGATGTCGTCGCGGGCGCCGGCAAATCGCGCGGAACCGGCCAGGCCGGCCCGGATGGCCGGGTAATCGTACGTCACTTCCAGGTTACCGTTGCAGCGCGGGCAGGTGTACCCCGCATAATCGACGGCCTGGCGGGCGCTGCAAGCCAGGCATTCAAAACCGTTCATGTACATGATGGCCTCGTTTGAGTTTCTTTTGAGGCGCCATGGTTAGCATAATCCCGCATGCGGCACAATGGATTATCCCGTCCCGTCCGGGTGACTGCGTTTTGTGTCTTGAACCGGTTGCTCGCTGGCAACGTACACACGCGTTCGCCGCAGAGGTTGCCGCCCCAACGACGGACCCGAACATGCACCGGGCCACAAGCCGGCCCATCAATTGCTGATTACAGCCGCCGGCGTCGGTAGCAATGGCTCGCGGTGCCGTTTGTGGAAAGTTGCGCTTCAGGAACTGGCGGGCACACTGGGCCTGGAATTACACGTGTGTCACTTTCCGCCTGGCACCAGCAAGTGGAACAAAATCGAACACCGCAGGTTCTGTCACATTACTCAGAACTGGAGAGGAAAACCCTTGGTCAGGCATGAGGTTCAGATTTCCTGATCTCGCCGGGAAAAGGGATGGCACTTTCGGGCCGTAATCACGCGAGCCGGTAGATCAAGCGCATGCCAGTTTC
>CAZAYP010000086.1:0-19427 GCA_964489425.1 uncultured Verrucomicrobiota bacterium | reverse complement strand
GGTTTGGCTTTTTCTGTGGCGCCGGTTTAAATGGCGCGCTATTGAATGTCAATCGCTATTTTCAGTTTTTATCGTCTTTTTAAATCCCGGGCATCAGTGTGTACTACGTCACGCCGAACTGCATCGCCATCGCGCGCACCACCGGATGACAGTCCAGGGAAACTTATCGGGAGTTGCAGAATGATTGTCCATTATCGGCGCCGACGGCGGTCGGCTATTTCGGACAATTATTATGAAAAACCCCATAGCCCGTTAAAATCGGCTCAAACTCCGGCTTAAGCGGGCCTGGGCGCATGCTCGCGTCAATGCAGTGAAGAGCATGGGGTGGCAGTTGTGAATCTGGCGGCTGCCAGGAGCCAGGAGGCTGGATCAGCGCGAGTTGTGTGGCCGGAACTCGTAGCGGTGTTCCGGGCCTTCCTTGGCGCGGACGCGGTTGTAGTTGTCCTCGCCGTATTCGTGGATGAACTCCTCGCGGCCGAGATTGTAGTGATAGTCGTCACGCATCTGTTCCTGCTGGGCTTTTTCCCAGAGCATGCGCTGGTAGTTGTCGGCGCCATACTTGCGGATGAAGTCGTCCCGCGACATGCGGCCCACGTTTTCGAAATCCGCGCGCATGGCCTGGGCGCCGGGCAACTCGTAATGGACCAGCTGGCCAAGCAAATCGCCGGTGGTGCAGGTCTTGCGGCCCGCCCCTGGGCCGGGCTGATTTTGCCTCATCTGCCGGGACAAGGTGGCGTTGCGCTCGGCGATCAATTCCTCGTAGGTCCTGGACCGCGTGGAATCCGGGTTCTCTTCAGAAAGCGCTCCGCCATAGCGGTCGAAGTAGTTATTGACAAATAGACGCGCGGTGGCCAGCCACACCTTGAGATCCTGGACCACGGGATCCAGCGAGCTGTCCCGGTACAGCCAGTAGTTCTTGTATTCGGCGAGCAGCAGCAGGTCCTCGGCGACGGGGATCAAGGCTTGGATATCTCCGATAATGGCGCCCTCGTTCAGGCCGTGGCCAAGTTCGCCGCCGCTGGCGATCTTGCTGGCGAGGTCGAGCGGTGATTTGGGGATGTCCCCCAGGCCGGGAATCTGGAAGCGGTTGTAATAATCGATGATGTCCCCCAGGGTATCCACCCAGGTGCGCGGATTTTCAGGGCTCATCCACCCGACCTCGGCGCCCTTTTTGCGAAGATGCTCCTTGTAGCCATCCAGCTTTTTCCTGAACTGCTGGCTGAACTGGAAGGGGTCGCCGAGCTTGACTTCGCCTGGCGCCTGCGGCTCACGCCCGTTGGGATCCACGTAGAGCAAGGGGTTGTTGGCGGCATACTGGTATGGGTTGAGCCGGCGCGGGTTCTGGAGGTCCGGCCAGCGCGGTTCACGGGAAACGAAGCGCTGTTCGGCGGCGGAATAGTAGCGGGCGCCCATCTGGTACAGGTTCGTGGCCGCGCTTTCCGCCCGCACACCGAACTGCCCGGCAAAGGTGAACGGCTGATCCAGCGCGCCCGCGCGCGCGACCAAACGGCCATAGGGATCGTAGGCATAGGCCGCGGCCAGGCCGCCGGTGGCGTCGGTCATGGCCAGCGTGTTGCCGAGCGGGTCGAAATGGAAGTAACAGGATTGGTGGCTGACGGCATCGATCATGTAGAGCAACCGGCCGTCCGGCGTCCAGACATAATGCCGGACAAAAGCGCCAGTGGTTTCGTCGCGCTCGGAAACGATCGGCCGGTTGGGCAGCGCGTGTTGGCGGAAGAAACGGTTGGTTTTACCGCCTTGCACGCGCGCCACCAAGTCGCCAAGGCCGTTGTAATCGAGACGGGTTGTATCGATGCCGACGAGGCGACTGGCCGTATCCCAGGCCAGGCTCGATCCCGGCGCCCGGGTCAGCCGGCCGCGCGCGTCGTAGGCATAGCCGGTGGTCGAAATCTGGGCGGCGGCATCGAACGTCAGGGCCAGGGTTTCCGGCCCCAGGCCGCTCGACGCTGCCACGGGGCATTGCGCCACGGTTTGGGTGGGCTGCCCGGCGGCATCCAGGAGGTACTGCAAATCCACCGTGGTGCCGTGCCGGACGCGGACGAGCCGGTCGGCGGCGTCGTAGGTGTTGGTGCTGGCAACGCCGTTGCCGCAGATGGCGGCCACCTGGCGCCCGGCGCCGTCGTAGGCAAAGTCCACGGAAGCGCCGGAGAGCGTGTCGGACACGCGGCGCAGCTGGGTGCGCGAGGCGTCATATTCATAGACGATGGTCACGGCGTTGTTGGCGCAGGCCACCCGGACAAGGCGCCCCTCGAAATCGTCGCGGGCGGCGCTGAACGCATACCCGTTCTGGATCGTGTTGGTGACCCGGCCGGCAGGATCGTATTGCAGCGCGAACCCGTCCCCCGCCACCAGGCGGTTGGCGGGATCGTAGGCGAACGCAAGGTTCAAGCCGGTGGAAAACGAACGGTTGGTGAGGTTGCCGTTGAGATCGTAAAGCAGGACTTCAACCGCGCCGTCGGCATTGGTGACGGCCGCGAGGCGCCCGCGCACGTCGTAGGCATAGCCGACGCGCCGCCCGAGCGGGTCGGTGGCGGCGCGCAGCCGCCCGCGGGGCGAGCGCGCGAAAGCCCACAGCTGGGTGCTGAGATCGACGATGGCCACGAGGTTGCCCGGCGCGTCGTAGGCGTAGGCGGCCGTGGCGCCGTCGGGCTCTACGACGCGGACGAGCCGTCCATCAAGGTCGTAGGCCAGCTGGCGCGTGCGCCCGAGCGGGTCAGTGACGGCGATGGGGCGATCCGCGGGATCGTAGGCCGTGCTGGTCCGCTGGAGCAAGGCATTGACCTGGCCGGTGACGCGGCCGATCGCGTCGAGTTCGAAGCGCGTGGCCTGGCCAAGGGCGGACACGCTGTTGGTCAACCGGCTGTTGGCGTCGTAGGCGTAGCGCCACGGGGCCGCGCCATCGTCCGTCCGCACAAGCCGCCCGGCGGCATCGTAGGCATTGGAGACCATCAATCCGCCGCCGGTGCCGGTGCGCGTGAGCCGGTCGTTGGCGTCGTAAACGAGCGCCAGCGACTGGCTGGTGCGGTCCACGATCGAGGTGAGGCGTCCGGCGGCATCGTAGGCATAGCGTTCCGCATGACCGAGCGGGTCGGTTTCGGCCAGGAGGCGCTCATCGGCATCATAGGCGTAATGCCAGGAGTATCCGCGCGGGTCGCGGCGCGTTTCCACGAGCCCGTTGGTCGCATTGTAAGTGTACTGCTCGACGGCGCCATCCGGCCAGGCAATTTGCACCCTGCGGCGCAGCGCATCGTAAACATTCGAGATGACGCCGGTTTCCGGATCCGCGATGGTCAGCGGCTGGCCCAGGGTGGTATAAGTGTACCGGGTGACCGCCCCCAGGGCGTTGGTGACGGCCACGACCCGGCCGAGCGCGTCGTAACCATACGTCGTGGTATTGGTGGCGGGCGTACGGTGAACCAGGACCTGGCCGGCGCCGTCATAAACAAATTCCTCGGCGCCGCCGTCCGGGCGGATGGTGCGCACCACCCGGCCGCGCGCGTCATATTCCGCCCGGGTGACGTGGCCCAGGGGGTTGGTGACCGACACCAAGCGCCCGAGCGGGGTACGCCCGTATCCGGTTGCCGCGCCCGTGAAGTCACAAGCCTTCACCGCATAGCCGGCGGCATCGTAAATATTGCTGCGTGTGCCCACCAGCGGCCGGGAGGCCGCCACCAAGTCTCCGCGGGCGTTGTAGCGGTTGCTGTAAACCAGTCCCAGCGGGTCGGTGACCGCCACCAGGCGTCCCATGGCGTCGCGCCGCAGGTTCCAGGCCTGGTCGAGCGCGCTGACCAGGCTGGTTTCGCGGCCCATGCCGTCGTACAGCTTCTCGGTCTGCGCGCCCGACGGGGCGCGGGCGGCGGTGCGGCGGCCCTCGGCATCGTAAGCCGCGGCCACGGGCACGCCTTCCAGCGCGGCATTGGTCAGCCAGCCCAGCGCGTTGTAGGAGCGCACCACGGTCCGCCCGGCCGGGTCGGTGGAACGGACCAGCCGGCCCATGCTGTCATAGGCGTACCCCGTTGCGAACCCGCCGGCGTCGGTCTCGTTGGTCATCTGGTCCAGGGCGTCATACTGGCGGGTGCTGACTTGCCCGAGCGCATCGACGACCTGGGCGAGGTTGCCGTTGGCATCGTAGCGGTACCCCGTTTTTCCGCCGGCTTCGTTCACCGTCTGGGTCATGCGGTCCAACCGGTCGTAAGCGAAGTGCAGGCTGGTGCCGTCGGCATTGGTGATGCTGGTTTGGCGGAACATGGCGTCGTAGCCGTAGGTCTGCAACCCGCCGTCGCTGTCGGTTTCAGAGTGGAGCAAGCCGCGGCTGTCATAGGCCCGGGTGGTGACGCCGCCGGCGGGATTGCGCGAAGCCAGCGGCAATCCGTTGGCCTGGTAAGCGGTTGTCCAGGAGTTGCCCTCTGGATCGACGTAGTTGGTGACGTGGCCGTGCGCATCGTACTGGTAGATGGCAACGGCGCCGCCGGGCAGGTCCGCGCAGACCAGGTGGTCGTACTGGAAGCACACCGCGTGACCGTTGAACGGATTGGTGAAACACTGGGTGACGGTTTGCCAGGTCTGGCGCAACACGCCGCCATCCGCGTTGGTGACGGCCACCAGCCGCCGGCTCTCGTCGTAGCCATAGGTGGTGGTGGCGCCGGTGCGGTCGGTTGCCGCGACCAGCTGCTCGTTGGTGTTCTTGGCAAACAGCACGGTCCGGCCGGCCGCGTCCCGCAGCCCCTGGGGCAGCGAATGCGAGCTGTGGTGGAGATATTCCTCCGTGGAGCCGTCCGGGTAGCGCACCTGGCACACGTAGTTGGAGGTGCCGGAGTTGGTGATGGAGGTGGTCGTTTCAAAGCCCCGCGCGTCGGTTTGGCGCAGCACGCGCCAGCCGTACCACGAACCGCTAATGGCCACGCCGAACTGGTTGGAAAACGCCTGGTTGCCCAGCGGTTCGGTTATGCCGGCCAGGCAAACCACGCGGCGGGCATACTGATTGGCTTCGGCATGATACTCGTATTGGAAGGTGGTCGTATGACCCAGGGGGTCGGTCAGGCCGCGCAAAGTGTCGCGGTTCCCGTTGTCGGCGGCATCCACGCCGGTGACGTAATTGAAGGACCAACTGCGCCCGGCCTGGTCCGTCAGGTTGGTCAGGTAGCCGGAGACCGGGCTGTATTGAAACGCGACCGCGCGCCCGAACCCGTCGCGCATGGCCGCCGGGTTGATGTGGTTGGTGGCGGCGTAGTCGAAATCCACGCGGTTGCCGCAGCGGTCGGAGATGTAGCGGACGCGCAGAAGGTCGACAAAGTAATTCACGGTGTCAAAAGCGTACAGGCGTTGTTCGCCCGGATCGCTGAGATAGAACCAGCTGCCGGCCCGTTTCAACTCATAGGACACGGCGGCCCCGCTGTCCGGTCCGAAGCCCTTGGTTAGCAAATCGAAGTCGCCGGCCAGGTTGGTGGTGAAGGAGGCCCGCGCCCCGTTGGCCAGCAGGAACTCGACCATGTTGTAGCCCGGCAGATACGAAACCCCCAGGGGCGCCGGCTCCAACGTCCAGGCCTGCCAGGACTGCGACCCAAACGATCCGTTGTAGAGGGGAAACCCGGCTGGCTGGCGCACCCAGTCCACCAAGGCCTGGCTGGTATAGTCCAGCTCCAGCCGAAAATCCAGTGGCCCACCCATGTTGAAAAGCGGCTTGCTCCACAAGAAGGCCCCGCTGGAGGCGTCAATGGGATCGCCCACTTGCAATGCGGCGCCGGGCTGAAAGTTTTCGCCGCCGCTGGCCAGGGCTTGCCCCGCCATCAAGCTGCCCAGCGCCCAGGCCGCCGCCAGTTGCCTTATGCCGTTTCTCATGATCATCTCCGTTTCGTGGCCATGCGCGAGGCCCCTTATGGCCCGCCCGCTCATGTCAAAGCAGGGTCATGGGCGGATTGTCAATCGCGGAGGCGCGCCGCACGCCACGGCGCTGCCTCATGGAGGCTGTTGGTCGCGACCGGGGAGTCTTCGGGCCACAACAACAGGTACGCGCCGGGCAGGGCCATGCCACCCGGCGACGGGGTGTCTGCCAAGATGTGGAAAGTGATCGTCAGCGCGGAACTTCCATGCTGGTTGCTCGCTGTGACCATGACGGGGAAGCTGCCGCCGGCCGCAGGGATGCCGGTGATCAGGCCGGTGGCGGCATCGACGGACATCCCGGCCGGCAGGCCGGCGGCCGAAAAGGCAAGCCCCTGGCCGCTGGCGATGACGCGCACCTGCGCCGGCGCGCCAGCGCCGCCCATGGCGATTCGGGGAGCGAGCAGCACCGGGGCGTCCGTCGTGCCGGCATCGTTTGCCAGCGCGAGGCTGTCGCCGAACCCGCCCGCAACCGCGAGGGCCGGCGCCAAGGCGCCTGGGACAAGCGTTTCGCCTGGCCCCAGGTTTGATCCCCATGCCACCACGTCGCCACTGGATTTCAGGGCCAGGCTATGGAAATAACCCGCCGCCACGGCCACCACTCCGGTCAGTCCGCCCGGGATGACAGCTTGGCCCTCGGCGTTGCTGCCCCAGGCCGCCAACGTTCCGTCGGCCTTGAGCGCCAGGCTGTGATAATAGCCCGCGGCAATCGCCACGACCCCGGTTAACCCCGCCGGAATGGCAAGCTGTCCAGCCGCGGTATTATCGCCCCAGGCCGTGACCGTTCCATCGGATTTCAGCGCCAGGCTGTGCAGCCCGCCAGCCGCGATGGCGACAACGCGCGCCAGGCCGGTAGGCATGTTGAGCTGCCCCAGCAGGTTTTCCCCCCAGGCCACGACCGCCCCGTCGTTTTTAAGCGCGAGGTTGTGGAACCCGCCGGAGGCGATCGCGGCCGTGTTGGTCAGGCCGGCGGGGACATTGGTCAAGCCGGCATAACCGCTGCCCCACGCCAGCACGGTGCCGGCGCTGTTCAGCGCCAGGCTATGAAAATAGCCCGCCGCGACGGAAACAACGCCCGTCGCGCCTGGCGGGACAGCCGTCTGTCCGTTGGCGTTGTCACCCCAACCGGCGACATTCCCGCCCGTGGTCAGGGCGAGGCTGTGAAATCCCCCCACGGCGACGACCGCCACGTTGGACAAGCCGGTGGGCACACCGCTGCCATCGGCGGTGTAATCCCCGCCCCACCCCGCCACGCTGGCCTCAGACCGTCCCACTTGCGCCAAGGTCATGGCGGCAAGTCCGCACAGCAACGCGCGAGAGGGTCTCATGGCGGGCCTCCCTGGCAGCCCGCGTTTCTGAGGATGAACGCGGCAACCGAATCGAGCGCGGCGATGATGCTGTTGTCGCGGTAAACCAGGCGGGTGGGATGGGCGACCCCGTTCGTATCCGTGTAGGGGCAGATAGTGTAGAAGTTGTCGTGCAGCCAGAAATTGCGGGTGTAATCAATGTCGCCGTACGTGCGGCAACCGCCGATGTCCGCGCCATAGGGCAGGCCGTTCAGCAGGCTGGGCAGGCTGGAATAGGGCAGCGGCGCATTCGTGTTGGGCGGCTCGCCCAGATACACTTGGCCGATTTGATTGGTGAAGGCAACGTTGTTGATCAGCGCGACGTAGCGGGAGCCGCCGTCGGTGTAGAAGATGTTGCCGCCGCCGGCCGGACGTTTGCCGGTGGCCACGTTGCCGGCGATGAGCGTGCCGTTGGCGGCCGAATCGCCTTGGAACCCGGTGGTGTAGACCGCCCCGCCGTCCCAGACTTCCTCGAGAAAATGCTCGATCCGGTTGTTGAGAATCTTGTTTTGCCGGGTGGCGGACGGCGTCAGGTACATGCCCCACTGGCCCGACTCGGCGCCCGGCACTCCTGGATAGCTGCCCGGGTCGAGGAGCCCCCAGCCCCAGCCGAGGGCAATCCCGCTCCAGGGCACGTTGGAGATCGTGTTGTTGCGAATGGTAGTGCGCGCGGTGAAACCCGCGAAGATCGCCGCCGTGTCAACGTAATCGCGGCCGGTCTTTTCGATCCGGTTGTTCAGAACCGTGTTGTCGGACGTGAGCTGATCCAAGGTGGGCGGGTGGTGGTCGATCTCCATGACACCGCCGATTTGAATGGCTGCGCTTGATATGTCGGTGAAGCGGTTGTCCTGGACGAGGTTGCTCTGGCTGCCGGTGTCGAAATCGAGCGCCACCCCGCCCAGCCGCTCAAACACGTTGCTGGCAAACACGATGTTGCGGGCGTAGCGGAAACGGACATTGCCGGGAGTGCGGGCAAGGCGGTCGGGCGCGTCCGGCGTGTTGGGCTGGATGTGACCAATCAGGTTGGGCTGGTTGGTACCCACCAGGTACACGCCGCTTTGATCCGCGACGTAGCCTTCGTCCCCGCCGGGCCGCAGCCAGGTGGCATAACGGAACGTCAACCCCTCAAAACGCAGGTTGGCGATCGGGTCGCCGGGCGCGCCGGTTCCGGAGACCAGGGTTTCGACCACCGGCAACTCCACCTCGGCCAAGGTCAGGTCTTCGCCCGGCCGGGGCATGTAATAGACTTTCGCGCCGGCCGAATCCATGACCCACTCGCCGGGCCGATCGAGGAAAGAGAGGCTGTTCTCGAACCGCGTCACCTGCCAGAAGCTCCAGATGCCGGGGCCGAACTGGTTGGTCTGGAACGGGTCGGCCTGGTAGAAGCAGTTGGCGTTCGCCCAGGCCGGCTCGCGCATGACCAGCCGTCCGGTCAAGGCCCCGGTAACCACCACGGACTGGACCCCGCAAATCATCATCTTCCACTGCGTGACAATGACCGCATCGACCTCGGCCGGATTGTGCCAATGCGCTGGATCGGCCCACGCGGGATCGTTGTACGGCGTCACCGCGTAGAGGATCCCCTGGTGCTCGGTCGGCAGGAAACTCGCGGGATAATTGGTGGTCCTGGCCCTGGTGGCCCGTTCTCCGTTGACGAAGAGTTGACGCGCTTTGGTGCCGGGGCTGACATGCGCATAGTAGACGTTCGTGATTTCCGCATGCGGCTGCCAGTTTGTCACCTGGATCGACCCGCAAACAACCGGGCGCGCCCCGGGGACCGCCCGCCAAGTCACGCATTGACCCCCGCTGCCTGAATCGCGTTGATCCAACTCCAGCGGTTCCGCGAGCCGATACACCCCGCCGAACAGGTTCACGGCCATGTCTTCGACGGCCGGTTGGGCCGCTTCCCGCACGGCATCCCGCGCCCGCGCCAACGTCTGGAAAGGCGCGGTGACGGTTCCCTGGTTGGTGTCGCTTCCGACCGGAGAAACCCAGAACTCCGCTGCGCGGATGGGGGGCTGGGCCAAAAGCACGATCAACACAACCGCAGTCTTGAGCAGGTTATCCATGTTCTTGGTGGCAATAGTGAGAGACAGAGGGAGAGATGTCAACTTCTGTGCGTTTGCTGGTGGAACATGAAACAGGGGCCATGGTTTTACGTCCGGAGTTCATCCGCCTTGAAGCTCCGGCGCAGGCTTTGGGAAAGTTAGCGTTTGGGGCTTGTCGGCAATGTCGGCCTTGTCGTTAGGGGCCGGCCTTAAAAGCACCTTGAACACCCGCACGGCAGGCGGGTATGATGCGAGGCATGAACGGGGAAACGCAGACAGCAGCCAGACAGCTTTTGCAACATGCTTTTCCGAAATGCATTGCGCCTGATGATTAAGGCTTTAGCCCGGGTGGCGGAATGGCAGACGCAACGGACTTAAAATCTATTATTTATCCACGCTTTATTGGCTTTTATTGTTGACTGTATGCTTTCTGTATGCGTTACTAGCCCCCCATGGTAACGGTTAGTAATAATAATAGACAGTTGGTAACACGCTATATCACCTATTCTAGCCACCTTTGCGGGCATGCCCTACCGACAAACCCGACAAACCGACAATCCACCATGCGGGGGCCGGGGCCGGCAGGTCAGTTTAGCCGCCCACCCGCCCGACAAAACCGACAAACCGACAAACCAAGAGGCACGCCATGAAGCACCGCACCGGGCATTTGTTTTTGCGGGGGAGCTCTTACTATTTGCAGTACGTTGTGGAGGGCAAGCGTGTTGTTCGCGCCTTGGGCATCCGCGATAAAGATAAAGCCGAGGCCGAGCGGGAAAAGATTATGGCCCCTTACCGGGTGGCCGATAAAGTTGAGGCCCTGCAAGCCGTGGCCATCCGCCTGGACGCCGCAAAAGCCGAAGCCACCCGCCTGACCGATGAGGCCCACCCGCCGCTTTCCATCCTGGCCGCTTGGCGCGCCTACGTCGAAAGCGAGACGCGGCCGCAATCGGGGGCCCGCACCCTTGGCGACTATGAAAGCCATTGGAACATCTTTTCCGCCTGGCTGGCCGAGCACAAACCGAGCGCATCATCCTTGCGGGAAATCGCGGCCGAGGATGCCGCCGCATTCGTTCGCGCCATGGCCAAGCGGGGCCTGTCGGGCAACCGCATAAACAAGTTTGCCCGCTTCCTGAAAACTTTTTTCCGTGTACTGGCCAAGCCTGCCAAGCTGGCCGGCAATCCATTTCAGGATATTGCCCGCCGGCCGCAGTTACCCGAAAGCAAGCGCCCTCTGACAATCGAGGAGTTGAAAACCGTTATTGAAACGGCCGAGGGCGAAATGAAAACGCTGTTCATGCTTGGCACGTTCAGCGGGCTGCGGCTGGGTGATGCCGCCAACCTGCAATGGGGCGAAGTCGATTTGACGCGGGCAATCATCCGCCGTGTGCCCCGCAAGACGGCAAGAACTGGCAAGGCGGTAGTCCTGGGCATTCCGCCGATACTGGGTAGCCACCTGGCCGCCCTGCCCCGGCAAGGGCCCTGCTTGATGCCACAAATGGCCGCCATGTATGATCGCTGCGAACCCCAGCTATCCCGAAACATTCAAGCCCACCTTGAGAAATGCGGCATACCAACCCTGAAACCGGGCACCGGGCCGGGCACGAAGAAACGTGCCGTTGTTATTGCCGGATACCATAGCTTGCGGCACAGTTTTGTATCCATGCACGCCCAAGCCGGCACGCCGCAAGCCGTCCTAATGAAAAGCGTTGGCCACGGTTCGCCGATGATGACGGATAAATATGTTTCCATTTCCGAAGCCACCGCCCGGCAAACGGCGCTGGCCCTGCCTGCCGTCCTGGGGCCTGCGCCTGCCCTGCCCGCGCGCGACCCGCTGCCAGAATGGGCAGCTAAAGAGTTGCGGGGGATCGTCAAACTGGGCACCGCCGCCGCCATGCGCCGGGCCCTAAACGCCTTGATTGAGTAGGCCAGAAATGAAACAACGTCGCATAATATCCATTATGTCAACTAACGCTAACGCTTGACAACCGCGCGCGCCGGGGTATTATGCCACCATGCAAACCGTGAGTTGTCAGCAATGCGGGAAACCCTACAAGGCCGCCCGGCCGAGCCGCGCGCGCTACTGCTCCAACGCCTGCCGGCAAGCTGCATGGACCGCCCAGCACCCCAAGCCGCCCAAGCCTATGGGCCGGCCCCCGCGCCCGCGCCCTGATTCGGCCGCATTCGCCGTTATCCTGAAGGCCACGGCGAACCGGGAACCGCCGGCTAATTAACTGCGCGTGACGTGTCGCACAAGCGCCTTGAACGTCTGCCCGCCAACCGTAATTTCCCATAATGGGGCCGGTACTGGCGGGGCCGCCCTGGGCGACTTGTTGAACAAATCTTCAAGCCACGTCAAATCCGCCACCGCCAGCTTGCCCCGAATGCCGCGCCATAGCCGCGCCCCCTGGGCCCGCTGTACGCAAAGCACCCGCGCAACCGCTGCCGGGGCCGGAACTCCAACCGCCCGCGCCACGCTTGCCATACGCGCGCGGGCATATCTCTGAATATCAGACCGAGACGCCCCCGCCGCCCTGGCGATAGCTGAAGCCTGCTTTGCAAGCGCAAGTTGCCCTTTATAGCGCCGGGGTACGCGGCCTGTGCAAGTTGCCATATAATCGAGCAACGCCGAATCAGAAACGGAACGCTTTTCGGCATGGGGGCGCGCCTTGATTAACGCAAGCACCCGTGGCCAGACTTCAAAATCCATGCGAGCAAGCCACCGCACCCGCCAGGGCACGGGGCCGCCCGCCCTGGGCCGAATCACCTGGGCCCGCGTAGCTGGTGGGGCGTTGTATCGGGCCGCCTGAGGGTGGGCCGCCGCGCAAAGGGCCGCCAGTAGATAGCGCACTTCGGCCTGGCTTAACCCGCCCGCAATTCTGGCGGCCGTCGCATCCGCCGGCGTGGTGGCCGGGAATATGCGGGTTAAGTCATTCCGATGGTGCGCCCGATAAAGCCGGCCCGAACCGTCGCGCGCTTCGTACCACGGCAGGAAGCAATCGAGCGCCTGAGCCGGAAGCGCGCCTTGCCTGAAAGCCGCCACCGCGCGCGCGAATGCGCCCGCAACATCCGCCGCTTGCACCGCCGCCGCGCTAAATCGCGCTGGCCGCCCCTGTCCGCCTGTGCCCGGCACCGGGACAAGCTGCCCGGCCGCCACCATGCGCCGTATGTTGCGGGTTGTCGTCCCGAGGGCCGCCGCCATTTCCCTTGTCGAGAGCGTTTTCACTTAGGACATAAAAGATACACCGCCCATCTAGTGAAGTTAAACAACAACAACCACAAGGAGGCATAAAAATGAAGTCGAAGTTGAGAGAAGCACGGGAGCGGGCCGGCCTGAGCGCCTTGGCCCTGGGTGAGAAAAGCGAGATTCACGAAATGAGGTTATACAGCTTCGAGAGGAAACGGAGCCACCCAAAGCCCGATGAAGCCGTCCGGCTGGCGCGCGCCCTGGGCACCACGCCGGCCGCGCTGTTCCCAGAATTGGCCACGAAAGGGGGCGGCAAATGAGGCAGCAAAGTAAGAAAGAATGGGCCGCCATTGCGCGAGAGTTGGCCAAGATAACGCCTCGAACTCCAACGCCGGCAACGGCCGAGAGCGCGGCCGAATGGCTTAAAATCGAAGCCGAGCGCGAAGCCTTGGCCGAACAAGCCGCCGCCGACGCCATGGCCCTGGCCGTGTTAAATCCGCCCGACCAGGAAAGCGAGCGCACCGACGCCGCCTTCGTTCGTGCCGTGGCCCGCAAATACGATGACCAATATGGAGCGGGGTGGTTCGTTTCCGTGCTTACCGAATCCGCCACCCCAGCCGATACAGCCGCGCGCCTGGCAGCCCTGGCGCTGCAAGCCATGAATTGTTATGGCCAGCACTACGGCACGGAAGATTATCCGTTGGCATACCCCCCCTACCTGCTGGTCGCGCTGGCCCGGCTAATGGACGCCGGCGATCCGTTCGGCAACGAATACGAAAAACAAATCCGCGCCATGGTGGGCTTATGAAGCCGCAAGAGCTGGCCGCCCTGCGGCAGTTTTTGCGGGCCCTGGGCATTGATGCCGAGCGCGAAGCCCGCATTTTAGCCGCTTGCCGTGATGGTGGCCGGGATGAACTCATAACCACGAAGGCCGCCGCCGCCCTGCTGGAATGCCACGCAAAAAGCGTTTTCCGTTACCGCCGCCGGGGGCAGCTGCACCCCATACGGCGAAGCCCGCGTTGCATTAGGTGGCGCAAATCAGAAGTTGAAGCCCTGGCCCACGGAGAGCCCAAAGTATGAAAACCATGTTGCGGGATGCCGCGCGCGATTACATGGCCCGAGGTTGGCACCCCGTGCCGAATGGCGCGCCTGTTGTGGGCGACAAGGACACCGGGAAAGCGCCAACCATTACCGGATGGCAGAATCACAAAGCAACCGAAGCCGACTTGCCGCTTTACAAAAACGGCATGAATATCGGCATTTCATGCGGGCCGAGCCGGCTGGTCGTCCTAGACTTTGACGCCGCCGAGGCATACCCCGCATGGGCCGCCGCCCATCCCGAGGCCGCGCGCACATATACGGTTGCCCGCACAAATGCTGAGCCCGGCCGATGCCATAAGTACTACCGGCTTGCAGACGGGCAGCCCGCGCCCGCACAACTGGCCAAGGTCAAAGTCGGCTGGGGAGATTTGAAATCGGTGGGCGGTCAAGTGGTAGCCCCGCCTTCGGTTCACTCCACCGGCGGGCGCTATGTCGTAACCCAAGATACCGAGCCGCTGCCCTGGCGGCCGGAGTACACGCCCGAAGTATATGAGCCGGGCCTGCCCAAGAAAAAACCGCTGGTCGACTACCTGCCGAAAGACGAACCCGCCACGCCGCCGCCTGCGGGGATGCCGGGCATTCCGCCCAGCGTGGCCGATGCTATTGCCGCCGGGGCCGATGAAGGGGGCCGCAACGCAACCGCTTTTTTTATAGCCGTCCAACTGCGTGATGAAGGCTGGCCGGCCGACGCAACCCTTGAACAAGTGATGTACTTTGCGGGCCGTTGCCGGCCGGCCATGAACGAATCCGAAGTGCGGGCCGCTGTTGCAAGCGCATATTCCAAGATCGCCCGCGAACCGGCCGCCGGGCCTGAGCACACCGACGCCTTCGGGGCCGCCCACGACGGCCGCAAGCAAACCATGGGCGAAGCCCAAGCCGAGCCCTGGCCCGAGCCGCTGCCCCTGGGCGGACTCGCCACCCCGCCGCCGCCCTGGCCGTGGGATTGTTTTCCCGCAACCTTGGCCGCCCTGGGCCGCGCGATTGTGGACACCATGAACACGCCGCCAGAGTTGCCCGGCGGGGCGTTGTTGGGGGCTGTTTCTATTGCCTGCCGAAACGTGGCCCGCATTGAAATCAAGGCCGACCACCACCAGCACGCGAACTTGTTTGTGCTGGCCGCCATGACCGTTGGCGGGACGAAAACCCCGGTTTGTCGCGTTGTGCAAAAGCCGCTGTTGGCCCGCCAGCGGGAAATGCGGGAACGGTCCGAAAAGGAACTGGCGCAATGGGCCGCCGACGCCCGAGCCGCCCGCGCCCAGATCACGGGAATTGAGCGCCAGCTTGCGAAAGGTGACGGCGACACCGTGAAATTGACTGCCGAAATACTGCGCCTGCAAGCCGTGGAAACCGCCAAGCCTTGCGCCCCGGTTTTAGTTTGCAATGACGTTACCGGCGAAGCTGCTGCCCGCATAATGGCACGCAACGGGAGCGTGCTTGGCATTTTTTCGAGCGAAGCCCGGCACGTTCTGAGCATTGCAAGGGGCCGATATAATTCCCAAGGGGCCGATATAGGCTTGTACCTGGCCGGCCATGCGGGCGACTTCTGGCGCAATGACCGGAGCGCCGTTGACAAACCGTCCTTTGAGCTCGCTTGCCCCGTGCTGGCGGCGTTTTTGGCCACCCAGACGGACAGTTTACAAACGCTTGGCCAGAGCGACGAACTGCGGGAAAGCGGTTTTTTGGCCCGCTGGATTTTTCTGCTGCCCGAGCGGGCCGGGGGTGCGGAATACCCGACGGCCAGCATTGAACCTGAAATCCTTGCCGCCTACGACGCCGGCATAACCAAGCTGCTGGGCCTGGCCATGGCTACCGATGCCGAAGGGAACGCCTGCCCGCACGTTGTGGGGCTGGATTATCGCGCCTTCGGCCTGTGGAAATCGTTCCACGACGAAGTAAAGCGCGACGCCCTGGCCGCGCCGCCCCTGCTGGCCGGCTGTTTGTCGAAGCTGCCTGAGCATGCCGCCCGCGTTGGCCTGTGCTTCCATCTTTACGAGCACGCCGAGGCCGGCCGCGCCATCACCAGCACCATCACGCCGGACGAAATGCGCCGGGCAATCGAACTCGCGCGCTGTCTGCGGGCCCACCTGGGCCGGGCCGTCGCGTTCATGGGAGAGACACCCGAAAAATCCAAGGCGCGCGAACTGTGGCCGCTGCTGGACAAGCACCGCGCCAAGCTGGCCGGTCTGCGGGAAGCCGAAGGCCTAGGCCGGGTCGAGGCCGTGAAGCCGCGCGACGTGGCGCGCTTCGGATGGGCCGGCCTGGATGAATGCAACGCCGCGCGGGAGGCCCTGCTGTTTCTGGAACTGCGCGGCTGGCTAAAGAGTGCAACCCACCCGGCCCGAGTGAAAGCCGCGCCGTCGCATGAACTATTCTTGATTTGCCCCAATCCGGCAATACCGCCGGCCGGGCTTAACGAGGGATAAAGGGAAGCATAATGAAGGATAAACCAATAACCGAAGGCGACTGCCCCGCCCTGCGGGAAGTGTTTGGGGCCGTCATGGAATACATCAAGCGGGAATCAGACGCGGCCGACGCCACCAAAGCCGAAATGGGCCGCCGCGCGGCAATCGTGGAAAAAGCCTTGGGCGAACTCGAACGGCTTTTCAAGCAGCAACCTCCCACGGGGCCGGGGGCCGCCTGGCTGCCCGATGCGGGCAACCGCTTCGGGGTGAACTAAAATGGGCGAGCAACACATTTGCTGTTTTCTAGGCAAGCCGGAAGCGTCCACGGGATTCCTAAATTATGACGCCGCTGGCCGCTGTCTGCATTCAAGCGCAACCTGCGATATCGTTGCCGAGGTACCGGCTGTGCGGGTTATACTCAAACCGGGCACCGAAGCGCCGGCCGCCGTGGGGGCGCTGCTGGCTATTACGCAATGGCTGGCCGATGACCCGCAACTATTCTGCACACACAACCAAACCGAGAAAGGAACCTGAACATGAACCAACACAAAAAGTTATTGCGCGCGCTGCAAACCCTGGGGGCGGCCGCCGAGCGGAACCGGGCCGAGGCTGGCCGTTTGGCCCGCCTGGCTGACAGGCAAGAGTGCACGCTGAACCTGGCCGTGGGGGCGCTGTACGGCCTGCTGGATACGGCCCGCAAGCCGGGCCGCTGCCGCCGCCTGGCTGCCCGCAATGATGGTGTGTGGCGCAAATGTTTTGTGCCGCCGGAAGGGTCATGCAAGTGTCACGGGATTAAATAGTTACGGGTCCTACTTGAAGGGGGGATGTCGCTGTGGGTGTCGGTTGCGCCCCTTCTCTGCACATCAAGTTTTTAGATGGGGGTATAAATGCGAGAAATGACGATATCGGATATCCGCAAGGAACTGGGCATATCGCGCACCACGTTCGACAAGCACATGAAGCGGCCTGAGGCCCCCCCGGCTACGGGCCGCAAGGGGGTGGTGTGGCTTTACGACGGGCCGGCGGTCATGGATTACATCAGGAGACGGCAAAAGCTGGACAACCGCGCGCCGGCCGATGAAAGCATCACCGAGCTTCGGCGCGAAAAACTGCGGGAAGAAATCGCGACACTCCGCTTCAAACGGGAAGCCGAGCAAGGCAAGTGGCTGAGCCGCGAAACTGCCGAACACGAATTATTGTCGATGGCCGCAACCGTGAAGGCCAGATTCCTGACGTTGGAAAACTCCCTGCCGCCCCTGTTAGAAAACAAGCCGGCCCTGGACGTGGCCGGCATCTTGCACGCGGCGATTTATGACTGCCTGCGGGAAATCGCCGACGAAGCCCGCACCGTGGAAGATACACGCTGCCGGGATTGCCCGCACCGCGCACCGGCCGGGTAGGCTGGCCCTGGGGGTGGTTTGTCGGGAAAGTCGGGTTTGTCGGCAGGCAGTGGCGCAAGGGGGGCTTCCGCGCGGGGGGTAGAATGTCGGGATTGTCGGGAATGTCGGCGGGGTGGGGCCGCAAAAGCGCCTTGAACACGCGCGCAACGGGCGGGTATAATGCGCGGCATGAACGGGAAAACGCATAATGCAGCAACCGCCCCCCAGCCGGGGCACCCCGCTGCAAAAAACTGTATGCTTTTTGTATGCTTTCTAAACCCCAAAACACATGAAACCGAAGGGCGCAGAAAGTCGCAAATGGTAACAGTAGCACTTTCACAATATGCTGGCCCGCAATGGATAATGCTTGATAATTAAGGCTTTAGCCCGGGTGGCGGAATGGCAGACGCAACGGACTTAAAATCCGTTATCCGTAAGGGTGTGCGGGTTCGACTCCCGCCCCGGGCACCAACCAGTTATGCGCGAATTACCCAGTTTTTATGCGGTCAAAACGATGATCGCTGCGGTCATCCCATGCGCTGGTGTGCGGTTCGGTGCAACGCCTGATACCTGCACGAATTGGTAACATTTTAGTTACATCGGCCGGCGGTCCGTTTTTGTCCGTTGCCGTCCGATTTCCACGGCTAGCCACCCCCAAGCCGGCACGAGGCTCCCTTGTGCGGCGTGCATGTTCCACGCTGGTTCTCCATCAGAACTCACCTTCAACTGGGCGTGACGGTTCGGCTTGAGTTGGGTCGGGTGCGTTATATTGGGGACAACGCCCACTATGGCGTGGCAGGTTTTCGAGGACACACTAACGCATTCCGTAGGGCGGCGCTACGGCTTCACCTTCAAGCCCGCCTTGGCGGCCAAAGTTTTCTGGCGGCCATCAAAGGTTAAAAAGTCATGTGCGCCTATTGCGCGGGCCGCCGCGACGTGCAGAATATCCATGCCCCGCGTCCCAAGCCGTTCGGCGTGGTCGGCGCTTAACGTCTCGGCTTCGGCAAAAACGCTGACCCACGGCAAGCCGGTTTCGACCAGAAAACCGTCTTTGACGTCGGCGTCTATATTGCGCAACACGGCGTCCCTGTCCCGCTCTGTAATGTCTTTGCGAAACACCTGAAGGCGCACCGCGTTTCGTAGTTCATGCCGTTGCAGGGGCGTGAAAGGCATGGCCGCCTTTATCCGCTTCAACTGCTCAATAGCCGCCGCGTGGTTGGCATCGGCCGTGTAAAGCGAAAGCAAAAAGCTGGTATCAGCATACGTTACCATGGGCTTTGCCCCCGCTCTTTCAAAAGGTGCTCGACCGCATGGGTGCGGCGATTGCCGAATATAGCCTTGGCACGGGCGGTAAAGTCCGGCATTCTGAACACGGGCTGGGCTTGGGGGCGTGGCGGGCATATCCTGGCCACAGGCCGCGTTCTATTCAACACCGTCACTTCTTCGCCGTTGGCCACCCAGGAAAGCACGGTGCCGAAGTCGTTGCGTACCTGTCTTATCGTTGCCGTTTTCATAGTGTGGACATTTTGTGCTACATTGCCGCCGAGTGTCAATACCATTTGACGCAACGGGTGACGACTGGGCGCATCTGCGATTTATTGCCCCCCCCATCTGCGTCGGTTGCAAGGATCGGGGCGGGACGGGGCTCCTATCGGCGCCGATAGCGTAGCCGCGAGGCCTCCAGCGACCGTTCGATGATCTGCTCGATAAGGCGGCGGAACTTCTTGTAGGCGGCAATCTCTCTTCGAACGCCCGGGAGGTTCTCTGGACGGACGTACTCCGACCGGCTCCGGCCCTTGTGTGTATAACTGATTTGGTGGAACGGAGTCTTACGCTCGGTCGGATGGCGGTACTGCACCGTCAGCGTCCCCGGGCGAAGGTCACCGAGCCGGGCCACCCGGGCGAGGAGCGACCGAATCTGCCATTCTTTGCGTTCGAGTTGTGTTGACATGGGGTCTCCTTTTCGCGTAATAGTAGCATTATATTGCTACTATGTCAACCGCATCGTAATGGCGGCAGCGGTTAAGAAAGCCCGGTTTTGGGGGTGGGCAGTGGTAGCGCGCTGATAT
>CAZAYP010000085.1:0-19975 GCA_964489425.1 uncultured Verrucomicrobiota bacterium | reverse complement strand
TCCTTGCCACGGCGCCCGTCCTCTGCAGGTGATCGTCGAGATCAGGATGTCTGAATATACGTTGCGCGGGCTTCGCAGACTCGCTGGCGGGCTGAGTTACATCACATGCGGGACCGTGCCACCAAAACGTCCTGGCAATCGGCGTGGCATCGCCGCACATACCAGTTTTGCGCCTTGAACATCCTTGCGACATCCTTGATATCGTATTTTATGCGCTGGTGAATTCGCCGCTCGCGCCGATGAATCTGGTCGAATATGGAGAATCCACGTTCATTGAAGTCCGCCAGTACGACTTTGCCTCCCGGTCGAACCACACGGAGGATTTCGCTGATGACTCGCGGGATTTGGGCCATGTGATGCAAGGCGTTCATGGAGACCACGGTGTCAAAGGAACGCGCGCGCCAAGGCAGGTCGCGGGCATCCGCAATGACGAACCGGGCGCGGCCCGGCGGGTGCGCTTGCGCCACATTCAGGCGCGCAATGTGCTGTTCGTCAGGATCGAGGTCAATCGTGGTGACCCACGGGGCTTGCCGCAGCAATGCGGCCAGGAATCGCCCTTTGCCGGTGCCGATTTCCAGGATCCGGCCTTCCAACGGCAATGCCTTGGAAAGAACAAAGGCGATATTACGGCTGACGTCGTAACCATGCCGACGATAGAGTTCATCGCGCTCCGTCATGCGGATATGGTTATCAAGCAATGCTTTTTTTTGAATAGGGCATCCTGGAAGCCTGCTACATTGTTAGAAAATAGATTACGGTGGCGATGCCAATCAGGGCCAGCGCTATGGCCACAACATTCCCCAGCATCGTATTCAAATATTGCGGCTGGCTGCTTCCGTGGATGGCGCCAAGGAAACGCATGTGATTAATAGTGGCGAGGATATGGCAAACCACGCCAAGGATAATCAGGCTGGTGCCAATCCAAATCGAAAATCCGCGGCCAGCAGGGACCGCCTGATGCTGGAGGGATGCCATTTCATGCAAGAACAACCCAAACCGGGCCACAACAAAGCCGAACCCCATGAGGGCCAGCCCGGTTCGAATCCACGCCAGAAACGTTCTTTCCGCCGCCATGGCAACGCGCGGGTCTTGATCGGGCGCTGGGCCGTCGCTGCTCTTGTCGACTTCAGTATGGTTCATAGGATCACACTACAAGTTTCTCGCCCACGCCACAAGATTCCAGGCGGCCGGGTGAATGCTCGGCGAGAAAGACCGCGGCGGTCATCCCCGTGCAATGCATTGGACCCAGCCGGGATACTCCGTAACGATCCAATGCCGCCGCTGTGGCGGCCAACCGCTTTGGGCTGGCCCGGCCCAAATGCATCCCGCCAAGAACGGCGTGGAAACCACGGGCGCCGGTCAAATCGGCGATGAATTGTAACGTGTTGACCACGCCGGAGTGGGCGCAACCCAACACGACCACGATGCCTTTCGAGGTTTCCAGCCACAGCGCCTGGTCATCCCGGATCGGGTCAGGCGCGACGCCTTGGGCATCCAGATAAAATTCTCCGCCCGTGTCCTCAAAATCCGTCACCCTGGGAATGGGGCCTGTGGCCCAAATGTCCGCTGCGACGCGCGTGGGCTGCAACGTTTGCGTTATTCTTTCCGATACGGCTTCCAATGCTGAGGCCAAATCCACGGGCATGCCGATAGCGTGCATTTGCTGATCGGCATGCCGGCTGAAACGGGGTTGGAGCGCATCCGGATGCAAGTATATTGGCGCAGCCTTATTTTCTTGAAGAAGGTAACCCAACCCGCCGCAATGGTCGTAGTGTCCGTGGCTCAAAGCAATGGCTGAGGCCTGGTCAATGGGGATTTTGAGCCTGGCGACATTATTCGGCAAGGCAAGTCCCTGCCCGGTGTCGAAGAGCACCTGCGCGTCCGGGGTTTCAATCCAGATCGATAATCCATGCTCCGCCAGCAGACCCCGGCGGTGGACCGTATTTTCAGCCAGCACGGTGATGCTGACATCCTGGGCGGCTTCTGTTCGGGGGCGGTTCATGGACAAAGATGCGGTTTTACGTACTTGGGATCGAAGGCCGTGTTGAGCATATGGGCAAGCCGGACGCCAGCTTTTTGCAGTTGCTCGCGGACAATGGGCAGATGCGAATCAATATAGTTCTCGCTCGTCAGATCCATGCCCGCACCACTCCATTTGAATGGCACGCGCTCCCCGTTGGTCCATCGATAAACCTGCTTGCGGGCCAGCCAATAGCTGTCCTCGGCCCAGCCCAACACGTCGTCGTCGCTCCATTGGCAAAGCTGTTCCGGCGTAATTTCCTCATGCAGGGCTCTGGCCACGGCCTTGGTTTTCTGACCCGCCACCAGTTCAAACACCAGATATTCATCCCATGTGCTGTGCAGGCAGGGAGGATAGTCCATGGGTGTGCCCGGGTCGAACGAGTAATGCTGGCCGTGAAACGAGTTGACAGGCAGCATGTTGCCGCCCATGTCGTTATAGCGCGACGCGCAGTGGAGTGGCTGGTGCAAATCGCCAACAAAATGTACCAAGAATCGTAAAGCATCCAGGCGCCGCTCATTTTCGATCTTGCCATCGGCCAGTTCGTCGCGCCAGCGAAGGATTTGGCTGACAATGTCGTGGCCGTCTTGCGTGACCTCCAGCTTGAAGTTTTCATCGTACCACTGCTGAACGACAAAGTCGATATAATGCCAATCCCCATTGTGCGGATATCGTTCGGCGTATTCCTTGTTTCCTCGTATCGTATCCGGCCAACTGGCCACGTCAAAATCGCTCAACTTGTATGAGCCGAGCACGTCGTCCACAGCATCGCGGGCGACCGGCGTGAGGTAGAAAAGCGACATTTCGGCCACGATTTCGTGTCCCTCGGGACCCCACGCAAAAGCTTGGGACAAGGCCGCCAATCCGCAGACGACCGACACGCCAGCCAGTTTCAAGTATTTGCTCATGTCTTCACTCCATTATGTAATCCTGTAGCCCAGGCGGGGATGCGTTCACTTTGGAGATGGCTTCGATCCCCAAGTTCCGCCAGTAGAACTCGCTGATGGACCCGCATGATCTGCCAGCACGCTGCGGGGGCGGCGTTGTTCACGGCGGACCCTTCAGCATCGTTAGCACCCGCACGCCATGGCCGCGGATTTGTTTGAAGGTCGCGGCCTGCATGATGTAACGGGTCGCCTCTTCGGCGTCGACGACCCGGGATCCGCAGATGGCGTGAATGCCAAAGTCAAAGAGGACCGGCGATAGTGGTGATGTGGGTCCAGTGAGCACCACGTAGCTATTCCGGCACAAGCGCAGCAGGTCCTCGATCGTGTGGTTGATGAAAGCCGTCCCGGTTAGGCTGACCACATCGGCTTTGGGCAATATGCGGGCGGCTTCACTTTCCGCAAAATCTCCAGGCCGCAATCGTTTTTCGATGACCCACACGTTCCGGGCCACGTCCCGCAACCGGGGCACAAAGGGAAAATGTCCGACCACGGCCACATCCCGGCCCCGGCCCATTTCCGCCAGCACATCAAAAGCGCCCCGCTCAACGCATTGAGCTTCGTCCACGTCCAGCAGGGAGTTGATGGCTGCCATGCCGATGGAGGCGCTGAGGGTATTGTCCGAGCGTGAATACTCGACCAGTTCGCCCGCCGTTTTGCCGATGAGATCACCGGCGTCTTTAACCATGCAGGGATGCGGGCCTGGGGGTGGTTCCAGTTCCCGGTAGGTGGTGGCCAGCCCCGTGAACCGGGTGGTTACGGCGGTCCAGAACGCGCCGGCCCAGACTCCGCGCACGGGGGTTTCCTTTTCGGTCAAACAGTCTATCAGGGAATCAAGTATTTTCATAGATTACCCATTCTCTGCCCGCGGGCACCAGTGTTCCATGTTCATCACCCGGCAGACGCCCGCGGCTGTGATGCCAAAAATAATCAACCGTTTGGCAGAAACTTGGGCCTGTTGTCGAATGTAGTCAAAGGTATCATTGACCAACGTGGTGCCGGTGACAACCACCAAGTCGCTGGCTTGGATCAGTTCTCCGGTTTGGGTCCGGCCATCCATGATGGTGACGCCGAACTTGGTTATCCCGATATTCCGCGGGTTTAGATCGGTCATCATCACGTTGTCCGGCCCGAACTCCCGCACGAGCGCCTCGGCAATGGCCGGATTGAAGCCGACCAACCCAACGCGGCGGGCGGCGGTATTGCGCGCGGCGGCGGCGATTTCCGCAGCGCATTGCTCGGGGGCGTTATCTTTGCAATGGACCGTTCCGTGGGCCAGCCCGAGATGCGCCAGCATGGCGTTGGTCGTGGCCAGAAAAATGGCCCGCTGGCGATTGGTGGTCAGAGGCAAGTCCAGTACGCTGCGCAAGCATCCTTCAAACTCGGACGGTGAATCGGTGAACGCCTGGCCACGCGCGCCCATAACCGCGGCCTCGATGACGCGTTCCTTGCCTTCCAAGATGGGGAAGTCTCTGCGGCCGGGTGTTCCAATGGCTTCTTCCGGTGTCAGCGTCTTGGCCAATACCGTCACCGCGGCGTCATGCAAGCCGTGGATGCCGACCAATTCACGGATGCGTTGGCAGTATTGGGTAAGGATCGTGGCGGTATTCATGGTGTCCCCTTTAGGCCGGTCGCAACAAAGCGTAGCGATACCCAAGCAAACACAAGGCCAAACAGAAGTTTCAATAGTCGAGAAGGGGTCCGGTGATTGATGACCGCGCCTAGTTGGGATCCGGCCAGGCAACCCAGACATACTGGCAGTGCCAATCCCAAGTGAACATAACCCTGGGCGTATTTCATGACCGCGCTGATTAGGGCGTTGGCGCAAAAACACACCAGCGCGGACCCGATCGCCACCTTAATCGGCGCTTTCAGCAAATACGAAAAGCCGGGCACGAGAATAGCCCCCGTGCCAATGCCAAACAACCCCGGCAAAATGCCGGCCAGAACACCCAAGGATACCTTACGGACGCTGGAAGTCTCGTGGACAAGAGAAGCCGCCGAGGCGGCATTTTCGGATTCTTTACGCCAGTTGACGGCGGCATCCCAAATCATGCGCAAGGAGAGAAGAACGAACACACAGCCAATGCCGAAATCAAGCCAACGCCCACGTTGGGCCAACAGCAGGAACAGCATGGAGAATAACAGCGTGGAAACAACACCCGCCAGGATTACCGGCCAGAGCTTGCGCAGCGGCACATGGCCAAGGCGGTAGTGTTTGAGGCCGCCACCCAGGGTGGTGAAGAATACCGCTACTACGCAGGTTCCTGCCGCTTCGGCCGGCGGAAGGCCGACGATGAAGCGCAGGACCGGCATCAGCACAATGCCGCCACCAACTCCCAGCAGTCCGCCGAGTAGGCCGGCAGCCAACCCCGTGATTAGCAACACCATTATTTCATTGGGCATGAGATTCGCCTGTCCCTTCCTCCTGCTTGGGCGTCGCGATCCCCGCCGTTTCCTGGAGCGCGCGTTGGGCCGGCTTGCGCCGAACCAGGCTGACCATGACAATCACCAACCCGATGAACAGCAGCGATCCCACGAAAATCACGGGCCATGGCAGATTCTCTGGCAGGAACTGCGGCCGCCCATGCACCGAGTGGGTCGGGAGATTGGACGGCGGCGGCGGAATCGCCGGCCGGCCGGCCTGCACCCAGGCCGTGTACCACAACGAGGCCAAGTCATCGGCGGCGCGGGTGATTTGGGCCAAAAACATATCGCCGGTCCACGTCCACAAGAGGTCATAATAGCGGTCGGATTCATAGTCCCGGTTGACGGCCTTGCGGGCCGCCAGATCTGCGGCCAGGATTTGCCCGGCCAGCAGATGGGCGCGATTCATAGAATCAACGATGCGCTGCCAGGGATCGTCCAGCAAGGTGGCCGGCACGGCCGCAGCATGGATCTGGTCGTCATAGCGGCCCGGCATGCCGCTTTCCCAGCGGGTGTGAAGGCCAAATTGCCCGGATAACTGACCGTTATAGTTGCGCACCTGGTGCAGGGGCATGTTGAGATCGCCCACATAATGTCCCAGCGCGCCGGCCAGGCGGGTGGCTTCCACCCAATCGTTGCTGCGCATGGCGATAACCAGGCGGTCGAACACCGCCATGGTCGTCCACGGAAGACTGCCATGATCAGCGTCCCTGTCGGGGGGCATGATGCGCGGCAGCTCCAGCGCGCTAGCGTTGGTGATGCCCCATGGAACCGCATCCAGCGAAATGAAATGACGCAGATCCTCGTCAGGATCCTGGTCTTTCCAGATGTCGGGGTAAATCGACAAGCGGATCATCGGCATGGCGTACAGGCGCCAGGCTTGCATTTCTGGAGGCACGTTATGGCAGGCGCGAGCGCTGATTTTCTTGTGCGTCCGTCCGCCCCAAGCCTGGCTGGTGTGCGGCCGTGTGCCGACCATCGCCAAGGCCAAAGCTCCAATCAGGATGGCCGTCTTTCTATGGCTGCTTCGCATGACGGCTCCTTGCGCCGGCATCCGGCTTGAGTGAACTGCTCGCCAGCACAACCTTCATAGCGCGTTCAGCCTTGCGGCCGCAACTGGCCCGCGCGCCCGGACACGTCATGCCGCGCAGGCGCGCTTCCGCGGCGCGCATCGCCTGCCGGATTTGGCGGCCGCTGGCGCCCTGCGTCATGGCCAGCCCCGCAGCCAGCGCCGGCGCCGCCTTGGTGGCCAGCCCGCAATCGCCGGAGATCCGCGATTTTTGCTGGCTCAAGTGAACTTGGGCCAAGAGTGACAGTACGACGGCGGGCAGCACGGCCGGCCCTTGCTCGCGATACAGGTCATAAAAAGGAACGCCGATAAAAATGCCCTGGTTGCCCGAGCCCGTGATGGTCATGACCGGCGCGGATGACCCGCCCATGCGCGCCCGGACGAGTTCCGCCACGCGCTGCGGCAAGGCCAGGGATGCGCGGCCGCGCACCTGCCGGGTGAGGAAATCGCGGGCCATGCGCTCCAGCGCCGGGTCGCGTCCGCGGGCGGTCCGCAGGATATCGGCCCACGCCAGAGGCGCGGCTGGCAAAGGCGGTGGCGGACAAGCGATTACGCGACCATTACACACGACCCTGACGATCTGGTCGTGCCGGCCGCTGATCACGACTTCGACGCGGTCGTGGCCATGGTCATACTCCAGCGTGGCATGGACATGCAGCCCGTGGCGCCGAACGGGAGAAACCGCCAGCCACCCGCGCCGCGCGAGCAGCGCGCGGGCCCGGCGCAGGTCAACTTTCGGGAACAGGTTGAAGCCCCTGGCGTGAGACGCCAGCCCGGCGGCCACCACGATGCGCAACCCGCGCCGGTTCAGGTACGGGACCATGGCCGTGGAGGCATTGCGCAACACTTCAGGTGAGGCGCACAGTGTAGCGCGCATGCTATAAGGATCAAAGGGGCGTTTGAGATGCCGCTGCGCCACGAGAAAAGCATAGGCCACGCTGGCGGGCTCGGTGCAGCCGGTCACCTGGACGATCTCGGCGCGCAGCATGTCAAAGATGGGCTGGGTCGGCTTCATCACAGCGGCTTGGGTGCGAAGCGCCCGTCAGCGCGGGTATTGGGGGCTCGGCCGGCGGCAAACCACCCGGCCCGGCTTTCCTGGAATGCGTCAAAATCCGGCACATAAGGCTTGAGGTCCAGGAGCGGTGTGTTGTCGAGCATGTCCACGTCCGCGATCCGTAGCACGCGACCTTCCACGGCCAGCAAGCGGACGCAGGACAGCCCCAGCGGGTTGGGTCGGCAGGGCGAGCGCGTGGCGAAGATGCCGTGTTCCAAGGTGTCCCGGAAGGGGACCACGCGCAGCCGTGGTTGCGGCTCCAAGTGCAACCAGTACACAAGCCAGATGCGGTCAAAACCATCCAAGTCCAAAAGGCCATCCGCATACGCCGGAGCTATCTCAACCGAACCCTCCGCACCCTCGGCATAAGCCGGCTGGATGGGCGCGCCTTGGGGCGCGACAAAGGGGGTGTGAAGGATGCCAATGGTTTTCAGTTCCATGTCGAACGCTCTCTGGCGAAGCCCCTCCGCCCTGCAGCATCCCGCCATGGAAAGGCGGGGCGCTGCAGGCGGAGTATGGCTGTGTCACTGGTTATGATTTCGGACACTTCTTGAGGCACATGAACCAATCCAGGCACTTGACGTCCGGATCAGCCTTCTCGGTCCGTTCCTTGGCCACGCCGCAGGATCCCGGCGGCGGCACGATCACGTCGTCGCCCGGCCGCCAGTTGGCTGGCGTGGCAATGCCATGCTGGTCCGATGTCTGCATGGCGATCAGCATGCGCATGATTTCATCCATGTTCCGCCCGTTGGACAGCGGGTAGTACAGGATGGCCCGCACAATGCCCTTGGGGTCAATCATGAACACCGCGCGCACGGCCTGGGTGGTGCTGGCGCCCGGCTGCAACATGCCAAACGCCTTGGAGACCTCCATCTTGAGGTCTTCGATCACCGGGAAGGTGACTTCAACGTTCTTCATGTCCTTGTACTGAATCTTTTCCTTTATCGTTCGCAACCACGCGATGTGCGCGTAGATGCTGTCGATCGAGAGCCCGAGCAGCTTGCAGTTGCGCTTCTCGAACTCCGGCTGCAGGGTGGCGAAGGTCATGAACTCCGTGGTGCACACCGGCGTGAAATCCGCCGGGTGCGAGAAGAACACGACCCATTTCCCCTCAAAACACTTGGGAAAATCAATCTCGCCCTGGGTGGTCTTGGCCTTGAACGATGGCGCTTTCTCGCCGATCAAGGGCAGTCTGACTGTGGTGGTTTCGTCCATATGACTATGCCTTTCTTCTTGGTTTGTTTTCCTTTTCCACACGATCACAACTGGCCCAATGGCTCAGTGGTCACATGCATTTGATCCGGCTTTCAGCGTTCCGGCCAGGTAAGCCGCGACCAGGGCTTCCGGCGCTTCCGCCGGCGCGCCCACGACTACTTTTATGCCGTTTTCCGCAAACAGCGCCTGGGCCCGTTGGCCCATGCCGCCGGCAATGATGACGTCAGCGTCCTGCTGGTGCAGCCAGCGCGGCAACACGCCCGGCTCGTGCGGTGGCGGGGTCAGCAGGGTCTGGCCCTTGATTTGTTGGGTCGCCTGGTCCGCCTCGACCAGGGCGAACTGCTCGCAGTGGCCAAAATGCATGCAAAGCTTACCTTCCGCCAGCGGGATGGCGATTTTCATGGTGTTATCCTCCTCTTGGGTTGTTGGGGTTGCTTTAACTTCTTCAGCTGCCGCCAGGATGGGGGCGACGATATTGGCAAAGGCGCCAGCGGTTTCGGTCGATGCCTGGTGATAGACGAACGGTTGGCCGTCGTCACAAGCAGCGCCCAGGCGCGGGTCAATGGGGATGCGGCCCAGGAACGGCACACCCATGTCCTTGGCCATGCGTTCGCCGCCGCCGCTCTTGAAAATGTCCGTGGTCGTTCCGCAGTGCGGGCAGGCAAACCCGCTCATGTTCTCAATCACGCCCAGCACGGGCAAATCCAGCTTGCGGCAAAAGTTGAT
Organism: uncultured Verrucomicrobiota bacterium; assembly: GCA_964489425.1. Classification (GTDB taxonomy): domain Bacteria; phylum Verrucomicrobiota; class Kiritimatiellia; order RZYC01; family CAZAYP01; genus CAZAYP01. Next base: position 10,520 of record CAZAYP010000085.1, on the reverse strand, counting down.
GGACCGGCGCACGTCCGCGGTGGCCACATCCTGCGGCGTGGTGACTACCAAGGCGCCGTCCAATGGCGCAGCCAACTGGCATACGGACAACGGCTCATCCCCGGTGCCAGGCGGCGAATCAATGATCAGGTAATCCAGGTCGCCCCAGGTAACGTCCTTGAGGAACTGTTTGATCACGCCCATCTTCATGGGGCCGCGCCAGATCACGGCTTCGTCGCGCTGGCGCAACAGGAAGCCAATGGACATCACCTTGAGCCCGGCATGTTCGACCGGGACGATCTGGTCGTCCTGGGTGCGGACCGTTTCGTTCTGCATGCCCAGCATGGTGGGGATGGATGGGCCGTGGATGTCCACGTCCAGCAAACCGACCCGGTGGCCGGCCTTGAGCAAAGCTACCGCGACATTGACCGCCACGGTACTTTTACCCACCCCGCCCTTGCCGGACAGTACGATAATCTTGTGCTTGATGGAACGTAAACGTTCTTCCAGGGCCTGGTGCTCCAAAAACTCCTCAAGCGAGGCTTCGGGGCCAGGTCCGGTTGTGTGATGCGCTGCGGCACAGGCCGTTTTCTTCGATTCGTTCATATTCATTCCTCTCCTTCATTATCCTCGTTCTTACTTGACTGTTGTTGGACAACCGGGGCGCGCAGGACCAGGCTGCCCACGGGTTCTCCAATGTGCCCAGTAATAACCGGGCATTTAACGGTTAGCAGAAACCAAATGGGCTTGGCGCAGTCAGACAGGGTTTCGTAGTTGCCCTGGCCCTTGGCGATGATCATATCCGCGCGTTCAAACCACTGGCGGAATTCCTCCGAGCAATCGGCCAGGATCGTGCCTGGCGCATCGGAACCGTTATCGAACACCGGCACGATGCTGGACAACCCGGCTTGGTCTGCGTCTTCCAGGGTGGCGTCGTTGATGACCGGGGCGCCGCGCACGAAGACGGTTATTTTTTCGGTCGGCAGGCTTTCGATCAACACCCGATCAAAATAGATTTCACCGGCATTGTCCGTCAGGTAGAGGATGCAATGCGCCTGATCGGCGGCGTGGTACAAGGCTTGTGCTGAACCGATGAAAGTCTGTGTCCATATCGTATCCAAGTAGCGGGGCAAGTCTTCGGGCGCTACGGAGGTCTTGGCGCCGGCATCGAGCAGATTGCCGCCAATCGCCAGGCGGACCACGGCCTCGCGCGGGTCTGACTGGCGCGCCAGGGCCGCACGCATGGCTGGCAAAAGCTGCGCCGCCATGCGATTCATGCGCTTTTTCATTTCGCGATAGGGGTCGCGTTCGCCCAATGCGGCCCGGATGCAGCGATGAATACGCTGGCCCATGACCGGCGGCGAACCATGCCAATCGGCCGCCGCAATCTCGTTGAGCAGTTGCCGCAACAGGGCCTCCCGGCGCGCAGGGTCCGCCACGCAGGCCGCCACCGCTTCGGCGGCCTGCCTGGCGAAACAGGGAATGCATGCCAACTGGGTTATCATCCGGCATCCTCGCAGGCCGACGGACAAGTGATCCGGCACAGCGCGTCCGTGATGTGGCGCCGATAGCCGCGCCGCAATTCGATGAAATGAGCCCGGTTCCAGAACAAAACCTGGTGGCTGGCGCAGATCACCTGCGCGCCGCGGGCGACGGCACGGTCCATGGCCTTGCGCAAGGCCAGCACATGGTCGAAGTCCTGGCCCGACTCCGGCTCGTCGAGCAACAGGCAGGTGCGCGGCGTGATGCGCAAGGAAGCAAAGGCATCCTGCAGTATTTCGCCGTGAGAACTGAACTGGGCGCGGATGCGCAATACCATGTTGGCGTAATGGCCAACCGGGCTCTCCGCCAGGCGTGGATTCATCTTCTCCGTATCGAACAGGACATATTCCGTGGCCCCGGTTTCTTCCCGCTGGCAGTCGGAGCACTCGGCGATGGCCCGCAGGATCGTGCTTTTGCCCGTGCCGTTGGGGCCAATCAAGAGGTTCAGGCCCGGCTGGAACGCGAGCCGGCGATAACGGCGCACCCGCCGGCCGTGGTTCATGCAAAGCTGGACGGACGTCAGCATCGCGGCAGTTCCTGCTTGTGGCCACGGACCACGACAAAGGCGCCGCCCCCGTAGCCAGTCTTCACGGGCTCGGGTTCAAGCATGGTCGCCAGGTCCCCGAACAAAGTCTGGCGATATTCGAGGTTGACGAAGCCGGCGCCGGCCAACTGCGCGGTCACGGCCGGGATGCTGAAGAAACGGGCTTGGCGATAAAACAGGCTGTTGTCGCGGCGGGCCTCGTATTCGAGGCCCAGGCGGCTGGTCCGGTCCACCAGGCCAATGACCGCACACCCGCCCGGCCGCAAGATACGGAATAGCTCCCGCGTGCTGCGGACGGGATCGTTCACGAAGCAGAGCGTAGTCACCATCAACGCGGCAGCGAAACTGGCGTCGTCAAAGGGCAGGTCTTCGGCCACGCCGTCCACCACGCGGAGGCCTTGCGCGGCGGCGCGTTGGCGCATGGCCGGCGAGGGGTCCAGGCCGACCGGGATACCGAGCGGCGCCGCGAAATGGCCCGCGCCGACGCCGATCTCGACGCCCGCCGCGCCGGGCGGCCAGAGTTCGCGCACGGCCGCCAATTCGGAGGCATAAGCCGCCGGGTGGCGTTCGAACCATTCCGCGTAGCGATCGGCGTACTGCTCGAACGGTTCAATGTTTGGTTTGGCCATCCGGATTATCCCTCGCAGCCTGGCGAATCGCAGCGCGCCGTGCGGCCACAGCAGGTGCGGCCCGTGGTCTCCAGCGCGCAGGCCCCGCCACTCGACCGGCCTGAACCGCCGCCGCCTTTCATTATGAAACCTGCGCCGGAGCCGATTAAACGGCGCACCGGCCGGCCGCATTGCGGGCATTTTTCGAGCGGCGCATCGGTCATGGACTGCATGCGCTCAAAGTGATGGCCGCACTGCGTACATTCGTATTCATAGGTTGGCATTTTGCACCCGCTTTTCAGCCACTCATATTTCTATCGATTACTCAGGCTGGCCAAAGCCATTTCCGCGGCATTGACCATGGGATAAACCACCGGCGAGGCGGTGAGCGCAGGATGGGTGCCCATTTGGAAGGCGGCCATCTGGTTGGCCGTAAGGCGGCCCTGGATACAAGCCGCCAAGGCGTTGATCACCTCGCCCACCGCGGCGTCCCCGGCCACCTGGCCGCCGATCAGCACGCCGGAGTGCCGCTCGAAGACCAGCTTGGTGGTCGAAGGCGCCATGCCGGGCATGCCGCCGGGATGGCGATTGGGTGCTTCGATGGTTGCGCAGACGGTCTGGTAACCCTGCATTTCTGCCATGGTTTCCGTAAGGCCCGCCGTACCCATGGCCAAGGAACCCACCGCGGTGGACCAGACCCCCAGGGTGCCGATGTTCTCGCGGCGCACGCCGAACAGGTTGGCGCCTGCAATGCGCGCTTCTGAGGTGGCAATCGATGCCAAGCGCAAGCTGGAGGGCCGGCCGCCGAAGAACGACACCTTTTTCGCGCAATCGCCACAGGCAAAAACATCCTTGGCCGAGGTGCGCATGGCGCGGTCCACGATCACGGCCCCGGTGCGCGGGCCAAGCTCCAGTCCGGCGGCGCGCGCCAAGGCCACGTTCGGCGCGGCGCCCACCGCCAGGATGACCACCTCGGCGGGAATCTCGGCGCCATCCGTCAACACCACCTTTTCGACCTTCTGGCTGGCGCCCGCGATCTTGGCCACCCGCACGCCGCTCCGGATGGCCACGCCCCGTTCGCGTACCAGGTTTTCCATGCGCACACAAAACGCCTCGTCGTAGGCCAGGCTCAGGCAATGCGGCGCGATCTCGACAATGGCAACCTGCTTGCCGCCGGCCTTGTTGATTTCGTCCGCCAACTCGACGCCGATGAAGCCGCCGCCGATCACGACGATCCGGGTCGCCGTCCGCAGCCGTTCCTGCAGCGAGGTGAGATAGGCCACATCCTTGCGGATGCTGAACACCCCCTCCAATTCGATGCCCGGAATAGGCGGCCGGGCCGGCAACGACCCGGTTGACAAAATCAGGCGGTCGTAGCTTACGGGCCCGGCGCCCGTGGCCAGCGTTTTGGCGGCCACATCGAGCCCGGTCGCCTCGGCGACGAGCAATTCGATCCGGTTTTTCTCGAGCAACGCATCCGGCATCAGGTTCTTCAACGGACTTTCGAGCGTTCCAAAAATATAAGGAATACCGCATGGGATGGGGACCTGTTGTTCCTGCCGCACCACCAGGATGTTTTTGTCCGGGTAGCAACGCCGCACGGTAATGGCCGCCGTCAGACCGGCGGCGCTGCCGCCCAACACCACCACATCTGCTTTCTTCATGCTATGCCTTTCATATTAGCTGTTGCCGTTTCTTTTGCTGTCCGCCGGGGATTTAAGCGCGCTACCACGGTTTCACCGGCCCGCACCCGGTCGCCGGATTGAATTGTAACTTCAATATCGTCGAACGGGAAATACATGTCCAACCGCGATCCGAATTTCATCATACCAATGCGCTCCCCCATCGCCACCGGCACGGGGCGATCATGCGCCGGCCAATATACAACCCGGCGGCAAACCGGGCCCACGATTTGGCAGATAAGACAACGCGTTTGCAAACCGTCTATCAAAATCTTGTTGTGCTGGTTCAGTTCGGAGGATTTCTCTTGAAACGTAAACAGCCGCCGACCGGGGAAATAGCCAAGGAACCGGGCCTGTCCGGCCATCGGCGCGCGATTGACATGCACGTCCAACAAACTGAGAAAAATACTGATCCGAACACACGGCGCGTTCAGGTGTGCGGTCTCCGTCACCGGCCCGACGGAGGCTATCACCCCGTCAGCTCCAGCCACCAAGGCATTGGCATCCCGGGGCGGATGGCGCTCGGGATCACGGAAGAAGTACAGAAAATATCCACTCAGCAGACCTATGATGATCAGGCATCCCGTGACGCTGGACCGAGACCAGACCCCCGTGACAAAGAGCATCACCAGCGCGCCGCCGCCGACTGCCGCTACGGCCCCTAAAAATGGACCAACTTCGCTCCGGATTTTCATGCCAAAGGTCCTATCAAGAACTGATGCGCGTTGTGCCAAACCGTCTTAAGGTCCGCGGCGGCGCCAGCCGGATCCAGTTCAACGAAGCTTTTCCCAGCCAGTTGGGCGGCGGTGACGCCGCGGTCGTAGCGGATGCGGCCCGCGATGCTCGCGCCGGCCTGGACGGCGCGGCGCTCGATTTCCGCGGCCTGGTCCGGATTGATGTCCCACTTGTTCACGCAGACCATGGCCGATATTTTGAAGTGCCGTGTCAAATCGAGCACGCGCGCCAAGTCGTGCTCACCGGACCGGGTTGGCTCCGTCACCACCAGCACCAGGCTGGCGCCGGTGAGAGCTGCAATCACCGGGCACCCGATACCCGGGGGGCCGTCAATCAGCACCAGGTCCAAGGCCTGGTCATGGGCAAGGCGGCGCGCTTCTTCGCGCACCCGGGCCACCAGTTTGCCGGAGTTTTCGCTCCCGGGATTCAGCCGGGCATGGACCATCGGCCCGTAGCGCGTATCCGAGACATACCATTCGCCGCTTAATCGTTCTGGAAAATCAATGGCTTTGACTGGGCACATGGTCATACATACGCCACACCCTTCGCAGGCCAAGGGATCCACCTGGAACACCCGCCGCCCGGTGATATCCGGGTCGGGCCGCACAGCGTCAAACCGGCAATGCGCCTGGCACGCACCGCAGCCTGTGCAATCGGCCGGGCGGATGATGGCTACGTGGCCAGCTTGGAAGGTTTCGCGCTGCCGAATATGAGGCTGCAGCAGCAGGTGCAGGTCAGCCGCGTCCACGTCGCAATCGGCCAGCACGGCCCGGCCGGCCAGGGCGGCAAAGGCAGCCGTCACGCTGGTTTTACCCGTGCCGCCTTTGCCGCTGATGATGACCAGTTCTTTCATACGTTGGTCCTTGATGCGAGCTCCGGGCTGATGGCTGCCGCCAGTTTCAGCAGCGCGGCGCGGAAAGCGGACTCGGTTTGCGCCAGCAACTCGCCGCGCGAATAGGCCTCGGCTACGGCGCGGTTGTCCGGGACCTCGGCCAGCACCGCCAGTTGTTCGGAAGCACACCAGGAACGTACGGCATCATCACCCATGCCGGACCGATTGATGACCACGCCGCAGCGCCGTCCCAATTGGCGCGCCACAGCCACGGCCAGGCGCAGGTCGTTCAAGCCAAACGGGGTCGGCTCGGTGACCAGGACGACATAATCGGCGTCTCGGATAGTCGTAACCACCGGGCAGGAGGTGCCGGGCGGGGCATCCAGGATTGCCAGGCCGCCGGCCGGGCGCGCTTTTTTCACGGCGCGGATCAGCGGGGGCGCCATTGGTTCGCCTACGTTCAGCCGGCCCTGCGTGAAGCCGATCCGGCCGGCGACGCCTTGTTCCACCACGCCAATGGCGCGGGATTGCTCGCGGATGGCGCCGGCGGGGCACACCAGCGCACAGCCACCGCAGCCGTGACACAACTCGGGGAAGACCAGGGCTGTTTTCAGCACGGCAATGGCGTTGTAGGCGCATATACGGGCGCACTGGCCGCAAGCCGTGCATTTCTGCTTGTCAATCACCGGCACCGGGATGCCGGCGGGTTCGGACTGCGCGATCGCCGGGTTCAGGAAAATATGGCCGTTCGGTTCTTCCACGTCGCAATCGAGATAATGCACGGCATGGCCCTGTTCGGCCAGAATGAGCGCCAGACTCACCGCCACAGTGGTCTTGCCTGTGCCGCCTTTGCCGCTGGCGATGGCCAGTTTGAACTCCATGCCCATCAGAACGAAATCACCTTGTCGCTGGTCATAACCCACTCGGCCAATTCGGCCATGGTGGCCTTCTGGGCGCCGGCATAATACGGCTCGTTTTTGTGGAGCCCGCAGCGCGCCATGCAAGTGCCACAGACTTTCACAGACACGCCCTTGACGATCAGTTCTTTGAGCATGGCCACCAGGTCCTGGTCGTAGCCGTCCGGTTTGCGGCAACTTTCGCGCGCCAAATCCACGGCATCGTTCATTAAGAACAACCGCAGCGCCTGCCCTTTTTGCAGAAGCTGGCCGGCCAGTCGCAATCCGTTCCAAGTCACGTCCGTACTGTCGTAAGGTGGCCGGTTGAAGACGATGAGTATGTTCACTTGTTCTCCTTTTGATGGTCCGTCATACCGCTGATGGCGGGGGCCAGCAAATAGGCTGCGATGGCGCGGTAGAGCGTCGTGACCGCCAGGATGGCGCAATGCTTGCCCTCCTCAGGCAGGTACTCCTGGGTGGCTATGATTTCGCGCGGGTTGATACCGAGCGCGTCCATAACCGTGGCGCCCTGCGCGCGCCGGGCAACGGCCACGCCGCACATTTTAGTGTGCGCGCAACCATCCGTAAAATAGCGGACTTCCTCGATGATACCCTTGCGAATCGCGAGATCAAACGTCATCTCATCCCCGCATAACCCCTGGATGGTGGCCGAGGTGGTGGGGTGGTCCAAGCGTCCAAAAAACATTGAGTCTCCTTGGTTGATGCCGAATCGGTCAACTTATGCGATCGGTTTTGTTTTAATTTGTTCAAGGGCTTGATCAATATCCTCGATCAATTCGGCCAATGGTTCGATGCCGATCGACAGGCGCACGGTGTTAGGGTTGACGCCAAAACCAGTGCGCCGTTCCGAGGGCATGTACAGCATGGTGGTGAGAAACGGGATGCAAATCAGCGACTCGGTGGAGCCCAGGCTGACCGCGTGGTAAATTACCTTGAGTGCCGAGATAAAGTGCTTGGCATCCTCCTGGGTATGGCCGACGTCAAACGCCAACATGCCACCGAAGCCACGCTGCATCTGGCGCATGGCCACATCGTGGTCCGGGCTGTCGGGCAGGCCGGGATAGCGGACATGGGACACGCCCGGGCATTTCAGCAGGCGGGTGGCCACGGCCATGGCGTTGGTCGCCATCCGCTCCGCGCGCAAATCAAATGTCTTCAGGCCGCGCTCCAGCAAGGAAGCCGAATAGGCATCCAAGGTGGCCCCGATGGCCTGGCGCGTGAACCAAAGTTTGTCGTAATGTTCCGCGGATCCCGCGATGGCGCCGGCCATCAGGTCGTTATGGCCGCCCAGGGCCTTGGTGGCGCTGTGGATGACCAGGTCGGCCCCCAGTTCAAGCGGATGCTGGTGATACGGCGTGGCAAACGTGTTGTCCACCACGACCATGGCGCCGACCCGCTCGGTCAGTCTCCGCACAAAAGCGATATCAATCACCTTGCACAGGGGATTGCTGGGGGTTTCTAGGAAAATCATCTGCGTGTTGGGCTGGATGTGGCGATCCAAATGCTTCCAGTCCGCGGCATCGAGCCAGGTAACCTGTACACCCAGACGTTCAAGAATGAGCGCCACCTTGTAATGCGCGCCATAGATGTCATGAAAAAGCAGCAAGTGGCCGCCCGCGCGCAAGTAGGTCAGATAAACCATGGTGCAAGCCGCCATGCCCGTGGTGCAGACCACGCAGTCAACGGCATTTTCCATGTGCGCCAGGCGGGTTTCGACGGCGCGGACCGTGGGGTTGTCATCGCGATGGTACGTGTAGCCGTCAACTTCGCCATCGGTGATTTTGCGCAGCACCTCGAAATCGAGATACTCATAATTGACGGCATTGACGATGGGCGTCACCATGGGCCGGTTGCCGTACGGTGTTAGCGGGTCACAGGGCTTGGTTCGTGGTTTGCGGGGGGAGCGCGGGTCTTTGTGGGGCATAGCTGGATCCTCCTTTCCTCTCAACTGATCGGGCCGGGATGGCTGGCCTTATAGTAATGTTCATCCAGAGTATCGGCGGCTTCTATGTTACCTTGCCGCACAAGGTCTCCAATGTATTTGGCGACTTCGTTCAAATGCAGGCCGAAAACCTCAGCGACTTGCCGGGCCGTACAAGGCCTCCGGCGCAGCATGTCCAGAATGCGGGTTTCGTTGACCTCGAAATCCGGCGCATGTCCGAGAGGAAATTCCGCAATCACCGTGGCGCGCGGGGCGAACAAGCCGGCAACTTCTTCCAAGCGTTCGCGCGAAACCGGCTTAATCGAGCGGTCCGCGGGCGGGCGCACGGCCGTGTTTAGATGTACCGCGTCAGGGGTCAGGGTTTGGGCGAGTGCGGCTATTTTTTCGATTTGCCAATCCGCATCGTTGCGGCCGGCTATCAAGAATACTTCCACCCACAGAGCGCCGGAATACATCGCGCGAAACTTGCGCAATCCTTCGACTTGGCGAGAGAAACACAATGACGGATTGGGCTGATGAATATCGCGGAAGGATGTCGCGTCCCAGGCGCTGAGGGTCACTTTCACCAAGCGGGCCGCCAACGCCGCGCGGCGGACCGCGGGCCGATAAAACAAGGTTCCATTGGACAACAAGGCCGCCGGGAACGGCATGCGCCGCTTGATGAATTCCAAGATGCGGCCGAAGTGCGCATGCAGGGTGGGTTCCCCCGACCCCGACAATGTGATCCAATCCGCCTGGCCGCCCTGGTCGCGCCAGTGAAGCAGTTCGGCCTCGACCTCGGCGACGGGCACGTAATCCTTGCGCTGTAGGGCGAGATTCGTGGTGGGCCCCAACTGGCAAAACCGACAGTCTAACGTGCAGGTCTTGTGGGGGGTTAGGTCCACGCCCAACGAACGACCAAGACGCCGCGAAGGAACCGGGCCAAAAAGATGGCGATAGTCTGACATCTGAAGAGGGGATTTGGGCGGGGACGGGTGGTCGTCTCCGACCACCCGCCGCTCCCGCTTCATCCTTGTCCCGCGTTATTTATCCGCGGGCTTGGCTTCCAATTCACCGATCCGCTTGCGTATATCCTCCAAGGCGTTCGCAAAATAATCGGCCTGTTGTCGCAAGGCGGTGACTTCCTGTTGGGGGTCTGCCGCCGGCGGCGTATAACCGCCCTGACCGTAGGGCATCCAGCCCGGCGCCCCGGTGGCGTAGAAACGATGCCGCCACCCGCGACCGCCGCCGCCAAAGCCACCCCCACGGCCAAAGCCCATCCCGCATCCGCGACCCCAGCCCGCGTTCGCGTAGCCGGGCGCCCCGGCCCCCGCGCAGAATCCGGCCGCGCGGCCTGTCATCGGGCCCATGCCCATTGGCCCTGTTCGATCTCCACCTGGCATGACACTCCTCCCTTTATTGGTTGTTACTGTTTTCTGACCATGCTTGCACCGCATTGCGGGCACTTGATCGACGTACAAGGTTGCCCCGCCACATGGGGAGTTGTTCGCCCGCATTGCGGGCAAACACATTCGCCCCCCTGGCCGGCCCCATGGGGACCCGGCCCACCACCGCCGCCTCGTTGGCCCGTGCCCGGACCTTGTCCGGTTGGGCCGGTTCCATTACCTGCCGGCATATTTGCCTCCCGACTGTTATGAGTTGCCTTTGCGATTGCGGCCGCCGCCCATGCCGCGACGCACGGAGCCGCCCTTGCCGCCCCCCCCGCGGCCCGCGCCCTGGCCGCCCCCGCGGCCGGCCCC
>CAZAYP010000084.1:0-19999 GCA_964489425.1 uncultured Verrucomicrobiota bacterium | reverse complement strand
CGCCCCGTCCCGGCGCCGCCGCTGGCGCCGGCCCGGCCCGTGACCCCGCCGCCCGTTGCCCGCAACGTGCCGGCGCCCGGGGGCATCGACCCCGGCGCCGGCCTGCAGGCGATGGCCGCGCGCATCGCCGCCTGCCGCAAGTGCCCGCTGCACCGTACCCGGGGGACGCCCGTTCCGGGGCAGGGATGCAGCCGGCCCGAACTGCTGTTCGTGGGGGAGGGGCCGGGCGCGGAAGAGGATCGCCAGGGGCTGGCCTTTGTCGGTCCCGCCGGGCAGTTGCTCACGAAGATGATCACCGCCATGGGGCTGTCCCGCGCGGAGGTCTTCATCGGCAACATCGTCAAGTGCCGTCCCACGGAGGACAACGCGGGGTCCAAGGACCGGCGGCCCACGCTGGAAGAGATGCACGCCTGCCTGCCGTACCTCAAGGAACAGATTGCGCTGCTCCAGCCCCGGGTTATAGTATTGCTTGGGAACACCGCCATGGAAGGATTGTTCGGATTCAAGGGCATAACGCAGCGGCGCGGCCAATGGCTGACCTATGAAGGTATTGCCACCATGCCCACGTACCACCCCTCGTACCTGTTGCGCAACGGCGGCGACAGCAGCGCCCTGCGCTGGGACGTGTGGGACGACATGCTCCAGGTGCTCGACAAGCTCGGGCGGCCGCGGCCGGCCAAGCCGGCGAGGAAAGCCCATGACTAGATCCGTCAGCCTGCGGGCCGTCCCGGCGCTGGTTGCCCTGCTCGTTGGCCTGGGCGCGGCCGGCTGCGCGGAGCAGAAGTTCCAGCGGGACCTGCGGCGTACCGCCACCCAGGGCCAGTACATCGTGCACACGATCGAGGCGCTGGCCGGCGACCGTACACCAGGGCGGGCCTGGCCCGAGTTCGGCATGACCACGACCAACGGCAAGTTCAGCAGCTCGACCGACTATTTCCGCCAGGTCGTCAACCTGCCGCCGCCGCGCTTCGGCGCCCCGGGGTTGCCCCGCACCCTGACCCCGGAGCATTTCAGCGCCGCCAACAACGCCTGGTGCCTGGTCAGCCATGCGTCCCGGCTGCCGCCCACGGCGCCCGTGCTGTTCACCCGGAACCTGAAAGTCAATGCGCTCGGGACCCTGAAAGGCTCGGTGCTGGAAAACCTGTCCGACGATCCGCCGTTCGGGAAAAAAGGCTTTGTTTTCATCACCCGCGCAGGTACGGCGCAGGTCGTCTCCGGCGAAGACTTGTACCAGGATTTGGGCCGCCTGATGGTTGTGCCCCGGGGTGCCACCCAGCGGGTGCTGCGGCCGTGAACCAGCCAGAACCAGGGAAGGGAAGAGGACGCCATGGATAAATCACCCGCCGATATCGTGCCGCCCGAAGCCGCGGCCCCCGAGGGCGCAGCGTTCATCAACAAGGACAACAGCCCGGGTTCCACCCCATCCGGCGGCGCCCAACCGGCGGCCGCGGCGTTGCCCCGGTTGTCCTGCACCTGGTGCGGGATCATGGTCCTGCTTGGGTTCGGGCTGCTGGCGCTGGCCGGCGTGCGCACCATGGCCGGCGCCGGGTTCTGGACCCACCTGGCTGCGGGCCGGTGGATCGCCGCCTACGGCATCCCGTTCCAGGACGTGTTCTCGTACCTGGCGCCGGACCAGCCCTGGCGGGATGTCACCTGGCTCTACGACCTCTGGGTGTACCTGCTCTGGCAGTGGCTGGGCGCGCCCGGCATGGTGGTGTTCCATGTGGCGCTCGTGGTGCTGGCCTTCGTGTTTCTCGTGGCCGCGGCCCGGCCCTTGGCCGGCGCCCTGGCCATCACCATCGCCCTGGTGATGGCGGCCTGGCTGGTCGCGCCGGTGTTTCAGCCCGGGCCGGCCCTGTTCTGCCTGGTGTTCCCGGCCCTCTACGTGGCGCTGCTGTCCAGCCAGACCGCGCGGCCCGGGGTCAGCCTGCTCATCATGGCGCCGGCGCAATGGATCTGGGCGAACACGTCCGCCTCCTTCCTGCTGGGCCCGGTGCTGGTCCTGCTGTTCGCGTTCGAGGCCTGGTGGGGGCACCGCGGCGCGCCGGCGGCCCGCTCCAGCGCGGGCGGGTTGACCTGGCTGGCGGTGGCGCTGCTCGCGGTCAGCGCCCTGACGCCGTATGGGTTTTACGGGTTTGCCGGCGGCTGGCGCTTCTGGCTGCAGCCGGGCATGGAAGCGGGGATCGAATGGATCTCGCCGTTCGCGGACTTGTGGGTTGTTTCCTCAACTCGCCAGGTGCTGTATGCGGCGCTCGCCGTGGGCGCCGCCGGCCTGGTGCTCTCGCGCCGGAAGCTGCCGCTGGCGCTCACGGCGCTCGCGTTCTGCGGCGCGTTCCTCGCCCTGCGCTCGCTGCTCTTTTCAGCTTGGTTTGCGGTGCTGGCGTTCCCGTTCCTGTGCCTGGGCCTGGCGGCCCTGGGCGATGTCCTGGGCGACTTCGTGCTGCGCGGCCGCGGGCTGGGCATGGCGCAGAAAGCGGTGGCCGTGGCAACGGGGCTGGTGATCCTGGGGTCCGCCTTCCTGTTCATGACCAATCGCTATTATGCCCGCGAGGGCAGCCCTTCCGCCTTCGGCCTGGGCGTGGCCCATGACCGTTTCCCTGACGCCTTGCTGCGTAATGTTCCCGCCGACTGGTTGCCGCGGCGCATGCTGAACCTTGCGGTGGATGGCGGTTACCTGGCCTGGCAGCGTCCCGGCCAGCGCGTGGCCCTGGACGCCCGCAGCGCCATCTACAAGCCCGCCACCTATGCGCTGCTGAACGATGCCTTGATGGAAGGCAAGGGGCGGCGCTGGCAGGAATTGTTGCGGCGGTACCAGCCGGATGCCGTGCTGGTCAACATGAGCGATCCGGCGGCCCCGGCCGTGGTCCGCAACGTCTGGCTCAACTATGGCTGGCCGCTGGTTTATTTTGACGGCCTGTCGGCGCTGTTTGCCCCGCCGCGGGGGCCGACGTTGCGCAAGCTGTCCAACGCCCGGATCCGCCAGGCCGGCCTGCGCGAGCTGGATCGCGCCTGCCAGTCGTACCAGGGGGAACTCGGCCTGATCTTTCGCCCCGCCGCGCCGCCGCGCCTGGTGGGCGCCAGCCGCTTCTTCATGGCGTTGGGCCGGTACCACGATGCGCGCACCGTGTATGAAATCCTGCTGCCGGGCGTTCCGGACATGGTGACTGGATGGATCAATCTCGGCATCTGCGAGACCGAACTCAACCGCCCCACTGCGGCCGTGGCCGCATTCGAGCGCGCTTTGCGCCTCATGCCACGCCATGCCACTGCATGGTGGTGGCTCGCGCGGGCGCTGGCCGCGGACGGCCAGACCGCAGCCGCGGAATCCGCGATCGGCCGTGCGCGCCAGATCAATACCGAGCTCGTGGACACGCTCGACCGCGCCCGCACCCGGGAAGACGCGGCGAAAAAATCAGGCGCGCAAGCGCCATCCGCGCGCCCCTAAGTGGCGTGGCACATCCCAAGTACGTAGGTTTATTTGAAAAAATACGTAGAACCCCATACGTGCCTGTGGCCGCGTGACATGGTCTCGGGTACGTTGCGCCCCCAATATACGGTGGTTTTAGCGTGGAATATCCACAAAATACAGGCGGATTGAGCGATCTTCCGGCGCCTACGGGCGCCAGCTAATATTTTGCAAAAAAAATTAACATCCCCAAGCGCCAAGTGTAATATACAACTGATGCGTCAACCGTTTTAGCTTGGCGTAAAAAATTGAAAATATTTAATTGACGCCAGGCGTTGGCTCAGATACAAAGGGAGACAATATGAAAAAGCTAGCTGCGATCGCTGTGTGCGCTGCCATGGCTGGAACCATGGGAATGGCCCAGGACGAAGTGTACTCGGTCAACGTGGTGGGCTTCCAGAAAACGGCTTTTGAGACCAACCTTTCAATCAAGGCCAATCCCTTCGAGGGCATGACGATTAGGGAATTGTTCGGCAACAGCGGCATGTATGGTGGTGATTTTTTAAATGCCGACAATGTGATTCTTTACGAACCGACGAACCAGACCTTCTACACCTATTATCTGCGGTCACATTCGTCCCTCGGGTATCCCGAATGGCGTATTGGTGGTTTGTGGGCCACGAATGTGTTCATCATGCCAGGCCAGTCGGCGTTTTATCGCAGTCGCCGCGCTACCGCAACGAATACGTTTGATGGCGATGTGATCATGACGGGGGCTGCCACCAATATTATTCGCGAAGGTTTGCAACTTCTTTCCTACCCCTACAGTTGCCGCGTGCTGATGTCGGCTATGAATTTGAAAAACGGAGTTTATGGCGGTGACATCACGACGGCGGACAATATTATGACCTATGATCCCGTATCCCTAAACTATAATACATATTATCTCCGTTCACATTCGTCGCTTGGGCATCCCGAATGGCGCATTGGAGGTCTTTGGGGAACCAACGTGTATATCGAGCCAGGCATTGGATTCTGGTTCCGCAGCCGCAAAGCGGGAACCTACCAATGGATTGAGCAGGCCCCTTACACTTTGAATTAAGCAGGCAATAAAGCAACGGCAACAGGAGAACTAATGAGCAAGGTATCAGTGGCAGTGGTGGTGGCGGTTTTGATGGCGACGGTGTCAGGCTATGCGGGTCTGTATTGGGGGTCAGGGGTCAACGTGATCTACAACTCGAATGGCTCCACTCCACTGGCCACGAGCGATTCATATGATCCCACGGCGGGTGCGTTCGCCCAGTTGATCCGGATCTTGGTTGGAACAGATCCATATGGGTTCACCGGAACCGGCAATGGCACGTCAGCGGGAAATGAGTCGGTCATGGCGGTGACCTATTCCGGCCAGAACGACGATTTGAGCGATCCGGGAACGTTTCAGTATGCCGGGGCAACGATACTGGCCAATTCCTCCTATGACGGGACGTACTACATCCGCTTTTTCAATGCGCCGACGACTGCGGGCGAATGGGCGGATAACATGAACATCTACCCGACGGCTGCGACGCACTATAACCAGACCGTCACGTATGCCTATACGCATAACGAGTCCGTGCCGTCGACGTTCCAGGCGGCCAGCGGTTCCACCACCACGGCGATTCCTGAGCCGGCCACCTTGGCTTTGGTCGGGTTGGGCGCGCTGGGTCTGCGGCTGATCAAGCGGCGTAAAGCCTGATCGCAAGACAGCTTGTTCTTTGCAAACGGCCCGGTTTTCCGGGCCGTTTGTTTTTTATCCTGCCACGTGGCGCGGGGCTCCCGCCCCGCGTTGCGCGTTGCGCGAGGGGTAAGGCCTCGGTGACGCAGGCGGGGGCCAGTTGCCGAGCGGACGCTCGGCGTTCCCGGGAACGCCAATCGTCTGATTGGCATGAGACGAATCAAAGGCTGCTGGCCTTGATGCCAGCGCGTAGCCCATGCGTGACTGATACCATTTTCGCATGAGAACAAGCATACAAGCTTCCCTCCTTTGCAAGGAGGGGTGGCCGCAGGCCGGGGTGGTTGTGGATGGTCCGCGCCCCGATATCACGGTGGGTGGAACCCGGAACAACCGCCCCACCCTTCGGGTCCCCCCCGCCTTGAAAAGGCGGGGAGCCCAGATACGTACCGATCCTCATGCGGAAATGGTATGAGGCGCGTTGCGCGAGGTGTGAAATAGGTTTACATCGTGCTGCCCGGGACCTAGTATGGCGCATTGTTTTTTTGTGATCGCCCACGGGCGGAGGATACGACCATGTTTCAACCGGTTTCGAACAAGGCCAGTTTCCCGGAAATGGAAACGGCTGTGCTGCAGTTCTGGGAGGCCAACGACACCTTCCGGAAATCGCTGCTTCAGCGCCGGGGCGCGGAGGAGTACATCTTCTATGACGGGCCGCCGTTTGCCACGGGCCTGCCGCACTACGGCCACCTGCTGGCCGGAACGATCAAGGATATCGTGCCCCGCTACCAGACCATGCGCGGCCACTACGTGGCGCGCCGGTTCGGCTGGGACTGCCATGGGCTGCCCATCGAGGCCCTGGCCCAGGAAGCCCTGGGGCTGGCCGGCGCCGCGGCCATCCGCGAGAAGGGCGTGGCGGTGTTCAACGAAACCTGCCGCTCCATGGTCCTGCGCTACGTGCAGGAGTGGCGCAAGACGGTCAACCGCATGGGCCGCTGGGTGGATTTCGACAACGACTACAAGACCATGGACCTGCCGTTCATGGAGACGATCTGGTGGGTGTTCAAGCAGCTGTGGGAGCAGGGGCGGATCTACAAGTCGTACCGCATCATGCCGTACAGTTGGAAGCTGACCACGCCGCTCTCCAACTTCGAGGCGGGCAGCAATTACCAGGACGTGCAGGACCCGGCCATCACCGTGCGCCTGCGCCTCACGCGCCATCACCTGCCCGTGCCGGACGGCTGCGCGTGCTATGCGCTGATCTGGACCACCACGCCCTGGACCCTGCCGGGCAACCTGGCCGTGTGCGTGGGCCCGGATATCGAGTACGTGGCGGTGCGCGACCGCGAGGACGGCAATGTCTACCTCCTGGCCGGGTCGCGCCTGGAGGTGTATTACAAGGACGCCGCCGGCTACGAGGTCGTGGGGCGGATCCTGGGCCGCGACCTGGCCGGGGCGCAGTACGCGCCCATGTTCCCGTATTTTGCCCAGCACCCGGGCGCGTTCTGCGTGCTGGCGGACGCCTTTGTCACCACGGCCGAGGGCACGGGGATCGTGCACATCGCGCCGGCCTACGGCGAGGACGACTTCCGCGTGGGCCAGGCCGCGGGGATCGGCCTGGTGGACCCGCTGGACGAGAACTGCGCCTTCACCGCCCAGGCGCCGGATTACCAGGGCCAGTTCTGCAAGGAGGCGGACAAGGCGATCATCCACCACCTCAAGCGCGAGGGGTTGCTGGTCCACCAGTCCACCATCATGCACAGCTACCCGTTCTGCGAGCGGACCGACACGCCCCTGATCTACCGGGCCATCGAGGCCTGGTACGTGCGCGTGGAAGACCTGCGCGACCGGTTGGCGGAGGCCAGCGCGGCCGTGCACTGGGTGCCGGATTACGTGGGCGAGAAGCGCTTCGGCAACTGGATCAAGGAGGCCAAGGACTGGAACATCAGCCGCAACCGGTTCTGGGGATCGTGCATCCCGGTCTGGGTGGCGGAAGACAAGTCCGACATGATCTGCGTCGGGTCGATCGCCGAGCTGGAGCAGCTGTCCGGCCAGCGGGTGGCGGACCTCCACAAGCACGTGGTGGACCAGGTCACGTTCCGCCGCCACGGCAAGCTGTACCGGCGCACGCCCGAGGTGCTGGACTGCTGGTTCGAGTCCGGGTCCATGCCGTACGCCCAGCAGCATTACCCGTTTGAGAGCGACCGCGACCCGGCCCGGTTTTTCCCGGCCCATTTCATCGCCGAGGGACTGGACCAGACGCGGGGCTGGTTTTACACGCTGCTGGTGCTGGGCACGGCGCTGTTTGGCCGCAGCCCGTACCGCAACGTGGTGGTCAACGGCCTGATCCTGGCGGCGGACGGCCGCAAGATGAGCAAGCGGCTCAAGAACTACCCGGACCCGGCGTTCATCCTTGACACCTACGGCGCCGACGCCTTGCGGCTCTACATGATCAATTCGCCCGTGGTGCGGGCGGAAGACCTGTGCTTTACGGAGGAGGGGGTCAAGCACGCGCTGCGCCACCTGCTCATCCCGTGGTGGAACGCCTACAGCTTCTTCGTGACCTACGCGCGGATCGACCAGTGGCAGCCGGCGCCGGGCGCCGCCGCGCCCTCGGCCAACCTGCTGGACCGCTGGGTGCTCAGCGCGCTCGAGCGCTTGATCCAGGAGGTGGTGGCGGCCATGGACGCGTATGACCTGCAGCGGGCGGTGCGGCCGTTCGTGCGGTTCATCGAGGATCTCACCAACTGGTACATCCGCCGCAGCCGCCGCCGGTTCTGGAAATCCACGGACGACGGCGACAAGGCCCAGGCCTACCAGACCCTGTACACCGTGCTGCTGCGCCTGAGCCAGGTGGCGGCGCCTTTCGTGCCGTTTGTCAGCGAAACCATCTACCGCAACCTGCGCCAGCCGGACATGCCGGAATCGGTCCACCTGTGCGATTTCCCGCTGAGCGCAGGCGCGGGCCGCGACGCGGACCTCGAGCGGCGGATGGAGGCGGTCATGACCGTGGTGGGGCTGGGCCGGCAGATCCGCGCGGAGCGCAACCTGAAGGTGCGCCAGCCGCTGGCGGCCCTGCACGTGGTGTGCCGCGACGCGCGGTTGCTGGACGAATTGCGGGGCTTTGCCGACGTGATGGCGGACGAGCTGAACGTGAAGCAGGTGGTGTTTGACCAGGACGAGCGCGGCCTGGTCCACCTGGGCATCAAGGCCAATTTCAAGGCCTTGGGCCCGCGCCTGGGGCCGGCCATGAAAGACGTGGCCCGCCAGCTCACAGAGGCGCCGCTGGAGGCGCTGGAGCCGCTGCTGCGCGGCCAGCCGATCACGCTCGGCGGGCATGCCGTGGGACCGGGCGACGTGGTGATCGAGCGCCGGCCCAAGGAACACCTGGCCGTGGCTTCGGCGGGCGAACTGGTGGTGGCGCTGGAAACGGATCTGACCCCGGCGCTGGTGCAGGAAGGGCTGGCGCGCGAGCTGGTCAACAAGATCCAGAGCATGCGCAAGGAGGCGGACCTGGAGGTGACCCAGCGCATCCGCCTGGCGCTGGGCGGAACGCCGGCCGCCCGGGCCGCGTTCGAGGCTTTCCGCGAATATGTCATGGCCGAAACGCTGGCCACGGACGCGGTGTGGGCGGAGACGGATCCGGCCGGCGGCACCGCCTGGGACCTGAACGGCCATGCTTGCGCCATAAAAATTGAAAAAAACCCGCTTGAACCATTGACAGGCCAGCAAGGGATGTGTTAAAGGACCACGCTTTTTAGTGCTCGCGTGGCCCGGTGGAACTCCCAAGTGGCCACCGGAATGGCAGTAGAAAAGACAGGCAACACACAATAAACAGGTGAGTGATGGCCAATAAAAATGCAGCAAAAGCCAAAAAAGCAGCGCCCGCCGTGCCGGCCGCCAAGTCCAAGGCCCCCGCCATGAAGAAACCTGCCGCGAAGCCGGTGACCAAGCCCGCGCCCAAGGCGCCTGCCAAGCCTGCTGCGAAACCTGCGGCCAAGCCCGCGCCCAAGGTGGCGGCCAAGCCTGCGCCGAAGGTGACGGCCAAGCCCGCGCCGAAGGTGACGGCCCAGCCGGCGGTCAAGCCAGCGGCCAAGCCGGCCGCGAAACCGGTGGCCACGCCCGCACCCAAGGTGGCGGCCAAGCCTCCGGCCAAGCCGCTGGTTGGCGCCCGCCTGAACGCGGCGGAGCGCAAGACATTGCTGGCCGCCCTGCAGGAACTGCGCGACCGGATTGCCGGCGAGATCACGTTCCTCGCCGGTGACAATCTGAACCGATCCCAGCGCGATTCGTCCGGCGACCTGTCCAGCTACAGCTTCCACATGGCGGACCAGGGCACGGACAATTTTGATCGCGAGTTTGCCTTGAACCTGGTCAGCAGCGAGCAGGACATCCTTTACGAAATTGATGACGCCATGCGGCGGGTGGAGGAAGGCAGCTATGGCGTGTGCGAAACCTGTACCTGCGTGATCAGCAAGGATCGGCTGAAAGCCCTGCCTTTTGCGCGCATGTGCGTCAAGTGCCAATCCGAAAAGGAAAAGGGCAAAACCCGTTACCGCCCGTTCGGCCCGGGGCTGAACACTGCCGGTTGATATGCTGGCGCTGGTGGTCGCCATCCTGGTCACGGTGGCGGATCAGTATACCAAGGCCTGGGTGCGCGGCTCGATGGCGCTGGCCGAGTCGCATCCAATCATTCCCGGCTTGTTCAACCTGACCTACCTGCGCAACACCGGCGCCGCGTGGGGCATGTTCAGCGGCCACAACCTGGCGCTGACCGTGCTCTCGCTGGTGATGCTGGTCCTGATGGTTGTGTTCCGGCGGTCCTTCCTCAACAACAGCCGCGCCCACAGCCTGGCGCTGGGATTGCTGTGCGGGGGGATCCTCGGCAATGTGCTGGACCGCATCCGCCACGACTGGGTCACGGACTTCCTGGACTTCCACGTGGCCGGGCACCATTGGCCCGCGTTCAACATCGCCGACTCGGCGATCTGCGTGGGCGTTGGCATTTACGTGCTCACTTCGTTCCTGGCCGAGCGGCGTGGCCGGAAAGCCCTGGCCGTGCCGCCGCCGGCCGCCACCCCGGCCGCGCCGGCGGCCTGATGTCCGCGCTGTTGCCAGCCGGCACCGGCCGCGCGTTTTTCCTGGTGGGCCCCACGGCCACCGGCAAGACGGCCGTGGCCCACCACCTGGCGCGGACCATGGGTGCGGCCGTGCTGTCGGCCGATGCCATGCTGGTCTACCGCGGCATGGACATTGGCACGGCCAAGCCGGCCCCGGCCGAGCGGCAGGGCATTGACTATGGCGGCCTGGACCTGGTGGACCCGGACCAGCCGTTCAGCGTCGCGGATTACCTGGCCGCGGCGCAACCGTTCCTGCGTGCGACGTGGGCGGCGGGCCGTCCGGTTATTGTTGCGGGCGGCACCGGCTTGTATGTAAAATGCCTCTTGCATGGGATCCAGCCCGGGCCGGCGGCCAACGCCGGCCTGCGAAAAGAATGGGAGGAGCTGTTGCGCGTCGAAGGGGTGCCGGGACTGCAGCGCCGCTTGCAGCAATGCGATGCGGCGCGCTATGCCGCGCTGGCAGACCAAGCCAATCCGCGCCGCCTTGTCCGCGCGCTGGAGCTGGCGCAGGCCGGGGTGCCTGCCGGTCCGTCCTGGCCGGCCGTGCCGGCCGGCGCCCCGCTGGCCGGTCTGCGCGCCGCGCCGGCGGATCGCGACCGCCGGATTCGGGCCCGGGTGGCGGCGATGTACGCCGCAGGCTTGCTGGACGAGGCGCAAGGCCTGCGCGCCCGTTACGGCGCGCTGTCCGCCACCGCCCGCCAAGCCATTGGCTACCGCGAGGCGTGGGCCGTGCTGGACGGCGCCTGCGCCCGGGACGCGGCCATGGACACCACCGCCAGCCGTACCCGGCGCCTGGCGAAACGGCAGATGACCTGGTTCCGCCACCAGGTGCCCGTGGCCTGGGTGGATGTGCCGGAGGACGCCGGCGAGGTGGCGGCCCTGGCCGCGCAGGTGTACAACCTTTGGGAGCAACATGGACCCGCACAGCTTGCCATCTGAAGCATCGAACCGGGCTTTGCTGATCGGCGTCCAGCTCGGCCGGGCGCCGGCCTGGGAGGTGCGGGATTCGCTGGACGAGCTCGGGCGCCTCGCGCGTGCCAGCGGGCTGGCCGTGGCCGAAACCGTGGTCTGCCGCATGCCGGAACCGCATCCCGGGACCTACATCGGCAAGGGCAAAGCCGCCGCGCTGGGCGACCAGGCCCGCGGTCTCCAGGCCGGCCTGCTCATTTTTGATGAAGACCTGTCGCCGGCCCAGGCCCGCAACCTGGAAAAAATCACCGCCGCGCGGGTCATGGACCGCACCCAGCTGATCCTGGATATATTTGCGCTGCACGCCCACACCCAGGAAGGGCGGCTGCAGGTGGAGCTGGCGTGCAACCAGTATTTCCTGCCCCGCCTGCGCCGCATGTGGACCCACCTTGAGCGCCAGCGCGGCAGCATCGGGCTCATGGCCGGCCCCGGCGAGCAGCAGATCGAGATCGACCGGCGCCGGGTGCTGGAGCGGATCGACCGGATCCGTGCCGAGCTGGACCGGGTCACGCGGCACCGCCGCGAGCTGCGCCGCGGCCGGCGCCGCCAGGGCTGGGCGCTCATCTCGCTGGTGGGCTACACCAATGCCGGCAAGTCCACGCTGCTCAATCACCTGACCGGCGCGGAGGTGTTAACGCGCGACCAGCTGTTTGTCACGCTGGACCCGACCACGCGGCAGCTGGCCCTGCCCAACCACCAGCCGGCGCTGCTGACCGACACGGTCGGGTTCATCAACAAGCTGCCCCACCACCTGGTGGCGGCGTTCCAGGCCACGCTCGAGGAGGTGGTCCAGGCGGACATCCTGCTGCACGTGGTGGACGCGGCCCACCCGCACGCGGACCGGCAGATCCAGGCGGTCAACGCCGTGCTGAAAGACCTGGGCGTGCACGACAAGCCGGTCATCGGCGTGCTCAACAAGATGGACCGGTTGCCGGACCCTGAGGCTTGGCGGAACACCGCGCGGGCCTTTGCGCGCGCGGTGCCCGTGTCGGCCCTGACCGGCGCCGGCCTGGAGAACTTGCGCGAGGAGATTGCCGACGAGCTGCGCCTGCGCAACGAGGTGGTCCACCTGCAAATTCCCCAGGCGGACGCCCGGGTCATGGCCGCGCTGCGCCAGGCCGGCCAGGTTTTGGAGGAGGATTACCAGGCCGATACGGTGCTGGTGGCGGCGCGCCTGCCGGACAAGGGCATGCACCCGTTCCGGGCGTATGTCATCAGCGCCAGGGAATACCAGGACCGCGTCACCCCGCGCCCGCCCGCGGAGGGCGAGGGCGGGGCATGACCGCGCCGGCCTACCCGCTGCCGCCGCGCGCGCGGCGGGTCAAGGACGTGCCCCTGCGCCAGCGGCCGCGCGAGCTGTGCGCGCGCGCGGGCGTGGAAAATGTGCCGGACGAAGTGCTCATCGCCGTGCTCCTGCGCAGCGGCATCCGCGGGGCCACGGTGCTGGACGTGGCGCACGGGCTGCTGCAGCGGTACGGGTCGCTGGCGGAGCTGGCCCAGGCCTCGGTGAACGAGCTGGCGGCCGTGCGCGGCCTGGGGCCGGTGCGCGCCCTGGTGCTCAAGGCGGCGCTGGACCTGGCGCGCCGCCTGGCCGAGGAGGCGCCCGCCCCGCGCCAGCCGATCCAGGCGCCGGCGCAGGTGGCCGCGCTGCTGCGCGAACGCGCCCGCGCGGCCGAGCAGGAAATATTCTGGATCCTGATGCTGGACCGGCGCCACCGCCTCAAGTGCCCGCCGCACGACGTCACCCAGGGCCTGGTGGATGCCAGCCTCGCCCACCCGCGCGAAGTGTTCCGCGAGGCGGTGCGGTCCAACTCCTCGGCGGTCATCCTGGCGCACAACCATCCCTCGGGCGACCCGACGCCCTCGGACACGGACCTGCGCATCAGCCGCCAGTTGGTGGCGGCCGGCAAGATCGTCGAAATCCCGGTCCTGGACCACGTGATCCTGGGCCGCGCCGCGCGGGACCGCGCCCATGATTACCTGAGCCTGCGGGAGGCCGGGCTGGTGCAATTTGAATAGTTCGCTCATTTCAACCAAGGGAAGGTCATGATCCACCCCACCGCTGTAGTTGATCCGGATGCCCGCCTGGGCGCCAACGTCGAGATCGGGCCGCATGCCGTCATCGCCGGCCACGTGGACATCGGGGACGGTTGCCGGATCGGGCCGCACGTGGTCATGCTGCCGTTCACCAGCCTGGGTCCCGGGTGCCGCGTGCACACGGGCGTGGTGCTGGGCGATGAGCCCCAGGACCTGGGGTTCGGGGGGGGCGAGAGCTACGTGCGGATCGGCGCCCGCTGCGTCCTGCGTGAGTTCGTGACCGTGCATCGCGGCACCAAGGCGGGCACCGCCACCGTGATGGGGGACGACTGTTACCTGATGGCCAACGCGCACCTGGCCCACAACGTGTGCCTGGGCCGCAAGGTGATCGTGGTCAACGCCGCGCTGCTGGCCGGCTACGTGGAGGTGGGCGATGGCGCCTTTATCGGCGGCGCGGTGGTCATCCATCAGTATGTGCGCATCGGCCGCCTGGCCATGCTGGGCGGGTCCAGCGGCCTGGGCAAGGATGTGCCGCCGTTTTGCATGGTGGCCGGCATGCACCTCAACCGGGTGGCCGGGCTCAACGTGGTGGGCCAGCGGCGCGCGGGCATCGCCCCGGAGCAGCGCCGCGAGATCAAGCGCGCGTTCACCCTGCTGTACCGATCGGGCCTGAACGTGAGCGCCGCAGAGCAGGCCATCCGCGCGGAGTTCAAGGTCGGCCCGGCCCTGGAAATCGCCGATTTCGTTGCCGGCGGCAAGCGCGGGATTTGCGCCATGCGCACAGTGGCGCCGGCCGCCGAAGCCGAGGATTGACCCGCCCCGGGGTTTGACGCGGCCCGGCCCGATGTGGTATCCGTTGGGCGGTGACTTGTGAACTGTCCGCAATGCAATACTGAATGGCCCGCCGGGGCCGGTGTTTGTCCGCAGTGCGGCGCGGCGGCGCCTGGCGCCGTGGCGGATGCCGGGGCCGCCGACCCGGCCCGCGCGTGGGCCGCCGCGGATCGCGAGGGTCAGGATTTCCTGCAACAACAAGACCTGGCCGGCGCGATCCGGGTGTATGGCGCCTACCTGGCCGCGTATCCTGAAGCGACGTTTGCCCAGGAAGCGTTCCGGTGGAGCCGGGAAGAATTGCCCGCGCGCCTTGCGGAAGCGGCCTGGGTGGAGGTCGACCGGCACGGTCGGGGCCTGGTGGACCAGGGCGAGTACGGCCCGGCCATCCGCCTGTACCGGGGCTACCTGGCGATCCATCCCCACAGCCTGCATGCGGAGGATGTCGGCCGCCTCTGCGGCCGGGAGCTGCCGGCCCTGATCAGCGAGCGCGACTGGACCCTCCTGGTCCAGGCAGCCCAGGCCATGGCCGAACGCCAGGACTTTGAAGCCGCCATTGTCGTGTACCGGGCGTACATGACCGCGTATCCGCAAAGCCCCCACTGCGACGAAGCGTTCCGTTGCTGCCTGCAGGATCTTCCGGCGCAGATCCAAAAGCGCGATTGGAACCGGACCCACCAGGCCGCTTGGCAGCTTGCCACGGGCCAGGATGTGCTGGGGGCGTACCGGGCCGTGGCGCAATACCAGGAGAAATACCCGGAGGGCGCCTGCGCGGCCGCGGCCGCGGAAGAGTTGGCGCGCCTGCGGCCGGGAGCGCTGGAGGCGATCCGGAGCCAGATTCGCAAGGCGGTGGCGGCCCGGGAGTGGGCCGTGGCTTCGTCCTGGATCGCGCAGCTTCAGCAGTTGGAGCCGGCGGATGCCGAAGCCGCCGTCCGGCTGAAGGAAGCCCAGGCCGTTCTGCAGCAGTGCCAGGGGCTGTGGCAGCAGTACCACGAGGCTTACGAGCAGCGCCAATATGTCCGCTGCGAACGGCTGTGCCGCGAGATCGTCGCCCTGCACGCGGGCGATCCGGAGGCGCCACCAGCGCTGGCCGCCGTGCACCGGGTGTTGCGGGCGCGCCGGGCCCGGCGCGAAGCCGCGGTGGGCTTGGTGGCCTTGGCGCTGTTCGCCGTGGGAATCATGCACATGCTGCGCGTGCGGTCTTACAACACCGAATGCCTGCGCGAGGCCCAGGCCATGTGCGAGCAGGGCCGCCTGGAAGAGGCCCGGCAGGCCCATGGCCGGACCCAGGCGTTCCTGTTTGTCCGCCGGCCGCCGTTTCCGCCGGACTTCGTGCAGATTGCCGAGCGCGCCCAGTATACCCAGTCCCGTGCCGGCTGGGAGCGGGCGCTGCAGTCCCTGTCCCGCCCGTGGCTGGACGAGTACGGCGGACCGGATTGGGCCGAGGCCCGCCGGCAGGCGGACTGGGCTGCGGCCAGCGCCGCGCAGCCGGTGCCGGGCCGCCGCGCCTACCTTGCCGCCCGGGCCGCGCTGGACAAGGCTTGTGCGCGCGCGGCGCTCATGTCCGCGCCCAAGCTGCTGGTCCGGGCCCTGGCCGGCGGCCGCGCCGTGCCGGCCACGGTCAAGCAGGCCGAGGGTCCGGCCGTGACCCGCGGGACGCGGGGTGAGTTGAACCTGGCCGCCGGCCAGGCGTACGTGTTCCAGGTTTCGTACGTTGGCGGCACCCAGCTTTGGGAGACCGCCGCTCTGCCCGTGGCCGCCAACTGGTATGGCCTGCGCACACAGGATGTGGCGCTCGCCAAGGCCCGCTACCCGGACCTGATGGTGCCGCGGGAGAACTCGCTGGGCATGCAGCTGGCGCCGGTGCCAGGCTTGGAGGGCCTGTTCGGACGGTGGCCGGTCCGGGTGCAGGATTTCACCGCGTTCGCCCAGGCTGCGGGGCGGAGCTTGCTGCCGCCCAAATTCCCCCAGGAACCCACCCATCCGGTGGTCAATGTCAACTGGGTCGATGCCGTGGCGTTTTGCGATTGGCTGACCCGCAAGGAGCAGGCGGAAGGGCTGATCGGCCTGGACCGCCGCTACCGCCTGCCCACGGATGAGGAATGGTCCCTGGCCGTGGGATTGGCCCGGGAGAAGGGCCGTAGCCCCATGGAAAAGGCCGAACGGGTCAAGGAAGTGTTCCCCTGGGGTGCGGGCTGGCCGCCGCCGGCCGGGGCGGGGAACTATGGCCCGGCGGTCAAGGTGGATGCGGTGGTGTACACCGCGCCGGTCGGGTCCTTTGCCACCAACCAATATGGGGTGTGCGACCTGGGCGGCAATGTCTGGGAATGGTGCGATGACAAATACCAGCCCACGGAGCAACGCCGGGTGCTGCGCGGTGCTTCATGGCGCAGCCTCGAGGCGCGCCACCTGCTCTCGTCCTACCGGCACTACCTGGCGCCGTCCCTGCGCGACGACGATATCGGGTTCCGCTGCGTGCTGGCGCACTCGTCAAACGACATCACCGATCCGCAGCCCGCGCCGGCCGGCAAGTAAGTCGCAGCGTCCCGGCCCGGGGGCCGCTGGCCGCCAGCGACAGAAAGCAAACCGCTCTATTTTTTCGCCTTGCCCTGCGACGCCACGGCTTCCATGGCTTTCTGGATGGCGTCCTGGTCGCCGAGATAATAGTGCTTCAGGGGCTTGAGGTCATTATCCAACTCGTACACCAGCGGTACGCCCGTGGGGATGTTCAGCTGGACAATGGCCTCGTCGCCGACATTGTCGAGGTACTTTACCAGCGCCCGCAGGCTGTTGCCGTGGGCCGCGACCAACACGCGCTGCCCGGCGCGGATGGCCGGGGCGATGACCTCGTGCCAGTGGGGCAGAAACCGGGCGACGGTGTCTTTGAGGCACTCTGTAAGCGGTAGTTCCTGGGACGTCAGGGCCTTGTAGCGGCGGTCGCTGCCGGGATAGCGGGGATCGTTCTTTTCCAGCGCGGGCGGCGGAATGTCGTAGCTGCGGCGCCAGACCAAGACCTGATCATCGCCGAACTTGGCGGCGGTCTCCGCCTTGTTGAGCCCCTGGAGCGCGCCGTAATGGCGTTCGTTGAGGCGCCAGTTCCGATGGACCGGGATCCACATCAAGTCCATTTCATCGAGCGTGATCCACAGGGTACGGATGGCGCGTTTCAGAACCGAGGTGTAGGCCACGTCAAAGGTGTAGCCCTCCTGTTTCAGCACCTGGCCGGCCTGGTGCGCCTCCTCCAGGCCTTTCGCGGAGAGATCCACATCGGTCCACCCGGTGAACCGGTTTTCCTTGTTCCAGACGCTTTCGCCGTGTCGCAATAACACCAGTTTATACATGGCTTTATCTCCCGTTGCTGTTGCCTGTTGGTCCTATGGTTTTAAAACAGAGGCTATGTTGTACAATTCAGCCGGAGCGCCGTCACTACAAATTATAGAGGACCTGGCGGAACAAATACAAACCCAGCCCGACCACCACAAATACCAGCAGGACCAGCAGCACCATTTCGTTAATCACGCGCTGGCGGGCCATTTTCCGCCGGTCGATGCGAATGCTTGTGTCGTGCGCCGGCGCATAGCGGTTGGAGGGTTTCCACCCGAACAGATCCCGGACGATCTGGACGATCCCATAGCCGCTCAGCGCTATGACCAGCATTATTACAAGTTCTTCCATGGTCTCAACCCGGCCCGCGCCCATCTGTCCCGGGGTTGGCACCGGGTGGGCTAATGGTCCGGACCACGGTCCGGGCCGCGTTGCGCACCGCGTCGGCCAGCATGCGGGCCACCTTTTGCTTGTCTTTATAAATATCGAGTTCTTCCTTGTCAATCACGCCGACGGCGCCGGCAGCAATCGCATTGCGCCGGACCTGGCTGTCCGGCTTGGCGATCGTGGACACGATCACGGTAGGGATGGGCTTGTACTGCATCAGCTTGCTCAGGAAGGCGATCCCGTCGAGGCGGGGCATAATGATGTCCAGGCACATGACATCCGGGTCCAGCTCCAGGATTTTCTCGCGGGCCTGGTACGAGTCCGCGGCCTCTCCCACGATCTCCACGTCGCCGGCCAACTCCAGTCCCTGGCGCAGGATCCGGCGCACGGTGGCGGAGTCGTCCACGATCAGCACGCGGATCCGGCGTTCGGCCAGGTCTTCCAGCTTTCGGGCGCGGGCTTCGTACTCCATGGTCCGTTGGATGGCGCGCACCCGGATATCGTTGGTGGCCGTGAGCATCCAGATCCTGCGGCCGGTGACACCGCCGACTTCCTCCTTGGTAACGGGCACGCGGAGGCGTTTCAGGGTGGCGCGGGCCATGGCGATATTGCGATCCCCAATGTCCATGGCTTGGGTGGCCTGGGCCGCGCCCAGATGGCCGATCACCCGGCCCCCGCCAAAGATCGCGGCGGACAAGTCGTCTGTCCGCGCGCCGGCCTGGCGGGCAATATCCACCAGGGCGGTAATGGCGGTATCCCCATACTTTCCCGGTTGCAGGCCACCGTCCCGGCGTTCCGGCAGCATGAAGTGATTCATCCCCCCGTGTTTCAGGCGCGCGTTGTAAAGGCATACCGCCACGCAGGAGCCCAGCAGGGTGCTGACTTCCGCCGGTTCGCGGCTGTAAGCCGCTTCGCCCGGGAGGAGAAACACCCGCTTGTCCATGGGCCACGGTTCAGTTGTCGTGCGCGCAGAGGGCGTCGAGGTTGACCACCAGGGCCACCTTGCCGTCGCCCAGCAGGGCGCCGCCATCGAAGATGTCATGCGCAAAGGCCAGGCCGGCCACGCTCTTGAGCACCACCTGCTGGACGCCCAGCACGTCATCCACGGACAGCACAAAGCGCCGCTTGTGGGCCATGACCGTGACCACGATCTTGTCGTCGTCCGGCCCGTCCGACGGCAGCCCCATCAACTGGCCCAGGTCCAGCAGCGGCAGCACTTGTTCGTGGCGCATCACGCAGCGGCCCCGGCCGGCCACGTCGGTAATGGTGGCCGATTCCAGCCGGGCGGCTTCCTGCACCCGGTCCATGGGCAGCACGTAGACCTGTCCGGCCACTTCCACCAGGAACGCGTTGATGATCTGGGTGGTGACGCTCTTCATCAGCTGGATGCGGAAGATCGTGCCCTGCCCGGGCGTGGACGTGACATGGATGGCGCCGCCGGAGTTCTCAATGTTCCGCTTGACCACGTCCAGGCCGACGCCGCGTCCCGAGATATCGGTGACTTCCTGGGCCGTGGAGACCCCGGGCATGAAGATCAGGTTGATGAGGTCGTCCTCGGTCATGGGCTTGCCGGGCGCGATCAGCCCCATGCCTTCGCCCTTGGCGCGGATCTTGTCCAGCTTGAGCCCGCCGCCGTCGTCCGCCACGGTGAGCAGGTAGTTGTTTTCCGTCTCTTCCATGCTGATCCGCACCTGGCCGACCCGGTTTTTTCCGGCCGCCTCGCGCTCGGCAGGGGATTCCACGCCGTGGTCGGCGGCGTTGCGCGCCATGTGGGTGAGCGGCGCATCCAGCAGGTCGAGGATGCTTTTGTCAACCTCGATGTCTTCGCCGGAGATCTCGACCTTGATCTCCTTGTTCTTGCTGGCGGCCACGTCGCGCACCAGGCGCGGCGTCTTTTGCAGCAGTTGGCGCACCGGCACCTTGCGGATGGTCATGATGCTTTTTTGCAGGGCATTGGAAAGGGTCGAGAACGTCTCGTTGACCCGCTGGAAATCGGTAACGATGCGGCGCTGGGCCATCTCGGTCGCCAGCTTGTTCTGGAGGTGGTTGAACATCTCGCCGACCACGATCAGCTCGCCCACGAAAGACAGGAAGGCGTCGATATGATCCTCGGAAATGCGCATGGTCTTGTGCTGTTCCGGCGCGGGGGCTTTGGCGGCGGCCGGCAGCGGCGGTTCGCCGGTGGCCGGCGCGGCCGCGGCGGCCGCGGGCGGCGGG
>CAZAYP010000083.1:0-20048 GCA_964489425.1 uncultured Verrucomicrobiota bacterium | reverse complement strand
CGGCGCGGCGGGGCCCGCGGCCGCGGCGACGCGCGCCAGCCAGCCCGGGCCGGGCGGCACGCAGGCGATTGCGGGCGTCGGGGACGCAAAGCCCGGCACGGCCGCGGCGCAACCGGTCACCATCACCCGCGCCCCGGGATGTGCGGCCGCGAGCCGCCGGACCAGGTGCCGGGTTTTCTTGAGCGCCGCGGCGGTGACCGCGCAGGAGTGGGCCACCACGAGGTCCGCGGCCCGGCCCGGCGGGCAGGCCTGCCACCCGGCCAGCTCCAGCGCCCGGGCCACCTGGGCGGCTTCGTATTGGCTCACCTTGCAGCCGAGGCTTTCCACGACGAAACAGGGCGCGGGCATCAGGGGGGATCGACGAACGTGGCGCCGTCGTTGCTGACCCAGATGGTGTAGAAGTTGGTCACATCGTCCGGCAGCCCGGTGTGGTGGAAGAACTGGGCCGTGCCGGTGTACAGCTCGGTTCCGTCGGACGTGTTGGCGGGATGGTGATCGGTGTTGAACAGGACCTTGACCGTGGCGTTCTGCAACCCGCAGTCCATGGGGTTGATCCAGCGCAGGTACACCTGGTTGGTCACGGCAAACGCGCGGAACCAGAAGTCGGGGTACACCGGGATGGCGTAGGTCAGGCTGGCCTGGTTGTTGCCGGTGTCTTCCTCTTCGGCCGTGCAGGTGCTGTTGACGAACGCCCGCAGCACGCTGGCGTTGGTGCCGTTGGTCACGCTCAGCCCGCTGAACACGACCTGCAGCGCCTGGCCCGGGTCCAGCGATCCCACGGCGTTGGTCTGGTCCGAGGCGGCGCCGCACGGCGCGGCCGCGGCGCGGTTGGCCCACACCGCCAACTGGCCCGCGTCCCCGGCCAGCGCGCCGCGGTTGCTGACCGTGACGTACACCGTGAACGGGATCGGATCATAGGCCAGGCGGCTGATGACGAACTCCGGCAGGCCGGTCCGGCTGAAGCTGTTGCCGACGGCAAACTCCGAGCCCGCGTAGTGGCCATCGATCGCCTGCACGCCCCAGTACAGCGTGCCGGCCGGGAACCGCTCCAGCTTCCAGGACAACGCCTGCTGCGCGTTGCCGCGGGCCACGACCCGGCGCCAGCCGGTGGTGGCGGCCAGGGCCGGGCACAGGTCGCCCTGGCCGGGCGCGGTGCCGACATAGACATTGTAGGTCAGGCCGCTGGCCGGGGTGGCGTCGTCCGTGGCGGCGTCCCAGCGCAGGACCACGTTGTTGCCGTTGGTGACCGTGAGCGAGAGGTTGGACGGCGCGCCGGGCGGCGTGTTGGTGGACGGGGCCAGGTTGCGGTAAATGCGCGTCTCGTAGTTGGACAGGGTCTGGCCGGAGACCAGCAGGTCCAGGTCGCCGTCGTTGTCGTCGTCCGCCCAGGCCACGGCGCTGAGCCACACGCCGTCCAGCCCGGCCTGGACGTTGGTGAACGTGCCGTTACGGTTCTGGTACACGCGGCTGATGCGCTCGTTGGTGGTGACGCCGGACATGGCCAGGTCGAGGTCGCCGTCATGGTCGTAGTCGCCCCAGGCCACGTCGGCCAGCCACACGCCCTGGATGCGCGCGGGCGGGTAGTTGGTGAGCGTGCCGGCGCCATTGTTGCGGTACACGCGCACGGTGGGCCCGTTGCTGGCGAACCCGGCGCTGACCAGGTCGACGTGGCCGTCGCTGTCAAAGTCGCCCCAGGCCACGCGGCCGTACGCGCTGCCGCCGGGGAACGTCATGGCGGAGTTGACGAACTGGGTGCCGCCGACGTTGCGGTAGATGGCCAGGCTCTTGAAGTTGTTGTCCTGCAGGCCCTGGATGGCGAGGTCCTGGTAGCCGTCGTGGTTGTAGTCCGCCCACGCCAGGCTGGACTCGCCGTAGCCCGCGATGCCGGTCACCACGTTGGAGAACGACCCGTTGCCCAGGTTGCGGTACAGGCGCGTGACGTTGTTGCTGAGGGTGAACCCGCAGAAGGACAGGTCCAGCCGGCCGTCGTTGTTGTAGTCCACCCAGGCCATGCCGCCGTTCTGCACGCCGGGCAGCTCGGTATTGATGTTGGTCAGCACGCCGCCCGCGGCGTTGCGGTAAATGCGCGTGATCAACCCGGCGGCTGTCTTGCCGGACAGGGCCAGGTCCAGGTAACCATCCGCGTCGTAGTCGCCCCAGGCCAGCGCCGCGCTCTCCATGTTCGGCAGGCCCAGGTCCGCGGTGCCGAACGTGGCGTCGCCGCGGTTGCTGTACACCACGGTGTAGCGGCTCAGGTTGGTGTAGCCGGCCATGACCAGGTCCAGGTCGCCGTCGTTGTCGTAGTCGCCCCAGGCGGCCGCGCCGCCGCGCAGCCCGACCAGGTTGACGCCGGAATCCACGAACGCGTTGCTGCAATCCCCGCGCAGCGCGAACTGGTACGGGTTCTCGGTGGGCGTGTTGTTGGCGATTTCCACCAGGGCCGTGCGCGCGCCCAGCACCGTGGGCAGGAACCGCACGGCAAACTGGGCCGTGCCGCCGATGGCGATCGGCGTCGTGGGCTGGGCGGTCACGATAAAGTCATGGTCGTGCCCGTAAATCGCCACCACCGGCGTGTTGGTCAGCTCGAGCGTGCTCAGGCCATAGTTGGTGACCGTGAAGACGTGCGTGACCTGGCCGGTGCACAGGCCGAAGTCGGTGCCGTCATCAATCAGCGGAACCACGTCGCCGTTGGCGATCTCCGCCAGGTTGGTGCCCAGCACCAGCATGTGCGGCTCGACCCCGCGGCCGCTGACCGCAAAGGTGAACGGCGTGTCCGGCTCGTCGCTGGCGATCTCCAGGATCGCCGCGCGCGCGCCCTCGGCCAGCGGGTCGAAGCGCACGGTCAGCGCCGTGGTCTCGCCCGGGTTGAGCGTCAGCGCGGCCACGCTGATCACGATGAAGTCGTCCGGATCCGCGCCGTTGGTGGCGATGCCGCTGATGTGGAGCGCCCCGCCGCCCGCGTTGGTGATGGTGAAGACGTGGTCCGTGTAGCCGGCCGACACGTCCACGTCGCCGTAGTCCGTGCCGTCCGCCAGCGTGGTGGTCACCGTGCCGTTGGTGATCACCGCCAGGTTGGTGCCGAGCACCAGCACGTCCGGCTCAATGCCTTCGCCCTGGACCATGAACGCGTACGGGTCGTCGTCCGGGTCGTCGCTGGCCACGTGGAAAATCGTGGAGCGCCGCCCGATGTCCGCGGGGTTGAACTCCACCGTGAACGGGGTGACCGCGCCCGGCGCCAGGACCGCCGCGCCCGGGCCGCTGGTGATGGTGAACTCCGCGGCCTGGCCGCCGTTGGTGGTGATGCCGCCGATATTCAGCGGGCGCACCCCGCTGTTGGTGATGAAAAACGTGTGTTCCGCCGTGGCGGCGGAGGCGTCGAGCTGGCCGTAATCCGTGCCGTCGTCCAGGCTGGGCTGGTAGTCGCCGTCGGCGATCGCCGCCAGGTTGGTGCCCAGCAGGCCCGCGGCCGGGTAGTCGTAATAGTAGTTGTTGATTTCGTTGCGGCCGAGGGTCATGCCGGACTGGATCTTCACGCCGCTGCCGGGCGTGCCCGCGTAGTTGGCCAGGAAGGTCGAGCTGCGGCACTCGCCGTTGCCCATCCACGCGCCGCCGCCCTCGCCGGCGGCCATGTTGCCCGCCACCCGGCAGGCGTCCACCGTGCCGCCGGTCATGAGCAGGCCGCCGCCCACCACCTGGCCCAGGGCGCCGGCATCCGCCGTGTAGCCGCTGCGCAGGGTGAACCCGATCAGCGCGCCCGAGGCGATGTACACGCAGCGCGTTGCCGCCGGCCCCAGGCCGCCGGCATCCGCTTCGCCCACGATGGCCGTGTTCCGGTACCCGTTCACGCTGCGCACGCTGACCGGGTTGGTGATGGCCACGCGGTGCCAGAGCCCGAACCGGCTGGCGCCGCCGGCATTGTAGACGCCGTTGGTCACCAGCACGAGGTCGCCGGGCTCGGCCACGTCGATGGCGTCCTGGATGTTGGTCGCCGCCGTGGCCCACGAGCTGAACGGCGCGGCGTGGCTACCGTACAGCGCGACGTAGTGGGTGTCGGCTGCGGCCGGCAGGGCGCCCGCCAGCAAGGCGCTGGCCAGCAGGCAGGCCGTGGCGCGGGCCCGCCAAACCACCCCGCCCTCCGGGCACCCCTCCTTGCGAAGGAGGGGAGCTTTTTCAAGGATCCGCCGCGGTCCGGCTCCCCTCCTTTTCAAGGAGGGGTGGCCAACGGCCGGGGTGGTAAGGATCCGCCGCGGTCCGGCTCCCCTCCTTTTCAAGGAGGGGTGGCCAACGGCCGGGGTGGTTTGCTGGTCGCGGAGTTTTCCAAACATTGGAAAAAATGAGCGCACATTTTCCAAACATTGGAAAAAAACGCGGCCGGTTTTCCAAACATTGGAAAACCGCCTTGCCCCGCGCTGTGCGCCGCCGGTCATTTACTCCCTGTAGGTGATGGACCACCACATGCCTGTCCCGTCGTAAAAGTTGGTGACGAGCACGCCGACGCGGTAGTCGTTGCTGACCCAGGCCGAGACCCAGGAACTGTCCGCCACGCCGTCCTTGTTGACCTCCACCTCGTTGATCACCGTGTAGGTTTCCCAGCCGGTGTTCCAGGTCGCGCGCACGATCGCGACCTGGGCCGTGCCGCTGTCCACCTGCATGTGCGCGGTGTCCAGCGTGGCCGGGCCGGTGAAGACGGACGCCCACCATGGCCGGACCTGGTGATCGGCCATGGTGAGCAGCCCGCCGCCCAGGCTGCGATGCCTGGGCTCCGGCGGCCAGTTGGTGCGGACCACGTTGCCGAAGTCAAGGCGCTGGTCCACCTTGAGGCTGGTCACATGATTGGTACCCGCGCCGTCCGTGACGGCCGCCGCGGGGCGGACAACACCCAAGGCGAGCAGGCCCGCAAGGGCCGCCAACCAGAACCGTTTTTTCATGTGCCTGCCTTTCTTTGCCGTTCCCGACGCCGGGTTACGGCATGTCCACGCGGCTGACTTCCTGCCACACCGGGCCCGTGGCGTTGATGCAGATCATCTGCAACACGTCGCCGGGGCTCATGGTGAACGGGATGTCCATGGCCAGCTCGATGCCCGCCACGGGCGAGAACTTGATCGAGTTGGCGTCGGCCGCGGCCTTGCGCACGGTCAGGATCTGGCCCTTGGTGCCGCCGGTGATGGGGTTGCCGGCGGACAAGGCGCGGTTGCCCGAGGACGCGCTCAGCTCGACAAAGCTGGTGGCCGCGGCGCTGAACGACTGCGCGTCGCCGGTGATATCCACCGCGGACGGCGTGTACACCAGGGCATTGAAGCTCTTGGTGCCGGTCATGACGTCCGTGCCGGTGAGCGTGATCGCGGTGCCGGCGATCTTGGCGGGGTCGATGTTGGCCGTGGCGGCAATGTCCGTGTTGGTGACGGCGCCATCGGCGATCTTGCCGGTGGTGACCGCGTCGTTGGCGATGATCGCCGTGACTACCGCGCCGTTGGTGATGGTCAGGGTGGTGGAGTCGCCCGTGATCATGCCGCTGAACGTGGTGTTGCTGGTGAGCGCGCCGCCAGCGATCTTGCCGGACGCAATGGCGGCGGTGTCGGAGATGTCGCCATTGGCAATGGTGCCGTCAAGGATCTTGGTGGAGTTGACCGCGCCGTCGGCAATGATCGCCGTGATCACCGCGCCGTTGGTGATGGTCAGGTTGTTGAACAGCCCGGTGACCATGCCGGCATACACGGCGTTGCTGACCATGGCGCCGCCGGCAATCTTGCCGGGGCTGATGGCCGCGGCGTCCGCGATGTCGCCATTGACGATCGTGCCGTCCGTGATCATGCTGGACACGACGTTAGTGACCGCCAGCGGCCCGGCGCCGCTCTTGGTCAGGCCGTTGCCGGCCGTGTCGGTGTTCAGCTTGGCGGCCGTCACCGAGCCATTGGTCAGGGTGGCCGAACTGACGTCCGTCCACTCCGTGATTTTCTGGCCGTTGAGCACGATCCCGTCGGTCGCGCGCAAGGTCCGGACGTGGTTGGTGCCGAGCCCATCCTCTACGGCCACGGCGGTGCCCGCCATGGCCCATGCCGCCACGAGCGCCGTGGCGATCCAGGTCGTCTTCTTCATGTTGTCCGTCTTCCTTTCTTGGGTTGCTGTTGCCTGCCTGCTGCTGTTTTTCTGACTTCCGCTGCGGCTACCGGCCGCAAGTCTGTTCTCTCCGTCCACGATCTTCCTCCTTGGGGTTCTCAGTTGTCGCTCCGATGCAGTTCGATCCAATTGGTAGTGGCCAGGTCATAGACCAGGCTCAGGGTGTCATACAGTCCAAGGTAGCAGGGTTGGTCCAGGGCGGTTTGCACGCCGCGGCCGTCCTGGACCACGATCCGGCGGTCATCGCGCGTGCCGCGCACGACCAGTTGCTGGCCGTCGGCGCCGGCGACGATCTGCGGCGTGCCCAGGACCACGTCCTGGGCTCCGCCTTCCAGCAGCAAGTAGGTGTAGGTGGGATTAATCTGGCCCGCGGGCCCGATCACCTGCGGGCCGCCGGGCGGCGTCTTGAACAGCCTGGCGGCCAGGTCCGGCACCTGGCCGCGCACCACGAGGTTGGAGGCGATCTCCGCGGATCCGTCCACGTACACGCTGCCCCAGCCGGAGGTGACCACGGTCGCCGCCGCGGCGTTGGTGCCGAAAAAGCCGAAGCCGTTGACGTGCAGGTCGGCGTTCTGGACGTTGCCTTGCGCGGCCGCCAGCCCGGGCAAGGCCAGCCACGCGGCCAGGATCGCCCCCGCGATCCGCGTAGGCCAGCCGGCGCGGATCGCGCCGGGCAGGTCATGCCGTAATGGCCGTGCTCGCAAAGTCGCCCTTTTGTTTATAGAGACACACCCGGCCTGCCGCCCCGTCGGCAACCGACACGTCATCTGCCGGCTGTCCTTGCCCGGGGAAAGGCATGGCCACCTCTAATCTACGGTAAATTGTGCTCGCCGAAACGCCAACCTCGTTCCTTATATATACCCGGAAGCATCATTTTAATAAAGCGAAGTGGGCAGAATTATTCACGGCTGCCCGCCACCACTCTGTTAGCAATTTGGGTGCCTTGGCCAAATGGGCGGTTATACACGCCGTGACCACCCATTATCCTAAATTCAGCATTTGAATTAACTACGAAACACGCGAACAACGCGAAACTCGTTGCCGCAGAAAGAGGAACAGGCGAACAAGTTGAAAATAACATCGTTCACCTGTTGGATGAAGGAAGAATTCGAGCCATTGCCGTACATATTTAGCAGAGAGTCAAAGGGATGCATTCGCGTGTTTCGCGTGTTTCGTAGTTCATCTGCTCTTTCTGGGATTATGGAGGGTCCGGTTACACCCGGACTGACGGACGGGGTGGAGCCCGTCCCTCCAAAAAGAAGAGGCAAACGGTTGCCCGTTTGCCTCTTCGTGAACAAACTTATTAACGCGGATTACGCGGCTTTGCGGCGGCGCGCAAACGCTTTCAGGCCGCCCAGGCCCACGAGGACCAGCGCCATGGTGCCAGGCTCAGGAATCACGTCTTCGAACGTGGAGCCTACGCGCAGGGCGTCAATGGTCATGGTGCCTTCGCCCGCCGCTTGGCGGAACGTAAAGGCATCCGGGTTCACCGTTGAGGCCGTCGAGTTGTTAATCGAGGTCGACAGCTCATTGACCGGATCAACCCACAGGTAGCTCGTGTCGGTATCCAAATCCGAGCGCACCACTACGCGGTAACTCGTGCCCAGGGTCAGGTCGCTCGCCCACGTGGCGCCAACGGTTGACCCGTTGCCAATGCCCAGGCGGAAATTGGAGCCAGACCCAGTATTGGCATACATGCGGTCGCGATAGCTCGATCCGTTATTGAACGCGGCGAAATATGCGCCGCCGGCGGTCGGGATGGCACTGAAGTTGACGGTGAACGCATAATACAAACTCCCCGCGGAATACCCTTGGTCCAACGCCCGCTCGTTGTCATCGGTAAGGGACCCGGACACCGCCAAAGATCCGCCGCTCACCAGCATGTCATCACCCGTGCCGCTCAGGCGCGCCCAGTTGCCGCCCGACACGGTGACCAACTCGCCATCCGCGTACGCGAAATCTTCGCTCCAGATCAAGGCAGCGCTCGCGACTCCAGCCATGCTCAACAACATCAAACCAACTACTAACGTCTTCATCTGCATCCCTCCGTTTGTTCGTTTACCATCAACACCGCTACGTCTTGCTCCCAAGAGCTAAAACTCAACATGGCGCGTTTATATCCTGCGGCCCGGACCGGCGCAACTTTTTTTTCGATCTTTTTTGGGGGCGGCCAAAGCATGAAGTGTGCCAACGTTGCGAAAACCATCCTGCCCGTAGCGCAAGCGGCGTTGCCTGCATCCGGCCGCGCGGCGGCGACACAACGGACGCTTGCCTTTCGGCGGCGCGGGGGTTAGGATGCGCCCATCATCCAGAGGAGCGCGAGCAGCCATGGAACAAAACGGCAGCCAGAATCCGAACGGCCAACAGAACAGCGCGGCGCCCCAGGTGGAGCTGGTTGATCCGGCACCGCCCGGCGGCGCGGAAACCAACCTGGTGCTGGCGCGGCGCCGGTTCCCGCCGCACCTGCCGATCATCCCGCTGCAGCACCGGCCGCTGTTCCCCAGGATGCAGATGCCGCTGATCGTGGCCGACGAGCCCCTGAAAAAGCTGTTGGCCGAGAAAATCAAGGACCCGGCCAAGTACATCGGCCTGGTGCTGGCGCGCGAGACGCCGGCCAACGAAGCCGGCGCGGCGCCGCGCGGGGCCGACCTTTACGGCATGGGCGTGATTGCCGAAATCGTGCAGGCGGTGCAGCCCACCCCGGCCCACCCGGTGCACCTGATGGTCCAGGTGCTGGACCGGTTCCGCGTCCTGCAGATCCTCCAGGAGACGCCCTACCTTGAAGCCGCGGTCGAGTATGTGCCGGAGGCGGACATGGCGGCCAACGACACGCTCAAGGCTTACGCCATCGCGGTGATCAAGAGCATCAAGGACCTGGTGCAGCTCAACCCGCTGTATAAAGAGGAATTGAACCTGTTCCTGACCGTGTCGAACCTCGAGGACCCGGGCCGCCTGGCGGACATTGCCGCGGCGCTGACCACGGCCAGCGGGGCGGAGCTGCAGGAGGTGCTGGAAACCGTGGCCGTGCCGGCGCGGCTCAAAAAGGTGCTCGAACTGCTCACCAAGGAGGTGGACATCTCCCGCCTCCAGGCGCGGATCACCAAGCAGATCGAAGAGCAGCTCACCAAGCAGCAGCGCGAGTTTTTCCTGCGTAAACAACTGGAGGAGATCAAGAAAGAGCTGGGCCTGACCAAGGAAGGCCGGGAATCCGAGATCGAGCGGTTCGAGGCGCGGATCAAGAAGCTGACCCTGCCGGAGGAGGCGCAGGCGCGGATCGCCGAAGAGCTGGACAAGCTCAAGCTGATCGAAACCACGTCCCCGGAGTTCACGGTCACGCGCAACTACCTCGACTGGCTCACCGTCCTGCCGTGGGGCGTGTTCACCCACGACGCCTGCGACCTGCGCAAGGCCGGCCGGATCCTGGACCGCGACCACGCGGGGCTGGCGGACGTCAAGGAGCGCATCCTGGAGTTCCTGGCCGTGGGGGTGATGAAGGGCCGCATGGCCGGGTCGATCCTGTGCTTCGTGGGGCCGCCGGGCGTGGGCAAGACGTCGCTGGGCCGGTCCATCGCGCACGCCGTGGGCCGCCATTTCTACCGGTTTTCCGTGGGCGGGATCCGCGACGAGGCGGAGATCAAGGGCCACCGCCGGACCTACATCGGCGCGCTGCCGGGCAAGTTCATCCTGGCGATCAAGACCTGCCAGAGCGCCAACCCGGTGATCATGATCGACGAGATCGACAAGGTCGGCGCGAGCTTCCATGGCGACCCGGCCTCGGCGCTGCTGGAGGTGCTGGACCCGGAGCAGAACCGCGAGTTCCTCGACCATTACCTGGACGTGCGGTTCGACCTGTCCAACGTGCTGTTCATCTGCACCGCCAACCAGCTCGACACGATCCCGCGGCCGCTGCTCGACCGCATGGAGGTGATCAAGCTGGCCGGCTACATCCAGCAGGAGAAGATCGCCATTGCCCAGCGCCATATCCTGCCGCGCCAACTGCGGGAGGCCGGGCTGGAGCGCGGCCGCCTGGCCATCACCCGGCCGGCGCTGGCGGCGCTGATCGACGGCTATGCCCGCGAGCCCGGCGTGCGCGGGCTGGAGAACCACCTGAAAAAGATCATCCGCAAGTCGGTCAAGAAGATGATCGAGTCCGGAACGCCAACGATCAAGGTGGACACCCCGGACCTGGCCGGCCTGCTGGGCCGCCCCACGCACAGCGCCGAGGTGTACTTCAAGAAACCCCAGCCCGGGGTGGTCATGGGGCTGGCCTGGACCGCGCTGGGCGGCGACACGCTGTTCATCGAGGCCACGCGCGTCGAGACCGGCACGGCCGGGTTCCAGCAGACCGGGCAGTTGGGGGACGTGATGGTGGAGTCGGCGCAGATCGCCTACACCTACGTGCGCGCCTTGTTGTCCGGCGACGCGGTCATGCGCCGGTTTTTCCGGCAGAACTTCATCCACCTGCACGTGCCGGCCGGGGCCACGCCCAAGGACGGGCCGTCCGCGGGCATCACCATGGCCTGCGCGCTGTACTCGCTGGCGCGCAACCAGGCGATCAAGCCGGGCTTCGCCATGACCGGGGAGCTGACCCTCACCGGGCTGGTCATGGCCATCGGCGGCATCAAGGAGAAAACCATTGCCGCGCGCCGCGCCGGGGTGCGCCGCCTGGTGTTCCCGCAGGAAAACCGCAAGGACTACGAGGAGCTGCCCGCGCACATCCGCAAGGGGCTGCGGCCACAGTTCGTGGCCACGTTCCCGGAGGTTGTGGCGGCGTGCTTCAAACGCGGATGATCGAGGACCAGTTGCGCCGGCTGGCCGCCGGCAAGCCGCTGGCCTGATACCATTTCCGCATGAGAACAAGCATACAAGCACCCCTCCTTTGCAAGGAGGGGTGGCCGCCGGCCGGGGTGGTTGTGGATGGTCCGCGCCCCGAGTCCGTGGTGGTCGGTATCCGCATCAACCGCCCCACCCTTCGGGTCCCCCCCCGCCTTGAAAAGGCGGGGAGCCCAGATATAGTGTTTTGCAGAATAAATGTCCGAAATAGCCGGCAGACGGCGTCGACGGAGCGCCGCCCGCCACCTGATGAATTCAGAACAGTTCGCCGGGCCGCGGCGGCGGCTTGAGCCCGAACTTGGCGTAGGCGCGCTCGGTGGCCATGCGGCCCTGGGGGGTGCGCTTGAGGTAGCCTTCCTGGATCAGGTACGGCTCGTAGACTTCCTCCAGCGTGCCGGGTTCCTCGCCCACGGACACGGCCAGGGAACTGATGCCCACCGGGCCGCCGTGGAACTTCTGGATCAGGGTTTCGAGGATGCGTTTGTCCATCTCGTCGAGGCCCTGCTGGTCGATCTCCAGCATGGCCAGGGCCTGGTCGGCGATGGGTTGGGTGATACGGTTGTCGGCCTTGACCTGGGCGTAGTCGCGCACCCAGCGCAGCAGGTTGTTGGCGATGCGCGGGGTGCCGCGGGCGCGGCGGGCGATCTCCGCGGCGCCGGCGTCGTCGATGGCCACGTTGAGGATGCGCGCCGAGCGGGTGATGATGGCCTGCAGCTCGCCGGCCGCGTAGTAGTCGAGCCGGTTGTTCATGCGGAAGCGCGAGCGCAAGGCCGCGGTGAGCAGCCCGCTGCGGGTGGTGGCGCCGATCAGGGTGAACGGCGGGATGGTCAGGCGCACGGAGCGGGCGTTGGGGCCCTGGTCGATGATGATGTCGAGGACAAAGTCCTCCATGGCCGAGTACAGGTACTCTTCCACGGTTTTCTGCATGCGGTGGATCTCGTCGATGAACAGGATGTCCCCGCGCTGGAGGTTGGTCAGCAGGCCGGCGAGGTCGCCGGGCTTGTCGATGACCGGGCCGGAGGTGGCCTTGACGTGCACGCCCATGGACTCGGCCAGGATGTAGGCCAGGGTGGTCTTGCCCAGGCCCGGCGGGCCGAACAGCAGCACGTGGTCGAGCACGTCGCCACGCTGGCGGGCGGCGGCCACGAACAGCTCCAGCCGCTCGCGCACCTTGGCCTGGCCGACAAAGTCGGCGAAGCGCCCGGGCCGCAGGCGGGAGTCAAAGTCCGCGTCCGCGCGGTTGAGGCTCTCGGTGACGAAATGCTCGGTCATGGCGCAGGGCTCAGGCGCTCGCGGGGCGGCCGGTCAACTGGCGGATGGCGTCCTGCAGCTTGGCCACCTCGATGGGCTTGCTGAGCAGGATGTCCACGTTGGGGTACTGCCCGTTCGCGTCGCGGATCAGGTCGCCGAACCCGGTCAGCATGATGACGGGGATTTGGGGCGCGGTTTTCTTGATGCGTTCAATCATCTGGTCGCCGGTCATCTCGGGCATGGCCTGGTCGGAGATGACCAGGTCGAACGCGCCCTTCTGGAACGCCTGCAGGCCCTCGAGGCCGTTGGTGGCGGGGGTGACCTTGTGGCCCAGGCGCTGCAGGATCTGGGAGAGCATGGCGATGACCTGGGGGGCGTCGTCCACCACGAGGATGTGCAGGGCGGCCGGCGTGGGCCGGGGCGGCGGGGGCGGCGCGGGCGGGGGGGGGGGCGTGGCGGCGGCGATGGCCGCGGCCGGGAACGTCATGCGGACCACGGTGCCGCGGTTGGGCGCGCTGTCGATGGCCACCTCGCCCTTGTGGCGCATCACGATGCCATAGACGGTGGCGAGGCCGAGGCCCTTGGCGTCCTGGACCATGGCGCCGTGGAAGGGCTCCAGGCAGAAGCGCCGGAGCTCCTCGGACATGCCGCTGCCGGTGTCGGCCACCTCCAGGATCACGTGTTCCTGGTCGCGCCGGGTGCGCAGGGTGATGGTGCCCTGTTCGTGGATGGCCTGCTCGGCGTTGAACACCAGGTTCACGAGCGCCTCGCGGATCTCGTCGGAGCTGCCGTCGATGTAGCAGTCCGGGCCGAGGTCCAGCTCGCAGTTGATGGTCCGGCCCTGGACCAGGGCTTCGTCGCGCCACTTGGGGCGGGTGATGTCGAGGGCGGCGCGCGCCACCAGGTTCAGGTCGAAGCGGACGGTGTCGGGGGTGCCTTCGCGGCGGTAGAAATGCACCAGGCGCCGGACGCTTTCGGAGGCGTTGGTGGTGGCCACGATGATCTCGTTGAGCGTGGCTTCGAGCTCGGTGTGCAG
This sequence comes from uncultured Verrucomicrobiota bacterium, assembly GCA_964489425.1. GTDB lineage: Bacteria > Verrucomicrobiota > Kiritimatiellia > RZYC01 > CAZAYP01 > CAZAYP01. Next base: position 6,811 of record CAZAYP010000083.1, on the reverse strand, counting down.
GGGTTCGGGCACGTCTTCGAGCTGCACCTGGAGCATGCCCACGGCGAGCATGATGGGCTGGAGGGCGTTGTTGAAGTCGTGGGCCACGCCCCGGGCCATCTTGCCGAGGGCCTCGATGCGCTCTTTTTCAATCAGCTTCTGCTGGGCGCGCTTGAGGTCTTCGAGCGCGCGGACCAGGCGCTGGTTGGTGTCGGTGAGCCGGGTTTCGGCTTCCTTGCGCTCCTTGATCTCCTCCTGCAGGGACTGGTTGGCGCGGCGCAGGTCCTCGTCGGCCTGGCGCAGCTGGCGGCCCAGGCGCAGCTTGTGGGCCACGGACTCGATCTCCAGCTGCAGCGCGGTGTTGTCCACCGGCTTCTGGATGAAGTCGGCGGCGCCGAGCTTCATGATCTCGATGGCGATGGGCATTTCGCCGTGGGCGGAGATGGCGATGACCTGGAGGTCCGGGTACAGCTCGCGGGCGGTGCGCATGAGGTCGATGCCGCTCATGCCGGGCATGCGCACGTCGGTGATCAGGATGTCGGCCGGTTCCTCGCGCATCTTGGCCAGGGCCTCGGGGCCGGAATTGGCGGTGCGCAGGTGGTAGGGAAACTTCTTGAGCATGCGGTACATCAGCTCCGTGAACGGCACTTCGTCGTCCACGATCAGCAACCGCAACGGCTGGGTATCATTTGTTGGCATGGCAGTTTATCCCTTGGGGGTCCATGTATTGGCCACGGCTTTCTTCTATCACGAAGCCGGTGGCGCGCCAAGTGAATTGCGCGGGGTTGGGCTGCCGGGCTGGTAGGCCGGCAGCTGGATCCGAAAAATAGTGCCTTCCCCGGGCTGGCTTTCGACGACCACCCGGCCGCCGAACTCCTGGACGATCCCGCCGAGGATGGTCAGGCCCAGGCCGGTGCCTTCGCCGCTCGGCTTGGTGGTGTAAAACGGGTCCATGCAGCGCGCGCGGGTTTCGGGCGTCATGCCGGTGCCGTTGTCTTCCACATCCAGGACCAGGTGCCGGCGGTCCGGCTCCGGGTACAGGCGGATGTAAATGGACTTGCGGTACGGGGGGCGGGCCTGCGGCGCGCGCTCGTCCACGGCGAAGCGCGCGTTGGAGAGGAGATTGACCACCACCTGCTGAAACTTCTGCGGGTTGAGGCGCGCGTCGGGAATCGCTTCGGCCACCTCCAGGGTGAAGGCGATGGCGTGATCGGTAAACTGGCGGGCGAAGAAGTCGAGGGCATCCTCGAGGATGTGCCGGAGCTCGGCCGCGCCCAGGACCAGCTCGCCGGCGTCCTGGCGGGCAAAGGAGCGCACGTTCTTGATGATTTGTGCGGCGCGGTCCACCTGGCCCATGATCTTCTCGGCCAGCGGGGCGATCTCCTCCACGGTCACGCCGCCGTCGCGGATCTCGTCGCGGATGATGCCGGCGGAGGTGCGGATGATCTGCAGCGGCTGGCCCACCTCGTGGGCGATGGTGGTGGCCATCTCGCCCAGCGCGGACAGGCGGCCGGAATGCGCCAGCTGGGCCTGCTTCTGCGCCAGCTCGCGCGCCGCCTGCTTGCGCGCGGTGATGTCCTGCGAGAACATGGCCACCTGCACGACCTGGCCGCGCTCGTCCTTGACCGGGTACATGGAGTTGAACAGCATCATGGTGCTGCGCTCGTCCTCGAACGTGTCCGGCGCGCCGCGCGCCACCACCTGGTCGAAAACCGCCCGGCGGCTGCGCGCCAGGTCCGGGGGCAGCAGGCTGAAGTAGTCGCGCCCCGCCAGCTCCGCCGGGGGCGCGGCGCCCAGGCGGCTGGCGGCGGTGCGGTTGATCGCCAGGATGCTGCCCGCGGCGTCGAGCACGAGGATGGCCTCGCCGGTGACGTTGAACATCGAGTCCAGCAGGCGCTCCCGCTCGCGGGCCTGCTCCTGGGCGTGCTTGAGCTCGGTGATGTTCCAGGTGGTGCCGACCATGCCGATCACCGAGCCTTTTTCGTCGCGGATCGGCGTCTTGCTGGTGATCACCCACTGCCGCCGGCCCTGCGGGTCCACGTAGGGCTCTTCGACGCGGCTGAGGACCGGCTCGCCGCCCTCCATGACCCGGCGGTCCACGGTCCAGCAGTGCTCGGCGGCCGGCCGCGGGTAGAAGTCGTAGTCGGTCTTGCCGGGGATGCTGTCGAGCGAACAGCCGACCTGGTCGGCGAAGGCCTGGTTGGCCAGGATGTAGTGCTGCTCGCGGTTCTTGAAGTAGACGATCATCGGGATGGACGTGATCAGCGCCTTCTGCTCGGCGTTTTTCTTTTTCAGCTCATCGCTGGCCATCCACTGCGCGGTGATGTCGCGGCTGATGGCGACCACGCCGAGGGTTTCGCCCGCCGGGCCGGCGTAGGCGGTCTTGTAGGTTTCCAGCAGGACCCGCCGGCCGTCGGGGTAGGTCACCCAGCTCTCGAAGTGCTGCGGCTGGCGCTCCACCCGCAGGCGCTCGTCATACTCGCGGATGACGGCGACTTCCGCGGGGGCGAAGAGATCGGCATCGCACAGGCCGGGGATGGCCTGGGGGGCGCGGCCCACGAGGCTGGCGAACGCCACGTTGCAGCCGAGGTACAGGCCGTCCTGGTTCTTGTAGTGGATCGGGTCCGGGATCGAGTTGATCAGGCAGTCCAGCAGCGCCTTCTGCTGCTGCCAGTCGCGCGTGCGGCGCTCGACGCGCGCCTCCAGCTCCTGGTTCAGGCGGGTGATCTGCTCCTCGGCCTGCTGGCGCTCGGTGATCTCGGCCTGCAGCTCCGTGTTGGCCCGGTGCAGCTCGGCGGTGCGCCCGGCCACCAGCTCCTCGAGGCTGTCGCGGCGGCGCTCGAGCTCGCGGTCGCGCGCCTGGATCTGGTCCAGCATCTCGTTGAAGGTCACCGCCAGCAGCCGGGTTTCGGTGGCGCCTTCGGTGTGCACCCGCAGCGAGTAGTCGCGGCCCTGGGAGATTTTCCGGGCAATGCCGGCGATGGCGCGCAGGGGGCGATCGATCATCCGGTGCAGGCTCAGCGCCAGCAGCAGCGCCGCGCCCAGCGCCGCCACCAGGACCCAGAGCGCCATGAGCACGTAATCCGCCAGGCGGGTGCGCCACGAGGGCAGCTCGTAATAGACCTTGAGCCACGCCCGGCTCTTGCCGGCCACGACCCGCCGCGACATCAGCTCGAAGGCCGGCCCGAGGTGCGCCGCGGTCACGGCTTGCACCCGGCCGGGATCGCGCCGGTACTCGGCCAGGAGCTGGCCGCCGGCGCTTTCCAGGCGCGCGGCCGCCACGCCCGGCTCGCTGGCAAACAGGTCCAGCAGGGCCGCCGCGCCCTGGGGGTTGCCCGCGCGCACCACCGCCGGCGCGCGCAGGCTGATGACGTTGGCCAAAACCGCGATTTCGGTGAGCTTTTCCTGGCGCTGGCGCAGCAGCTCGTAGCCCAGCAGCAGCGCCACCACGATGGCCAAGGCCAGGCTGATCGTCAGCGTCAACGCCACGACCACCTTGCGCCGGATGGAGAAGCTGGACCAGAAACTTGTCATACGCGGGTTCGGCAACGGAAACCAGGGCGGATTATTTCACCGAGTCAATCAGGCCGTCCACGCTGCGCCGCCGCAGCCCTTCCCGGCCCGCCCCCTGCTGGCCGGCAAGGAACCAGTCCAGGGCCATGACGGCCACATACAGGATGGCGACCACCCCCAGCATGCTGAGCAGCCAGACCATGAACGCGGCGCCATAGCCGAACTTCAGGGAGAACTTCATGGCCGGGATCACGGTCACGAGCGCCAGCACCACCACCGTCAGCGGGATCGCGGCCGCGCGCAGGCTCCCCGGCATCAGCGGCAGGGTGTACTTCAGCCCGACCCGGTAGCTGATCACGGCCATGGCAATGGCCAGGATGGCCATGAGCAGGGTGGTTCCCAGCTGGGTGTTGGTGGCGCCAAACGACATGCTGAGCCAGCGCATCAACAGCCCGCACGTCACCAGCGCCAGGGCCACCAGGACGTAAAACATATTGATGTTCTCCGGATTGCCCACCAGCGGCGCGGCGATCTCGTGAAATTGTTTCAGCCACCCGTTGCCCATGGACAGGAACTCGCTCATCGCTTCTCCTTGTAAAAATTTCCGGCCGGCGCCGGCCGTCTCACCGACTCAGCAAGGCCGCGGCGACCAGCCAGCCGATCATCGCCAGGGTGACGGCCACCTTGGCCAACAGCACCACCACCCGCGCCAGGACCGCCCCGAACGCGATGTGCGCCGCCGGCGCGTTGCGCTGCAGCCGCCCGCGCTCCACCAGGAACGCCAGCGTAAAGCTGCCCAGCATCATCCCCACCAGGTTGCCGATCAGCGGCGGCGGGATGACTCCGCCCACCACCAGGCCGCCCAACCCGCCCACCAGCGCCGCCAGCCCGGCCCAGGACGACCCGCCGCGGCGCTTGACGCCCCAGGCGCCGGCCACCAGCTCAAACAACTCCACGCCCAGCGCCACCACCCCGAAGGCCGCCAGCGTCAGCCACCCCGGGAAATGGCTGGGCGTGATCAGCGCCAGCAACACCCCCGCGCCCACCACCAGCCAGGTCCCGGACAGGGACAGGCACGAGAGCACCAGCCCGGCCAGGCACAGCAGCCCGGCCGCGCCGTACCCCAGGTACAGCCCCACCGCGTGCAGCCAGCCGCTCAACGTCGTCCCCGGCTTCCGGGCCGCCTACCTGATCGTTTCCACGAGGATCGCCGGCTCGCCGACATTGATGTGCATGCGCATCTTCTCGATCACCTGCTTCAATTCGTCGGCGTTCAGGTCCGTGCGCAGCATGGGCACGGTGATGCGCGTGGCGTTCTCCAGCATCAGCCGCTTGGTCACATCCTGGCACCCCGGCCGGCCCACGGCCAGCACATGGTCGCCGGCGTACACCTCCAGGTTTTCCAGGGGGGTGCTGCCGACAAGGATGCCGTCAATCTCCACCATGGCCGGCTCGCCGTCCTGGGTGGTGACGCTCAGCATGACCTTGGGCCGGCTGCGCTCGGCGCCCACGCGCGCGTTGAGCGCGCGGGTCAGCGCCGGCGTGGCCTGGGCCGTGGCGGACTTCAGCATGCCGATAATGTCGTCCTCGCTGAGCTGGGTCTGCTGCTCCGCGGTCTGGCGGTACTTGTCGCTGGCCGCGCCGTCGGCCACGGCGATCACCGTGCCGTCCACCGCGTCCAGGGCTTCCAGCATGACCCGCAAGGACACTTTGAGAAAGTCCGTCTGGTAGCCGCCCTGGTTAATCTTCTCGCCGCCGCTGGAAAAGCTGACCAGGCTGCCGCGCAGGACCACGTCCGCCTTGAGCGCCTGGGCGGCTTGCAGGAACGAGGGCCGCACCGGGGTGGGCCGGCCGGTTTTCTGGAGCGCGGACGGCAGGTCGGCGTTGGCGATCTTTTCCATGGAGCCGTCGCGCAGGCGGAGCTCGTCCATCTGCTTGAGGAACTCGCGGCGGTCCAGCAGCACGTAATCTTTCTGGCCCAGGAGCTGCTGCGCCATGACCAGCACGCCTTTTTCGGCGATGGCGCCCGGGGCAATCGCGCCGCCGAGGCGCGCGTCCGGGGCCGTGCCGGTCTGGTCCTCAAAATCCATCAGCACCACGCGGATGGGCGCGCCGGGCGCGTTAGCCACGGGTAAGGCCTGGCCCGCGGGCGCGTCCTGGGCGCCGGCCATGCCGGCGGCCAACAACCCGATCCCGCTCAACGCTGCGGTCCACAACATCCGATGATTCCTCATGGCACACTCCTTATGGTTGGCCGGGGCCGTATGGCGCCGCGGCTGTGCTTGACGTATGCTATCAATATACCATGAAACGTCAACAAGCGTAAGTGATTTTGTCGGCGCCGGTTCAAAACCAGACCCTGCTCAGGAGGCCGGCCGCGGGACAGGCGTCCGCTCGGCAACTGGCCCCGCAATCCGGCTGGGCCGGGTCCTCTCCCTCCGGCGCTGAAAAATTTTTCATTTTTTTCCCGTGCAATGATAGTCGGGCGGGCATACGATTTCCTGCCGGTCAGAGCGTGACTCTCCTGATCATTAAATATGCTGCTTGCAGCGGGAGGTGTGTAATGAAGAAATCGATGCCTGCCCTTCATGTTTCGGTGTTGATCCTCATCCTCGGCGCGGGCGGCGCGGCCGGTGTCACCTTCACCAACCACACCCTGATTGCTGCCACCAACCTGGCGTACGAGGACGCCGATCTCCTGGTGGAAGGCTGCACCCTGACCCTGGAGGGGTCGCATGCGTTCGGCGAGGTGGAAGTGGATGCCGCCGGCATGGTGGTCGCCACGGACACCAACCTGGCGGTGAACGCCCTGCTCTTGGACGGGGCTTCCCACTTGTACCTGGCCGGCGGCGGCCGGTTGGTCGCGGCCAACGAGATCGTGGTGACCAACAACAGCATCCTGCACGTCAAGGGCAGCAACACCGCCGCACAGGTGGACGGCGCCTGGGCCGGCCGGGGCGGCACGATCGAGGCCGGCGGCGTGTGGGTGGCGGCCGGGTGCGCCATCTCGGCCGACGGCGAAGGCTACCGCTGCGCGCTCGCCAACGGCGGCGCCGGCAAAGGCCCGGGCGGCGGGGCCGGCAGCCCGCTCTGCGGAGACATCGTCGTGAGTACGGAGACGGCCCGGCGGATGAGCCGCGAGTTTGGCTGGACGCCACGGCAGGAAGTGGCGTATTACGTTATTCATGGCCTCCTGCACCTCACCGGATACGACGACCTCACGGTGGCCGACCGGCGGGCGATGCGGGCCCGCGAGCGGGCGGTGATGCGGGCCATCGGCATGCCTGCGCCGCCACGAACCCGTTCACGGCGGTCACGA
>CAZAYP010000082.1:0-20780 GCA_964489425.1 uncultured Verrucomicrobiota bacterium | reverse complement strand
CATCATCTTCATCGACGAGATCGATGCCGTGGGCCGCAGCCGCTTCAGCGGCATCGGCGGCGGCCACGACGAGCGCGAGCAGACGCTCAACGCGCTGCTGGTGGAGATGGACGGGTTTGACACGCAGGAGGGCGTGATCATCATCGCCGCCACCAACCGCCCGGACGTGCTCGATTCCGCCCTGCTGCGTCCCGGCCGGTTTGATCGCCAGATCATCGTGGACCTGCCGCCCCTCGACGGCCGCGAGGCGATCCTCAAGATCCACGCCCGCAAGGTCAAGCTGTCCGAGAACGTCGACCTGCGGCGCATCGCCCGCGGCACGCCCGGCTTCTCGGGCGCGGACCTGGCCAACCTGATCAACGAGGCCGCGTTGCTGGCCGCCCGCCGCGGGGCGGAAGCCATCGCCATGCAGGATCTGGAGGAGGCGCGCGACAAGGTGCGCTGGGGCCGTGAACGCCGCAGCCACACCCTGGACGAGGAGGAGAAACGCCTGACCGCCTACCACGAGTCCGGCCACGCCGTGGTGCTGCAGTTGGTCGAGGGCGCCGAGCCCCTGCACAAGGTGACCATCATCCCGCGCGGCGCGGCCCTGGGCGCCACCATGCAACTGCCGGAGAAAGACCGCTACACGCAGAACCGCGGCCGGCTCAAAGCCATGATGGCCGGCCTCATGGGCGGCCGGGCCGCGGAGGAACTGGTCTTCAACGACATCACCACCGGCGCCCAGAACGACCTGCGCCAGGCTACCCACATCGCCCGCATGATGGTCTGCGAATGGGGCATGAGCCCGCTCATGGGGCCCCAGTCCTACGGGGCGCGCGAGGAGCTCCTGTTCCTCGGCCGGGAGGTGGCCCGCACCCAGGAGCACAGCGACGAAACCGCCCGCAAGATCGATACCGAGGTCAGCCGCATCCTGCGCGAATGCTACGAGCAGGCGCTGGGTCTGCTGCGCGAACACCGCGTGCAACTGGAGCTGATCGCCGAGAACCTGCTGGAACGCGAGACCCTGGATGGCCGGGACGTGGAAGACCTGATCGCGCATGGCCGCATCCGGGACGAGGCCGAGCGGCTGGCCGAGGAAAAAGAGCAAGAGGCCGCCCAGGCCGCCAGCGCAGAGCCCGCGCCCGCGGCGCCGGGTCCTGCGCCCACGCCGCTGCCGCCGCCGCCCACGCAACTCCCGGGCCCGGCCTGACCATGGAGCGCCGCCGTCCCGCCTGCTGCTGGCAATGCCGCGGGCACGAGCTGCGGCTGGGCGCGCGGACGCTGGTCATGGGGATCCTGAACGTCACCCCGGATTCGTTTGCGGATGGGGGGTGTTACCTGGATCCTGAACAGGCGCTGGATCATGCCTTGGCCATGGCGGCCGCCGGCGCCGATATCCTGGACATTGGCGGAGAATCCACGCGCCCCGGCGCGGCGGCGGTCAGCGAGGCCGAGGAGGCCCGGCGGATCATGCCCGTGGTGCGGGCGTTGGCTGGCCGCACCACCTGCCTGCTTTCCATCGACACCCGCCGGGCGCTCGTGGCGCGCATGGCCCTGGACGCCGGCGCGGCCATCATTAACGACGTGTCGGCCCTGACCCACGACCCGGCCATGGCCGGGGTCGTTATCGAGGCTGGCGCCGGGGTGATCCTGATGCACATGCAAGGCCAGCCCGCCACCATGCAGCAGGCGCCCGCCTACACCGACGTGGTGGGCGAGGTGACCCATTACCTGGCCATGCGGATCCAAGCCTTGGTGGAGCAGGGGATGGCCACCGAACACTTGGCCGTGGACCCGGGGATCGGCTTCGGCAAAACCCTGGAACACAACTTGCAATTGCTTGCCGCCTTGCCTACATTCGCCCCGATCGGCCGCCCGGTCGTGGTGGGCGCGTCGCGGAAAAGTTTCCTGGGCCGGATCACCGGCCGGGAGCCGCCTGAGCGCCTGGCCGCGAGCCTGGGGGCGGCCGCTTACGCCATGGCGCGCGGCGCCCACGTGGTGCGGGTACACGACGTGCGCGAAACCCGGGACGTGGCCGCCGTGGTGGATGCGTTGAGCGCCGAGGAAGACCAGATCGCATGACGTGGCTAAACAGGATGGATTTGTCGGCTGGACCGGCCAGCGCGCTGGAAGTGCTGCTGCTGGCGGCCTTGATCTATTACTTCATGATTTTCTTCCGCGGCACGCGCGGCGCCGCGGCGCTGACCGGCTTTGTCTTCACCCTGGTGGTGTTGATGATCCTGACCCGGCTGTTCCACCTCGACACCCTGAACTGGCTCATCCGGAAATTTTCGTACTACGTGCCAATCGCGTTCCTGGTCCTGTTCCAGAGCGAGATCCGGCATGCCCTCACCGAGCTGGGCAAGCAGCATGTGTTCCGCCCGGTGGGGGATGACCGGGTCGTGATCGACAACCTGATCAAGACCGTGCTGATGCTGGCGGAGCGTAAAATCGGCGCACTTATCGGCGTGGAGCGCCAAGTCGGCTTGCGCACGCTGGTCACGTCTGGAACCGTCCTGGACAGCCGCCTGACTCCCGAGCTGCTGGCCAGCATCTTTTTCCCGCATACCCCGCTGCACGATGGCGGGGTGATCATCCGCGACGGCCGCATCATGGAAGCCGGCTGCGTGTTCCCCATATCCCAGCAGGAGGCCCAGGGCAAGAAGATGGGCACCCGCCACCGCGCGGCCCTCGGATTGACCGAAGAGAGCGACGCCGTGGCCCTGGTGGTGTCCGAAGAAACCGGCACCATCTCCGTCGCCCTGGGCGGCAACCTCGCGCGCGGCCTCGACGAGGAGCGCCTGCGGCGGGTGTTGAACCGCCTGCTGCTGCGCTCCAACCGCCCGCTGGGCCGATTGCTGCGCGTCAAGGAACAGCTGGATTTCACGCCGGATCCCGACGACGACGACGCGCCGGCCGGGAGGACCCACGATGCAACCTGACTGGCGCGCCTGGCGGAAGGTTCCGCTGCGGAACTGGAAATGGAAGCTCCTGGCCCTGGTCCTGGCCATGTTTACCTGGTACGCCATCCAGGGAGCTACCAGCAACGAGGCGGAAATCCAGGATGTGCCGCTGGTGATCAAGGCTGGCGAAGGCTGGGCGGTCTTGAGCCGGTCCGCCGACGCGGTGACCGTGTCGTTCCGCGGCTCGCAGGAAGACCTGCTGCGGCTCAATCGCGACAACCTGGAGGTGACCCTGGACGTCAGCGGCCAGAGCCGGGAAGGCGCCGTGACCCTGCTGCTGGATGCGCGGGACATCAAGATCCCCAGCGGGGTGCGCGTGGCCCGCATCCGGCCGGCGCAGGTCACGCTGCGCCTGGACCGGCGCGGCAGCCGTGTCGTGCCCGTCAAGGTGGACCTGAAAGGCGCGCCGCCGGAAGGCTACGACATCGAGAAGGTGGTGTGCACGCCGGCGTCCGTTGGCGTGTCCGGCCCGCGCCTCATGCTGGACAAGGTGGAGGCGGTGCGCACCCAGCCCTTGAACCTGGACAAGCGCAACCATTCCTTCACCGAACGCGTGGCCCTGATGCCGCCGGGCGAAATGTGGGATGCGACTCTCGAGCCGGCCAAGGTGTCCGTAGATATCTATGTTGTCGAGCGGGCCGAATATGTGATCCTGGAAAACGTCAACGTGCTGGCCCTGGTGGCGCCGGGGGCGCGCTTCGCGCTGGCCCTGCGGCCGGACAAGGTGACGGTCAAGCTGGCCGGCCGGCGCGAGCGCCTGGCGCAGTTGGCGGCGGGCGATGTCAAAGTGTACGTGGACTGCGTCAACCTGGAATGGCCGGCCCGGTACGACCTGCCGGTGCGGGTACATCCGCCGGCCGGCGTGCGCTTGGAATCGGTGGATCCGGCCACGCTGGCGGTAAGCCTCGGAGTGGAATAAATGAAAGCTTTCCAAGTGTCTCGGGATGGGCCGCCCAGGTGGGCATGGCGGGTCGCGCTGGCGGCCCTGGGCGGCGGGCTGGCGTTGGCGGCCGGCACGTGGCCCGTGCAGGGCGCGGACGCGCCGGTGGCGGCCCCCGCGGAGCGCCAGTATTCGGCCGAGCAATGGGTCCGGCTGGGGATCATGCGCAACCGGGAAAAAGATTTGGCCGGGTCGCGCCAGGCGTTTGAGCAGGCGCTGGCGGTGGATCCCTTGTGCCGCGAGGCGCGCTTCAACCTGGGGTTGCTCTACATCGAGAACGGGCAGAGCGCGGCGGCCCGCGATTTGCTGGAGCCCATGTTGAACAGCAACCCCACCAACGCGGCCTTGCTGAACAACCTGGCCTGGATGTACGCCACGGCCACGGATCCCCAGGTGCGCAACGCGGCCGAAGCCATTGATCTTGCGCGCCAGGCCCTGCTGTTAACCCCTGAGGATTACCACGTCTGGCATACCCTTGCGGAAGCCTACTACACCAGCGCCCGCTACGAGAAAGCCCTGCGCATCGCCGAAACCGCCTTGCTGCTCGTGTCGCAGGCCAAGCCGCTGCCATCGCCCTCCGCCAGCGCCGCCTATCGGCAGATGGTCGAGAAATGCCAGCAGGCCATTGCCGCGTTCAGCATCGTGGAATAGGCCCGCGACGCCGCTTATTTCAACATCACCTGGATGGCGTTTTCGTTCTGGGACAGCTTCTTGATCAAACCCTCGGAGGGGGTGTCATCCAGCTTCAGCGTGCAGCTGGCCACCGTGCCGCCTTCGATGATGGTGTTCTCCATCTCTTCGATGTTGACGCCTTCGTTGCGCAGTTCGCCCAGCACGCTCGCCAGCACGCCCACGCGGTTGTAGTGCCGGACGACCAGGTTGATGACCGCCGAGGTTTTCTTGCGGATGTTGACGGTATTAACCGGCTTGCCGGTTTCTTTGTAGATCTTCACGATGCGCACGGTTTCCTCGGCAATGGCTTCCGAGGACTGGTCGGTCGAGGCGCCGATATGCGGGGTGCAGGTGGCCAGCTGGGCCAGTTCCGTATCCGCGAAGTCCGCTTCGCCGCCGGCGGGTTCGTTTTCGACCACGTCCAGGCCGACGCGCAGTTTCTTGGCGCGGATGGCTTCCTTGAGCGCCGCGGTATCCACGACTTCCCCGCGCGCGGTGTTGATCAGGATCGCGCCGTCCTTCATCTTGGCCAGGAAATCCTGGTTGACCAGGTGGTGGGTGTCGGGCTTGTACGCCACGTGGAGGGAGATGGCGTCCGCCTGGGCCGCCACGTCCAGCGCCGAGGCGCAGTGGCCGATCCCGAGCTCCTCGGCTTTTTCCGGGGTCAGGCTGCGCGACCAGCCGATGATGTTCATTTCCAGGGCCTGGGCGCGCTTGATCACCGCCTTGCCGATGGATCCGATGCCGATGACGCCCAGCGTGCGATCCTTCAGCCCGCGCGCCTTGCCGTATTCTTTCTTCTTCCATTTGCCGGCCTGCAAGTCTGCGCTCGCGGCGCCGATGCGCCGGTCCGCCGCGATCAGCAACCCGATCGCCAGTTCCGCCACGGCGTCGGTGTTTTTCCCGGGGCAGTTGGCCACGTAGATGCCGCGGCGGTTGGCGGCTTCCACGTCAATCGTGTTCACGCCGGCGCCGGCGCGGATAATCAACGACAGCGCCGTGCCGGCATTGATGGCCGCCGCGTTGACTTTCTTGGACCGCACAATGAGAATTTCGGTGTCGCCCAGCACCTTGGCCAGGTCCTCGGCTTTGACCTCGGCATTCACGGTGACTTTGCCGCCGATCTCCTCGAGAGCCTTGACGGCTGACGACGAGAGCTTGTCTGCAATGAGAATTTTCAACGCTGGCCTCCTTATACGCTTGCTGTTTGCTTTACTGCCGTCCGGGCGCCAGATTGCGTCCGGGCCCGGAACCCATGTTGCCCGCCATGGATACAGGGCGGTTGGCCGCTTGTCAAGCGCCGGATGGGGGCGGACAGGGAATGCGATCGACGGCCGGCGCGGTACCGCTCACGCCTGGGGCACGAGGGCGTCCAGGTCGATGCCGAATTTCTTGATGCGGTAGCGCAGGTGATGCCGCTCGATGCCGAGAATCCGCGCGGCCTTGCACTGGTTGCCGCCGGAGGAGACAATGGCCTGCTCGATGGCCCGCTTTTCCTGGTCCCACAGCGATCCGCCGGTTTCGCGGGGCGGCAGGGCTGCTGGGGCTGCGCCCGCGGCCACCGTGGCAGGGGCCGCAACGCGCGCGACCGGGCTGCCAGCCGGGGCCATGCTCGGGAACAGCTCCAGCAGGTCGCGGGCGCTGATCTCGCTGTGCTCGGCCAGCACGCTGACGCGTTCCACCAGGTTCTTGAGCTCGCGCACGTTGCCCGGCCAGGGGTAGCGGGTGAGCAGGTCCATGGCATCCTCCGCGAACGCCAGGGGCCGGGTTTTCATCTCGGCGGCAAACCATTGCGAAAAATAGCGCAGGAACCCCGGGATGTCGCCCTGCCGCTCGCGCAGCGGCGGCACGGCCAGGGTTACGACGTTGAGGCGATGGTACAGGTCCTCGCGGAACTTGCCGGCCCGGACCGCCGCGCCCAGGTCGGCGTTGGTGGCGGCGATGACGCGCGCATCGGTGCGGATGCTCTCGGAACTGCCCAGCCGCTCAAACTGCTGGGTTTCCAGCACCCGCAGCAGCCGCGCCTGGACGGAGAGCTCCGCATCGCCGATCTCGTCGAGGAAGATGGTCCCGTGGTTGGCCAGCTCGAAGCGGCCGATGCGCCGGGCCACGGCGCCGGTGTAGGCGCCCTTTTCGTGGCCGAACAGCTCGCTGGCCAGGAGATTGGTTTCCAGCGCCGCGCAGTTGACGCAAATGTAGGGCCGGTCATGGCGCGGGCCCTGGCGGTGGATCGCGGCCGCGATCACTTCCTTGCCGCTGCCGCTCTCGCCGGTGATCATGACCGTCGAGTGGGTCTGGGCCACCTTGCGGATCGTGTGCCACACCTTTTGCATGGCCGGGCTTTCGCCCAGGAAAATATCCCCGCGGTCCGCCGCCACCCGGAACGCCTCGGCCTCGGTTTTGCACGTGCCGAACGCGCGGGCGTTGTTCAGCGCGATGGCCGCGAAATTGGTGAACAGGATCAGCAGCTGCAGGTCTTCCTCGGTGAACGCGGCCTGCTGCTTCTTGTTGATGGCTTCCACCACGCCGAGCAGCTTGCCGCCCACCTTGAGCGGCACCGCGACCAGCGAGCGGGTGGACATGCCCATGCGCTGGTCCACGCCCCGGTAATGGTAGGGGTCTTTGGTGGCGTCCGCCACGAGCACCGGCTTGCCGGTTTCGATCACCTTGCCCACGATGCCCAGCTCGCGGTTGAAGCGGATTTTCTGGAGGTTCGTGTCCCGCGCGTCCGTGGTGTAGAAAAAGAAGCACTCGTCGGCCGAATCGTCGAGCAGGATCACCGAGCAGGATTCGGCATCCAGCACCTTGGCCGCCTCCGCAATCACGGTCTGGATGACGTCTTTTTCCTCCAGCCGGCTGACCAGCTCCGAGCTGGAACGAATCAAGGCTGCCAGTGGGTTGGGTTGCATGGGCCGGATTACTTCGGGATGGGCTGGTTCAGTTCCCCGATCACGGTGTCGAGCAAGCGGTCCACGTCTTCGGTCGCCGTGTCCGCCGGGGCGGCCGCTTCTTCCGGATCGGTGTCCGGTTCCTCGGCGATCGGGTCTTCCACCGGGATGGGCTCGATGATTACCTCTTCCTCGGCCGGGGCCGGCGCGGCCGGCGTCTCCGCTGGCTTTTTGCGCTTGGCCGTGGGCTTGGCCGGCGCAGGTTCCGGTTGCTCGGCCGGTATGGCCGCGTCCGGGAACCCGAAGGACGGCACGTCGTGGAGCGAATCGGCCTCATCCCCGGTCCGGTCCTCGTCCGTGGCGCCGGCCGCGGCGTCGGCTTCCAGGTCCAGGCGTTGGCGGGCCGCGGCGCGTTCGCGCGCTTCCTGCTCCAGGCGCACCTTGTCGGCCTTTTTGGCGGCTTTCACATCCGCGGGATCCGGCGTGGCCAGGGGGCTCTTGGACCAGTCCTTGGGCCAGGGCGCATCGCCGGCGCGGGTCGCGTTCTTGAGCCGGGCCGTTTCCTTGCGGGCCTCGTCCGGGGTCATCAGCACATACGGGGTCAACAGGATCAGCAGTTCGGTCCGGGAATTCTCCTTGGAATCGGACCGGAACAGGGCCCCGAGGATCGGGATGTCGCCCAGGATGGGCAGCTTGGTGCGCGATTTGCGATCGCCGGTCTGGATCAGGCCGCCCAGCACGATGGTGGAATGGCTGGGCACGGCAATCTGCGCCTCCATCTCGCGCTTGGTGATCACGGGCACTTCGTTGTTGTCGATCTTCTGGTAGTCGCCCACGTTGTCCACGCTCTGCTTGACATCCAGGACCACGAACCGGTCCGGGTTGATGTGCGGCTTGACGGTCAGGCTGATCCCGATGTTTTTGTACTCGTAGTTGGAGGTTTGGTTGTCGCCGCTGGTGTTGCGGGTGGTGGAGGTCACCACCGGCCGCTGCTCGCCGACCACGATCTTGGCCTCCACGTTGTCCGTGGTCATGATCACCGGCGTCTGCAGGATGCGCGCCCGGCTGTCGCGCGCGGCCATGCGCAGGATGGCGTCCAGGTTGAGGTCAAAGAACGTGGTGTAATACACCAGCCCCTGGGCGCCGGGGAAGTTGCGCCCGGTCAATTCGCTGGCGTCCTGGAACCCGGGGGTGGCCCCGCTTTGCTGGGCGCCCGCAAAGGCAAACACCGGTTGGCGCACGGACACCCCGCCGCGGGGCCCCTTGGTATCCTCGTTATACACGGTCACCGAGCGCTGCAGCCACTCGATGCCATAGGACAAGCTGTCGGTCAGGTTGATTTCCAGGATCACGGATTCGATGATCACTTGCGGCAGCATCACGTCGAGCTTGTCAATCACGTCCTTGAGCGCGGCGATGTCGGACTTGCGCCCCATGAGCAGCAGCGAGTTGCTGCGCTTGTCAGGCAGGATCTTCGTGGACGATGAAAGCTGGCCGATCTTGGCCTTGTCGGTCTCGCTCACTTGCACCGTGCGCTCGGACGCGCGGCGGGCGATGTAGTCGCGCAGGGCCTCGCCCTGGGCGGTATCGGTCGGCGCCGCGGCACCGCCCTCGGCCGGGGCTGTGCCCGGGGCTGCTTCGGCTTTTTCCGCCTTGGCCGCGCCGATGAAATCGTTGAGGATCCCCGCGATGTCTTCGGCCTGGGCGTATTGCAGGTTGACGACCTCGACCTCGATCTCCGGTTCCACGCTGACGTCCAGCGCGGCAATCAGCTCTTCAAAGAAGGGGTAATTGCCTTCCTCGGAAATGATGATCAGGATGTTGGTGCGGTCATCCGCGAGGATCTTGACCGTGCCCTGGATGATGAACGCCCCCGCGCCCTCTGAGCCGCCGCCCATACCGGCCTCGGGCATGGTCGAGGTGGGGGGCATGCCCGGCCGCATCGGCGGCCGCATGACGCCCGGCGGCGCCTGGGTCCGCGGCGCGATCACCTGGGGCGTAGTGGCCGCCTGCTTGGCCTGGGACTCGGCGATGATCTCGTTGAGTTTGCCCGCGATCTTTCCGGCCTCGGTGTGCACGATCTGGAAAATGCGCATCTTGGAGCGCGTTTCCACCGGGCGATCGATCAGCGCCAGGATTTCAAGGATCAGCTGCATGTTGGCCGCCGTGTCCGTAACCAGCAGGCTGTTGATGCGGTCCAGGGTCTGGATTTTTCCGTAGCCGTGCAGGAACCCGGTAATCACTGGCTGCGCGTCCGCGATGGTAATGTACTGCAAATCGATGATTTGGCTTACCAGCTTGTCCGTGGCCGGGAACGGCTCTTCTGGCCGGGTCGTGGAGATCGGCATGCCGTCCTGGCGCACCTGGGCGGTCTGGACCACCTTGTAAAACTTCTTGCCCATGGGCAGCAGGGTGATGCCGGCCATGGACAGCACGCTTTCCAGCGCGTCGAACGCATCCTGCAGCGACAGCGAGCTGCGCGCCATCAGGGTGATGGGCGGGGTGCTCAGGCCCGGGGTCTTGATCATGGTGCGCTGGGTGCGATCCGAGATCCAGTCCAGCACCTGGTCGAGGGGCGCATCCTTGAACTTGAGCGTTACCAGCGTTTCGGCGTCCTCGCCACGCACCAGGTCGCGGGCCGCGGCCGCGGGCGATGGGCTCCCCGGCGCGGGCGCCATGCCGGCCGGCGGGCCAGGGTTGAAGTTGCCGTCCGGCTGCACCGGCGCCGGCTGCGCCGCCGCCATGAGCGTCGCCAGCAGGTACATCCCGGCCACCCAGGCAGCCGCGCCCCGGAACCAGGCGCGGTGCAGGTACGGCCGGAACCGCGCTCGATTATGGCCCGGTTGGAACCACATTGTTTGTCCCTTCACGCGTGTACGCGCAGTCAATCGTGAAACTGCCTTTCAACTTGTCCGGTTCGCTATCGCTCGGTGACACATTCAGTTTACTGATATCCATATTAGCACCCTGCAACTGGATCTCATAGAGAAATCGCACCAGCGGATCCAACTCGCCCTGCCAGTCGCAGCGGATGGACACCTCGTACAGGTTGCCATGCACCGCCTCTTCCTCCATGGGCACGCGGCGCAGCAGCTCCAGCCCCGAGTCGCGCGCCGGCTGGTCCAGCTTCCGCAGCAGTTCGGCCATGACCTTCTTGTCTTCGGTGTACTGCGGCAGCTTCTCGCGCACCACGGCCAGGCGGTCCACGAAATTCTGTTTCTGGCCCAGCAACCGCTCGGCCAGCACCACCTCGCGTTCCAGGTCCGCCTGGCGGGCCAGCAGCGCCTTCCATTCCGCCAGCTTGGGCGCGCCCAGCCAGTAGGTCACCCCGAGCAGCACCACGGCCGTCGTGGCCCAGCCCAGGCTGATCTCGCGCGCGGAAAGTTTCACGGCTCGACCTCCGCCAGGTAGGTCGTCAGGTTGAACTCCGCCTTTTCGCCCTGGCGCGTCTGCTGGCGGGTGATGCCCCCGGACTTGATCTCCCGGAACATCCGCGACCCTTCCAGCTGCTCGATGAACCCGATGATCGGGCTCTCGCTGTCCGCCAGGCCGCGCAGGTTGCAGTCGCTGCCCTTCTTGTAGATGAAGGACGTGAGGTCAACGCCCTCGGGCATCAGCGCGCTGATCTCGCGCAGGCATTCGAGCGCGGACCGGGAGCGGTCGGCATACTGCTCCAGCGAGACCACCTTGTCTTTCAGGCGGCGGATGTCCATGCCCGCCTGCTCCAGCTCCCGGGCCTTGATTGCCAGCCCCTCCGTGCGGTTGCGCTGCATGGACAGGCCGACCAGGAACACGGTGACCGTGCTGATCCACAAGCCCAGGAACACCGCGGTGACGGAGATGAGGCGCCGGCGCAAGGCGCGCTTGCGCGCATCCTGCGCCCAGGCCGCCGGGGCCAGGTTGAGGCTGGCGCCGGGATCGCGCAGCGCGCGGCGCGCCAGCCCCGTGGTCAGCGGGGGCAGTTCCCCCAGGCGGCGCGCCTGGGTGACCGGCAGGTCAGCCGCCGCCAGGCGCCGGGTCAGGCCTTCGGGTGGCTCCACGGCGGTCCACAGGTCCAGGCGCGGGGTGAGCGCCGGCCCCCATTCGGCTTCCAGGACCGTCAGGGTGTAATTGATTTCCTCGACCAACTCGTCCATGCGGGCGTCGCTGGAGCCTTCCTGGATCGCTTCCATGGGATGGAACAGCACCGGCACGCCGTCACTGAACACGACGAAGTCCGCCCGCGCGCCGCTCATGATCAGCATGGCGTGCCGGCCTTGTTCCTGGATGTGGTGGTTTTCCTGCAGCGCCTGCCACCAACCGAGGATATCGACGTCCATGCGCAGGGGGCGCAGCCCGGCCGCGCGGAACGCGGTCCCCAGTTGCTCCATCAGCTCCAGGCGCACCGCGGCGATCAGCACCCGCGAGGTGGACCCGGTTTGCTGCAGGATCTCGAACGCGATGGCCACTTTTTCGACCGGGAACGGCGAAAACTTGTCCACCTGTAATTCCACCATGCCGTGCAGCTCGCTCCAGTCGGTGGCCGGCAAATCGAGGATGCGCAGCAGCACTTGGTCGCTGGGCAGGCCCAGCACGATGCGCCCGCGCAGGTGGCCGCAGGTTTTCTTCAGCAGGGCCGGGAGCTCGGGCGCCGCCGGGCCACCCGGGCTGTCCGCGGGGAATTCCACGGCGGCCCGGCGCTGCTCGTGCACCTGCGCCACGCCCTTGATCCTCTTGAGCGTGGTCCACTCGATCGCCGCCGATTCGAGGTTGATGGCGCTGACTACCTCAGCAGGCATACGTCACCGGCCCCTGCCTGCGCAGCCGGCAGACGCTCGGGCGCAGCGCATTGCTGGTCCGGCCACAACCATGTGAACGCGATTCATACGTTTGAGCCGCAAAGCTTACCGGAAAGCACCCGCCGACTTCAAGCCGTCAATCCAGCGGGTTTCGCCGCGCCATAACGGATTCATCGTGGCCCAACCCCATTTTAGAGTGAGAAGGTTTTCCAATGTTTGGAAAATCTGCCCGGATATTTTCCAATCATTGGAAAGCAGGGCGCTTGGGCACATGTTTCGTTTTTCGTTTGGGCTGGTTCTAGCCGATTACCGCTGGCTTGCGTCGACAATCTTTGCTATAATGTCCCGCGTTTCAACCCCTGCTCCGGGCGGACCCGGTGCGGAGTGACAAACGGAAATGACGATGCCGCAAGAGCGTTGGCTGTCGGTTAACGAGATCGGAGCGCATCGCCATGAGTCGTCGAACGTCATGAGCGTCAAAGATATGCCTGAAAAGTCAATCTCTGCGAGCCGACCATATGGGTTTTATGACCTGTTGGTTGATGGCGCCTTGGCGTTGGAACTTGACGCCCTCCCACCGCAGACCCCGGTCGTTGAGTCACTCGTGGATCCCGATGCTCTTCGAGAACGTTTGACTGACGCTGTGCGCCGGGAACTGGAGGCCACGCTGGATGGTGAAGGCGCGCCTCTATCAGATGCTGATTGCCTCGAATTGGTGAACGGCCTCCTCCGTCACTGCCGGAAGGGTCAACTGGCCGATTCCGTTATCCCTACACCGACGCGGGTCTTGACGGGACTTCAGCCTCCCGGCTCATCTTTGCCACATCTCCCGGCCACTGGGTTGCGCTCGTCCTGGTTGTTTACCAGCGGCAAAGGCTTACCCTCTCTCATCGCAGAACTACGCGCCGAATTGGCGGCTGTCGATCGGGTTGATGTCCTGATGAGTTTTATCACGTGGAGTGGCGTCCGAAAACTTACTGAAGTATTTGAACAAATTACGGCTGTCGGTGCGGATGGTCAGCCGCGGACAAAGTTGCGGGTTCTCACTACTACGTATTGCGGCAATACCGAACCGCGCGCGGTAGATTGGCTTGCCAAACTGCCTGGGGCAGAGGTGAAGGTGTCGCTCGATGGTCGCCGGACGCGATTGCACGCCAAGGCCTGGCTGCTGCACCGCGCCACAGGATTCGGCTCGGCTTATGTGGGTTCTGCCAACCTGTCCGGCGCCGCCATGGCTGGCGGTCTCGAATGGACCGTCAAGTTCACCGAAGCGGGGGACGCGCCTCTCTTTGAACGCGCCACGGCCCATTTTGAGACGCTCTGGAATGATCCTGAGTTCCAGTCCTACAACCCAAACAATTCCGAGCAAGTGGAGGCGCTCAGGAGGGCGCTTCAAGCGGAACGGGGCGACAGTGACAACGCCGCCATCACCTGGTTTGGCATCGAACCCAAACCCTACCAGATCGAACTTCTCGACCGACTGGAGGCTGAGCGCCGTCACGGCCGCAAACACAACTTGCTGGTGGCGGCCACAGGCACCGGCAAGACGGTAGTGGCAGCTTTCGACTATCGCCGCACGTGCGAAACGACGGGAGGACGGCCACGCATCCTCTACATTGCACACCGCAAGGAGATTCTCGTCCAGTCGCGACGGATGTTCGCCCAAGTCCTGCACGATCCAGGATTTGGCGGGCTACTGGCCGACGGGGAAGACCCGGGCAACTATGAACATTGTTTTGCCACCATCCAAAGTGTGCTTTCCAAGGGATTGGTCAACCTCTGTGGCCCCGATTACTGGCACACCGTTATCGTCGATGAGTGCCACCATGCTGTGGCGGCCAGTTACGATCAGGTACTGACCCAACTGCAACCAGCGGTCCTGCTGGGTCTCACCGCCACCCCGGAGCGCGGTGACGGCAAGAACATCCTGTCGCTGTTCGACTGCAGGCCCGACGGTGGTCCCGCGGCCGAACTGCGCCTTTGGCAGGCCCTCGACCAGCAGTTGCTGAGCCCTTTTGAATACTATGGCTGTGCCGACGACACCGATTTCTCCCATGTGCCCTGGGACAAATCGGCGGAAGAGCGGACGGCCCTGGACCAGATACTGACAGGCAACGATGCCCGTGCCCTCACGGCTATCGCTGCCTTCAACACGCATGTTGCCAATCCTCGCAGAGCCCGTGCCCTCGCTTTCTGCGTATCGGTAGCGCATGCGGAATTCATGGCTGCGGCATTTATAAGAGCCGGCATCGCCGCCGAATCGGTGACTGGGCAGACGCCAGCAGAAAAACGCCGAAGCGCAACGTCGCGCCTGGAGGCGCGCGAGGTGACCGTGTTGTGCACATGCGACCTCTACAACGAGGGGATCGACATTCCCAGTGTGGACACACTCCTTTTCCTCCGTCCGACTCAGAGCCCGGTTGTTTTCCAACAACAACTCGGCCGCGGACTGCGGCTTTACGACAAGAAAGAAAGCTGCGTTGTCATCGATCTTGTCGGCCGTCACAGGGCGGACTTTCGTTTCGATCGACTGTTGGCCGTGCTGACAGGCCTGCCCCGTGCCACCCTCATCGAACAGGTGCAACACGGGTTCAGCACACTGCCGCCCGGTTGCCATCTGCAACTCGATCGCATCAGTCGCCAGCAAGTCCTCGGGAACCTGCAGCGGATTGCGATGCAACGCTGGTCCATGTTGGCGCGGGAGTTGTCCGGCTATGCCGCCTTGCCGGGAAGGGCCCGCGCTGGCATGGCCAGGTTCCTGGCTGATCAGGGATTGGAGCTGGGCGTGCTCTATCCCGACCGCGGTACGGCCCCGAGCGGATGGACCGCGCTGCGCCGCCAAGCGGGGTTGCTTCGCGGTGAGTTGGAGCCGTTTGAAGTGGATATCGGCCGTCGACTGCACGACCTGCTGCATCATGAAGACCGGTCATGGCTGGCTTGCACACAGCATGTGGCCGAAGGGCGCCTAACCTACGAGACCGCAAGCCCCACTGATCAGCGCAGAATCGACCAACTTGCCGCTCAACTGTTCCCGAATCGCACTGACCCGTGCCCCGGTGCTGAACTCACAGGCCGCCTGGCCCAATCCCCTGCAGTCAGCCACGAACTCGCTCAACTGGCCACCCTTTTGGACGACGCCAGCGACTTGCCGGTTGTGCCATTGCCCGGTGTCCCAGCCGACTGGCCCCTGTGCCTTCATGCGCGCTATACCTTGCGGGAACTCATGATGGCGACGGGGTGGCTGCAGCCAAACCAGCGGCACATCCCGCCGGCAGGGGTTCTTCCCCTGCACCAATATCGCATCGAACTCCTGTTGGTGACTCTCGACAAGTCTGCCGGCTTCACAAGCCGCACGGCCTACCACGACTATGCCATCAGTCCAGAGTTGTTCCACTGGCAAAGCCAGAACAGTTGTACACCCAGGACCGCCGCAGGGAAGCGTTACCTGCACGGCGCGGAGGAAGACTGGACCTTCCAACTCTTCGTCCGCGAGACCAAGGGCGACGCCTATCGTGCTTTGGGTCCTGTGGTTCTCGTGGACGCCAA
Organism: uncultured Verrucomicrobiota bacterium; assembly: GCA_964489425.1. Classification (GTDB taxonomy): domain Bacteria; phylum Verrucomicrobiota; class Kiritimatiellia; order RZYC01; family CAZAYP01; genus CAZAYP01. The sequence goes on along the minus strand of CAZAYP010000082.1, from coordinate 5,011 downwards.
GGGTGAACGCCCAATGTCTATCACTTGGAAACTGACCAAGCATCTGCCTGCCGCATTATTCCGGAGTTACAGCGTGCTTCGAGACACCTGATGAATAAGGAACTATCAGGCGCTTTTCTCGCAAAGTGCCTGAGGTTGGATCTCGAAACCACCCAGCTGGCGGCGGCCATCGGAACATGCACCACTCGCCTTTTGGCCTGCAAGCAGCCGATCCATCGGCGCGTAACAGTGCCGGTCCATATCCACCGTCCATGCCGCAGAGTTCCCACATGGCATTACTCATCCACTGATGACTCAAGGCCGCCTTACTGTCCGCCTGCAAATGCCGCGAGGATAAAATGGTCGGGGCGGCGGGATTTGAACCCGCGACTTCCAGCGCCCAAGGCTGGCGCGCTACCAGTCTGCGCTACACCCCGATTCAGGGTCTGCTTAGTAGCATGGGCGGCGGCGCGCGTCAATGGCGCGGTCGGGGATCCGTTGGGCGGCTGGGCGCCAGCAATGCGGCTCAGGTATGGAAATAATGGTTGTAAGGCGGTTTCCGCCTCCTTAGGATGGCGCGGCAACAGCAGGTTTGCGAGCGCGAGGCCATACCCCCGTAGCTCAGCAGGACAGAGCATCGGATTTCTAATCCGACGGTCGCAGGTTCGAGCCCTGCCGGGGGTGCCACCTAAAAGCCGCCCATATCCCCAGCCAAACACGCAATAAAGCCTATGTTTATGCGGTTACAAAGCATATTGCCCTTTTTAAGCGCCGGGCGTTGCGTGCAGTTTCGTGCGCTTGTATGGTACGCTGGATGCGCGCACGAATTGTAAGCAAATTGTAAGCATGGCCATCAGGCCACCGCAGCGGACACAGCCGGCCCCCCGGCCGCCAACGCGCTACAGGCCACGGAACATGGCGCGCCGGGCGTCGTGGTGGTGGGCGGCAGGATATAAACGGTTATAGACTCAACTGTAATCGGCCGGGGTTGTCCAGCAGGCAGATCGCCGAGCTGTGCGGCGTGTCGGATATGTTTGTAGGTGGCATCCGTTGCGACGTGCAAACGGATTGCACGTCTCCCCGCCGTGACTCCTTGGGCCGCATGCAGCCAGCCTCCAAGCCGGCCGGCGCTAAGGCTATCCACCGCGAAGCGGAGCGCGAGGCCGCCGCCGAGGGCGACGGGGATAAGGATCTGCCCAGGTGCGGTATTACCGCACCTCAGTAACCCGCCGGAAAAAAGCTATGGCCGGTGTATTGGCATAGGGAGGGGATTCCCGGCGCGGAAGTGCGCACCGCCCCCCCGGTGGCCAGCCCGGGCAGCAGGACCATCAGGCTCATCCGACAAGTGCCGGTCTGGATTTCAACAAACGGGTGCGAATGGAAGAAGAGAAACAACCGCGGATGGACACGAATGGACACGGATGTGAATCGGCGCAGGTATCGGATCCCCCTGAAAATCCGTGTTAATCTGTGTGCATCTGTGGTTCAAAATATTAACTTGGTTTGCGGCTGCAGGCCGCGTCGTGACCGCGGTGGCACCTAGTTCCGAGCTGGGCCACGCCGTGGCGATCGGTCGTCAGACATGAACTTCCCGGATGAACCTCAAAATGATTGCCTACCGCGCCGAAACTGGCCTTTGCGCCCTCTTGCGCGACGAGGTCGGGCGCATTGAATTGCTGGCGCCAGGTATTCACCGACCTCAAAAACCGCGGCCTGACCCGCATGTTGCTGATGGTCACCGACGACTTCAGCGGTCTCAACCGGCTCGTCGAAACCTTTTGGCCCCACACGGACCACCCACTGTGCACCGCCCCATCGCCTCAAGGGCTGGCTCTGCGGTTGTCACGGGCTGCGCCGCGCCCTTTCGTACTCCCCCTTCCCATCTGGCCCGCCGACTACCGAGCGCTCGTGCAGCATCTTGGGAACGATAATGGTCAGACTTGACCAAGCCAAGCTTTTGGGGTAGATTATTTTCAAATGAAAACAATGGTCAATATTTACGAAGCGAAAACGCGGTTTTCGCAACTGGTGGACGAGGTGGAGAGCAAAGGCGCCACCCTGGTGATATGCCGCAACAAGAAGCCCGTGGCCGACCTGGTGCCCCACCGGTCCGCGGACGACCCGTTGCGGCCAGACTCGACCCTGGCCGGCGCCGTGTTTCACGGCGATCCGTGCGCGCCGCTCCCGGCCGCGGATTGGCCCAAGAACCTGCAATGATCCTGCTCTTGGACACTCATGCGCTGGTTTGGCTGGCTTCGGACCCTGCCCAGCTTTCGGAACCGGCCGCGGCGGCGATTCGCGGCCAGCCGGCGGCGCTGCACATCTCGGTCGTGAGCGCGTGGGAAATCGCCATCATGGTCAAGCGCGGTCGGTTGACCCTGCCGATGACGCCAGACAAGTACCTTGCGCGAGTTGTGGCGCACCACGGACTGATTGAACTGCCGTTGTCCCGCGCCATTGTGTTACGCTCCGTGGCGCTGCCGGATATTCACCGGGACCCCTTTGACCGGGTGCTGATTGCCGAGTGCATGGACCAAGGCATGGCGCTCATAACCCGCGACCGGGTGATTGCCAGGTATCCGGGCATACAGACGATTTGGTGAGCCGGAAGCAGTAGTAGCGAGAGATCACAGGCGCAACCCCCACCGCCGCATGCCTGGGCTAATCCAGGCCCGCCACATTGGATATCCTACCCAACAGGCGTCAACTCCGATAGGCTATCTCGCTGATCGGCAGCAACACTTAATGTAATGTGTTGATTGCGCGCCTTCGCCTTACACTCATTGCAGAGTTCGCTGGATTTGGGTTTCGTCGCCCTGGTGACGACGTTGGTTCCACGCGGCCACTTCGAGCAATTCGGCATCCAGTGCCAGGTGTCACTTTTCCGTTTCCTGATATACATAGCCTGTTCCTTTCTCATGTCATTCAGCTTTCATCTTGCCGCACTTACGGCTGCTGAACCGCAGCCACTTTAGGCGAAAAGCCTGAAAAAGTCAAGGATTATGGCGGTTTTCCTTGACTTTCCGCCCATAATCCGCTAAGAAATTCCCGACATCCGAGCAACGGTACAGGCGGCTTCGTGGGGCCACGACCTCATGGGCCGCCTTTGTTTTGGGCGCGATATGCGGCTGACACGCAAACAGAATTGGCGGGATTACTATAATCCGATCAGGGGCCTCACCATGGCCCGGCTGGTGGCCATGGAGGACATGGCTGAACGCTGCCCCAAGTCATTAGACGACCTTCCACGCCCCATAGCGATTACCACGGCGCCAAGCGGCGGCCCGAGTACGCCCAACCCCAACTACAGCTATCGCAAGCCGTATCCCGACCAGGCACCGCCGTACAGGCCCCCGGAGACGCCAGCCAAACCCCAGCAAACAACCAAGCCTACGGCCCAGCAGCACCAGACGGGGTTGATCGATCCCAAGCAGCATCTTCAGGACATCTTCAAGATTAACACCGCCGCGGCCAAGAACACGGCATCCAGCGGCATGCTGCTGGCGCCGCGGCCGCCGACCAAAAAGAAGTGACCCATGAGCCTGCTCCTGACCAACAGCTTTGAGATGCCGGCGGACAACTGGTACCAGATTTCCGCCCTGGGCGAGTTCCAGCACAACCCGACCGGCCTGATCCAAATCATCGACGAGGACTGCTGCCGGGCCATGGTCGAGCGGTTCAATACCGATGCCGCCGCCCCCAACCATCCCGGCATCCTGATCGATTTCGACCATTTCAGCCTCGACCAGGGCAAGCCCAGCGAGGCTGCCGGCTGGATCGTGAAACTGGAGCAGCGGCCAACCGGGTTGTGGGCGCAGATCCGGTGGACTGACAAGGGCGAGGAGTCGGTCCGGGGCGGCCGGTACAGGTTCATCTCGCCCGTGTTCCGACAGGACGAGTGCCTGGCCCTGGGCAACAACCGGGTGAAGCCGCAGCGGTTGGTCAACGCCGCCGTGACCAACGATCCCAACATCTCCGGCATGGTGCCGCTCTCGAACAGCAGCCAGTCCGCAGCGCCGGCGGAGCCTGTGCGCCTCGCGCCGGGCGGTCCGCAAGTTCGTAGTGACCGCCGTCAGGCGGGCTTGATCGTTGAACAACCACCTACATTCACGCCCCCTCACGGGTGCGACTACGAACGGGAGCCCGTGCGCGTGACCGGCAACTGGGCGCTGTTCAACCGTGCGGTCCAGCTTATTGCCAACGGCGGCCCCGGGATCGAGCAGATGACCGAAGAGCAACGCAAAGCCATGTTCGCCCACATCCACGGTGGTGGAGGTGGAGGGGGCGGCGGGTGCGGTGGATCTGGCGAAGGCGGAGGTAGCGGAGGGGGAATGGGCCGGGCAGCCAGCGCATCGCCGCCGGCCGGGCCGTCCACACCAGACCCCAGCCAATACCAATATTCGCCCACCGGCGCTGAGCCTGACCCGTACCGGCCGGACTATACCAGTTCCCGTGACTTTGACGCCCGCATCGCGCTTCTGGAAGACCAACGCGCCGCAGTCGCATCCATGGAACCCCAGCCGCCCGAACCCAAGACGTTTGACCAAATCAATATCCGCGAACTGGAACAGCAACTCATGCGGTCCGGCGTCAGCTTCATCGAAATCCGCAACCAGCTCCAGGCCGCCCAGGAACACAACCGGGCGGTCCAGCGCGAACTCAATGACATCAAGGACGGCATCAAGGCCAAGTTCAAGGACCAGGCCAAGCAGAAGGCCGCGCTCCAAGCCTATTTCGACAAGGTGGAGATGCAGAACGCCAAGGCCATGGCCGATTACGAGAAGGAGCGGGCCAAGTGGGAAATGCGGCTGCAGACCATCGACTACAAGATTGAACTCGAGCATATCCGGCAGGAAGAGGCCGTCGCCGCCACGGGATCGTTGTCAAAAATTTTGTGTCAAGAAGTGGTTGGGGGGTAGTTCGGCCTCGAAGCGGAGTCTAAACTGGAGTTTGAGGACTGATTCCGCGCAACCTTCTGCGTTACATCGCGTTGCGATGAAACCGAGATGGCGGGACATGGGAACGTCCGATT
>CAZAYP010000081.1:0-21083 GCA_964489425.1 uncultured Verrucomicrobiota bacterium | reverse complement strand
CGATCGGGCCGCAGCGCCCGGGCCTGCCCGCTCGCACGCGCGCGGACCAGCCCATCGCGCTGGAAGCCGGCAAGGCCATCGCGCTCGCGCACCGGGCCGGCGGGAAGGTGTTCCTGGCGCATCCCATCACCCCGCCCATTCCGGCGGACGACCTGCGGTCCCGGGTGCTGGCCCTGCACCGGCTGGGCCTGGACGGGATCGAGGCCTTGTACGGCGCCTACGACGATGATCAGCGCCGCCAGCTCCTGGCCCTGGCCGACGAGTTGCAGCTGCCCGTGTCCGCGGGCAGCGACGCGCACCACCCCACCGCGGACAGCCCGCCAGGCGTGGACATGCCCGTGGCGCGGTGGAAACAGTTCCGCGCGGCGGTCTGCGGCGCGGCGGGCGGCGGCCCGGCCGCCAAGCCTGGGGACCAGGAACCGTGGCGGGCGGCCGGCCCGGCCTGGACGCGGCGGCATTTCCTGGTGCACATCCTGAGCCCGACGCTGGCCGCCATGCTGCTGTTCGTGCTGGCAATTTTCGCGGTGGTGCTGCCCTCATTTAAACAATCGTTATGGGATCGCAAACGCGAAATGATTCGCGAGCTGGTCGATTCGGCCTGGAGCATCCTGGCCGACACCGAGGCCCGGCAGCGGCAGGGCGAGTTCACGCAAGAACAGGCCCAGGACCTGGCCCGGTCCCGCATCGCCGCGCTGCGCTACGGCCCGGAAGCCAAGGACTACTTCTGGCTGCAGGACGAGCACCCGCGCATGATCATGCATCCCTACCGCCAGGATCTCGACGGCCAGGACGTGTCGGATTTCCGCGACGCGCGCGGCACGCGGATCTTCGTGGAGTTCGCCAACCTGGTGCGCCGGCAGCAGGCCGGGTACGTCGACTATGTCTGGCAGTGGAAAGACGATCCCCACCGGCTGGCGCCCAAGGAATCGTATATCCGCGGGTTCGCGCCCTGGGGCTGGATCATCGGCACCGGCGTGTACCTGGAGGATGTGCACGCGGAAATCGCCCTGATCACGCGCCACCTGCTGTGGGCCGTGCTCGCCAGCATTGTCCTCATCGCCGGGCTGCTGCTCTACATGCTGCGCGCGGGCCTGCGCCTCGAGCGCCTGCGCGCGGATGCCGAGCACACCCTGCGGGAGTGGACCCAGCGCTACCGATCGCTGGTCGAGGCCGCGTCCGAAGGCGCCCTGCTCGTCCTGGCCGGCCGCCTGCGCTATGCCAACGCCCAACTCCTGCGCCGACTCGGCTACACCGCCGCCGACCTGGACCTGCAGGACCTGCAAGACTGGCTGCCCGATCTTGAGGCCAACCGCGCCGCCTGGGACCGGGTGCGACGCGCGCTGGCGGGCGAGGCAACGGCCGGGACGGCGGCCGGGGCCCTGCGCGGGCGGACCGGCGAGCTGATCGAATGCGCGCTGGCCGTGGCGCCGATCACCGTGGGCGGGCAGGCCGGCTGCGTGCTGCAGGTGAAGGAGCAGTCCGTCCCGGCGCAGCGCGAGGCCGAGTACGCGGCGCTGCTCGACCAGCTCCAGGCGCCGGTGCTGCACGTGCTGGAGCCGCTCAGCCGCGTCCAGCGGCCGGCCCTGTTCTGCGACCTGAACACCCCCCTGCCGGCCGTGGCCGCGCTCATGAACGCCGGCGCGGCGGACGCGGTCCTGGTCCGGACCAGCGGCGGCGAAGTCGTGGGCCTGGTGACGGACCAGGTCATCCGCCGCCAGGTCGGCGGCGCGGGGCCGGACTGCGCCGTCCCGGCCTACCAGGTGATGCTCTCGCCCGTGGCCACGCTCCCGGCCACGGCGCAAATTTGCGACGCCCTGCTGCGCATGGAGGACGACCACCTGCGGCACGTGGCCCTCACGGACGCGGCCGGCCAGATCGTCGGCCTGGCCCACGCCGCGGACCTGCTGCAGTTGCACCATTACGGCGCCCTGGTGCTGGCGCGGGAAATCGGCCAGGCGCCGACCGCCGCCGCGGTGGCCCGCCTGGGCCGGCGCCTGCCGCTGGCGGTCCAGGCGCTGCTCGATTGCGGCGCACCCGCCCGCGCCGTCACCCGCCTGATCACGGCAACGTGCGATGCCGCCACCGCGCGCCTGGCCGACCTGGCCGTGCAGGAACTGGGCCCCACGCCCGCGGATTTCGTGTGGCTCGCCCTGGGCAGCCAGGGCCGCCAGGAATTGACCACGGCCAGCGACCAGGACAACGCCATCGTGTATGCCGCCCCCGGGACCGACGCCGCCGCCGCGACGTGCCATGCGTATTTCAACGACCTGGGGCGCCGGGTGTGCGCCGGCCTGGAGCTGGCCGGGTTCCGTTACTGCAACGGGCAGATGATGGCCGCCAACCCGGAATGGTGCCAGCCGCTGCCGGTTTGGACGCAGCGGTTCCGCGCCTGGATCGAGCGCGCGGAGTCCAAAGAGCTCATGGAGATGACCATTTTCTTTGACCTGCGGCCGGTCTGCGGCCAGCCCGCGCTCGTCCAGGAATTGCGGCGGGAGATCAACGCCGCGCTGCAAGCCACGCCCGTGTTCTTCCCCAACCTGGCACGCAACGCGCTGGCGTTCAAGCCGCCGCTGCGGCTGTTCGGCCACCTGCTGGCCGGCGGCGACGCGCAGGACGGCGGCGGCCGGCTGGATCTCAAGGAACTGCTGATGCCGCTGGTCAGCTTCGCGCGCCTCTACGCCCTGCGGCAGCAACTGGCGCCCACCCACACCCTGGAGCGGCTGCAGGCGCTCGTGGAAACCACGACCGTGGCCCCCGCCCTGCTGGACGAGCTGACCGCCGGCTATGAGTTCCTCATGGGCCTGCGGCTGCGGCAGCACGCGCGGCGGTTCCGCGCCGGCCAAACCCTCGACAACCTGGCGGCGTACCCGGACCTCGTGGCCACGGACCAGGCCCTGCTGAAAACGGTGTGCGCCCGGTTGGACGCGCTGCAGCAGCGCATCCGCCACGACTTCCACGTCGAAGCGTAGGCCGAGAGGCTGGGCCGCATACCACTTGTGCATGAGGATCGGTACTTATCTGGGCTCCCCGCCTTTTCACGGCGGGGGGGACCCGCAGGGTGGGGCGGTTGTTCCGGGTTCCACCCACCGTGATATCGGGGCGCGGACCATCCATAACCACCCCGGCCTGCGGCCACCCCTCCTTGCAAAGGAGGGGAGCTCGTATGCTTGTTCTCATGCGGAAATGGTATCAATCCTGCGGCTTGTGCGCGAGCTGCAGGAAAGCGTCCACGTCCTTGCCGCAGTCCCGCGTCACCAGGCTCACGCCCCACAGGACGGCGAACGCGGCCGTGACCCCGAACACCCCTGGCCCTCCCGCCGTGGGCAGCCCGAGGAAGCTCGGGCGCCCGGAGAGCAGCAGGTAAATGAACAGCACCGACACGCCCAGCCCGGTGATGATCGAGGCCAGCACCCCCTGGCGCGTGGCGCGGCGCCACCAGAGATTGGCCATCATGGCCGGGAAGATGGCGCTGGCGGCGATGCCAAAGGCCAGGGTCACCAGCCAGGCCACGTTCTGGTCCTTGAGCAGCACGGCCAAGGCCACGGCAATGCCCGACATCACCAGCGTGGTCACCTTGGCGATGCCCAGTTCCTGGCGCTCGGTGGCCTGCTGGTTGATGAACACCTTGTACAGGTCGTGGCTGATGGTCGAGGCCGCGGTGATCATCAAGCCGGCCGCCGTGCTCAGGATGGCCGCCACGGCGCCGGCCGCGCCGATGGCCATGAGCCAGGGCCCGCCCAGCTTCTCGCTGATGCTGAGCACCGACATGTTCTTGGCCAGCCCCACGCCCTTGGGCCCCTGCGCGATCCAGTCCACGATCTGCGGGTAAATGCCCGGGATCAGCAGGAATCCCAGGACGATCGCGCTGAGGTAAAAGATCCCCAGCGCGACAATGCACAGGGTGACGCTCTTCCGCGCGGCGCGGGCGCTGGGCACGGTGTAAAACATGATCAGGATGTGCGGCAGCCCCGCGGTGCCGAACACCAGCGCGACGACCGTGCTGACCTGGGCCAGCGTGGAGCTGGTCTTTACGCCGATGGTCATGATGCTGGGGGCCGCGGGCAGCATCTGGCGCGCCGTGGCGATGGCCTGGTCCGCCGGCAGGTTGCGGATGGCCTCGACCACCGCCGGCGTCTTGCCGGCCAGGATCGGCGGGACCGCCTGGTGTGCGGCCGCCACCACCTCGGCCACGGACCCGTGCCCGACGACAAAGAACGCCAGCAGCATGAGCACCACCATGGTGCCAAACAGGAACAGCGCCTGGATCACCTGGTTGTACAGCGTGGCCTTCATGCCGCCGAAAATGATGTAAATGCTCATCAGGATCCCCAGGCCGATGGTCACTCCCACGAAGTTCCAGCCCAGCAGGAGCTCGAACAGCAGGCCCGCGCCCAGCATCTGCGGCACCAGATAAAACGTGGAGATCACCAGCGTGCAGATCATGACCATCAGCTTGATCCGCTGGTCCGGGTAGCGCCGGTGCAGGGCGTCGGCCACCGTGTAGCTGCCCACGTTGCGCAGCGGCCCGGCAATCAGCATCAACACCGCCATGTACCCGCCGAAGAAGCCGATCGACAGCCAGATGCTGTCGATGCCGAACACGCCGATGTCGCCCGCGCACCCCAGGAAGCTCGCCGCCGACAGGTAGCTGCCCACCATCGCGATCCCCACCTGGATCCATGGCACGCCCTTGCCGGCCACGTAAAAGTCGGCAGCCGACTTGGTCGACCGGCTGGTCAGCCAGGTGATGACGATGCTGACCACCACGAAAAACAGGATAAACCCGACCACCAGGGGATAGTTGGACATGGACGTCACCTCGACTTGAGAAAGAAGATCACGATCAGCAGCCAGGAGACCGGGAAAATGGCCAGCGAGAGCAGCAACCCCAGCGGCAGGCCCAGGCAGGGCCGGGCGGCGACCGCGATGAACGCCGGCGTTTGCAGGATGGCCGTGCCCATGTAGAACACGAAAAATACGCCAAACAGGCTGAACCCCACGACCAGGCTCCGGCGGTGGCTGGAGTCGCCGGGCGCGGGGGCCGCCACGCGGGTTCCCTCATGCTCGTTCATGCTGCCATCTCCTTCGTTGGATTATCCGGCTCGCAGCGGCCGGCGCATCACTCGGCGCCCAGGCCCAGGTAAGTGCGCAGTTTCTCATCCTCAAAGCGCGCCTCCGCGCTGGGCTCGCGGGTCAGCAGCGACACCACCCAGGCGACCACGAACGAGGCCGTCATCGAGATGATCGCCGGGTTTTTCAGGCCGATGATGGGCGCGGAGTGCTTGAACACGTCCACCCAGACCGTGGGGCTGATGATGATCAGGCCCACCGACAGGATGGCGCCAGTGAGGATGGACGCCACCGCGCCGGCCGTGGTGAAACGCTTCCAGAGAATCGACAGGATCAGCGCCGGGAAATTGGCGCTGCACGCCACGGCAAACGCCAGCCCGACCATGAACGCCACGTTTTGCCCCTTGAACAGGATCCCCAGCAGCACGGCCACGATCCCGAAGACCACCGTGGCCCGGCGGGCCACGCGCACCTGCTCCTGCTCCGTGGCCTGGCCGCGCTTGATCACGTTGAAGTAGATGTCATGCGACAGCGACGAGGCCCCGGCCAGCGTCAGCCCCGCCACCACGGCCAGGATCGTCGCGAACGCCACGGCCGCAATAAACCCCAGGAACGGCGTGCCGCCCAGCAGCTCGGCCAGCAGCGGCGCGGCCATGTTGCCGCCCTTGTCGATCCCGGTGATCAGGTCCCGGCCCACCAGCGCGGCGGCGCCGAAGCCGACGATCGGGATGATGCAGTAAAAGTAGCCGATGAACCCCGTGGCGTACAGCACCGAGGTGCGCGCGGCGCGCGCGTCGGGCACCGTGTAAAACCGCATCAGGATGTGCGGCAGCCCCAGCAGGCCCAGCATCAGGGCCAAGCCAAGCGAGATGGCGTCCAGCGGGCTGGTCACCAGCGTGCCGGGTTCCAGGGCCGCCTGGCCGTACTGGGCCGCCACCGCGCCGTACAGTTCCCCGGGATTGAAGTTGAACTTGAACAGCACGATCCCGCACATGAGCGTGACCCCAAACAGGAGCAGGCCGGCCTTGATGATCTGCACCCAGGTGGTGGCGATCATGCCGCCGAACAACACGTAGGCCAGCATGACCGTGCCGACGATGATCTCGGCCGCCTCGTAGGGAATGCCGAACATCAGGCGGATGAGATTGCCGGACCCCACCATCTGCGCGATGGTGTACAGCAGCACCGTCAGGATGCCGCCAATGGCCGAGGCCACGCGCACCGGGGTTTGTTTGAGCCGGAAGGCCACCACGTCGGCAAAGGTATACTTGCCCAGGTTGCGCAGCGGTTCCGCCACCAGGAACATCAGCGCCGGCCAGCCCACCAGCCACCCGGTGGCATAGATCATGCCGTCGTACCCCTTCAGCGCCACCAGCCCGGCGATGCCCAGGAACGACGCCGCGCTCATGTAATCGCCGGCCAGCGCAAACCCGTTTTGCAGGGCGCTGACACTGCGGTCCGCCGCGTAAAAGTCACGGGCCGACTTGGTGCGCTTGGCCGCCCAATAGGTGATCCCCAGGGTCAGGATGACAATGATAAAGAAGAACAGGATGGCGGAGGCGGTGGGCTTCCCCAGGCTGGTGGCCATGGCGGCCAGGGGCAGGTGGAGCATGGGCAGCATGGGTTACTTCCCTTCCGTGGCGGCCGCGCCGGCCTGGACCTGGCTCTTGAGCTTTTTCACTTCGACATCGTAGACCCGGTTGGCCCAGATGACGTATACCACCGTCAGCACCCACGACAGCACGATCACCGCCACGCCCAGCGGGATGCCCAACGTGGTGACTTCGCCGATTTTCCGGGCCAGGAACGGCTTGTGGTAGCCAATCAGCAGGATGTAGCCGTAATAGATGATGAACAGCAGGACCGTCAAAACCGCCGACACCATCCAGCGGCGCCTGACCAACCGCTTGAACGCCGGCGACGCCAGCAGTTCCTGCACGCTCATCCCCGGTTTCGCCATACCATCTCCTTCATTTAATTGATTGGCTCAGATCGTGGTGGACGTTATAGTTAATTGTTTCACAATCGTCACGCTAATTATCGCGTTTTGCAAATAATGATCCGAAATAACCGGCAGCCGGCGTCGACGGAACGCCGCCGGCCACCTAGGGACCGACCGGCCGGCCGCGCTTCACCGCCACAACCGCGCCGGGGCTGTTCCCCCCCATCTCACGGCACGACTTGGATCGAGTAGTAGTAATACATGTTCACGTTCGTCGCGGCCTCATCGTGGTAGGTGTTTTCCGGCGGGGTGGCCATGATGTTCGTGGCCAGCGGCAGGAAGCTTTCATAACCCTGCAGCAGGTTGGTGGAACGGGAAAGATGGTAATAGCGGAAGGGCTGGCTGGTCCAATAGATCGCGATCCCTTCGGCGCTGGGCGCGGTCCAGTTCACGGCATTGGCTTGCAGGCGTTCACGGGCATCCATGGGCGCCGTGCCGGCCAGGTATTCAACATAGTCGCTGGCGCCGTCGCCATCGGAGTCAGCCGTCCCATCGCGGTCCAGCGAGCCGAAGTTGAACTCCTCCCATTCGTCCACCAGGCCATCGCCATCCACATCCTGGACCGAGGCCAGGCTGTAGTCGTCCTCGCCGGCCACGCGGTTGTCCGGCGTGGAGTCCGGGTCGGGCTGGTGGCAGGCGCTGATTTCCGCCGCGTTGACCTGGCCGCCACTGCGGACCACGCGCGCCGTGATGCGCAGGCGAACGGACTGGCCCTGACCCAAGCTCCCGATTGCCCAGTCGCCGGCGGCGGGATCATAGGAACCCTGGCTGGCGGCGTGGGTAATGTACTCCAGGCCGGCGGGCAACTGGTCCTGGACATGGACGCCATAGGCATCGGCCGGGCCGCGGTTGTCCGCGCGGATGTTGAAATCCAGCAGGTCGCCCAGGTCCAGCACGGCGTTGGTTTCCGCGTGTTGCGCGCCGACCAGGTAGAACGCACCGGGATCCGCCTGGTTGCGATAGGCGGCCTGGATCCAGCAGGCGCTGCGGCCGGTCTTGGACAGGCGGACTTCATCAAGGACGCCATCGAAGAATCCGGCGCTGCCCATGTAACTGGCCAGGTACAACGGCGTATCACAGGTCAGCGGCGGCCCGTTCTTGTTTTTGAAATGGACCAGCCGGCCGTTGACGAAGATGTCGAAAACGTGCGGCCCGGCGGGCCCGCTTCCGCGCCGGAACACGGCCGCCACATGCGTCCACTCGTTCTCGGGAATGACCATGGCGGCGGTTTCGTCGCCCACGCCCATGACGTCGAAGTTGGGCCGATCCTCCTGGACTTTGAGCCAGTAGTCGCCGCAGACCCACTGCTCGCCCTTGGAAATCGGGATGGACCAGCGTGAACTCCGGCGCTTGACCCACGTTTCGAGCGTGAAGCTGCCGCTGAAATTCAGGTCCGGCGACGCGGGCACGCGCACGAGGTCGTCCTGCCCGTCAAAGGCCAGCGCCGGACCCACCGCGCCGGCGGTCTCGGGCGTGGCGCCCTGGATCACGCCGTTATGCGCATAGCGGGTGGCGTCGAACACGGTGCCGCTGGAGGCCAGCAGATGCTGCACCATGACGAAGTCGCTGTCCCACACGCGGCCCGGTTCCGCGGTGGGCAGTTCGGTGACGCTGTTGCCGTAATACATATACAACACCGTGTCGTCGCGCGGGGACAGCGCCGGGATTTTGACCCACGCCAAAACCTGGCCGGCGACCGGGTCGTACTGCTCCAACTCGTGGGCCAGGGCCACGCCGGCCGCGTCCCGGAAGATGATGTCAAATCCCTGCGGATGGCGGACAAAGCCGCCGTACGCGACCGTCCGCAGGTCCGGATCGGTCAGCACAACCAGCATCGGGAAGTCGACCAGCGGTTCGCAGAAGTTGGTGTGGAGAACGGTGATCTTCTTGAACTCCTTGTAGCGCGAAATGGTCTTGGTCAACTCCAGATCCGCCTCCGTTGCGTTGGCCCAGACCGTGGCCGCGGCCCAGTCGTCCTCGTTGGTGCGGCCGTTGCCCGGGGTGGAATCCACGTCCGTTTCGGCGCAGGCCATGACCTCGGCGAGGTTGGGGACCTCCGGGCCGCCGGTGACCTGCGCCGTGATCCAGAGCGTGCCCGTGGCGCCCACGGCCAGGTTGCTGACGGTCCAGCGGCCCGCCGCCGGCCCATAGGTTCCGGTGGTGGCCAGGTGGTCCACGTAATCCAAACCGGCCCGCAGCGCGTCGGCGACTTCGATGTCGGTAGCCGCCTGAGGCCCGTTGTTCCACAGCGCGACGCGAAACGGAACGGTCTCCCCCACTTGAACCAGGCCGTTGGTCAAGGCCACTTCAGCGCCGACGGCATAGAACGAAGCCGGATCGCTTTGGTTGCGATAGCTGGTCTGGATCCAGCAGTCGGGCCGCGCCTGGCGCGACAGGCGGATCTCATCCATGGTTCCGAGATAATTGTAGTTTGTGCCAAGATAAGCGCCCAGGTACAGCGGCGCCGGGCACGTGGCCGGCGTGCCGCCGTTGTCTTCCGCCTCGACCAGTTCGCCGTCCACGAACAGCGCCATGTGGTTCATGTTGAGCCGGTCCTTGGCGAACCGCGCCACGACCTGGTGCCAGCCGGCGGGGATGCTGTTGGACATGCGCAGCTCGCCCACGTCCATGACATCGAAGATGGCCTTGGCATGGTCGAACTTCAGCCAGTAGTCGCCGCACACCCACTGCTCGCCCTTGGAAATCGGGATGGTCCAGGGGCCGCTGTTCCAGTTGAACCAGCCCTCGATGGTGAAACTGCCGGTGAAGCTCAGGTTGGACGTGGCGGCGACCATGATGTGGTCGCCGCTGCCGGGGCCGTGAAAAGCCTGGGCGCCGTCCAGCGTGCCGGTCACGGCCGTGACGCCGCTGGGCACGCCATCATGGCCAAACGCCGTGGCGTCGCGCAGGATGCCGTCCGGGCCAGGGGCCAGGTGTTGCACCATGACAAAGTCGCGGTCCCATACGCCCGCGGGGTTGCCGGGACTGCGATAGACGGCGCCGTTGCCGTAATCCAGCAGGATGACGGTATCTTCCTGCGCCGACAACAGTGGCAGGCGCACCCAGGCCACAAGGTTACCGCTGGCCGGATCGTAGTGCTCGATTTCAAAGTCCAGCCGCGCGCCGGTCGGCTGCCGGAACAGCAGGTCCCAGCCTGCCGGGTGGCGGACATGCCCGCCGTACTCCACGTGCCGCAGGTCGGGATCGGCCAGGCGCACCAGCAGCGGGAAGTTGGTCAAGGCGCACGCCACGCGGAGGTGATCCACGGTGATGGTCTTGCGCCAGTCGTAATAGCCAACCGCCTTGGCGATTTCCAGGTCCACCATGAAGTTGGTGCTGCCTGCGTCCTGGTTGGTCACGACATGGGTGACGAACTTGTCCGTGGGATGGGCCGGCACAAACACGCCGGTGCCGCCGTCCGCGGTCCAGCCGGCGGGCAGGTTTTCCTCGGTGACGGTGTAGGATTCCCCGCAGCACGGCACCCACAGCCCGGTATTGTCCAGCGCCGGTGGCCGATCGTTGTCATACGTCACCACCAGGTTGGTGGCGCCGGCCGGGTACGTGCCCAGGGCCGTGCCCAGGCGGCTCGTGGCCACCAGCCGGTAGGCGGCCGGCAAATCCGCGGGCGGCGCGGCCGACAGGTTGCCGTCGGCATCCCGCCACTGCTTTTCAAAAAACACATGGTACGAGCAGGGCGTGGAGTTGCTGGAGGCCGTGGACGTGCGGCTGTTCAGGGTCCAGACCAGGTTGGCGCCGTCAAAGGGCACCGCGAAGGCCGCGGCGGGCCAGTACGGCGTACGGCCGGGGACGAAGTTGGTGGGCTGGCCGCGGTCGCTGGGCGCGGGAGAAAACTTGTTGCTGTTGCCCACGGGGATGACCGCGGCATCCACGCCATCGTTGCGGTAACCGAAATAGGCCGTGTAGGCGCCGCCGCCGGTATGCACCACGCATTCCAGGATGGGCCGCACCTTGATCTCCGGGAACGCGGCGCACAACGTGATGCGCGCCAGGTCGTCTTCCGCCAGGCTGCCGTTGCGCGGCGTGGAGTCGGCGTCGGCCTGGTCGCAGGCGCTGATCTCGGCCGTGTTGGTGATCGGGCCGGCGCCGGTCAGCAGGACCGTCATCGCGAGCGTGGCCGCGCGGCCCGCGGGCAGGTCGCCCACCAGCCAGACGCCGCTGGCAACGGCATACGCGCCCTGGCTGGCGTTGGCCGTTGCCAGTTCCAGCCCCGGCGCCAGGGCGTCGGCCAGGCGCACATTGGTGGCCGTGGCCGGGCCGCGGTTGGACACCGTGACCAGGAACGTGACGTTGCTGCCGACCGGCAGGCATCCGGCCGGGGGCACGGTGGCCGTCTTGGTCACTTCCAAATCCACCTGCGGGCGATACCCGAAGTCGGCGGCCAGCCACGGCGTGCTGTTGGTCAGCACGACCACGTGGGGCGCCGGCGGGCACACGCCCACCCAGCCCGCCGGGATCGTGGCCGCGTCCACGGCCACGGTGTACACGCCATACGCCAGCCCGGCAAAAGCGTACGCGCCATTGACATCGGTCGTGGCGCTCGCCACGCCAGCCCCGCTGCGCAGCCAGACCCGCGCGCCGCTGATCCCGGTCTCGCCGGGATCCTGCACGCAGTCGCCGTTCGCGTCATGCCACACCCGGTCGCCCAGCACGCCGTAACAGGGCGGCGCACACACCCACGGGTACCAGTACAAATCGCGGCCCACGCCATTCGTGATGGGGTTGCCGGCGCAATCGAGCACATTCAGGCCATAATGGATTTCCACGACAGGATCCCCGCAGCGGAGGCCGGGCCACCAGGCCATGATCGTGAACGTGTTGGAATCGCAAATCCACTGGGATGCATACTGGGTGTCCTGGCAGTTGGTGACCGCGGGCGGGCACACGTCGGCGGCCGCGGGATACACAACGCGCCACGAGGTTTGCAGGCGCGCCAGGCTGCGCGGCGGGGTGAGCGCCACCCGGCCGGTGATCGTGATCCACTGGGGCGCCAGCGTGCAGAGCGCCTGGTCCGGGCCCAGCGTGCCCTGCCAGCTCGTGGCGCAGGCCAGCCCCTGGTAGCCGAAATCGATCAGCCGGTTGGTCTGGGCGGATGACAGCAGCACGGCGGCGCGGTGCGGCGTGCCGACGCCGTCGTAGTCCCAGGTCGGCGTCAGGCCCGCAGGCAGGGTGTTGGTAAGCACCAGCACCTGGTAGGCTCCGGCGGCCAGGCGGTCGAAGAAGTACCCAGCCCCCGTCGTGGTGTTGGTGCGGCGCTGGCCGTCGGGCAGCACCAGGACCACGCCAACCCCGGGGATGGCCGGCTCGTCCGCATCCTGGATGCCGTCGCCGTCGCGGTCCGCCCACACCAGGTCGCCCAGCGCGCTGTTATATTCCGGCGGGGTGAGCTGCTGGTTTTGCACGGCATGGGTGCAGAACTTCTCGGCGGCGCCTTCGCCGCATACGGCGGGCCCGGTTTCGATCGTGAACCGGCCCACGCCGGCGACCGCCGCCCAGTGGGTGGGCAGGTTGAACTCGCGCACCTCGTAGGCCGTGCCCGGCGGCACGCGCAGGCTGTCATCGCCGGGCTGGTCATCCTGCCCGCCGGCAATCGCCGGGTTGTCCACATACTCGCCATAGCCCGGGCCGGCACCGCTGCTGTTGCAGCCGGACTTGATCCAGAGGCCGATCACTTGCTTGCCGGCGTTGGTCCCGGTGCCGGCCAACGTGGCGCTGTAGCCGCTCAAGCCGTCGAATTTCTGGCGGGTGCCATCCGCGAACGCCAGCACGACATTGGACAGGTCCTTGGAGGAATGCGCGGTCACGCTGCGGTTGTCGGGCGCGAACACGGCGCTGACCACGGGCAGACACGCCTGGCCGCCCGCGTTGTACACCGGGTTGTAATATTTCACCACCAGCGTACAAGCTCCCGTTGGATAGGTGCCCACCGCCACCCCCACCGCGCTGGTGGCCACCAGCATATAGTCGACCGGCAAATCGGCCGGCGGGCAGGCAAGCAAAAGCCCCTCGGCGTCATACCACGCCTTGGTCAGCGTCACCTGCCGGGCGCAAGGCTGGCTGTCCGCGGACGCCGTGACGGTCTGATCGTCCAGCTTCCAGGTCAGCGGGGAGCCGTCGAATACCACGCTGAACGCGGCCTGGGGCCACAGCGGCGAATTGCCCGGCGGGAAATCCGAAGGCTGGCCGCGCTGCTTGGGCATGGGCGAAAACTTATTGGCGCTGCCGCCGGCCGCGTGGGTGATCGTGCCAGCGGTATTGTTTTGATACCCGAAATAGGCAGTGTACGTGCCGTCCGGATTGTGGGTTACGCACTCCAGCACCGGCGTGAGCGGCGCCACCACGCAGGCCGGTCCCGCGCCGGCAGCCTGGCAAATCCCGACATCGCCCGCGGTCCCCACCAGGATGCTGCTCAACGCCCATGCAAAAGAAATATTTTTTAAGCGCATATCCACCTCAAAAAGAAGACTGTTGCATATAAAATACCCGGTCCTGCCGCCAAAATAAAGGCTGGCATATGGGTATAAACTGGGTATGCCGCTCCCGCCCGCGGGATGCCCATGCCCGGCGCGTTATCGCCACAACCGCGCCGCCGGCCCAACCGCGCCGGCCCCGGCCCGCAGGCGCGGCGCCATGCGCAGCAGCGCGCGCGCCGCGGCATAGCGCACGGTGAACACCGGGTCGCCCAGCGCCACGGCCAGCGCCGGCGCGGTCCACGGCGCGCCGATCTCGCCCAGCGCGTTGGCGGCAATGATCCGCCGGCGCTCGTCGCCGGCCCGCAGGCCGGGCACGATGCGCGGCGCCGCCGCGGCCACGCGCCATTTGCCCAGCGTGCGCATGGCCGCGCCCGCCGTGAGCGGATCGTCCAGGAACGGCAGGATCCGCGGGGCCAGCTCCGGCGCGGGGCAGAACCCGAGGAGATACACGCTCAGCTTGCGCACCGCGGGGTCAGGGTCGGCCAGGGCGGCGACGAGTTGGGGGACGTACTGCGCGTTGCCCGGCTCGGAAAACATCTCGCGGGCGGTGATGTAAAACCACATGTTCGCGCGGGCCGACCGGCGCAACAGGTAGTCGAACGCCGCCGGCCCGCGGGCCTTGATCTCGGCGCGCGCGGCGTCCTTGGCCGCCCGCCGCTCCGGCGTGTTGCCGTAGCGTGTGATGCGGCGCATGAGCGCGTCGTAATCGTCCCATGGGCACGGCCCGCCGGCGGTCGCCGCGGCCGGCGCCGGGGACGGCGGGTTGTCCGCCAGCACGTCGTACACCAAGCCGTAGTCCGGCCGGCGGTCGCGGGCGCCGTTGGTCGCCCCGCCGGTGTACATGTCGCGGCCGGCAAGGTCCAGCAGCAGCGCGATACTGCCGGACTCGCGCTCGCCGCCGGCGTGGCCGATGCCCTGCGTCTCGTTGGTGCTGGCGCCGAAATAGGCGTCGTCGCCGGCAACATCGAGGAGCAGCGCCAGGGAATTGTTGATGGCCCGGCCCTGGGCCTGGCGGTCAGCCACGTACCGGTCGCCGCCCGCCCGATCGCAGAGCACCCCCACCCCGTAATCGTGGGCCGCGCCCTGGGCGAGGCTGACCCCGCAGTACAGGTCCTCCCCGCCCGCGTCGTACAGCAGGCCCGCCCCCACGTGGATGCCCGCGCCCTGGCCATACTCATACATACGGTAGCTGTCGTGGCCGCCCAGGTCGATGAGCATGCCCAGCGCGTACCAGTAGCCGACCCCCTGGCCGAACACGTCGGCCTCGTAGGTGTCGTTGCCGGCGCGATCCAGCAGCAGCGCCACGCCCCCGCCCGCGCCCGCCCGCAACCCCATGGCGCAGCCCTGGGCCGCGGACACGAACCGGTGCTGGTGGCGCTCGTGGTCCGGCTCGCTCAAGCCCGCCAGGTAGCGGTCGTGCCCGGACTCGTCGGCCAGCAGGCCCACGGCCTTGACGCCCGCGTACCCCTGCCCTTCCTGCCCGACCTGGTACAGGTCCTGGCCGGCCTTGTCCCGGAGCAGGCCCAGCCCGGCATACCCCGCGCCCTGCGCCAGCGCGCGGGCCTGGTACACATCGTCGCCAGCGTCGTCCTCGAGCCACGCCAGCCCGAACAGCCCCGCGCCCTGGCCGGTCCCGGTTGAATCGTACTGATCGCGGCCGGCCAGGTCGCGCACCAGGCAGACGCCCCAGAGCGCGGTGCCGGCGCCGATCAGGTCCGGGCTGGCGTACCGATCATCGCCCGCCAGGTCCAGCACCACGCCGACGCCCTGCCCGAGCAGGCCATTGGCCTGGGCCGCGCGGCCGCCATAAAGATCGTCGCCGCCTGGATCAAGCACCAGCGCGGCCGATTGCGCGTACGTATCCGCAGCCGGCGACCCGATCACGACCCGGCCGGCAATGCACAGGTACGTCTGCGGACGCGCCGGCCAGCGGATGGCCGGATTCGTAGCTGCGGCGACCAGGTCGGCCAGGGCCGCGTGCAGCAGCGTGCCCGCCGCGAGCAGGGCCGCATAATCGATCTGCTCCAGCGCATCGAGACTGCGGGCCATGGCGGGCTCCGGCGCCAGGTCCACGCCCGCCGCCAGCACCTGGGCCAGGGTGCCGGTGGCCATGCCTGCGGCCACCATCTGTTCCCGGACCCGCGGATCGTCCTCCGCGTTGAACACGCCGGCCAACAAGTCGGCGGCCAGGAACTCGCGGTCCGCGGCCGGCACTCGCGCCAGCGCCGCCTGGGTTAACGCCTGGGCCGCGGCCAGGGCGCCCTCGAACCGCGCCAGCGCGGCGGCCAGCCCGGCATCCAACCGCGGCCGCTTGCGCGGCGCGGCCGCGGCGGGCGCGCCACGGAGCCCACGCGGCGGCCGCGTGTCCCAGAGGCGGGCCAGCAGCGAGTAGGCGGCGGGGCCTGGGACGTCCGCCGCGCAGGCTTCAGCCACCTTGATCATCTCCCACGGATTCCCCAGGATGTCCAGGACCAGGGCCGAGGCCAGGCACGGCGTGGCGATATCTTTTTTGAAGCCCAGGTCCGGCAGGGTCATGGCCAGGTCCTGCAGCGCCATGGCCAGGTGCGCCAGTTCGTTGGTGCCCACGCCGGCCTCGGCCGCGGCGAGGGTTTGGACGCCCGCCATGGCCGCAAGGATCAGCCAGAGACTTAGCCCCCACGCGCGGCAGGACGGCGTGAACACCCGCCGGGTTCTCACTTCGGCCGCCGCCATGGATCGCCGCATGTCATACCTGTTGCCGGCCACGATAGTATGGATAACCGGCGCAACTCAACCGCGAAATGCGCGCCGATCCGCGCCAGATTCGGCATTGACCGCCTGCGGGGCTTCGCGTAGGTTAAACAGCTTTCCGGGCCGGCAGACAGCGCCGGCCAGACGCAGACAACACGCATGGAGACGACGAGGCGCGCATGCCGAACACGATACTGATCGGCGCCCAGTGGGGCGATGAGGGCAAGGGAAAAATCATCGACGTGCTCGCGGAGCGGGCCGACTGGATCGTGCGCTTCCAAGGCGGCAACAACGCCGGGCACACGGTGATTGTCGGCGGCGAGAAGTACGTCCTGCACCTGCTGCCCTCCGGCATGCTGTCGCCCGGCAAAAAGTGCGTGATCGGCCACGGGGTGGTGGTGGATCTTCCGGCCCTGCGGCAGGAGGTGGAGGAACTGGCCCAGCGCGGCATCTCCGCGCAAGGCCGGCTGTTCATCAGCGACCGCGCCCACCTGGTGTGCGCCTACCACCGCGCGCTGGACGCCGCGCTGGAAAACGCGCGCCGCGCCCAGGGCGCGCTGGGCACCACCCGCCGCGGGATCGGCCCGTGCTACGCCGACAAGGCCGCGCGGATCGGCCTGCGCGTGGGCGACACGGTGCGACCAGACTTCGCCGACCAGCTCCGCCAGCGGGTGGCGCAAAAAAACAGCCTGCTGCGCGCCCTGGGCGGCGAGACCGTGGACGCGGAGCCGATGGTGGCCGAGTACCTGGCCGCGGCGCAGGCCCTGCGCGAATACATCGCCGACACCGCGCGCCTGCTGCACGCCGCCGCGCGCGCCGGCGCCGCGATCCTGTGCGAGGGCGCCCAGGGCACCATGCTGGACATCGATTACGGCACCTACCCCTTTGTCACCTCCTCCAGCACCACGGCCGGCGGCGCCTGCACCGGCGCCGGGCTGCCCCCGGGCCGCATCGACGAGGTGGTCGGCGTGGTCAAGGCCTACACCACCCGCGTGGGCGAAGGCCCCTTTCCCACGGAACTGCAGGACGAGGTGGGCCGCCGCCTGCAGGCCGCGGGCCACGAGTTCGGCGCCACCACGGGCCGGCCGCGGCGCTGCGGATGGTTCGACGCGGTCGTGGCGCGGTACACGGCGGCGGTGAATGGCGTCGACCACTGGGCGATCACCAAGCTGGATGTGCTCGACGGCCTGCCCACCCTGAACATCTGCACGGCCTACGAGCTGCGCGGACAGCGCCTGGACTGGCCGCCGGCCAGCGCGGACGACCTGGCCGCCTGCGTCCCGGTGTACGAGGAGTGCCCCGGCTGGCCGGCGCCGGCGCGCGGCGCGCAACGGTTCGCCGACCTGCCCGCCCAGGCCCAGGCGTATGTCCGGCGGCTGGAAACGCTGACCGGCGTCAAAGCCGGGATCCTCTCGGTGGGCCCGGACCGCAACGAAACCTTTTTCCTGTAACCCCATGGCCACCGCCCGCCCCCAACCCCCTGCCCCGCCCGCTGCCCCGCCGCGGCATGTGGCGATCATCATGGACGGCAACGGCCGCTGGGCGACGCAGCACGGCTGGCCGCGCCTCAAGGGCCACGAGGCGGGCGCCGACTCGGTGCGCGCGGCCCTGCGCGCCTGCCGCGAGGCCGGGGTCCAGTACCTCACGCTGTACGCGTTCAGCGTGGAGAACTGGGTGCGGCCCAAGGCGGAGATCGGCGGCCTGATGCGCCTGCTGCGGGTGTTCCTCCGCAAGGACGAGCACGAGCTGCACGAGAACCAGGTCCGCCTGCGGGTCATGGGCCGGGTGGCCGACCTGCCGGACAGCGTCCAGCGCGAGCTGCGCCGGGTCATGGACGCCACGCGGCATTACGACAAAGGCCACCTGATCCTGGCGCTGAGCTACGGCGGCCGCGCGGAGCTGGCCGACGCCATGCGCGCGCTCGCGCGCCAGGTGCAGCAGGGCACCCTCCAGCCGGACCAAATCGACGAGGCCGTAATCAGCCGCCACCTCTACCTGCCGGACGTGCCCGACCCGGACCTGATGATCCGCACCAGCGGCGAGCTGCGCCTGAGCAATTTCCTGCTGTGGGAACTGTCCTACGCCGAGCTGTACTTCACCGACGTGCTCTGGCCCGATTTTCGCGAACCCAACTTCCACGAAGCCCTGGCTGTGTACAGCCGGCGCAAGCGCCGCTTTGGCGGCGTCACCTGACCCGGCGCATGTTCACCGGCCTCAGCAAACGACTCCTCAGCGCGGCCATCCTGGTGCCGGCGGTGCTGGCGGCCGCGGCGTGGCTGCCCCCGGTGGGCGGCGTGGCCATCCTGCTGGCGGTCGCGGCGATTACCCTGGCAGAGGTGTACCTCATCCTGGAAAAAGCGGGCCTGCGGGTGTACCGGCGCCTGGGCCAGGTCGCGGGCGCCGGCCTGATCCTCGTCACTTGGTGGAGCTGCCGCCAGCCGCCGCCGGCGGGCTGCCACGAGTGGCCGATGTTTGCCCTGTGCCTGGGGGTGCTGGCGATTTCCCTGCGCACCTTCCCCCAGAAAAACAACCCGCAGCAACTGCAAACCATCGGCGCCACGCTCCTCGGGCTCCTGTACGTGCCTTTCCTGTGGAACTTCCTGAACCTGCTGCTGTTCGGCTGGAACGATGGCCCGTGGATGCTGCTGCACTGGGGCGACCACCACGGGATCCGCCTGGTGATTTACCTGCTGGTGGTGGTCAAGCTGACCGACGTGGGCGCCTTCTTCGTCGGCTGCGGCCTCGGCCGGCACAAGCTGATCCCGCGGATCTCGCCCGCCAAGTCGTGGGAAGGCCTCGCCGGCGGACTGGCCACCGGCCTGGCCGCCAGCCTGGTGTTCCGCTGGGTGACCGGCGGCAACCTGGTCGCGGTCCACCTGACCTGGGTCCACGCGGCCATCCTCGGCCTGCTGCTGGCGGCCGGGGGCGTGGCCGGCGACCTGCTCGAATCGCTGCTCAAACGAGCGGCGGGCGTGAAAGACGCCGGCACCATCATCCGCGGCATGGGCGGCCTGCTGGACGTCGTGGACAGCCTGCTGCTGACCGCCCCCATCCTGTACATCTACGCCCGCCTGCTGCTGGGGCCCGGGCCATAACCTGAACCATGCGCCGCCACTGCCATAACCATTGAGGATCTACCGACCATGCTGATCTTGTACGCCGTCCTGATGATCATCCTGCTTTTTGGCCTGACCATTTTTGTCCATGAGCTGGGCCACTTCCTGACCGCCCGCTGGCTGGGACTGGTGATCGACGTGTTTTCGATCGGGTTCGGGCCCGCCCTCTGGAAGAAGGAAGTCCGGGGCATAACGTACAAAATCGGCTGGCTGCCCTTCGGCGGCTACGTGGCCCTGCCCCAGATGGATCCCAGCAACAACCTGCCGGCGGATCCGGCCGCGCCCGCCGAGGGCGCGGAACCGCCGCGGGTGCTGCCGCCGATCGCGCCGTGGAAAAAAATCATTGTGGCCCTGGCCGGCGTCACCGGCAACATGGTCCTGGCGTTCCTGCTGGCCGCGGGGGTGTACTGGGGCGGCCAATCCTACGTGCCGGCCAACGACAACATCGTGGGCTACGTGGTCACCAACTGCCCGGCCTATGCCCTGGGCCTGCGGATCGGCGACCAGATCGTCCGCGTGAACGACACGCCCGTGGCGCACTGGGAAAACGTGATGCTCGAAGCCGCGCTCGACGACGCGGCGCGGGTCGAGGTGCTGGCGGCCACCGGCGGCACGTACGCCGTGACCCTGCCGACCGAGCGCATCCTCGGCACCCGGCTGATCATGGGCGTGGCGCCGTACTCCTACTGCTACGTGCTCAGCGTGGAGCCCAACACCAGCGCCCAGGAAGCCGGCGTCCTGCCCGGCGACCGGATCGAGGAGCTGGCCGGCATCCGCCTCTACAGCCGCGAGCACCTGATCGAGGTGGTCATGGCCCACCGCGACCAGACCCTGCCCGTGAAGGTGCTGCGCCAGGGACAGATCGTGGACCTCACGGTCACCCCGCGCTACAACAAGGAACTGGACCGCGTGATGATCGGCATCCAGTTCAACCCGCTGGACGTCAAGCCGCCGCTGGCGCAGTTGCACTCCCACGCGACGATCATTTTCCGCCTGCTGCGCGCGCTGGTCACGCCGCGCGAGGCCAAGCACGCCGCCGGGTCGCTGGGCGGGCCGGTAGCGATCATCCGCATGTACTGGTACGCGGTGCAGAGCAGCTTCCTGCTGGCGCTGTCGTTCACCTGCCTGCTCAACGTGAACCTGGCGATCATCAACCTGCTGCCGTTGCCGGTGCTGGACGGCGGGCACATCGTGTTTTCCGTGCTCGAAATCATCTTCCGCCGCCCGCTGCCGCGCAGGGTGGTGGAGATCTTGAGCCAGGCGTTCGCGGTGCTGCTGATCGCCCTGTTCCTGCTGCTGACCGTGCAGGATATCCGGCGCTGGGTGTTCCCCCTGTTCACCAGCGCGGACGATGCCGCGGCCGCCACCAACACCACGGAAATCGCGGTGACCGCCGTCACCAACAACCTGGCATCGACCAACGCCCCAGCCGCCCCCCGCTGAGGCCGACCTGACCACCCACCGGCAGACAAATGGCGTTCCCGGGAACGCCGAGCGTCCGCGCGGCCACTGGCCCCGCCTGCATCATGGAGGCCTTACTTCTCCCTGTGGTTGCCGATGGTTGCTATGGGTTGGCCCCGAGGAACGATGACCGAACCACGCGCGCCGCCCGTGGCCAAGCAGCAATTAAGAAAGCCTGATTTGTCGCGTTAATCGGGCCGACCACGGCCCGCT
>CAZAYP010000080.1:0-21219 GCA_964489425.1 uncultured Verrucomicrobiota bacterium | reverse complement strand
CCGGCCGCCCCCGGGCCGCAGTCCGCAACCCCAGCGCGCCCCGCGGCCCCGGCGCCCGGCAGCGTGCCGCCCGACGAATGGCTGGCGGCCCTGGCCCGCCGCCTGGGCCGTCCGAACGAGTCGCTCCCGGCCCTGCCGGCGGAGGTGCTGGAGATCCGGCACCTGGACGCCTCGGCGCTGGTCAACAGCGCCCAGTTGGCCGCGGCCCTGGATCGGCAGCCGGCCCTGGCCGCCCGCGTGCTGAAATTGGCCACGGTGCTTTACCAGCACGAGGATTTGGGCGATGACCTGGCGCGGGCCATCACCCAGCTGGGCCTGGTGACCATCAGCCAGCTGGCCCTGTGCGCGGCGCTCGGGGTCCAGTTGCAGCAGTGGGACCAGCCGCCGGGGATCCCGCCCCAGCTCTGGCGGCACAGCGTGGCCACCGGGGTGATTGCGCCGGCGTTGTACCGCCTCCTGCGCCCGCCGTCCGGGCCGCCGTATTCCAAGCTCCTGCTCTACACCGTGGGCCTGGCGCACGACCTGGGCAAGGCCTACTTCGTGGGGCGGCACCCCGCGCGCTGGGTCAAGGCCCGCCAGCTCGCTTTGCAGCAGGGCGCGCAGCTCGTGCAGGCCGAACGCCATGCCCTGGGCTGCGACCACGCGGAACTGGGCGCGCAGATCACCCAGCTGTGGCTGCTGCCCCCCGCGGTGACCGCGGCGGCCCGCCACCACCATGCCCCGGCCGCGGCGCCGGAAGAGTTCCGCGAGCTGGCCATGCTGGCCGCGGCCGCCAACTACTTTGACCATCGCCTGTTCGGCGACGTGTACCAGTCCGGGGCCCAGGAATGGCCGGCCGCCGTGGAGGCTTACTACGGGCTGGCGCCCGCCGACCTGGCCGCCGTGGCCGACAAGCTCCACGAGAAAGTCAACCCGACCGTGACCGCGCTGACTTCCGTCAAGCCGGCCGCCCGGCCGTAACCCGGCCGCCCTTCGCCATGCCCGAATTGCCGGAAGTCGAAACCGTGGTCCGGGGCTTGCGCGCCGCCGGCCTGGTCGGGCGGCGGATCCGCTCCGCTTGCGTGGTGTGGCCGCGCACGCTGGCCCAACCGGCCCGGCCCGCGTTCCTCAGGCATGTCCGGGGCCTGGTCATCGAGAACCTGGGCCGGCGTGGAAAATTCATCGTGTTCGAGCTGTCCGGCGGCTGGCGCCTGCTGGCGCACCTGCGCATGTCGGGCCGCTTCCACCTGGCCGCGTCCGGCGCCCCGGCCCGGCCGCACGAGCAACTGATCCTGCGCCTGGACGACGGGCGCGACCTGCGCTTCCACGACCCGCGCAAGTTCGGCCGGATCTGGCTGACCCGGGATCCCGGGGCCGTGCTGGGCGCGCTCGGGCCCGAGCCGCTGGACGCCCGCCTGCGGGCGGAGACGTTCCGGCGCCGGCTGGCCGGGAGCCGCCGCCGGATCAAGCCGCTGCTGCTGGACCAGGCGTTTATCGCCGGCGTGGGGAATATTTACGCTGACGAGGCGTTGTGGGAGGCCGGCATCCATCCGTTGCGCCCGGCGGATACGATTCCGGCCGCGGAAGCCCGGCGGTTGCTGGCCGCGATCCGCAAGGTGCTGCGGCGCGGGATCCGCAACCTGGGCACGACCCTGGGCGGCGGCGCCACGCACTTCCAGGCGCCGCGCGGCGCCGACGGCCAAAACCAGGAAGCGCTGAATGCCTACCAGCAAACCGGGCGGCCCTGCGCGCGCTGCGGCACGCGGATCCGGCGGATGCTGGTCGGCCAGCGCAGCACCCATTTCTGCCCGCAGTGCCAGCCGCGGCCCCGCCGGAAATCCGCCAACCCGTGATCCTATTCCACCGCGGCGGGCGCCGCGGGATCTGCCAGCAGCTCCAGGTCGCGCACGCGCAGCATGGTTTTATGGCGGGAGGGGAAGCTGCGGATCAGCACGTCCTGGAACGTGAACAGGTCGTTGACTTTCTTGAAGCTTTTGACTTCCATCCGGCGCAGGAGGCGGCCGTCGCGGTCGTAGCCTTCCGCCTGCAGCAGCGCGCCCACCTTGGGATCGATCCACAGGCGCATGCTGCCATACAGCTGCTCCGCGGCGCCGGCGGGCGCCGGCAGTTCCACGATGTAGCAGGGCCGGCTCTTGATGTCCTCCACGCCGAGCGTCCGCCCGGCGGGCCACCAGAGGAAGCTCATGCTCAGGTCCGCCCAGCTGAAGTCCATGCCCGGGATCGCCGCGGCCAGGTCCGGGAGCGCGGCGGCCTGCGGGGGATCGCCTTTTTGGTATTCGACCAGCGGCCCGCCGGACGCCAGCCAGCGCACGGTGAACTTCTCCAGCGTGACGCCGAACGCATCCTGCAGCGTGTAGGCGGCCCAGGGTTCCGCGGCTCGCCAGGCCAGGGTGATGTCGGCGTTCCAGGACCGGTCGGCGGCGTCGTCCTCGCCCCGGGACTGGATCTGGGCGCGCAGGTGCAGGGGTTGGTCGGGCATGGCCGCGCGCACGCGTTGCATCAGCTCGGCCGCGGGCGGCAGGTTGTCCGCGTCCAGGGGCGGGGCGGTCCGGTCGCCGGCGGCCGGCGCGTTGGCCGGCAGGGCCGCGGCCAGCATCAGCAGCCACCCGGCCGCATGCCGCAAGCCCCGGCCCGGGGGCCGGGGTTGCGCGAAGCCCTGGCGCATGGGCTACTTGACCTTGGCCACGGCGGTGCCCTTGAATCGTCCGATGCGCGGCAGCTTGCCCACGATCGGCGCGGCGTACTTGATGAACGCCGGGGTCACGTCGTTGCCGGACTTGGCAATGAACTCGTCCGGCATGTGCCGGGTTTCCTTGGCCACCTTGACCAGGTCCACGCGCTCGAAATACACCTTGTAGCCGGGGCCGGGCTTGCGCTTGATGGCGATGCTGCCATCGCCGCCGCGGGTCGCCGCCAGGCGCGCGGCCAGGGCGCCGACCTGGCGCGCCTCGCGGCTGTCCACCTCGGAGACCACGCCGGGGAACGAGCGTTGCAGGTAGCCGAACGTGTCGGCCCGCACGCGCTTGATCTCGGTCTTGTTCTTGACGATGCTGGCCAGCAGGTCGCCCAGCGCGCCGCTGCCGCTGAGCTGGACGTTGCCATGGGAGTCGATTTCCTTGGTGTAGGCGGCGGCAATGGGCGTGCCGTCCGCGTCCATGATCCCCTCGGACGCGGCCACGATGCAGCGGCCGTGCTTGGCGTACACCGCCTGCACCTCGCGGGCAAAGGCCTCGATGTGGAACGGACGTTCCGGCAGGTAGACCAGGTGCGGGCCGTCGTCGGGGTACACGCGCGCCAGGGCCGAGGCGGCGGTGAGGAACCCCGCGTGGCGGCCCATGACGATGTTGATCTTCACCCCGGGCAGGGCGCGGTTGTCCAGGTTGTCGCCCATGAACGCCTGGGCCACGAACTTGGCGCCGCTGCCGAACCCCGGGGTGTGGTCGTTCTCGCGCAGGTCGTTGTCGATGGTCTTGGGAATGTGGTAGCAACACAGCGGGTAGGCGGACTTCTTGGCCTCTTCGTTGAGGATATGGGCGGTCTCGGCGGAATCGTTGCCGCCGATGTAAAAGAAGTAGCGCACGCCGTATTTCTGGAGCACGCCGAAGATGGCCGCGCAGTCTTCCGGGGTGGGCTTTTTGCGGACCGACCCGAGGCCCGAGGACGGGGTCTGGGCGACGCATTCCAGCGTGGCGGCAGACTCCTTGCGCAGGTCGATGAAGTTTTCCTTCATGATCCCCGCGATGCCGTGCAACGCCCCGTAGATCTTACCGATGCAGGCGTGCTTGCGGGCTTCCAGGACGGCCCCGACCAGGCTCTGGTTGATGACGACGGTCGGACCGCCGCTCTGGGCGATCATCATGTTCCCCGTGCTTCCGGACGCGGCTTTCTTGGCCATGGCTTGCTCCTTTATCTGTTAGAACTGCATGAAATAAGAAAACGGTGAGCGCCCTCTTACCACAGCAAGGCGCAAAAGCAAGGTAAAACCGGTGATTTTATGCTGGCGCCCACGGCTCAAATTCGGTAGCGTGGCCGTCTTGGGATGGCTTAACCGAACGCAACACCATGGCCCGAGTCACCATCAAAGAGCTCCAGGCGCGCCTGCGCGAGGTGGAGGCGGAGAACGCGGCGCTGCGGCAGGCCGCGCCCGTTGCCCCGGCCGGCGCGGCGGCGTTTGCCGCGGCGTTCCATTCGCACCTGGGCGCCTACGCGCTGACCGCGCTGGAGGACGGCCGGTTCCTGGACGCCAATGACGCGTTGCTCGCCGCCGTGGGCTACCCGCGCGACCAGGTCATCGGCCGCACGTCCGTGGAACTGGGCTTCTGGGCGGAGGGTGAGGCCGGGGCGGAGTATCGCCGGCAGCTCAAGGAGCAGGGCAGCGTGCGGGATTTCGAGATGCGGTTCCGCCACCGCGACGGCACGCTGCGCCACGCCATCCTGAACTCCGTCCGCGTGTCCTTGGACGGGAAGGATTGCATTGTCACCTCGGCCCAGGACGTGACCGCGGCGCGGCGGGCGGAGGCGGAGGTGCGGGCACACCGCGACCACCTCGCGGAGGTGGTGCGCGAGCGCACGGCCGCGCTGGAGGAGGAGATTGCCGAGCGCCGCCAGATCGCGGACTCGCTGTTGCGCCAGCAGCGCATGCTCGAGGCGGTGATCGACAACATGCCCGCCGGGCTGTTCATGATCGAGGCGCCCTCCGGGAAGCCGCTGCTGACCAACAAGCTGGCCGAAATCCTGCTGGGCCGCGGGATCGCCCCGGACGCCGGCAAGGACAGCCTGGGCGAGGTTTACCAGGCGTTCCGCCACGGCACGGATCAGCCCTATCCCACGGCGGAGATGCCGGTGGCCGCCGCCCTGGCCGGCCGGCGCCTTGCGGTGCGCGACATGGAAGTCCACCGCCCTGACGGCACGCGCGTGCTCCTGGAGGTTACGGGCGCGCCCATTTTCGACGAGCAGGGCCGGATCATGGCCGGCATCGTGATCTTCCAGGACATCACCGCCCGCCAGCAGGCGGAAGCCGCGGTGCGCCGCAGCCGCCAACAGCTCCAGGACCTGCTCGATGGGCTGTTCATTTTCGTGGCCCTGCTGCAGCCGGACGGCACGGTCCTGTTCGTCAATCGGGCCCCCCTGGCCGCGGCCGGCATCCAGGCGGCCGACGTGCTGGGCCGGAAATTCTGGGACTGCTACTGGTGGCGCCACGATCCGGTGCTGCAGGCCCAACTGCGCGATGCCCTGGACCGCGCCATGGCCGGCCGGGTGGTGCGCTACGACGTCGAGGTGCGCATGGCCGGCGACCGGCGCATGCCCATAGACTTCATGGTCTGCCCGGTCCGCGACGAGCAGGGGCGCGTGGTGCAGCTGGTCTGCTCGGCCGTGGATATTTCCGCGCGGCTGCAGGCGGAGCAGGAGAGCCAGCGCTGGGCCGCCGTGGTGAACCACTCCAGCGATTTTATCGGCGTCAAGGAGCTGGACCGGGAAGTGTACCATGACAACCCGGGGGCCTTTGCCATGCTGGGCTACGAACGCGGCGGGCAGGCGGCGGTTGGGCTGGAACACGCCCATCCGCCGGAGGAAGTCGAATTTCTGATCAAGGTGGCGATCCCGCACGCCTTGGAGCACGGGCGCTGGCAGGGCGAGTGTCACCTCGTGCACCGGGACGGCCACTTGATCCCGGTGGAGGCCAGCATGTTCCCGGTGCGCGACAAGGCCGGCCGGATTTTCGCCGTGGCGACCATCATGCGCGACATCACCGAACGCAAGCAGGCCGAGGAAGAGATCCGGCGCCTGGCCGCGGTCCTCGACAACTCGCGCGACTTCATTTCCATGGTCGACATGCCCGGCCGGCCCCTGTACCACAAC
Organism: uncultured Verrucomicrobiota bacterium; assembly: GCA_964489425.1. GTDB lineage: Bacteria > Verrucomicrobiota > Kiritimatiellia > RZYC01 > CAZAYP01 > CAZAYP01. The sequence continues at coordinate 15,360 of CAZAYP010000080.1, read as the reverse complement.
CCCGCCTGCTGGCGGATGCTGGGGTATGACCGCGTGGCCAAGCCGGTGTTTTTGATCAAGGACGTCCACCGGCCCGAAGACGCGGCGCGGATCCGGAACGAGGCCATCCCCCAGGCCATGCAGGAGGGGTTCTGGCAGGGGGAAAACCACCTGGTGCATCGCGCCGGCCACCTGATCCCGGTCGAGCAACTCATCTTTCCGGTGCGCGACAAGCAGGGCCAGGTGTTTGCCGTGGCCACGATCATGCGCGACATCACCCGGCGCAAGCAGGCCGAGCAGGAACTCCGCGAGGCCAAGGAGGCGGCCGAGGCCGCCAGCCGCGCCAAGAGCATGTTCCTGGCGGCCATGAGCCACGACCTGCGCACCCCGCTCACGCCCGTGCTCGGCTTCGCCGAGGTGCTGGCCCGGGCGGCCAATCTTACCGACGAGCAGCGCCAGTTCGCCTTGGTGATCAAGCAGCGCGGCCAGGACCTGCTGACCCTGATCAACGACATCCTGGACCTGTCCAAGGTGGAAGCCGGCAAGGTCCAGCTGGCGCCCGAGCGCGTCAACCTGCTCCAACTGGTTCCGGACGCCGTGCGCACCATCGCGGTCCTGGCGGAGCCCAAGGGCTTGCGCCTCGAGGCGCACATCGATCCCCTGACCCCGGCCGACATCGTCACCGATCCGCTGCGCTTGAAACAGGTCCTGCTCAACCTCCTCAGCAATGCCGTCAAGTTCACCGAGCAGGGCAGCGTCACCCTGCGCGTCGCGCCGGATCCCGCGGCGCCGGCGGCGCGCGCGCCGCAGGCCGGCGAAACGATCCTGCGGTTCGACGTGGCCGACACCGGTGTGGGCATCCCGGAACCGCGCTTGGCCGGCATTTTCCAGCCGTTTTCCCAGGTGGACGCGGCCTATTCCCGGCGCGTAGGCGGCGTGGGCCTGGGCTTGGCCATCACGCGCCACCTGGTCCAGCTCCTGGGCGGCCGGACCTGGGTGGAAAGCCGGCCGGGCACTGGATCGACTTTTCACTTCACCATCCTGGCCGCCCGGGCCGGCCCGGATGGCCAGGGCGCGGCGGATGATCCGGCCGCGGGCGCCGGGATCCCGCCGCAGCGGGTCCTGCTGGTCGAGGACGAGCCCACCAACCTGTTGCTGATCGAGTACCTCCTGCGCCGGGCCGGCCACGCGGTCACCACCGCGGACAGTGGCGAGGCCGCGCTCCGGGTTTTCGATCCCCAGGCGTTCGACTTGGTGGTGCAGGACGTGCAGTTGCCGGGCATGGATGGACTGCAGGTTCTCGCGGCCATCCGGGAGCGCTGCGCCACCGCCGGCCGGCGCGTGCCGGCCATTGTTTTGACCGCGTTTGCCATGGCCGGCGACGAGGAGCGGTTCCTGGCCGCGGGCTTCGACGCCTACGTGGCCAAGCCCATTGCCCCGGCCGCCCTGGCGGCGGCCATGGCCAAAGTCGTGGCCGCCGGCCGCGGAGTGTAGCGGCCCGCGGCGCTCCGCCCGCCAGGGCGCGGGCGGGCGGTTGGGAGTTTTCCCTTGTTTCCCAAGGCGCCGCCGTTATTATCAAGGCGCAACCAGACACCCAGTACAAGGAGCGCGTCGTGCCGGAACAACTGTTAGGCCAGTCCCAGCAGCAGCGGCAGCAGATGGTGCTGGCGCCCCAGATGCGCCAGTCGCTGCACCTGCTGCAGGTGCCGGTCCTGGAGCTGCAGTCGATCATCCAGCAGGAGATGGAGTCCAACCCCACGCTGGAAGAAGCCATCCGCGCCGACAGCCCCCTGGAAGTGGAGCCGGGCCTGCAGCCCACCGACCCCAACGTAGACCGCGAGTTCCAGGACCAGTTCGAGGTGCTGGCCAAGCTGGACGACGAGTGGAAGGAATATTTCCGCCAGAGCTACGCGGCCCAGCCCCACACCGCCGACGACGACGCGCGGCGCGACTACCTGTTCAGCACGCTGACCCAGAAGATCTCGCTCCAGGAACACCTGCTGCAGCAACTGGCCATGACCCCGCTCGACGAGGTGGACCGCAAGATCGGCGACCTGCTCATCGGCGGCATCAACGACGACGGCTATTTCAATTCCACCTCGGAGGAGACGGCCCAGGCCACGGGCTACGGGGCGGACCGGATCCGCGCGGTGCTGCAGACCATCCAGGGCTTCGACCCGATCGGCGTGGGCGCGCGCGACGTCAAGGAGTGCCTGCTGCTCCAGCTCAACCGCCTGGGCAAGGGCCAGACCCCCGAGGCCGAGCTGGTGCGCGAACACTTGCAGGAGCTGGGCGCCAAGAAATTCGTGGAGATCGCCCGGGCCATGAAGACCACGCCCGAGCACGTCCACGAGCTGGCGCGCTTCATCGCCACGCTCGAGCCCAAGCCGGGGCGCATGTTCACCGCCGAGACGCCCAACTACGTGCTGCCGGAGGTGATCGTCAAGAAGGTCGGCGACGACTACGTGGTGATCGTCAACAGCGATTACCTCCCGCACTTGCACATCAGCGGCCATTATCGCCGGCTGATGGAGGACCCGGGCACGACCGCCGAGGTCAAGGGCTACATCCGCGAAAAGGTCCAGGCCGGCGCCTTCCTGATCAAGAGCATCCACCAGCGCCAGCAGACCATCCACCGGATCGCCACCGAGATCGTGACGGTCCAGAAGGATTTCCTCGACAAGGGCGTCTCCGAGCTCAAGCCATTGACCATGGCCCAGGTGGCGGATGTGCTCGGCGTCCACGAAACCACGGTCAGCCGGGCGCTGGCCAACAAGTACATGCAGACCCCCCGCGGCATGTTTGAGTTGAAGTACTTTTTCACGCCGGGCTACAAGACCGACGAGGGCAAGACCATTTCCAACAAGACCATCAAGGATCTGATCCAGAACCAGATCGCCGGCGAGGACGGCGCCCACCCCCTCTCGGACAACGACATCCAGGCGGAGTTGGCCAAGGCCGGCATTCACGTGGCCCGGCGCACGGTGGCCAAGTACCGCGAAAGCCTGGATATCCTGCCGTCCCACCTGCGCAAATCTTTTTAGGCGCAAGGCGGTGATCCCGCGGCCAGCACCATGAGCACCCTGCAACAACGTTGGAGCCAGTGGCTGGAATCCCATGGGGCCGCGGTGGCGGCCGTGATCCTCGCGGCGTGGATCCTGGCCGGCCTGGTCGGCCATGACCCCTGGAAACCCGACGAGGCCTACAGCTTTGGCCTGGTTTACCACATCTTGAACACCGGTGACCTGGTGGTGCCCACCCTGGCCGGCGAGCCGTTCGTTGAGAAGCCGCCGGTGTATTACATCGTGGCCGCCGGCCTGGCGCGGTTGCTCGCGCCGCCGCTGGCGCTGCACGACGCCGCGCGGCTGGCCAGCGGCCTGTTCCTCGCCCTGGTGTTGGGCGCGGTGGGCGGCGCGGCGCGGCGCGCCTGGGGATCCGGCCGGCATGGCTGGTGCGCCGCGCTCCTGCTGGCCGGGTGCCTCGGCCTGCCCCAGGGCGCGCACCTGCTGATTACGGACACCGCGCTCCTGGCCGGGTTTGCCGTGGCTTTGTATGGCCTGAGCCTGTACCCCGATCGGCCGGGGTGGGGGGGCGCGGTGGCCGGGACCGGCCTCGGCCTGGGCTTCATGGCCAAGGGCCTGATCGCCCCGGGGCTGATCGGACTGACGCTGGTCCTGCTGCCGGCCGCGGGCCGGGCCTGGCGGCGGCGGGCGTACCTGGGCTTTCTGCTGGCGGCGGGCGCGGCGGCCGTGCCCTGGCTGGCGATCTGGCCGGCCGCGCTGTACGCGCGGTCGCCCCAGCTTTTCCGGACTTGGTGCTGGGACAACAATTTCGGCCGGTACCTGGGCTTTTCGCGCCTGGGCCAGACCGCGGACGAGCCCCTGTACTATTTCACCATGCTGCCGTGGTTTGCCTGGCCGGCCTGGCTGCTGGCGGCCTGGGCGCTCTGGCGGGGCGGCCGGGCGGTGTGGCGCGCGCCCGCGGTGGCGGCCGCGGCGCTGTTTTTTGCCGTGACCCTGGCCGTGCTCAGTTGCTCGTACGAGCAGCGCGAGATCTACGCCCTGCCCATGCTGCCGCCGTTGGCCCTGCTGGCCGCGGGCGCGCTGGACCGGTGGCCGGCCCACGTCACCCGCTGGTGCGGCGCGGCGATCCTGGCCCTGTTCGGGCTGGTTGCGCTGGGCTTGTGGTGTGCGTGGTGGGGCTACCTGGCGGGCTGGCCGGCCAGCCTGGTCGCCGCCCTGCAGCGAGCCGAACCGGGCTATGATCCGGCGTGGTCCTGGCGCTGGGCCCTGCCGGCCGCGGCCGGCACCCTGGGGTTCGTGGCCCTGGCGGCCGGGTTCCGCAGCGCGGGAGCGTACGTGGTCCTGGCGTGGACCGGCGGGATGACCCTGGCGCTCCTGCTGCTGATGACGCTGTGGCTGCCGCTGATGGACGCCGGGAAAAGTTACCGGGGCATGATCGCCTCGTTGCGGCAGGCGCTGCCGCCCGCGTACCAGTGCATGGCCAGCGTCAAGCTGGGCGAGCCGCAGCGCGCCCTGCTGCACTACCATGCGGGCATCCTCACCTTGCGGCGCGAAGTTTATCCCGGCGCGGAGTGCGATTTGCTGCTGGTGCAAGGCAACCGCAAGGCCAAGCCGCGCCGGCCCGACTGGACCTGGCGCCAGGCCTGGGAAGGCAGCCGGCCAGGCGACGACAAGGAAATATTTGTCCTGTTCAAGCGGCGGTCCCCGTCCGAGGCGGCGGCGCCCGCCCCGGACCCAACCCCGGCCGGGCCCTGATGCGCCTCGTGTTCATGGGGTCGGACGAGGTGGCCGGGCCGAGCCTGGATGCCCTTGCGGCGCCGGGTCCCGACGCCTTGGTCGCGGTGATCACCCAACCGGACCGGCCGCAGGGCCGCCAGCGGCGGGTGGCGCCGTGCCCTTTGCGCGCGCGGGCCCTGGAACTCGGCCTGCCCACGTTCACGCCGGAGAAAATCGGCGCGCCGGACGCCGTGGCGACCTTGCGCGATCTGGCGCCGGACGTGGTCGTGGTGGTGGCCTATGGCCAGTACCTGCCCGCGGCCGTGCGCGCGATCCCCCCCCGCGGCATCATCAACTTGCACCCCTCGCTGTTGCCGCGGTACCGCGGTGCCGCGCCGATCCAGGCCGCGCTGGCCAACGGCGACACGCAGACCGGGGTCACGATCCTCGACGTGGACGAGAAAATGGACACCGGCGCCATCCTGCTGCAGGAGGCGGCCCCGATCCTCGCGGACGACACCGCCCTGACCCTGGGCCCGCGCCTGGCGGCGCAGGGTGCGGCGCTGCTGGTGCGCGCGCTCGACCTTCTCCGCCACGGCCGGGAGACCCGCCGGCCACAGGAAGAGTCCCTGGCCACCCACGCGCCCAAGCTGACCAAGGACCAAGGCCGCCTGGACTGGGCCCTGCCGGCGGCGGTGCTGTGCAACCGCGTCCGCGCCTACGTGCCATGGCCCGGCTGCTTTTGCGAGGCGCCGGCCGGATCGGGCCAGCACCTGCGCATCTGGCGCGCGGCGGTTGAGGCCGGGATCGGCCAGCCGGGCGAGGTGCTGGACGTGGGCGCATCCGGGCCGCTCGTGGCGGCGGGCGCCGGCGCGCTGCGCCTGCTCGAGGTGCAGCCCGAAGGTCGGCGGGTGATGCCCGGCGCGGACTACGCCCGCGGCGCGCGCCTGGAAGTCGGCGCGCGCCTGGCATAGGCTTACCCCGGCCCCTTCACGGAAAGGCGGCGCGGATCACGTCTTCCAGGTGGAGCGCGCGCGCGGCAACAAACAGGAGGCAGGCCAGCAGGGCCGCCGCCGGCACCGTGACAAACCAGGACTTGAAAATGTCGCGCGCCACCCGCGCGTCCACCGCGCCCAGCCCGCGCGCCAGCCCCACGCCAATGATCGCCCCGACGATGGTGTGGGTGGTGGATACCGGCAGCTTGAGCCGCGTGCACACCAGCACGGTGGCGGCCACGGCCAGGTCGGCCGCCACGCCGCGCGACGGGGTGAGGTGGGTGATGCTGGAGCCCACGGTGCGCAGCACGCGCTGGCCGTAGGTGGCCAGGCCCAGCACGATGCCCACGCCGCCGAGGCCCAGGATCCATAGCGGCACGCGGACCTGCATCTGGACCGTCCCGCTGCGCAAAATATCCACCACCGCGGCCACGGGGCCGATGGCGTTGGCCACGTCGTTGGCGCCGTGCGCGAACGCGACGCTGCAGGAGGACACCACGACCAGCGGGGCAAAGACCCGTTCCACGCAGCGCAACTGCTCGTCCAGGCCGGCGTTCTCCCGGCCGCGCAAGTACCGCGCGATGAAAAAGCTGGAGCCGCTGGCCGCGAGGCAGCCCGTGGCCGCCGCCAGCCCCAGCGCGCGCCAGCCGGCCGCGACCCAGCCCGGAAGCAGGCGGTCCAGCCCGTCGTGGATGGCGGAAAACGCGACGACCGTGATCACGATCGCCACGACCAGCGGCGTCAGGCGGATGGCCGCGGCCACGGGCTGCCGCCGGCCGAGCACCGCCCGGCTCAGCATCCGGAACAGCGCGTACGCCAGTACCCCGCCCGCCACCGGCGAGACAAACCAACTGGCCACGATCCCCCCCATCTTGGCCCAATCCACCGCGGCCAGCCCAACGGCCACCACGCCAAACCCGGCTACCGCACCGACGATCGCGTGCGTGGTGGACACCGGCATGCCCCACCACGTGGCCAGGTGCAGCCACAGGGCGCAGGCCAGCAGGGCGCAGATCATGCCCAGCGCCAGCTGCTCGGGCATGCCCGCGAAGTCGGCCGGGTCCACGATGCCCTTGCGCACGGTGTCGGTGACGTGTGCGCCGACCAGCACCGACCCGGCCAGCTCGCACAACGCGCCCAGGATGACGGCCCAGCGCAGGGTGAGCGCGCCGGCGCCCACCGCGCTGCCCATGGAGTTGGCAAAATCGTTGGCGCCGATGGTCCAGGCCATGTACAGGCCCAGGAGCACGGTCACGCCGATGATGGCCAGTTCCATGCGGCGGCCGCCTAGCGCTTGACGATCATTTGGCGGAGGATCTCGCCGGCGTTTTCAGCCGCGTTGGCGATGTGGCCGAGCGCATGCATCATTTTTTCGTAAAACATGATCGTCACCGGGTCGATCGCCGTTTCGAGCGCGTAGATGTGTTGGCCCAGGCGGCGCTGCAGCCGGTCCGCCTTCCATTCGCCTGCGCCCAGGCCGCCGACGCGCTGGAGGACCGCTTCGGCTTCGGCGCCGCCAAAGGCCGCCTCCGCCAGGTTGTCGAGATCGACCACCACGCCCATGAGCGCGCCGGTGACCTGCATCACCTGCTCCACGAACGCGCGGAACTCGGCGACCAGGTCGGGGTGCACCCGCGTCCGGCGAATCAGCAGCACGACCGCGAAATCCTGGGCGTAATCCGCCAGCGCGTCGAGGCTGTGCAGCAGGCGATCAATGTCGCTGCGGTCCACGGGCAGGAAGTAGCGCCGCGGCAGGTGCTCGCGGATCTCGTGCTTGATCAGGTCCGCTTCGTGTTCCAGGCGCGAGACCTCGTCCTGGAGCCGGTGGATTTCCTCCGCCTCCTCGCGGATGGCGGCTTCCAATAACGGCGGCACCAGTTGGACGCAGGCCTGCACTTTCCTGGCATGCGCAATCAGCGGGCCAAAAGGTGACTGGCCGAACAACCCCTTCAAAATGCTCATGAGCATCCCTTTCCTTAAAAACTGCCGGCACCGGGGCGCGGCGCACATCACCAAGCTAACGCGGCCGCCGCAGGGGGTCAATAGCCGAGCAGCAGGAACAGCGCGCCCGTGACGCCGGCCGCGCCGCCGGCCAGGCCCTCGACCGGCGCGCCGCGCAGGCTCCAGGCCGATCCGTCCGCGGTGCCCGCGCACACCCAGTAATAGCGCGTCTCGAAGGCCGTGACGCCGGTGTCGGTCCAGGATGAGCAAGCGGCCGGCGACTGGTAAAGCAGGGTCGGCGCGTTGTTAAACTCCGCCGCGGATCCGTAAATGCGGGCGCGGGTGGCGACCGGATTCACGATCCAGGTCAGGTCCACCCGGCGCGCCGCCCCGCCCCGGCTCGCCACCACGGGGTAGGGCGCGGCCAGGCCGCTGACATGGCACACGCCCACCGCCGAGGTGACCGTCGCACTGAGGCCGCCACCGTTGGTCGCGCACACCCGGTACTGGTACCCATACGCGGGGGACAGGTTGTCGATGAACTGGTGCCGCTCCGGCCCCCGCCCCTTCGCGGACCATCCGGTCCACACGCCGTTGGAGTTGCGGGCGCGCTGGTCCAGCCGGTACCCTTGCGCCAGCGCGCTGGCCGGCCACGCGACATAGAGGGCGTTGGAGTAACAGTTCGTGGCCAGGTAGATGAAGGCGGGCGCGCCCGGCGGGACGGGGCGCGGATCCGCGGTAACGGTCACGCGGAACAGTTTCCAGTAAGCCCGCCAACCGTTGCCGGTCATGTTGGGCCCATCCTTCAACCGGAACCCGAACTTCACCCCGTGGTGGGCGTCGGCCTGGGGCGCGCGCAGGTTGGCGGAGTCCCACCCGCTGGTCGGGCCGGAGGCATAGAGCGTGTTGCTGCCGGCGCCCGGGCCGGGCATCACGTACAGGAAGACCTCGGTGTCCTTGCCCCAGGGATCGTACGAGTAGTCCTGGTCCACAACGATCCGGACATTGGTATAGGCGAAGCAGTCGATCTCCGGCGTCCACAGCGTGCCATCCCACACGCGGAGGGCCGAGCCCAGGCCCTCGGCATAGGCGGCGTATTGCATTCCTGTGGTGCCATAGACGTTGCGGCGTTCCCACACCGCCCAGTCGGCAGGCAACTGGTTCGTGATCCAGCCGGAGGGCGGGAACAGCGCGCCTTGAAACGATTCGTCGAGCAACGTGGCCGCCTGGCCGGTCAGCGCGACCAGGACCAGCCGCGCGATCACCAGGGACGCCACGATAGACTTTAACTTCATAAGTGTTTATTCCGCGCAAGAACTCCTTATCTTGTGAATATACACCAAATGGGATGAAAAGGATGGATCAACCTTGCCCGGGCGGTGATGCCCCGGGTGCGCGCGTGTTTGCACGCTTGCCCCGGTGTGCGCCGTGTGCGATAGTGCCGCGGCCCTGACAACCCGGATGAAGGAGGGGATATGACGCCGAAATGGCTGCTTGGGAGTCTGCTTGTTTCAAGTCTGTACCTGGCGGCCTCGTTACCGGCGCCGGCGGCGCGTCCCTGGCCGGACACCACGGCCATCATCAGCGTGTTCGCGGACCAGTTGCCTGAATCGATGACCGAGGCCCAGCGCCAGTTCGCGGCCACGCATTTGGCCGGCACGCAAAAAATGCGGCGCTCGCAGATCGACGCCCTGCGCGCGTACAACCCGGATTTCCTGTGCCTGCACTACCAGCTGGGCATCGGCTGTGGCGCGCACAACTTCATCGTGGGCGATACGTGGACCTCGGATTGGGACACGGTCAACAGCCAGGCCAACTGGTTTTTCTACACCCCGGCGGCCCAGCGCGTGCACCAGACACTGTGGAACTGGGATGTGATGAACGTGCTCTACACCAACGCCACCCCCAACACCACCTTCCCGCAGTACTGGACCACCACTGTGCTGGCGCGCATCACGGCCGCGCAGGACGATGGCGTGTTCGCCGACAGCTTCACGCCCGACGGCTACATCTTTGGCCAGTGCAGCCCCAGCCACCCCTGGTTCGAGGATATCGACGAGTGCCTGAACAACTGGGTGCCCAACCTGGAAACATACGGGCGTCAAATCCGCGCGGCGTTCGAGGCGGACACCAATGGCTACCTGTTCCTGCCCAATATCGGCGGCCTGGTCACGGGCTGGCTGGAGATGGATTACGGCTTGGGACACGGCGGCATGATCGAGGGCTTCGCGTTCTGGGGCCCGGACAACCCGTTCGACGCGCCGGACTGGCAGCTGCAGATGAACCGGGCCCTGGCCTTGGTGCGCAGCAACAAGGTCCTGATCTGCCAGAGCTACGCGGGCAACACCAACTACACCGAGCGCCTGTTCGCCCTGGGCAGCTACCTGCTGATCAAGGGCACCCGCACGTACATCAATATCATGACCCTGGGCGACGATGTGGCGACCGAGTACTACCCGGAATACACGATCAACCTGGGCGCCCCGCTGGCGGGCCCCGCGGGATCCCTCGACGATCTCTGGAACGCCGGCTGGGGCGTGTACCGGCGCGACTTCAGCAACGGGGTGGTGCTGGTCAACCCCGGCGCTGACGTGGTGGCGATCCCGGCCCTGGGGACCAGCTACTGGAACCTGGCGGCCAGCGGCGGCGGGGCGGTGGATGCGTTCGGCGACTACGGCGGGGTGCTGTCGTCCGCGCTGGTCACCAGCGTGACCCTGCCGGAGCGTTCCAGCGCCGTGCTGCTCAAGGCCGGCGCGGCGCCCGGCGTGGACACCAATGTTCCGCCGCAACCCACCGGCCTGGCGGCCCGGCACAGCTCCGGCCAGACCTTCATCACCTGGACCGAGCGCGCCGACCTGGCGGGCGAGTCCTATAAAATCTACCGCCACACGGCGCCCATCACGGCCGCCAACCGCGGGCAGGCGGCGCTGCTGTACCAGGTCTGGGAGGATTCCGGCCGGTTCTATGCCAATCGCTACGACGACAACGGCACCTGGCGCAACCGCTATTGCGACCGACTGGTGATCACCAACAACGGCGCGCCCCTGGCCGCCGACGTGGGCCTCCTGGCCTGGACCCTGGCCACCAACGACTTTGCGGGCGCGGCCGGCGGCAACGGGTACTACGCGGTGGCCACGGTGAACTCCCTGGGCGTGGAAAACACCGGCGCCTTCACCAGCGCCAACAGCCTGGGCCCGGTGGCCGAGGCCGTTGCCGAACCGCTGCCCGTGCACCTCACCAACAACATCGGCGTCGGCGGCCACGTCTATATCCAGTACATGGATCTGCGGATCTGGAATCCGACCTTCCACGCGCCGCGCGCGTGGAACGCTTACTACGGCCTCGTGCCCGGCACCCCGGCCATTGACCACGCCATCGCCTACGCCCACGACTACACCGTGTACGAGCCCGAATGCGCCGACAGCTCCGCGCCGGCCACGCTGATCCCGCATGGCTGGGGCGGTAACACGTACGGTCCGCCCACCGAGGATCCCGATCCCTGGGGCTGGTGCACCTACAAGATCTATCCCGTGGATATGAACGAGACCTGGCACTATGGATTTGCGCGTCATCACGACTTTCGCCTGGGCGGCGAGGTGCCCGCGGGCGACGAGATTGTGAACTACACCGAGTACCGCGAGCTGCGCATGCTGCGCGACCTGATGCGCCAGCCGCCCGACCAGGCCGTGGACCCCAACCGCTGCTATGTGTACGGCCACTCCATGGGCGGCAGCGCCACGCTGGCCATGGCCCTGCGCTACCCCAACGTGTTCGCGGCGGCCTACGCATCGGAGCCCATGACGGACTACGCCATCGCCGGCACCCAGGGCGGCCAGTCCTGGCTTAGCGATCTTGAACCCAAGTGGGGGAGCGTGGCCCGCAACCTGCCCGTGCGCACGCTGGCGCCCGCCAACTGGGCCGACGCGCTCCAGAAATACAACGGCCTGGGCGTCTGGACCTGGCAGAACCACCAGTCCAACCTGCTCTGGCGCGTGGGCGACGAGATGGTGCCGCTGGGCCTTGGCCATGGGACCAACGACATGGTGATTGAGTGGCCGACCCAAGCCCGGCCGGTCTATGCCAAGTTCAACGCCGCGCGGCGCTGCTGGGGCGGGGTGGTGAACAACCTCGACCACACCTGGTTGGCATTCGAGGGCCTGCCGCCCAACCTGGCTGGCGCCCCGGCTTTTTATGGCTTTACCGTGGTCAGGGACGAGAGCGTTCCGGGCCTGAGCAACCTCAGCACCGACCCGGCCTATCCGCCGGTGGCCATCTCGCTTTACAACAACACCCTCGAGTGGTCGTGCTCGTGGAACAATTTTGACGGCGCCGTCGTGGACACCCCCACCCGGTATGAGATCGTGCTGCGTTCGCAGACCGTGGCCGGCACAGTGGACGTGACCCCGCGCCGCCTGCAGCGCTTCCCGCGCCAGGCCGGCGCCTCGGCCCAGTGGCGCAACCTCGCGCTGCCGGGTTCCAACCAGGTGCAGAACGGGGTGATCGTGGCGGATGCCAAGGGCCTGTTCACCATTCCCGCGGCCCAGGTCGGCACGGCGGGCAACCGCCTGGTGCTGGAACTGGCCACCAACAACCTGCCGGCGCCGGCCAGCGTCACGGTCGTGTCGACCGGCGACCTGACCCGGGTTCAGGTCTCATGGTCGGCGGTCCCGGAGGCTGTCGATTACGAGGTCTGGCACAGCACGGATGGCAACTTGGTGTCGGCCGTCCTGCTGGCCGGCCACGTAGCGGCGACCAGCTACGAGCAAACCAGCGCCAACCCGGGCCTGACCTACTACTACTGGGTGCGCGCGGTCAATGCCGAGGGGTGGGGCGCCTTCAGCACGCGCGCCGAACGCCGCGGCCTGACGGGCAAGGGCCTGCCCTGGCTCTGGCTGCTGCTGTGACGTGGCGCGGGGCTCCTGTCCCGCGTTCCCCACCACGGCCCGGGAGGCCCGTGCCACGCGCTTGTGGCACACCCCCTGCTTACCGCCCCTCAAGCACAACCGGCGGGGGCGCGTCGCCCGATCGCCAGAAAGGAAGCTGGGTATGGCCAACCGAGATTGTTCGCGCGAACGAGCGTTCATCCTGCTCACCCAAGTGGGCCCGGCCCACGTCACTTTCGGCAGCGACCGCAACAACATCGCCCACCTCAACAACATCCTGCGTAACGGCTGGCATGTGAAGAGCATGGCGCCCATGAGCTGCGCCAGCCCCAACTACGCCACCAGCCTGGTGATCCTTGAAAAAGAAGGCCCGTTCAGCGTGCTGGAAACGGAAGAAACGCTGATGGACGAGCGCAAGCCGCTGCCGCTGTACGATCCCGAGGCGGCCCTGGCCTGAATCCTGGCCTCAAGCCCGCGCCATCGCGTCCACGGTGTCTTTCTTGAAGTACGTCATGCCTTGAAACACGGCCACGGCCGTCCCGGCGGCATCCGTGATCGTCACCGTGTAGTAGCCCAGCTTGGGGTTGCGCGCAGTCTCCACGGCGGTGGCGGTCAGCACATCCCCCACGCGGGTCGCCTTGATGTAGTTGATGCTGACGCTGATGGACACCGCGATCACCCCATGCGAGTTGCTGGCCGCGGCAAAGGCGTAGTCCGCCAAGGTGAACACGGCGCCCCCGTGCACGATATCATGGCCGTTCAGGTGGCGCTCCGCCACCTGCATGCGGGCCACGGCCCGGCCGTCCCCCACCTCCAGCAACTCGATCCCGTTTTGCGCGGCAAATCGGTCGCGCTCCTTGAACAGCTTGCGGATCGCCTCAAAATCCATCATGGCCTCCCTGTGCTCGCCACCAAGGTTACCATGCCGGTCCGGCGCGCTGCACGGATTTAATCCCGTGGTTGCGGAGACCCCGCGGTGGGCGCCGGCGCAGGCGCCAGCGAAATCTCGTACAGATACGGCCAATATTTTCCGGTGACAAACAGGTGCCGGCTGCCCGGATCATAGGCCATCCCGTTCAGCACGTCCACGTCCGCGGGTTGGCCCGCCGGGAGCTTGAGCAGCCCGGCAAGATCCAGCCAGCCCGTGACCGCGCCGGTGGCCGGATCAATCCGGGCAATCCGGTCCGTGGGCCAGACGTTGGCATAAATTACGCCGTCCACGTATTCCAACTCGTTCAGGTGGGTGACCGGTTGCCCGGCGTCGCGCACGGAAACCCCGCCTGTGATGCTGCCGTCCCTGGGGTTCATGAAATGCAGCCGGTCGGTGCCGTCGCTCAAGATCAGGCGGGTCCCGTCGTGAGTCAGGCCCCAGCCTTCTCCCGGCAGGTGGAATTCGTCCAGCAGCTCGAACGTGTCACGGTCATAAATGAACCCCAGGTGTTCTTTCCAGGTCAGCTGGTAGATGCGGTTGCTGAACACCGTGATTCCCTCGCCGAAGTATTGGACTGGCACGGAGCGCTGCTGCAGCGTGTTGCCGGTGGCCAGGTCCACCTTCTTGATCCGGGTGCCGCCGTAATTCCCCGTCCCTTCAAACAGGGCCCCCTGGTCAAAGTCCAGGCCCTGGGTAAACGAGCGCGGATCGTGCGGATACGACCGGACCACCTGGTAGGCCAGGCTGGGCGCGCCGGCCGATGCGCCGGGCGCTGCGGGCCGACACCCGCCCAGTCCCAGGATCACCACCAGCGCCACGCCCCATGTTCCAGACAGCGCCCGACCTGCAACGTTGAACAAGGCCATGGTTCCTCCTCCCACAAGGTGCGGCCATTCTATCCCATGGGTGCCGGCCTGTCGAGACGCCGGAGCGGACTGGGCCCCGGCGCGCGCTGCGCCACGAGCCGCCCGTTGGCCACGCCGGTGACCACAACCTTCAGCAGGGTGCCGGCGGGCGCGCCGCCCGGCGCGATCCGCGCCACCAGGTAGCGCTCGGTATGGCCCTGGGTCCGGTCATGGCGCGGGTCGGGTTCTTCCACCAACACGTCGGCTTCGCGCCCGACCCAGGCCTGCAAGGCGGCGGCCTGCAGTTCGCGGGCCAGCGTGTGCAGGCGCTGGACCCGCGCTTGAACCACGCTGGCTGGCACCCGGCCCGGCAACTCGGCGGCTGCGGTGCCTGGCCGGGGCGACCACGGAAAAATGTGGACTTGGGCGAACGCCGCCGCGCGCGCCACCTCCAGAGTTTGCTGGAAATCGTCTTCGGTTTCGCCGGGGAATCCCACGATGATATCCGTGGTGATCGCGGGCTGGTCCAGGGCCGCGCGGACGCGCCGGACCGCGGCCATGAACCCGGCGGCCTGGTACCCGCGCCGCATGGCGCGCAGGATGCGCGTGGCGCCGGACTGCAGCGGAAGGTGGAGGTGGGGCATCAGGTTGGCGTGGTCCGCCCACACGCCCAGCAGATCGTCCGTCAAGTCTTCCGGGTGCAGGCTGGAGAGGCGCAGGCGCGCAAGGCCCGGGGTGGGGGCCAACGCCCGCAGCAGCGCGGCCAGGCCGGCGCCGGAGCCCGGGTCGCGGTAGCGGCCCACGCACACGCCGGAGACCACGATCTCGCGGTGCCCGTTGTGCGCGAGCGTTGCGGCCTCGGCCCGGGCCGCGGCCATGGGCTTGCAGCGCGGCGCGCCGCGCAGGGTTGGCACGATGCAGTACGCGCAGCCGAGATCACACCCGTCCTGCACCTTGATAAACGCGCGCCGGTGACCGTGGAACCGTTCCAGGGGGAGATCGTCGCCGGCCGCCGCCACCCGGCCCGGCGCCGGCGCGGCGGGGCCC
>CAZAYP010000079.1:0-21616 GCA_964489425.1 uncultured Verrucomicrobiota bacterium | reverse complement strand
ACTTCACCCCCTCAAAAATTGTCGTTTCTAAGGTCGAGTAGCGAAAGTCGGGCTACCGTGGGCGACTCCAACCAGTGGCTGAAACTGGCCCAGTTGCGGACGGGAACCTACGTGGCCACCAATGGTGCGCCGGTGCCTGCCAATGACGTCAGTTGCACGCATACGATCGGGCACGTGGCTTACTGGGGCGACGCCTTTGTGGGCATTCTCGGGCCCACCAATGCGCCGCTGATCGACCCGATCCAAATCGAACGGGATCTGGACATACCCTTCTCGTTTGATAGCGATTCGACGGTCACCGTCCCGGTGCCCTTGTACTATATCGAACAAGGCATGATTCGCACGACATGGCCCTATCCGGCGCTCTCTAATTCCAACAAGTATGTTCTGGGATCCAACCAGGTGGCCACGTTGGATGAGGCCTTGCGTGCCGTGACCATTATTCCGGCCCGCCAGCACGAACTCGACCAGTGGGTCGGCAGCATCGAAACCGGGAAGGTGGCCGACTTTGTCATCCTGGACAAGGACATCACCACCATCGCGCCGGATCAGATCCATACCATCAATGTGGTGGATACCTACCTGGGCGGCAAGCTCACATGGAATCCCTGGGCGCGCGGGAGCGAGCACCTGGGTTTGTTGCTGTTCCCTTGATTATGGACTTGCGGGGTCGGCGCCGCGTTGCCGGGCCCATTCTTTGAGTGTGGCAAGGTCCAGTTTCCCGGTGCCCAGCACCGGCAGGGCCGGAACCGGGTGCATGGCATCCGGGGCAGGCTTCCACAAATTGGGCAGGCTGGATTCGGCCAGGATCCGTCGGAGATCTTCGACCGGGCCGGCATCTGGTGTGTAAAACAGGACCAGGCGTTCGCCTTTCTTTTCGTCCGGTGCCGCGGCCACGGCCACCACTTGCTCGGTGCGCCCGAGGCGGCTCTGAATTTCTTCCTCCACGGCCTGGTGGGGCACCATCTCGCCGCCGATTTTGCTGAAGCGGGCCAGGCGGTCGGTGATGACGATGAACCCGTCCTCATCCATGCGCGCCATGTCGCCGGTGCGGTACCAGCCGTCCTGGATGGCCGCGGCGGTCAGGTCCGGCCTGCCCAGGTAGCCCAGCATGACGTTGGGGCCTTTGATCAGCATCAGGCCGGGTTGGCCGGTCGGCAGGGCGGCGTTGGTTTCCGGATCCACGATTTTCACGGCCACGCCGGGCAGGGGTTGGCCCACGCTGTCTTCTTTCCATCCGCTTTGGGTAACGCCGCCGGCCGAGACGTGGGGCAGGCTCAGCGCCGCCACCGGCGCCAGTTCCGTGGCGCCATATCCCTCTAGCGGCCGGATCCCGAACTGTTGTTCGAACGCCAGGGCCAGGCGGGGTTTTAGCTTTTCCGCGCCCACGACCACATATTTCAAGGTCGCGAAATCTTCGCGCCGCGCTTTGCGCATGTACAGGGCGAGGAACGTGGGCGTGGCAAACAGCATGGTGGCGCGGTGGTCGCGCACGGCGGCGGCAATGCCGGCCCCGTCCAGCGGGTTGGGGTGGTAGATGGCGGGCAGGCCGCTGAGTACCGGGTACCACAGCGTGGCTGTATAGCCCAGCGAGTGGAACAGCGGCAGCGCCGCGCACATCTTGTCGCGGGGCGACTGCGAGAACACGATGCGCAGGGATTCCAGGTTGGACTGGATGTTGTGGTGGCTCAGCATCACACCCTTGGGCGCGCCCGTGGATCCGGAAGAGAAGATCACCGTGGCCACGTCGTCGGGCGTGAATCCCCGGGCGTGGGCCAATCGCCGTGGCGGGCAGAGCCAGGCGCGCAGCAGGGCGGAGACTTTCTCGTGGCGGGTAAGGCCGGCGAGCAGGTCTTCCAGCAGCAGCAGTTCACCCGGAAGCTTCAGGTTGGGCATTTTTTCCAGGAACGCGCGCGCCGTGACCACGTGCCGGATGCCGCACTGGTCCGCTGCGGAGCGCAGGGCCGCCTCGGACCCCGTAAAGTTGAGGTTGACCGGAACCTGCCCGCGCAGGGTAATGGCCAGGTTGGCCAGCGCGGCGCCCACGCCGGGCGGCAGCACGATCCCCACGTGGCGGTCGGCGACTCCGCGCATCGCCATCCGGTCGCCGAGGATGAGCGCGGCGACCGTGGCATGGCCATAGGATAGCTTGCGCCCGGTGGTGTCGGCCAGGATCGGGTCCAGCCAGCGGCGCCGCGCGGTGCGGATGAACTCTTCGCCCAGGGACCGGCGCGTGGCTTTGCGGATCTGGAAATAGTCGCACGAAAGTTCCATCACCGCCTCGCGCACGTCCGGCGCCATGGCCGTCGACGGCAGCGGGCGGCCGAACATCACGGTCACCGGGTAACGCAGCAGGGTCGTCCAGCGCCGGACCAATTGCCCGTGGTAATAGCTGGCGATGCTGCCCCAGGCGCCGCCGATGTACACGGGCAGGATGGGGTAGCTGGTGCCCTTGACGATGCGCTCGAACCCGCGCCGGAACTCGCGCAGCGTGCCGGTCCGGGTCAGCGCGCCCTCAGCAAAGATGCACACCATGTAGCCGTCGTCCATGGCCGCGCGCGCCGCCTGCAGGGCGGCCACGATCTGGCGGGGCGGATCGGTCATTTCGATGGGGATGACGCCCAGGAGGCGGAAAAATGGCCGGGCCCAGCGCCAGGACTCGTACACCTGGCGGGTCATGATGAAGCGCAGGCGCCGCTGCTGGGTGGCGCCCAGCAGCAACGCGTCCAGGTACGACACGTGGTTGCACACCAGCAGCGCCCCGCCCTCGATCGGCACGTTTTCGCGGCCGACAACGCGGATGCGGTAGGCCGCGCGCGTCAGCAGCAGGAGCAGGAATCGGACCAGGAAGTCCGGCAGTTCAATAAGCGCCGCCACGGTGAGCACCAGGGTCAATCCGCTCATTAAAAGAAATCCTTCTGCGGCATTCATCCCCAGGTGGGGCAGCAGGAAGACCAGCGCGGACGCCAGGGCCACGCCCACCCAGCCGAGGAATCCCGAGGTGGCCAGGATCTCGCCGCGGCGCGCTGGCGGCGCCTGGAACTGGATGAACGCATCCAGCGGCACCGTGAACAGCCCCGCGCCGAGCCCCGCGACAAAAACCAGCGGCACGGCCGCCCCGAGGCGCGGCGGCACGAAGTAAATGGCCGCCGCGGCCACGGTCAGCGCGAGGGCGCCGAGCGGCACAATGCCAAACTCGATGTTGCGGCCGGACAGCCGGCCCGCAGCCAGCGCGCCCAGGGCGATCCCCACCGCGGCCACGAAAAAGAGATACGCGCTGCGTTCCTGGCTCAAGCCGAGGTGCTCCATGCCAAACGAGATCAGGTTCATTTGCATGAACGCGCCCAGGAACAGGAAATAGGCCGAGGCAATCACCGCCAGGAGCAGGTAGCGGTCGCCCCGGATGGACCACAGGGTACGCCAGGCGTCGCGAATGAACCACGGCGAAAAGCGCGTCGGCGCGCCGACGGCGGGAGTGCGCTTGATCAGTAGCGCGGCCACGGCGCCGAGCACCGCCACCCCGATGCAGAACCACTGCGCCCGCGCGTAATGTCCATGCGCCCACTCGCCGATCAGCGGCGCCATGGCCGAGCCGAGAATGATGGCCACAAACGTGAGCATGGTCATGACGCTGTTGGCTTGCGACAAGCGGTCGCGCCGCACCAGTTCCGGGATGATGCCCAGTTTCGCCGGGCCGAACAGGGCGCTTTGGGCGGCCATCAGGAACATGGTGGCATACAGGCCAAAGGGGCTGCGCAAGGCAAACGCCGCTACGCCCAGCAGCATCACGGCCACTTCCAGGACCTTGGCCGCCACGACAATCCGCGACTTGCTCACCCGGTC
This sequence comes from uncultured Verrucomicrobiota bacterium, assembly GCA_964489425.1. Taxonomy (GTDB): domain Bacteria; phylum Verrucomicrobiota; class Kiritimatiellia; order RZYC01; family CAZAYP01; genus CAZAYP01. Next base: position 17,773 of record CAZAYP010000079.1, on the reverse strand, counting down.
AGCCAGCACCCCGGCCGCTGGTGTAAACAGCAAAAACGGAAGGACGAAGACCACGCCAACCGTGCCCAGCACGCCCGCAGAAGAGTCTGGCCCCAGGAGACCGATAAGGAAAAAGATCAGGAACAGCTTGAACACGTTGTCATTGAACGCGCCCAGGAACTGGGCCGCATTCAACCATGCAAAGGAAGCGGAAAACAGGCGTTCCTTGGGGATGGTCATGGGGTCTTCTCCTTGCCGCGGACAGCAGCGGTCGCGGCCATGATAAATGTGGTGGTGTCTGCGGCGACCAGTTCCCATCCGTTGTCCAGCGGGATGACGTGGCCGGCGTCCGGCACCCACTGGATGCGGGTGGCCGGCGCCTGGGCAAAAAATCCGGCGGCGGCCGCAGAGTCGACCACCAAGTCGTCGGCCGTCAGGAATACCAAGGTCGGCAGCTTGAGGTTTGACGCTTGGCCGGGCAAACCGGCCACCGTGGCAAAGAGCGCCTCGTAGTGTGTAAACGGCACGAAGCGCATCCGCAGGTCCCGGGCCTGCGCCGCGGGATCGTGCACATCCAGCGGGAACACATTTTCCGCCAGCTTGCTGAACAGCCGGAACCGTTGGCCGATGCTGAACCAGGTTTCCGGCCCCAGGACCGGCGAGCGGCGGCGGGAGACTTCCACGAGCGGTGCCAGCAGCACCAACCCGTCCACGGGGGGAGACCGAGGCTCAAGGGCATAGTTCAGCGCCAGCGCGCCGCCGAGGGAATGACCCACCAGCCAGACCGCGGCGTGGTTGGTCCGCAACGCGTCAACCTCGGCGGCGATTGCTGCCAGCCACTGCTCGCGGCTGACCTGGGCGGCCTGGGCGGCCGGCAGGGCTGCGCCGGGCAGGCGCATGGCCCGGCAGGTGAAACCGCGCGCTGCCCAATATTCCGCCATCTGCCGGAACACCGCCGGTGAGTCTGCAAACCCGTGGATCAGCAGCAGCGCCACTGGGCCCTGGCCCACCGTGTAATCGGCACATCCGGCGCGCACGCCGTCCGGCCCGCGCGGGATGGATTGTTCCCAGCGTGCCTGGCGGAACGCCACGACCCGGGCGTATCCAAAATCGGCTAGCGGGATAAGGGCCAGCAAGGCCAGGCCAAGCAGCAGACCACGCTTCAGCCATTGTTTGTGTCCTGGGGTCATGGTGCCCTGCGCGCGGCCGGTTTCAGCCGATTTCCTTTTCTGCCCCGCAGTGCGCGCAATGTGGCAGCATGGAGTGGCGGATCTTGTGGCAGGCCGGGCATTCCTCGAACAGGCGGTGGCCGCAGGCGGGGCACGTGTAGGGTTCTTCTGCCTCGCCCGCCCCAGTCGGGACGACCAGCCGGTTGACCGTGCGGCGGGTCCAGAACAGGAACCGGCGCGGGCCCACGCGGATGGGGTATTCGCAGACCGGGCACAGGAACCGTTCGTAGGCTTCGCGATACTGCTTCACCAGCCATGCCAGCTTCGGATACGCGATGAGCCGGATGAAGTGGATGAGCAGGCGCGCCACGACCAGCAGTAGCGCACCGATGAGAATGTACTTGAAATACCGCGTCGGAAAGTACTCGTGCACCACGAGCCCGACCTTGATGAGTGTGGCCGCACCAAAAGCCAGGAAGAGCGGGAAGTAGATGCTGGCCCGTTTCCTGATGATCACCAGCGCCGCTGCCGCCAGGATCGGCAACAGGATGGCCAACTGCAGAAAGGCCAGTTTCAGACGGTGCTTTGCGGACAGCCGCTGGTATTCATCGCGGGCCGGCTCGCGCTGTTTCTCGATTTGCTTGTCCAAGGCCTGCTTTTCGCGTACCAGGTCCTGTTTTTTGCCTAGCATGTCACCCACGGTCTGGCTGAGTTCCTGGTAGGTTTTCTGGCTCTCCAGGAAGTGGTTGAGGCTGGTGGTGATGTTGGCCTGTTCGGTATCGGACAGGGCGATTTTCTTCTGCATGCCGATTTTCTGCAACTCGAGCAGTTGGTTGATGGTTTGCTGCAGGTTGCGCGACCCGTCCCCGATGACCCGCTGCTTCTCGGTCTGATTTTCGATTTGCCGCGACAGGTCCGCGATCTGCTGTTCCAGGGCCTCGCGCTGGGACAACAGGTTTTTATCCAGATGCTTTTTCTCGATGGCCTCATAGTCCGGGCCGCGGACAGCGCGAATATCTTCGAGGAAAAATCCCAACAACCAGAAAACCAGCACGGTCAGCACTACCGTGAACAAATGAATAGCGAAACGCTGCAGCCATGTACCCTTGGATTTGGTTTTATCTTTCATAACAAGCTCCTTCTTTTTCATGCTTCAAATTGATCTACGGTGCATCCAGTTTATCCGGCCCGCGGCGGCGTGACCCGCAGGCTGCGTTCCCGCCATCCGGCCGCGATGCCGCCCAGCGCGCCCCCCGCGTGGCAGGCGGCGATGGGTAACCCGACGCTGGCGAAGTGCCAGGACTCCAACACGACCCGGCCCGAGAGAGCTTCCACCATGCACTTGGCGGTCACAAGCACAAAAAGCATTGCGAACAGCCAAAGGTCGCGCCGGGGGGAGCCGGCTACGGACACCCCGCCCAGCATGCCTTGCACCGCCAGGCACACCAGGAGCCCGTGCGCGATGCCGGACAGCCCGCACAGCCCTGCGGCCCATGCATCCGGCACGGTCAGCGCGGCCAGCAATGAGCCTGCCGCGCACATGGCTACGGCCCGCAGGCGGCCGGCCAGCCCGCCGCCCAGGACCGCATACAGCCCCAGGAACGTCAGGCCATCCAGCGCCAGGTGGTAGGCGTTGACATGGGCGAGGGGAAATGTCAGCAACCGCCACCACTGGCCGTCCGCCACGGCCGCCGGGTAAAATACGAGCGCCAGCGGCGAGTGGCCGGCCAGCATGGGAAGATTGAGCATCAGGATCAGGAGGGCCCATATGCCAAGCTCCCGTGCCGGGGCGCACTGGACTGACGGTTGCGTCGCCGGGTGCCGGGCGCCGGAGGCCATGAGATGGTGGGTTGACAGGGTTGAGGTTTTCATAAGCGGCATGCCTTTATATCGACCAGCGGCCGTCTTTCATGAGGATCTGGCGCAGGGTTGAAACCAATCCAAGTACCAGTACCAGCGCATACACCGTCGTCCATGCCATGGAATGGGCTTCCCCCCAGGCATGGAGTCCGCCAGGGATGGCGCCGAGGGCGATCAGGATGCCGGCCACGGCGCACAGTATCGAGCGGTGGCGGTTGAACAGGCCCCATACAGTGGCTCCCAGTGCGGCTATTACGATCAGAATTACAACCAGTGTTAGACCACTCATGATTATTCTCCGTTTGTTTGTCTATTGTCCAAGACGTTCCGTATGGAGTCGTTGCGCTGCCCGGGGGGTGGGCCCCGGGCAGCGCAACACGTTCTAATGGTTTTTCCGCCGTTGCCAGGCGAGCCAGCCGGCCAGCAGAAGGAACAACGGGCCCACCGGACCAGTGCCGATGCCCGGCGCGGCCTGGCCGTTGAAGGTGGCGCCGTTGTCCACGCGGTAGTTGGCCGCGGGGGCGGCGGCGCGCGCGGCCTGGGCCTGGCGCTCGCGGGTCACGCGGTCGGCGTTGCGCCGGCCAAGGCCTTCGGTTTCCGCGACCTCCGGCCGGACCACGACCATGGAGGTGTAGTCCGTGACCAGCGAGTACTCAAGGCCCAGGTCCACCACGTTCTGCCGCAGGGTTTCATCCGCGCCCTTTTCGCGGATGGCCTGCATCAGCTCGTCGATGCGGGACAGCGCCCACAGACGTTCCAGTTCGGGGTTGTGCGTATCGATTTCCGGCAGGGTGGTCCGGCAATGCCAGCTTTGGTCCTGGCCCGATATCTTGGCGCGCATTTCCAGGTCCACCTCGCCGGCGCCGTCGTAGCGCCCGAAGACCACGGCCTGCTGGCCGAGATAAAGGTTGCCGATCCTGGCCGGGGTGACCTCGCGCACCCGCTCGCCATGGAAGACCAGCTCCACGTCGTGCAGGCACTCGTGCAACACCTTGGCCTTGGCCTGGAGCAGGCGGCCGACCATGTCGTCGCCGTCCGACACGTTCATGGCGAACCCGCCCGAGTCCAGGGCCAGGCGCTCCATCAGCGGCTGGTTGGCGCTGTTGCCGATGACGAACGTGAACAGGCGGATGTCGTACTGGTCCAACAAGCCGAGGAATGTGGCGTGGTCCGTGGGGCCGACGTTGCACACACCGTCGGTCACCAGGATGATGCCGCTGGTGCGTTCGGTTTCCAGGTTGTCATAGGCCATTTTCAAGCCGTCGAACAGCGCCGTGCTGCCATCGGCATGCAATCCCTGCACCTGGCGGATCCAGTGGGCCACCGCGTCCGGCGTGGCCGGGACAAACCCGCGGGTGAAGTTTTCCGCGCGCTCGTTGAACGTGATGATGGCAAACCGATCCTTGGGAGACATCTGCCCCAGCACGCGGGACACTCCGTCGGCCAGCGCCGCGATCTTGCCGCCGCCCATGCTGCCGGAGCGGTCCAGCACAAACAGCCAGTCCGTGCCTTCGGCAATGCGCTGGAGCGAGGCCGCCGGCGTGATCACAGCCATGAACGTGCCGGCTTGATCGGCGGCCGCCCGGTAGGGCACCAGTTCGACACGGGCAGGCACGGTGTCATCCAGCCGGTAATAGACGATGATGTCCTTGGCCAGGTTGGCGCCCTCGGCCTGCTGCAGGGAAATCTCGTAGACCGTGTCCTGACCCTCGGCCGCAGCGTCCGCGCGGGTGACCTGCGCCACGGTCTCGAATCCCGGCACGCGCACGTCGCGCACCGGGAACGCGGATTTTAACGTCAGTTGGAACGAGAAACCACACTCCACGCGGTCGTCCACGGACCAGAACGCGATCCGGTCATCGTCCACGCCGCCTTCTGCCAGCGGGTAGAGGTAACGGCCGACATTCAGGTCGATTTCCAGCGGCTGGTAATAGACCAGCCGCACGCGGGTTTCGCTGCCGGCGCGCACCCGGCCCACGCTGATGTCAAAGGTCTTGAAGTCGTTCTTCTCGGCCAGCGCGGTATCGTTGCCTTGAGCGGCCTGCTGCTGGTATATCTGGCGCGCCCGTTCTTTTTCCACGACTTCGCCCAGCACTTCCTGCCCGTCGATCCACAGGCTGAGTTCCGCCAGGCTGGCCTGCTTGGGCAGTGGGAACGAGTACACGGCTTCCATGTCCTGGTCCGTCACGTTGGCAAATACCTGGTCCACCTCGGTCTGGGCAAACCCGTTATTGATCACGGCCTTGACCTGGTGGGACCGGATCACCAGGCCGTTGGCCTCCCCGCCCTTGGGCTTGAGCAATCCGGCGCCGCTGGCCGTGGTCCCCGCCCAAACTGTCCCGATCAGGGCTGCTCCGGCCAATCTCCTAACCAAGAGCATCCACCCCATCCTCACGCATCCAATTGCCTTCATCCAACTCCTCCTCTGTTTAGTAGCAGACCCCATGTCTGCCATCACGGGGCTATATGCAATTAGCGTGCCAGTTTTTATGAAAAGTCATAACGCAATGCGGCATAAACAGATGATAAAGCTGATGCGTTTATGTAAAGATTATAACTATACAATAAATGCTTGTATTATATTCATAAATTGTATGTTAATTATTCCAAATGAGTTCCGTCGTAGAGCTTGATGCCGCACAGCGCGAGTTCTTTGCGCTGGTCAGCGCCGCCGTGTTCGCCAATCCGTTCAGCGCGGAGCGGGAACAGATCAACACACGGCTTGCGGGTTTGGCGCCCGGCGCGCCCGCAGACCAGGCGGTGGATGCGGCCATCGCGCGGGTTCAGGCCGAGGTGGCGGCCCTGGAATCCGCGGCCCCGGCGGTGATGCGCCGCTTGCCGGCCGCGGACCGCCGCTTGGTAGAGGTGGCGGTTCTGTTCGACGTATTCCACCGTTACCTGGCCGCGTTCGACCGCCTGATCCTTGACGAGATCGCCGCCGACGGACAACCTCAGCCAGTGCCGTTTGCCGGCGCGGCGCTGGCTCTGCTGGAGCACCGGGGGATTGCGGCCGCCACGGCCGCCCGCCACGTTGCCATTTTCTACCAGCTCCGGCGCGCCTATTACTTCATTGCCACGGCCCTGGTCGGCGTGAGCCCCTGCATGCGCGCCCTGCGCGAGCGGCTGTGGAGCAACGTGTTCACCGGCGACATGGAGCGCTATGCGATCGACCTGTGGAACCGGATGGAGGACTTCTCCACGCTGCTGCTCGGCGAAACCGGGGCCGGCAAGGGGGCGGCGGCCCAGGCCATCGGCCGCTCGGGCTTCATCCCGTTCAACGCCCGCGAGGGCTGCTTTGCCGCCAGCTTCATGCGCAGCTTCGTGGCCCTGAACCTGTCCCAGTTTCCGGAATCGCTGATCGAGTCGGAGCTGTTCGGCCACCGCAAGGGCGCGTTCACCGGCGCGATCAACGATTATGAGGGCGTGCTGTCCCGCTGTAGCGCCGAGGGGGCAATCTTCCTGGACGAGATCGGCGATCTCAGCGCCCCGGTGCAAATCAAGCTGCTGCGCGTGTTGCAGGAGCGGACGTATTCGCCGGTCGGCAGCCACGAGGTGCGGCGGTTCAGCGGGCGGGTGATCGCCGCCACCCACCAGCCGCTGGACGCCCTGCGCCGGGGCGGGCGGTTTCGCGACGATTTTTATTACCGGCTGTGTTCTGATGTACTCCTTGTCCCGCCCCTTCGGCAGCGCATTCGGGAAACCCCGGAAGAACTGGACCACCTGGTGGCCTTGCTCCTGCAGCGCTTGTTGGGCCGTTCTGCGCCTGATCTGACCGCCGCCATCTGCGGCCAGTTGCGGATTCGGCCGGGCGCCGATTACGCCTGGCCCGGCAACGTGCGCGAGTTGGAGCAGGCCGTGCGCCGCATCCTGTTGACTGGCGCGTACGCGGGCGAGGGGCCGTTGGCCACGGCGGATGCCGCGGAGGAACTGGCGGCGGCTGTCCGCGAGGGAACGGTTACGGCCACGGGCCTGCTGTCCGGGTATTGCCGGCTGCTGCTGGCGCGCCACGGCACCTACGGCGAGGTGGCGCGGCGCACGGGCCTGGACTGGCGCACGGTCCGGAAATATGTTCAACCTGCCCCGCGTTCGGCGAATGCCGTGAATTCGGAGTAGCGCAGGCGTCCCCGCCTGCATGGCCAGGCCGCCGGTTAGGTGCAGTCTCATGGAGTTATCTCATCAATGGACTTGGATATTATGGCCGGCCGGGCAATAAATAGGCCGGTATGTACGTTCTAATCCAGATGTGGAATGCCCGGGTAGTTCAGGATGAGTCCTTGTGGCTTGCGCTTCGCCTGCCAGGTTTGCGCATTTTTTGCGCGGGCGGTCTGCTGGCGGCGCTCCTGGCCTTCGCATCGGGCTGCGCCACGGTGCGGCACGCCCGCGAGATCCAGGCCGGCACGAATTCGCCCCCTGGCGAGCGCACGCTGAAAGCAACGGAGGTTGGGCTGGCCTCCAACATGGTGCTCTCGCTTGACCGCGCCCTGGAGATCGCGCGGGCCAACCATCCCACCATTGCCCTGGCCAGCCAGAACCTGGCCGCGGCCACGGCCCAACTGAAGCAGGTGCGGGCGGGATACTGGCCCGCCCTGGATGGCTCGCTTGGCTATTCCAAGGGCACCGCCAACAGTGAAATCGAGCGCGGCAACACGGACTTGGACACCCGCTACAGCGCCGGCCTGGACATGGACTTGCTGGTGTATGACTTTGGGAAAACCCCGGCGCAGGTTCGCCAGGCCATGGCCAGCCTGATGGCGGCCACGGAAGAATTGCGCGCCGCGCAGAACAATGTCTCCTACAACCTGCGATCAGCTTATTACAGCCTCGGCAAGGCGCAGGAACTGCGCCAGGTGGCCGAGGAAGCCGTGCGCCAGTTCCAGGCGCACCTGGACCAGGTCCGGGCGTTTGCCGAGGTCGGGCGGCGCATCCGTTACGACGTGACCAAGGCCGAGGTGGACCTGGGCAACGCCGAGTTGGCCTTGATCGATGCCCGCAACGAGGTCATGGTGGCCCGCGCCACGCTGAATCGCAGCCTGGGGTTGGCCGAGGATCCTGGGTTCGCGATCGCCGGGGTGCCGGCCCCGGACGCGGACACGAACCTTGACGACTTGATGGCCCGGGCCCGGCAGCGGCACCCGGAACTGCGCGCCCTCGAAGCCCGCGAGCGCGCGGCCAGCGCTGCCGTGAGCGAGGCCATCGCGGATCTATATCCAGACCTGCGGCTGTCGGCTCAGCTCAGCTTCGCCGGGACCGCGTTCCCGCTGGTCTGGAACGCGTCCGCCGCACTGCGGTCCGCCTGGCGTATTTTCAGCGCCGGCCGCCAGACCGGCCGGATCGAGGAAACCCTGGCCCGCCTGCGCGCGGCGCGGGCGCTGTATGCCACCCGGGAACAGCAGGTGTACCTGGATCTCAGCAAGGCGGTCAGCCAGTTGCAAAGCGCCCGCCAGCGCCTGGTCCTGACCGCGCTCATCGCGCGCCAGGCCCGCGAAAGCCTGGAGCTGATTAATGGCCGCTACCGTGTCGGGAACGCCTCGGCCGTGGAAGTCACGGACGCGGAGGTGGCGCTGACCCGGGCGCGCGCGGATGAAGTCAAGGCGCGCTGCGACTGCCTGATCGCGGTCGCCCAGATAAATAACGCCATTGGAGAAGAGTAGTCATGAAACGCTGGTTGATCGTTCTGGGAATCGTCGTGGTGGCTGCCGGCGGGGTTGCCTGGGCGCTGCGCGCGGGCAGCCGCACCAAGGCGGACGGCCAGTACCGCACGGCGTCGGTGATGCGCGGCGACGTGGTGGCTACCGTGCATGCGACCGGGATTGTCCAGCCCCTCAAGCTGGTGGACGTGGGGACCCAGGTGAACGGCCCGGTGCAGAAGCTGTATGTGGACTACAATGACAAGGTGAAGGCCGGCGACCTGGTGGCGCAGATTGAGCCCACGGTGTACGAAGCGCGCCTGGCGCAGGACAAGGCCAACCTCAAGCAGAGCAAGGCCTCGGTCGAGCAGGCCCAGGCCAAGCTGCTGCAGGCTGACAAGGACCTCGAACGGGCCATCAAGCTGGCCGCGCGCGCGATGCTTTCCGATACGGAACTGGACGCGGCCCGCGCCAACCGCGACACCCTGGCCGCCCAGGTCAAGGTGGCCGAGGCGTCCGTGGCCCAGTCCAAGGCCTCCCTGCGGCTGTCCCAGGCCAACCTTGGCTACACCACGATCCGGTCGCCGGTGGATGGCGTGGTGATCGCGCGCAATGTGAGCGAAGGCCAGACGGTGGTGGCCAACATGTCCGCCCAGGTGCTGTTCAAGATCGCCACGGATCTGCGCGAGGTGCAGGTCGAGGCCAGTATCCCCGAGGCGGATATCGGTCGAATCCGCGCCGGCCAGCCGGTGTCCTTCACGGTGGACGCGTATGAAGACACGTTCACGGGCGCCGTTACCCAGATCCGCCTGTCGGCGGCCAGCGTCCAAAACGTGGTAACCTACCCGGTGGTGATCCAGGCCACCAATCCCGACGGCCTGCTGTACCCCGGCATGACCGCCAACATTTCCTGCGAGGTGGCGCGCCGGACCGGCGCGCTCAAGGTGCCCAACGCGGCCCTGCGCTTCAAGCCGGCTGCGGATGCCGCGCCGCCCGCCGGCCGGGACCATGCCGCGGCGGAGCGCGGGGAACGGGGGGGGCGGGGGGATCGGCCGGCTGGTCCGCAGGTCTGGGCTTGGGACAAGGCGGAGCGCCGGTTGACGCCGGTGGCAGTCACGCCGGGCGTCAGCGACGGCTCATCCACCGAGATTTTGGAACCCACGGACCTGGCGGAAGGCCAGGACGTCGTAACCGGGCTGCTCAACCCCGGCGAGAAGAACGCCGCGGTGGTCAACCCCTTTATGCCGCGTGGCCCGGGTGGTCCGGGCGGCGGAGGCGGCGGCCGCCGTGGTTCGCATTGAGCTGCCATGCTGATCCGCTTGCACCAGATTACGAAGGTGTACCGCGTCGGCGAGATCGATGTCCCGGCGTTAGGCGGGGTGTCGCTCGACATCCCGGCCGGCGATTTCCTGGCCATCATGGGCGCGTCCGGGTCGGGCAAGAGCACGCTCTTGAACGTGCTCGGCTGCCTCGACCAACCCACGGCCGGGACCTATGACCTGGACGGCGAGGCCGTGGCCAGCCTGGGCCCCGACGCGCTGGCCCGCCTGCGCAACCGCAAGATCGGGTTCGTGTTCCAGAACTTTCACTTGCTGGCCCGCACCACGGCGCTCGAAAACGTGGAGCTGCCCCTGTTTTACAGCCCGGCGCTGAACCTGCGGGAAAAGCGGCAGAAAGCCCAGGCGCTGCTCACGCGGCTGGGGCTGGCGGATCGGTGCCACCATCATCCCAGCCAGTTGTCCGGCGGCCAGCAGCAGCGCGTGGCCATTGCCCGGGCGCTGGTGAACAGTCCACGCCTGATCCTGGCCGACGAGCCTACCGGCAACCTGGACAGCCGCGCCGGCGCGGAGATCATGAACCTGTTCCAGGAACTGAACCGCGAGGGCATCACCGTGGTCATGGTAACCCATGAGCAGGACATCGCCGCCAGCGCCAAGCGGGTGATCCACATGCGGGACGGGCTGATTTTATGAACGTGCTGATCGTCATGCGGATTGCCGGGCGGGCCTTGCGGCGCAACAAGGTCCGCTCGCTGCTGACCGCTTTGGGCATCATTATCGGCATCGCCGCAGTGATCGCCGTGGTGGCCGTGGGGGAGGGGGCCTCGGCCATGATCCGCGAGCAGGTCAGCAGCATGGGCAGCAACCTGGTGATCATTTTCCCCGGCAGCATGCGGACGCGCGGGTTCCATGGCGGCGCCGGCACCCAGCAGACGTTGACCGCCGAGGACGGCGACGCCATCCAAAAAGAGTTTCCCGAGGTGGTGGCGGTGTCGCCGATGGTGCGCTCCGGCGCCCAGTGCGTATACCGCGAAAACAACTGGGCCACGTCCGTCATGGGGGTGAGCGACACGTACCCCACCGTCCGCAACTGGGAGTTGGGCAGCGGGGATTTCTTCACCGACTCGGACGTGCGTGGCGCCACCCGGGTGTGCGTGCTGGGCGTGACGGTCGCCACGGAGTTGTTTGCCGGCGAGGATCCCGTGGGCCGGAACCTGCGCATCCGCAACATGCCGTTCCGCGTGGTGGGCGTGCTCGCCCGCAAGGGCAGCGCTGCCTGGGGCCAGGACCAGGACGACACCGTGCTGGTGCCTTGGACCACCGCCCGGCGGGTGCTGGAAAACACCTCGTTCTTTCACATCAACCAAATCCTGCTGAGCCTGTCGTCGCTGGAAGACCTGCCGCGGATCCGGCCGGAGATCGAGACCCTGCTGCGCCAGCGCCACCGCCTGGCACCCGAGGCGGACAACGACTTCACCATCACGGACATGACCGAGGTCACCCAGATGATCACCCAGGTGTCGCGGCTCATGTCCGTGCTGCTGGCGGCCATTGCCTCCATTTCGCTGGTGGTTGGCGGCATCGGCATCATGAACATCATGCTGGTCGCCGTCACGGAACGCACCCGCGAGATCGGGCTGCGCATGGCCGTGGGCGCGCGGCGGCGGGACATCCTTATGCAGTTCCTGGTCGAAGCTATCGCCCTGGCCGGCGTCGGCGGCATCCTCGGCATCCTGCTGGGCGCGACCGTGGCCGAAATCCTGGCCAAGGCCAACAGTTGGCCGGTCTTGATCTCGGGCGGGTCGGTGGCCCTGGCGTTACTGTTTTCGGCGGGGGTGGGCGTATTCTTCGGGTTTTATCCCGCGTGGCGCGCCTCGCGCCTGAACCCCATCGAATGCCTGCGCCACGAATAAGGCCCCCGGGATTCTTGGAATGCGCTGCAAACACAAGGAGCAAGGCATGCGCGCCATTGCAGTAGGTGCTATCGCCATGGGCTGGATGGTGTGGCTGGGGATTCTTCCCGCGGTGGCCGAGGAATCCCGGTTGTGCGTCGTGCAGTTCATTCATCCCGGCCTGGAGCACGAGCCGGACTCGGAAACCGGCCGGTCTTGGAATACCGCCATGCACCGGCGCAAGTTCCTCCAGTGGCCCGGAGCTTACCTCTCCGCAGTGGAGGGCCAACCTGTGCCCGGCGAGCTGCTTTTTTGGGGCGAATTTGAGCCGCCAACGCGGTTGGTCAGGAAGTTGGACGCGCCCGGCCGGGATTGGCCGCAGTACCTGTTCGCGCCGGCGTACACAAAGTTTACCCCACACGACCCGCCATTCATGAACACGGATCCGTTTGTTTACGGCGACCGGTTTTTCTACAGCATCTGCAAGCAGAACAACCGGCACGGACCCACATCCATGCAGCGGTTGGCCAGGGGATCCGTCATCCTGTTCGGCTCCGGCCGGGCGCGCGCGCGGTTTGTTGTGGACACGGTGTTCGTGGTGGCGGACTGGGTGGACTGGACGCCCGTAAACTTTCGGCAGCGCCTCCACGATGAAGTGCCGCCGGAGTACATCAATCTCTCGCTGGAGGCCATCGTGTATGAACTGCAAGTGCGCGGATTGGCTGACAAGCAAACCTTCCGCCTTTACCGGGGCGCCACGGTGGACCAGCCGGTGGACGGCATGTTCAGCTTTTTTCCCTGCCGGCCCAGCCGCGGCCAGGAAGCGCGCGGGTTCGAGCGCCCGACCATCCGCCTGCCGGGCATTGTGACCGACAATCTTACCCAGGGGCAGCGTTATAATCCCCAGCCCGATGTGGAATCAGTGCGAGAACTCTGGCTTGCAACCGCCCGCCAGGTGCTGGAACAAGGGTTGTACCTGGGCACTCACGCCGATCTGCCCATCGCTCAGCCGCAATCCGACCAGACGGGTCCGTAACGTTGATCCGGTGCTCAATGCCGTGGGGTTGGCGCAGTTCCAGCGCGGTGCCTGATGCGCGGCACATCCGAAGATTGTCTCCCGGGAAACGTCGGGCGCATGCTCGGCCCTGGTGATTTGTCGACAGGATTTGCAGGATTATCAGACCTCCGACTACGTTATGGTTTTATGCCAAAAAATATTCGTAAATAAGCAAAAATAGTTATTGACATTTATCGCGCGGTTGTTTTATGAATGCGCGCGTTGGCCGTTTGCCGGGGTGGCGGCCGGTCACGTGGGGCAGGGATCGGATCATGAAAACTCTTTCGCGGCGCGCGTTTTCTCGCGCCTTGGCGGTGGGGACCGCCTCAACAAAAATTTTGACGTCGGGCGACAGGCGACGAGCTCCGGAAGGAACGGTTTAATGCCGTCCGACGTCTCTTTTCTTCCCGGAGGCCGCCATGAGCCGGATCCGCGCGCGTAAAACCGCTCGCCAGCCGCAGCGCGCACAGGCGCCGGAGTCACGGGCGCTGCGCGCCGCCCTGGTGCGCCTGCAGTCGGGGCAGCCGGACCGCGGCCTCGCCGCGCTCAACCAACTGGCCCGGCAGTGGACTGACCCGGCCCGCCAGGCGCGGATCCTCGGGTTGGTGGGCGACTACGAGCTGCGCCGCGGCAAGCACCGCGAAGCCGTGGCCGCCTATGGTCAACGGGGTCCTATGGTCAATGGTCAACGGGGTCGGACCGAACGAATACGCCACAGGGCAAATAGATGCCTGGAAAACAGGACCTGCTTTGGGGCTTAAACAAACGCTTTTCGCCCCGAAAATCGTTTGATAAGATGCCAGCATGCCAAGAGCAAACAGGTACTATCTTCCAAGCTGCATCTGGCACCTGACTCACAGGTGCCACCAGCGCAAGTTCCTGCTCAAATTCGCCCGGGATCGCCGTGCATGGGAAGGTTGGTTGTTCGAAGCTCGCAAGCGGTTCGGACTGTCGGTGCTGAATTACATGGTCACCTCCAACCATGTGCACCTGCTTGTTTGCGGCGGCGAAGACCGGCAGGCTATCCCCCGCGCAGTACAGTTACTGGCCGGACGAACCGGCCAGCAATACAATCAGCGCAAACATCGCACAGGCGCTTTCTGGGAAGACCGCTACCATGCCACGGCCGTGGAGAGCGGCGAACACCTGGGCAGATGCCTTAGCTACATCAATATGAACATGGTGCGGGCTGGCGTGGTTGAGCATCCGGCGGAGTGGGAACACAGCGGCTACCACGAAATAGACCGACCGCCAGAACGGTATGCCAGGATAGACCGCGCGTTGCTGGCTGGCTTGCTGGGGCTGTCTGGTCCAGAGGCTTTAGCGGAATGGCAGCGTGCCGCGGTTGATCGGGCGTTGTACTGCCTCGATAAAAGCCGTTGCCCGGAGTGGACCGAAGGCATTGCGGTTGGCAGCGCAGGGTTCGTCGGCGATGTCCAACATCGATTGGGTGTAAGAGCGTATGCCCGGAACCCGCAACCTATTTCGTCTGGCGCCATTGTCCTGAAGGAGTCGGCTCTGCCTTATGGGCGTGTTTCAGAGGGTGAAAATGAGGCTCTAAGCATCGAAAACAGGCGGTTGTGGAACGTAACCTGTTGATATCAAAATTGTTCGTTCGGTCCGACCCAGGTTCCCGCCGGGGCGGCGGTGATTGGGGGCGGGATGTCGTAACGGGCCGTATGCCAGTTGGGTAGGGATTTGGTCTCGTAGCGGCCAAGAGACACGGTGCATAGGGCTGCCGGATGGAGTCTGTCTCGGGGTCGGGGTCGCAATCGGTCTCGGTTTCCGATGCCGATCTCGATCTTTTTGAATTTCATTCTTTCGTGGCATCATTGGCCATGGTATCGGTCATATCCCAACATGGGCAGGCAAGGAGGGAACAATGAGGGTGTTTGGATTTTCGGTATGGACGGGTTGCATGGTTTCAGTTCTGGCGGCTCAGGGTGCCGTATTCTACGTGGCACCGAACGGTGGGAACACTGCCCCGTTCACTAACTGGCCCATGGCGGCGCGCACGGTGACCGCCGCCGTCTTTGCGGCGTCGGCCGCGGATACGGTGCTGGTTTCCAACGGGGTCTACGCGCTGGCCGCGCCCATCCAGATGACCAACGATATGGTCCTGCAAAGCGTCAACGGCGCGGCCCAGACCGTGCTGCAGGGCGACGGCGCCAGCCGGATCTTGTACATGGCCGCCGCGGGAGCGGTGGTCCGCAGCTTTACCATTGCGGGCGGCCAGGCAACGGACGGTGGCGGGATTTACATGACCGGTGGCGGAACGATCCGCGACTGCGTCATCAGCAACAACGTGGCCGAGTCCCAGGGTGGCGGCGTGTACATGGAATATGGCGGCCTGCTGACCAATTGCCTGGTGACCGGCAACCGGGCGGCCAAGGGCGGCGGCCTTTTCACCTATTTCGGGGGCGCGGCCCACACCTGCACGTTCAGCAACAACACGGCGGGCAACCACGGCGGCGGCATTTACACGCATATCAACGGCGGGCCGATCGACCATTGCCGCGTGACCATGAACCTTTCCAGCAACCACGGTGGCGGACTATATCTGTACGGCAACGGCATGACCGTGACCAACTGCGTGGTCGAGCGCAACGTGGCGCGGATGCAGGCGGGTGGCATCCAGTTTCTCCTGGGCGGGTTGGTCACGGATTCCCGGATCGTGAGCAACTGGACCTACTCGACCGGCGGCGGTGGCGGCGGGATCTATTGCGACCAGGGCGGGCGGGTGCGCAACAGTACCATCGCGTACAATTGGACCACCAACACCTCGGCCTGCGGCGGTGGCGTCTACCTGGACGAAGGCGGCCGCCTGGAAGGTTGCGTGGTGAGCAACAATATTTGCAATGTCTACGGTGGCGGCGCCTACGTGAATTCCAGCGGCGGCAGCCTCTCCGGATGCCGGCTGGACGGGAACCTCGCGGATTCCGGGGGCGGGGTGCTGTTTTCCAGTGCCGGCGGCTGGATGACCAACTGCTGGGTGCTGCGCAACCGGGCCACCTATGCGGGCGGTGGCATCTACTTTCTCATGGGTGGCCGGGTGCGAAACTGCCTGGTGGCATACAACGTGGCATCCAACGGCGCCAACGGCATGGGCGGGGGCGCGTATTTCACCAGCGGCGGCGAGATCCAGAGCAGCACGCTCGTGGACAACTACGCCCAGAGCTGGGGCGGCGGCATGGTCCGGGGCACCGGCGAAACCGTGATGAACTCGATTGTCTACTTCAATCTCTCGGGCTCCACGCCGGGTTCAAATTATTACGACAGCGTGGTGACGGACTTCTTTCACTGTTGCGTGGCGCCGCTGCCCGGGGGCCCTGGCAACATCGCGACCAATCCCGGGTTCCAGGACCGGCCCGCCGGCAACTATCAGCTTAACTCATCATCGCCCTGCGTGAATACCGGGACCAATCAGGACTGGATGACGGACGGCCAGGACCTGGTGGGCGCGCCCCGCATAACCGAGGTGATCACGGATATGGGCGCCTACGAGCTGACGCCCAGCGCGGTCCGGCTGGTGGCGTTCGGGGTCAAGGAAGAAGCCGGAGAAGTAACCGTCTGTTGGCAGACCGCATCCGAGACCGACACCCTGGGATTTGATCTGTACCGGTGGGTTGCGGGCGCCTGGGTCAAGGTGAACCCAGACTTGATCCCTGCGCGCGGCTGGCCCAACGGCGGCGTTGGCGCAGAGTATTGCGTTGCAGACCGCGGCGTGCTGCCAGGCGCGCGCCAGGTGTACCGCCTGGTGGAGGTGGAAACCGGCGGCCCCCAGAATATTTATGGGCCGTTCGTCGAGGTCCGCCTGCCGCCCGGGGTGAACAGCGTCGCTTGTGCGCCCGGCGGAGTTTCGATTTCCTGGGCCAGCGTGGACGGCGAAACCTATATTGTCAATCGAGCCCGCTCCGTGCTTGGCCCCTACCAGCCGGTGTCCTTGCCGCTGGCCGCCACGCCGCCGCTCAATACCTGGACGGATCCGGACGAGCAGGGCAGCGCCAGCTTTTACCAGGTGGAAGTGGCCCAATAACCGCGGCCGCCAACCTTGGTATCCGAGGTTGCAGAGAGGAGGAGGGGCGCCTTGCAGGCATTCCCCGGGCCGCGCGTCTGAACCGTAGCGCAGGCGTCCCCGCCTGCCGGCAACCCATCTTTGTTGCGAGGAGCGGGACTTCATAGATCCCTGGGCCGGCTTCCAGACTGCATCGGCTGGGTTCGGGGCTCCATGGATTGAGTTCCGCGCTCAAGTGACCAGGTATAGAACCTCAACAATGGAGCTTATGGCTCCGTCGCCCGAGATCAAAACCTGGCCGGTCGGGCTTGTTGCTCGAGGATCCGGACACAGAACCGAAACCTTCAGGCTAATAGCTCGACCGTCCGAGTTCAGAACTCAAATGGCCGGGCTTTTATCTCCGATGATTGAGCGCGGAACTCCGACTGCCGAGTTCTGTGCTCCAGCGGTCACGAGTTCTCGTTCGTTGAACATCAAGGCTGACCAGTCGGTGGTCCGTTGGGCGGGCCACGCGTACGAGTCGACCCCTCCGTTGGCGCATTTGTATGGTGACGGGCCTCAAGCTGCTTCAGTATATATTCCTGAACATCGACATTCCGCTGCGCCTTGGCTTTGGCATTAACCCCTTCAGCGCGGTCGAGCGAGAGAAGGGCTGCTTCGACTTTGCTGCTCTGCGCCTCGATTTCGCTCATGTCTTTTTGCTGGCGCTGATCCGGTGTTCCGGCGTCCTCCATGGCTGGCTGCGCCAGAACCGTTCTTATCGCGGAGTCGGACTCTTCGACCGCACTTTGGCTTACTACCTTCGAGCAGCCAAGCGTGAGGGCTAGGCCGAACATAACCTCATCTTTACCCACATCATGATGAGCACAGTGTCGGGAAGCGAGGGCGACCGGG
>CAZAYP010000078.1:0-21935 GCA_964489425.1 uncultured Verrucomicrobiota bacterium | reverse complement strand
TAACCTTGGCCGACTACCCGAACCCGAACTTACCCACGACTTCTGCTGACGAGGCAATAAAGTGCAGTATCAAAATAGAACTCCACCCCCAATCGAATCGTTGCCTAACGACAGTCGCATCAATTTATTCGATCAATGTTTGAGGGAATCACTTTCCGAGCACATGGTTAACGTGAACGATCAAGAGGTAGCATGCATTGTTACAACCGCCATGGAGCGGATGCAGGATAAAATCATCGCCATCAAATCCACCAATGCTGCAGTCAACAAGGATAGCCGGAAGTCTAAGCATTTGGACTCATCTCGTCTGCCGATCAATGGAAGCGGCCGGCTTTCGCAGCTTGATCGCCCGGAAGAAGACGACTAATCCCGTCGCGCGGGCCGGTTGTGGTGGTGTCGTTCATGACGTTCAACCGTTCGGCATGTAGCCCGAAATCCTAATCTGCACGGCGGCACGAGCCGGCCAAGCGCACGATCTGTTCACATACGGATCAGCGCCCATACTTTTCCGCTACAAGTCCACCGTGATGCCGTGAGCGCAGCGCCGTTCGTCGGCCGCCTGTGAGTCCGAGAACCTGTAGGCGTCGTGGATCATTACGCATATAGCCGGACATCGTAAGCTGGTTTATTACTCACCCGCCGCTTCGCAATGAATGTGAACAGCCTGGTGTACGGACATGCTGGGCACTTGGCATAACGAGAATGGCCTTCCTCTGATTGTTGGCCCAAACACCACATTTCTACCGATTTAGGAGTGGGTAAAACCCCGGAATAGCAACCATATACGACGAGCCTCATATTTTATTACATCTTACTTATCAATGGGTAATGCACGCCAAGAACCCCGGAATAGCGGGGTGAGTGCTAAGGGAAAGGAAAACCAATGATTTAACCGGAAACGAGGCATTCAATGGACAAGCTAGAAACTATTAAAAGTGTCTTGCAGGGGTTTGATTTCACGCCCGAGCGCATCGCCGCAGCCGTTGCCGCCCTCGATGGGCGCGATGCCCCGAATGGGCAACCGGAACATTTAATGACGCCGAAAGAATTGTGCGCGTGCCTCAAGATATCTGCGACCACGTTGTGGCGCATGCGCCCACCACACCATTGGGTCGGCGGGCGAAAGCGGTATGTACTGCCCGAGGTGTTGGCCGCACTCAAAACATCTAAAGGATCGACAAACCATTTTTCGTCCAGAGTGACGAAGGTAGACGATAGTCAACAATAACAAACAGAAAGAAGAGGTGGTCAGATGGCTATTATTCCAACATCACAATCAAAAAACCGCGAGCTTGCGCCGCAAGGCACTTTTGTCGCGACGTGCGTTGACATTGAGGACCAGAACGGGGTCGTACGACAAAAGTTTCAGTCGGACGAGATGGAGAAGGTAGACCTTACGACGTTCTTGTTCACGTTTCGCGACAAGGCGGGCAACCAGCACGAGATCTTATCGAAAACATTCCGCGTTAGCAACCACGAAAAATCAGCCCTCTACGCGTTCTTGAAAGCGTGGACCGGTTACCCACCCAACGCGGGTTTTGACTGCTCTGAGCTTATGGGCGCGACCGCGTTGATCACCGTCGCTCACGTACCCTCAAAGGTGAATCCCGACCGGCTTTTCGCTAACATCGCTGCAATAAGCCCAGTTCCCGATGACCTTATTGTCGCCACCTCACCAGAGCGCGCTTCTGCATCAACAACACCGCCGACAGGGGGTCGCCATGACGCCCGATAAATCCGACCAGCAGCCCATCGAGCTTGTTATCGCGCGTTTGGAACGTCTGGGGGCCGCGCCGCGCCCCCAAGGCGCCGGCGGGTGGCAGGCACGCTGTCCAGCACATGACGATCATAACCCGAGCTTATCGGTCAGCGAGGAGGGCGATGCCAGGGTCTTGGTCCATTGTCATGGTGGTTGTACGCCCGAGGCCATTGTCGCCAAGCTGGGATTGGGCATGCGTGATTTGTTTCCTGGGTCGGCGCCGAAACCCACGACCAAACTACTGGCGACATACTCGTATAAGGACAAAAACGGCCATGTGCTGTTCCAGAAAATCCGTTTCAAGCCGAAAAAGTTTGTCCAACGTAGACCCGACGGCGCCGGTGGCTGGGTCTGGGGTTTGGGCGCGGGCTGGTACACTCACAAGGGATCGGATTGGCATCCCATACGCGATGCCACCGATAAGAATAAGGCGCCGGATACCGAGGCGAAATGGTTTCCGGAAGCGCGGAAAGTCTTATACCGCCTCCCCGATGTGATGGCCGCGGTGAAGGCCGGCCAGACGATCTGTTTCGTGGAAGGCGAAAAAGATGCGGACAATGTTTCCATGCTGGGGCTGGTCGCGACGACAAACCCATGCGGAGCCAGCGAAAGCTGGTATGACGCATATGGAGACACCTTGCGCGGCGCCAGCGTGGTCTTCATCCCTGACGCCGACGCCCCCGGCCGCAAGCACGTTGCCGACTACGCCGATGAACTGATCGGCATCGCGGCCGAAATCAAGGTGCTGGAGTTGCCGGGCCTGCCAGACGGTAAAAAGGACGTGTCCGATTGGATCGAGATGGGTCACACCAAGCAGGAACTGGAGCAGCTCATCCAAGCCGCCCCACTGTACGGTCCATCAGCTGTAGAGATTTTGGACTCATCGCCCGACGAAATCCGCCGTCCTCTTTGCCTGATCAAGGGGCATGCCTTCGCCGCAGCCTGGGTGCATCTAACTAGCGCCGACGCCGGCCTGCAATGCGTCGTCGTTCGTGACGACGGTGCACTCTTCGGCGGCGACGAGGTGCCTGGTGCACTACCTTGGGAAGACCTTAAACTTCAAGTCCACCTGCATGAGGTTCCACCACCTGGCCGGGGCTGGTCGGGCGCTGGTGTTAAGAATTATATAGCGGGCAAACGGCCCGATTCGGTCGAGGTGTTCAAGCGGGTATGCGACGTGATAGACCACTATATTGACTTCGACCGGTCGCTGGCGCCGCAACGTACGATGACCGAGTTGGTCGCCTTGTATGTATTCGTGACGTACCTGCTGGATGCGTTCCCTGTGGTCGGTTACCTCTGGCCCAACGGCGAGTGGGGCGCGGGCAAAACCCAGACCCTGGGCGTCATTACGGAACTCGGTTTTCTGGGCTGCCTGATTTTATCCGGCGGCACATTCGCCACGCTGCGTGACCTTGCCGATTACGGCGGTACCCTGGCCTTCGATGACGCCGAGACCATCATGGACGACCGGCGCACTGACCCGGACAAGAGGGCGCTGCTGCTGGCCGGGAATCGTAAGGGCACCTACGTCACATTAAAGGAAGCGCACGGCAACGGCGCTTGGACTACGCGGCACGTTCACGCTTATTGCCCACGCGCGTTCTCAGCCATCCGTGTGCCCGACGCCGTCCTCGCCAGCCGGACGATCATGATCCCGCTCATCCGGAGCATGAATAAGGCCAAGTCAGTGCGCATCCCGCAGGACGCCGCGTGCTGGCCGCATGACCGCGTCCGCCTGATCGACGACCTGTACGCGCTGGCGCTGGCCAACCTGGTGGAGGTCCGGGAATGCGACAAGCAGGCCGCCATGCAGGCCAGGTTGGTGGGCCGCAACCTTGAACCGTGGCGTGCGATCCTGGGCGTGGCGTATTGGCTGGATCGGCACGGTATGGCCGGAATCTTCCAGCGGATGGAGGAGTTGTCCGTGGCATACCAAGCCGAAAAAAGTGACCTGGAGGAGAACAACCCACTAAACTGGATCATCACCGGCATTCAGGAAATGTTCACCAAGAAACCGGACGTGGACAACTTGGTTTTTGCGCCGCACGAACTGGCGGAAATCGTCAACCGACTCATGGCCGAAGCGAACGTGGCATCGCCGGGGCAACACACCATCGACGCGGCTCGGATCGGGCAGAATCTCAAGCGCCTACGCTTAGAGCGGCCATCCAAACGTAGTACACGATCAAAGCTGTGGCAAATAAGCCGTGAACGATTTCTTTCCTTGGCTGCCGCATACGGGATACCAACGGAGGACCCCTCGCAACCCGGCAACATCGGCATACCCGGCAACCCGGCACAACCGGAATGCCGACCTGCCGACCCTGCCGACTGTGCCGGTTTGCAGCAGGTACCCCCGCCCGGCACACATACCGAAAGCATGGTCAATGACAGACTCGATCTCGCCCCCGCTATCGTTGATGAATCCAGCACACATGAAAAAACAGGGCAAACGCTGTGCCGACCTGCCGACCCTGCCGGGTCTGCCGGTTTACAAGTGATACCCCCACCCGACATAGATGATGAGCAAGACACCAATAACCATACTCCCATAGCCCCGACCGACTGCGACACCAGTATACGGATGGTCGCAAGCCCTGTTCAACAACCCCTCAATGCCGGGTGTGCCGACCATGCCGGGTGTGCCGACCATGCCGGGTTGCAGGAGATACCCCCACCCGGCACGACCGCTAAATCTGATGTAGTGGACGATGGAACCATCACACCTCCAGCAGGCAATGGTCTGGAATGGGGAGAAACAATATGAAACTACCTTGGGACAAGAGGAGTTATGATGCAACGGTATGGGCGCCGACGATGGGTTGTATTGGCGACGTGTTTGCATACGACACTGAGACCACCACTGAAACCGATCCCAACTACGTGAAAGATGTTGTAATCGCTAGCACATTCCAGGGCGATACGGTCCATTTCATTCGACGTCAAGATCTACATAAGTTCTGGACAGTGCATGCCGCGTCCAAGGTGTATATGCATACCGCGGCCTTTGATATCAACGTCACGGAAAAGACCAGTGGGTTCGATTTCCACCCCATGATAATGGCCGGGCGCATCGTCGATATCTCGATTTTATGGCGCCTCCTCGTGCTCGCGACCAAGGGAATTGCAATGCCTTCTGGGTATAAGCTCGACGTGATGAGTGACAAGCTGCTGCATGTTCCATTAAATAAGGATGAGAGAATACGATGCGGATTCGGTCAGTTTTTTAACGGTACCAGTGTTCAGTACCAAAATATCCCAACCCAACACCTCATCTACGCCGGCCAGGACGCCATCGCCACGTACGAACTGGGGTTGATGCTCGAAGACGACGCCGCGCGCCTGCATGCCGGGTATCCGGCACCCCTTCTACAACCCGGCACACCCGGCATACCCGGCAGCCCGGCACTGTATGGTCCCCTCAGCCATCACGTCCAACTGCGTGGCGACATCGCCCTGCGCCGCATCGAGCGCTACGGCCTGGGCATCGACGCCGAGGCTGTCGAGGTGGCTGAGCGCGAAGTGGCCGCGGCGATCCAAGTGCAGAAAAACATATTGGCCAACTTCGGGTACATCCCCGGCCGGAAGGGTGTACGGGCCACCTACAATCGCATAATGGCGGACATCGCGGCCCGACGTGGCGTGGCCATCCCGAGGTGTAAAAAATCACCGCACTTCAGCCAGGCTGCCGACGACTTGAGCATTGTTGCCGATGATGAGTTTGTCGCGGCGTTCCTGAAGTATTCCACGTTTTCCAAGCTCCGCAGCACCTATTTGGCCCATCTTCGCGGTGTGGGCGGTCGGGTGCATCCCCATTATTCCTTGCTTATGGTAACCGGCCGATCCTCCTGCAGCAGCCCTAATGTCCAGAACCTGCCACGTGAAGGTAAAATCCGTGGTTGCATCGTCCCCGCGCCGGGCCACGTGTTCATTGGGTGCGACTATCGCATGCTGGAGCTTTGCACCCTCGCCCAGATCACCTTTAACCGCTACGGCCAATCCCGCATGCGCGATCTGATCAACCAAGGCGTGGACCTGCACGTGTTCACCGCGGCCCAGATCCTCAACAAAGATCCGGCCGATATAACCGGCGAAGAACGGCGCAAGGCCAAGGCCGTCGGATTCGGCCTCCCGGGCGGCATGGGCGTGAACGGCCTGATGAGCTACGCCGCCACGACCTATGACGTGATCCTATCACCCGCCGAAGCCGCAACCTGGCGTGCGCAGTGGCTGTCGCTTTACCCTGAGATGGATCTATACTTGGCCGATGAAGGGGCTCCGGCCAAGCTCGTTCGCTCTATGGACCTGGCCGATTATCCAGCGGCCCGTATCCCTGACGAAACCATACCCGCCATGATTCTTCTACGCATCGCCGGTGGGGCCACGGCGACCAGCAAAGGCCGCGTATTCAGTAGGCAAGAGTTGGAGTGGGCCTGGCGTAAAATCGCAGAGGCGCTGGCAGACCACCCGAAGCTGACGCGCCAGATCGCCGCACGAACGGGATCACGCGATGTCCAGCAGGCCCTGACCCCCAAGGATTCCGCGGTCACGATCACTGGGCGCATCCGGGCGGGCTGCACCTACTGCGAAGCGCGAAATACGCCGTTCCAAGGCGCTGCTGCAGATGGGGCCAAAATCGCTCTCTATGACTTGGTACGTGCCGGCTATCGCGTCGTCACATTTGTCCACGACGAGGTGCTAGTCGAGGTGCCCGAGGCCGAAGACTACAGGCCGGTCGCAGAAGATATTTCCCGCATCATGATCGCCGCCATGAAGCTGATTTGCCCAGACGTCACGATCAGCACCGAATACGCCGTCATGCGCCGCTGGGACAAGCACGCCAAGGCCTTGTACGACGCTGCCGGCCGCCTGATCCCCTACGAGCCTGAAGAGCACGTTGGGCCACCACTCGTTAAGACTGCGGATTCGGGACCAGACATGGGCCGGAATGTTTAACGATGCAATCAATTCAATCACCAATAGGCCGCCCATGATAAACAAACTACACCACCATCACCGACCCCAGTGGCATTACACCTCCATGGCGGCCCTGGAATCGATCCTTGAGGATGGTTGTATCCGGAAGAGCCAATGGCGCATGGATGGCGTCCTAGTGTGCGATCTGGCGTGGACGAGTAGTGCGCCAATATGGGAACCCACCGCCAATGCCACAAGCCTTGTAAACGCTCACTGGGCGGTTGCCGTTGATGATCTGCGCACCGGCGACACGCCACCGATTGCCCGCATACAGGTTGATCCACGAATCCTGTTTTATTGGGATAGCTACTTTGTACGCGCCGGCATCCCCGACTGTTACCGCTGGCATCTCGCCGAATGTGGGTACGCGTGCGGCGCAGATCCGAACGCGTGGGCGGTAAGCCCAACAGCAATTTCTTCTACAGCATGGCGTCGTGTCGAGAATTGGAGTGGCCGCGAATGGGTTCTCGATGCGGGCTTCGTAACCCATAAATACCATTCCGTGGGCAGGCGCTCAGTAGGCCAAAAACAACAGGAGAAAATCAATGCGTCCGATAAATGACAACTCAGTACACATCCGGGCACAGCCAGTCAGCGACGACGAAGAATACGGGCTGATATCGCTGGTGCCACCACACCTGCGCTGGGGTTTGCGCGACGAACTACCGCAGAACATAAGCACCGCGGATATCCACCAGTGGAACGTGGATTATGGAAACTGGATTAATGAAATGAAGCAGCTGCAGCAGGCCGCCGCGAAGAACAGTGAGCAGTTGCCCCAAATCATCAACAGAAAGGAGCATGTTGTATAGGGAAAATAACCGCAGTTGGGGGAATCACGAGCAGATAACCAGGGAAATGAACAAATATTAGGAGTGAATGATGATGAAGAAAAACATCACGCAGCGTTCGGAGCAGCCGTTTACTTGGCCTGCAACGGACAAGGAAAAAGAATATCGGGACATCTTGACGCAGCTGGTCGAGATGTTGCCGAGGATGGCAGAACTGGATCTCGGCTGGCCCGATAAATGGAAGGCGTCAGCACTTAAAAGCTGCGCGACCATAAAGCAGTTGCTGCTGTCCAATGGGTCCCCTAAGGCCATCCATACGGCCGGCCATGAACTCGCCGGGCTTTATATCGAGTTCCTTCCGGACAAGGAGCCATAAGGGGCCGTAAACACACGCGCCCAGGCTGGTCCAATCCCAGCCTGGGCTATCACCTCCGATAGCCGACAAGGAAGCGAACAATGTGAATAACGATCGGCCGGCCCTACTATGAAGACCGCCCGTGTCGTCGAACCTATATTCGCGCAACACATAAACGCCCACAACAGTGCACCGGACACAGATATTTACGCATATGGCAGGGACGCCCATACAACACAACTAACAAATAAAATATAAGGAGAACACCATGATGAACGCTGAAGAAATGCCGCAGGATCCGAGGAATCTTTATGATTTAATCCGCGAATTCACGCAAACGCTGAGGTTGTTGCGACTGCAAAAAAACCTAACCATCGGAGAATTGGCCAAGCGCGCCGGTCGGTCAAAGTCATTGGTGGCGATGCTGGAACGGGGCCGACGCATTATCACCTACCCCACCTACGTATGCCTATGCCGGGCCCTCGCGTTGGAGGGTGACGAGTTGACCGCCTTTAAGAAGGCGGCCACGGACATATTAGTGTTCCGCACCCTGTACGGTCGAAGCAAAGAGCCCTACGTCCGCCGCGCGCCGACTTCCGCCGAAGTGGCACTACTGAATTGGCGAGATAGGCTTGTGGTACAAACTTCGGAAACGCACCGGGCAGAGCTGGCGAAGGAAATCTTAGCCATCAGCTTTAAGGATCTGCCTGCGCCCAGGCCGGTGCCGGATGCCGACCGTGGCGAGCCGCCGGTGTTTTCCGCTGACCCGCCGCCCTCGCTAATCGCGTGGCGCTGATCCACCACTTCGGATGGATGGAGCAGAACAAGGCCCCGCCAATCAGGGCGCGGCATTCATAGCGGCCCGATTAG
This sequence comes from uncultured Verrucomicrobiota bacterium, assembly GCA_964489425.1. GTDB lineage: Bacteria > Verrucomicrobiota > Kiritimatiellia > RZYC01 > CAZAYP01 > CAZAYP01. The sequence goes on along the minus strand of CAZAYP010000078.1, from coordinate 13,180 downwards.
CGACCGCGACACAGTTTTCTTGTTTTCCCGGCCAACGACCAGCAGGGACCGGGGACCGTGGGCGACTACCATTTGCTGCCTACTGTCCGCGTTGGCCACTGGCGGATCACGGACCAATCGCAGCGCCTGGGCTATGGTGCCGCGCCCAAGCCTGCGCAGTCGCCGTAAAAGCACGTTGCGCCGGTGGTCAGAGTCCCCATCCTGCCCGTACACACCCGCCATCTTCCGGCGCTTGGCGCTCACGTAGTCATTGGCGATAACTACAGGCTCAGCGGCTTTCATGGGCTTCACCGTGCTTCCATCGGGTCCCATCTCGATTACGGCGGCGTTATCAGGGCCGGCCAACAACACGAATGCCGGAAAGCAGACTGGCGTATGGCGCAGATATTGCAGCGCCTCGTTGTAGGTGCGGCAGTTTTCGAATACCCAGCGTAGCAAATGCGCTGGTGGCCACTGCAGGTTGGGCATCCGGATTACATCAGCCTGGTTGATCGTGGCGCTGAACGCACCTGGTTTATAGCCGGAAAGGGCGCCGCTATAGCCCGGCCATCCCACGCTGAAAAAGTTACCAGTAGGGTTGTTGACGTGGTGGATAATCAGCGTGTGCCGCCCCAACCCAGCAACCGGCCAATCCAGGGACCGCACATGCGTCATGCCGAGACAATCAACGTAGCGCGCCCCGGCAGTACAGGCCATGGCACCTTTCCTGAAGACGGCCGCATGCCGCTTCAAGGTTGCCGTCACGCTCCGCAGCCTGTCGCCCAGCTTTCCCTCCCATAGCTTAGATCCAAAGGCTACCATCTGGCTGATCTCGTACTGAAAGTTCAGCGTAACCGCCTCATTGTAATCGATGCCCAGCACCCGCGCCGCCCCCTTGATTTCTCCACGGTACGGATTCCGCCACTTCGTAATGAGCCGAAAGGCCACGCCAACCACACCGACGGCCTTATACTGCGCCAAATCCGCAATGCCACGCCGCGCCAGTATCCGGCCCGATGCGCGCAACGATTTCGGTAGCGCATCCCAACGTTGGGCCAACGGCAGCGAGCAATCCAATTCGTAGAAGGGTATTTTCTTCATATTGACTCCACGTTGATAGGGCTGAAAGATGTCGCGCCAGCTGTCTCATTTCCGGAGTGAACAAATCATGCCATTGCCTGCTGGTTCCCACCACCTGGCTCGGAAATCTGACCATGTCACGATCTTCGTCCTAGCCATAAACAGCTCCCCGAACCCAGACAGCAGGACAGCCTTTGGCCTGCGGCGATACCCATAGACGGTGGCCCAATGCCCCACATCGTCGCTGATCCGGGACGCGACGCTGACGATCACCGGATGCCCGGCATCTATCGCCTTGGCGAAATCCTCGAAAGTCGTGGTGGCGCGCTTGCGCACGGTGATGCCTGCCCGTCGTAATGCCGAGGCAACGTCATGCTCGTGCGACCCATCATCTGTGCAGCCAACCCAGCGATAGATTTTTATCGGATCCACACTGGGCTTGAGATAGGCGGCCACGGTCAATGCCGCAATAAATCCGCAGGTAGCCGACTCTGTTTGCCTGTAGCCCGTGACATCAAGGGCCACGGCACCCTTTGGGCATGGCAGCCGTTCAACGAACGCGCGTATGCCGGTCAGCCGGGAAATCGCGGCGCTGAGCTTCACGACCAGCTCTGTGGCGGGTTTGATCAGTTTCCTCATAATCATCACCTGTATCCAATCTATTTCTTGTTCTCCAGCCCGAAAACCTATGGTGAATCGAGGGGAGTCGCACCCTCCCCTCTACTTCACGCCGCAATACGCCTTGCCGACTTGTCGCGCTCCTGGCTGGTCGCAGATCTTGCTCTCCCGGTCGCCCATTTGCACAGCGTATTGATCTGCTCGGCCATCAGCCTGCTCAACGGCACCACTTCCTCGGCAACCATGCTGATGGTCAGGTCGGTTGGCTCTTGGCCCTTGGCAAACGCGGCGTAGAGCGCGTCCACGAAGGCTTGCTCGATTTCTGCGCCAGTCCAACCAGCCGACAGCTCCGCCAACGCTCCGGTCCGGAACTGTTCGGGGTCACGGCCGTACTTGGCGATCTGGATACCCCATATCGCGTCCCGCTCCTGCTGGTTGGGCAGGTCCACGAAGAACAGCTCGTCGAACCGTCCTTTGCGCAGCAGTTCCGGCGGCAGCTGCGTCACATCGTTGGCCGTGGCCACCAAGAACACCGGTGACTTCTTCTCCTGCATCCAAGAAAGGAAGCTGCCGAACACCCGGCTGGCCGTGCCGCCATCGGTCATGCCCGAGCTTTTGCTGCCGGCGAACGCCTTCTCGATCTCGTCGATCCAGAGCACGCACGGCGCTATGGCCTCACAGGTCTGTATAACTGCACGCAGGTTGCCTTCGCTTTGTCCAACCAACCCGCCATACAGCCTGCCAGCGTCGAGCTTGAGCAGCGGCCGGCCCAGCAGGCTGGCGGTGGCCTTCGCGGCCAGGCTCTTGCCAGTACCGGGCACGCCGACAAGCAACATGCCTTTAGGCGTTGGTAGCCCGTATTCCTGCGCCTTGCGGCCGAACGCATCCTTCCGCAGGGTCAGCCAGCTTTTCAGCAGGTCCAGCCCGCCGATGGATGACAGGGACGGCTGTCCGGCCACCAGTTCCAGGATGCCGCTTTTCTTCACTGCCTGGGCTTTCTCCTGGGCGATGCGGGCCGGGGCCAGCGACTTGCTCTCGACCAAGCTCAGCGCCATGGCGTTTTCCGCTTCGATGCATGTCATGCCGGTGGCCGCGTCCAGCAGCGCATCCATCGCCTCGCCCTGCGGTTGTGGTATGTGGGCGGATTCGCAGATGCCGGAGACGACCTGCGCCAACTCGGCTTTGCCGGGCAGCGCAAAATCCAAGACGACGAATTCCCGCTCCAGCTCTGGCGGCAGAACTTGGCGGCAGCCGACAATGACGAGGGTCCGCCCACGTGTCTTGGCTCGGGCCAGTTCGTCCTTCAGCGCGCGCAGCAGCACCGGGTTAGCGTCTTCCAGGAACAGGTGGAAGTCACGCAGCAGGACGATGACGTTCTCCCCCAGCTCAGAAATTGCCGCCAGGGCTTCCATGGGCTCATTGGCCGCGCGCACTGAGCCATCCTTGGTATTGATCAGGCCGGCGGTGACTGACCATGCATAGAGCGTGAAGCCGGCTTGCTGGGCCACGTTCTTGATCTCAGCCTCCACGCGGGTCTCTTCCGCGCTGACCAGGTAAATGCCCGGATGTCCGCTCTTCACGTAGGGCAATATGGTTTTATTCATCGGAGCCTCCATTGGGTAAGGGTTCCAAATCGTAATGCTCGGCGATCCAGTTCACGTGGTCCTGCGGTGTGTTGCCTGCCTCTTGGGCCGCGGCAACAGCACTCAAATCGTCAGCCGTGATGCCATATTGGTCATAGAGCAGCCGGTCAACTTCGTATAAAAAGACGATGTACGGCCGTTCGCTCCAGTCCAACGGGCACGCTTCAATAAGGGGTCTCATTTCTTTTCTCCTGATAAAATGAACCGCCGAGGAGGATGAACTTCATCGGCGGCTCGGATTGCTGTGGGTCAGGCCCGGATGGCTGCCAGGCTGTTGAAGTAGTTGCGCTCCCAGTCCAGGCACTGCTGCCGGCTGGGCGTTTGGTACAGCAAATGGCCGGATGGATCCCGAACCACCCACTGCTGTGTTTCTTCGTCGTATTCGATGCTGCTGGCCCGCCGGATACTCAGCCGGCCAAGAGCATTCAGGGGTATGGCCTCTGTGTAGAGCCCCTGGGCCGTGCCATCAGGATTGAATATCAGCACGGTTTCCGGCATCACGACCCGACCCGCTGCTGGCGCTTGGTCTGGTTCCGCTCGATGTACTCCGGCTTGCGTTGCTGGGCGGTGATTTGCCCCAGGGCCTCCTCCAGAAATCGGGTGGCTTTCTCGCAGTCTGGCCCTTTGAATCCGATGGCGTCAATAACCAGGCTACCATCAGGCATGACAACGACTTCAATGCTGCGTTGTTTCATTAGACGCCCCCAATCGTCAGGCGTATGGCGCCATTGGGCATCGTCTTCCGGTTCGTGAGATATCCCTTGCGGCGGGCTTCACGGGTAGCCTTGCACACCCCGTACAGTTGCAGCAGCTTTCCATACCCCGCGCCGACCTCATTTTCCACATGGCCGTTCCACCAGTCGGTTGTCAGCGTGTAGGTCCCGTCATCCCTTGCGTTCAGGGCGATGTCGTAGGGGCCGTGGAGCTTGATAACAGCGTCGCCAGTGCGGGTCTGGCCGGCATAGCCGCGGGCGACTCCCTCACGGACCAACTCAACGCCCAGCTCAGTGCAAGCGTCGGCCAGGGCGTCCAGATCCTTGACCTGGGTTTCAATGGTAGTGAAATGTGACATGCGGTTCCTTTCTTGTTAAACGATGGCACCCATGGCCACCAACTCTTCCCATAGGCCGTTGGGATTGGCCTTCAGGATATTGACCAGCTCGGCGTACTCGCCCGGCGGGCCAATGGTAGTATCGAACGGCTGGCCATCGTCGGCTGCAATGGCCCAGAACAAGTAGGCCAGCCCGACGCCAATCCGACGCGGGCTCCAGCTTTCCGTATGATCCCAACACCAATCGGCCGTGCGGTGAATCAGGCTCAGGCGTTGTGCGGGGTTCATGCGCGCGCCCTTTCGATCTCCGCCAACAGCGCCTCGATGTCCGCGATGGTGCTCATACCCGGATGCGCCTGCTTGTCATCATGGGCAGCCAGGAATCGGCCCAGTTGATTAGCGGCGATCTTTAACAGCTCGATCGCCCTGCCAAACACCTTGCACTCGGTGTGGCTGTAGCGCATGTCCCAGCCATGCTCATCCACAGGCGTACCGTTTTGCTCGTAGAAGTCCGGGCTGACCAAAACGGGCTCGCTGTCAACGGTCGCTTCATCCTGCGGATCGGCCATCTCTGAATCCGGGACCCAAACGTGCTCAATCATTTCATCAGGAATTCGGGCGTTCATGCTGCCTTCTCCTTTTGCAGGCGCGCACGGTCAGCCTGCTGAATGCTGCCCATCGCGTCCATGTATAGCGTTTCATAACCGCGCCGGATCAGCATGGCTCCGCCGCCAAACTCATCGATCCTGTGGCTGGAACAGGTGTAGGCCCACGAGCAGCAGAACGGCTCGTCGATTTCCAGTTCTTCCACCAGTGCGCGGGCAATAATCTCCACGTGGTCAGGGTTTCCGGATTCATCAGAGTGGAACCAGACCCCGCGGCTTTCGACCACGGCACCGGCAGCGCAATAGCACCACTTATCGTCATCTTCCATTTCGGTGATTTTCCGGGCGACGATCTCACTGGCTTGCTCGATCTTGGCAGGCGGGATCTCCAGAAACGCCGAGTATTCCAAGTAATTATTGGCCATTTGTGGCTCCTTATGTGGTTGAGGGCCCGCCGGCAGGAACGTAGGCAAGGAAGTACTCCATAGCCGAATGCACCAGAACCAGATGGCGGCGGGTCTTGTAATAGTTGTAAGGGTTGCGCAGGTCCAGCCGCAGCGCATCGTATATCGCTGGCAGATGCCGCCGTACCAGGCAATCAACCCGCCGATGGTCAGCTCGGGTCGCCCCTTGCATCCAGCGTTCCCATTGCGCCAAGGTAATCTCGGCGCAGGATGCCTCCAAGGCAAGACGGTCAACCTGCCTTGGCGTACGCATTGGCGTGTCCCCGCATTGCGGTCGGATTGCTGTAGGTCTCTAAGGCACTTGCCACACCGCCAATATCGCCGGCAGCCCTGTTCATCGCGCGGACGGCTTCGGCCAGCTGAGCCTCCGTAGACAATGCCTGGTCATAGGTGTCGGCAATTTCCCGGACAATGAATTCGGCCAGGGTATCGCCAGTACCACCGTGGGCTTGCTGCTCGTCGGGGTCCCAGCACTCCCTGGTCAGTTCGTCGGGATATGACCGGTGTATGATCTCCATCAGGTCGTTGAGTTTCATGTTTGCTCCTCGATGAAAAAAGCCGCGGAGATTCAGTTCTCCGCGGCGTCGTTGTTGTTGGATGGCTCGTTCGCTAGGCGGCCAGGGTGAAACGCCGGGCGCCAAGCTTACCGAACCGCCCCACGATTTCCTGCGCCTCCTGAGTTGCCAGGCGCCGGGCTTCGTCGCCCAGCCGTTTGAGCCCGTTGGTCAGCTCGGTATGCGCGTTGACACTGTCGCGATATTCCTGGGCGGTTCTGCTCAACAGGCTCGTTCTGGCATTGTCCAGGATCGCCGCCAGTTGCGTGTCGTCGGCAAAGTTGAGGGCCTTGAACTCGGCGATGAAGTTCAGCAATCTGTTCAGCGTCTTCTGGTGCACGCCCTCGGTTTTGCCGTTACGCATGCTGGCCAACATCTCGTCACAGATGAGCGCCGTCTGTTCGCGCAACGTTGCCACGCAATCGGTGACGAACGCTTCCGTGTCCTGGGCGAGCTTTTCGGCCGCCTGGGTTGCCACTGTTGCACGGGCTTGCACGATGGCAGCCTGATCTGCGGCCTGGACGGCCTGAAGCTGGACGGATTCCGGCGCAGTCACCTGGAAATAGTGGAAGTCGAAGTGGAAGCTGTTGCGCAGCCTCATGCCATCTGGAAACGTCGATGCGATCCGGTCCACGAATTCGCCAGGGGGCACATCCAGGCTGCGGGCCGCTTCCCTCCACTCCGCCAGGGCGGATGCCCGCATGTCTTCATAATTCGCCATAAAGGCGTCGATCTCGGCCAAGAACTCCTGCCTCAAGCCATCCAGCGATTCGTTCAACTTGGCGAGGTTGCGGTTCGGCACAAAGCGAGCGATGCCACCCAGGAACGAGAAACTGGCGTGCTCCACACAGGCGTGGGCCCGGCTTTCGATCAGGGCAAAGCGCGCCAAGGATTCACGGGGCAGCAGGCGCTTGTGGCCCAGGACAATCAGCCGGCCCGTGACCTGCCGGTCAGCCAGTCCCAGGTCGGCGGGCTCCAGCTTTTTCGCCGCCCGCCAGTATCGAATAGAAACGGACGCCAGCACACCCTCACGGGCGACGGCGTCGAGCAGTTGGTTGTTCATGTTGATCTCCATGGTTATGGTGCTTTGTCACGCGACTTCAGCGTAGAACGCGCCCGCGCGCATGGCTGGGCCGATGTTGCTGTGCGCCGGGTCCATGAGCTGGGTGCACGTCAATGTCTGCCGTGTGCCGTCGATTTCGTTCAGGACGGCGAACAGCTTTCGGCGGGGCTTGTAGGTGATATGCTTGGTGCTCCGCGCCCCGTAATTGAGCGCGATGAAAAAGCACGCCGGTTTCAGCTTGATGGCGTCCAGCAGTTCTTCAGGCGTACGGACAAGGATCATCGAACTCATGCGGCGGCCACCTTGGGCACGGCCGGCTTGACCTGCCCCTTGGCGAACGCGACCTGAACCTTATTGCGGGTGGCGACAAACTGTAGTAGGCGCTGAGTATCTTGGATGGGGTTCAGGTCGTCATCAACTGCGACGACCATGTTGCCATTGCGGTCCAGCGGCACTTCATGCTGCTCACCGTGCCACGAAGCAAAAGCGTACGGCCCATACTCATCCCCACTCGCATGCTGGCCGTAGAAGGGAATCCCGGCCTTGGTGGCTTCGGCGCGTTCGTTAAACCAGCCGTAATTCGCTTCATGTGCGCTGACCGTGACGATATCGGGCCGGGACTCGTCCTCGGTGATGTCGTCCCACCAGGCTTCGTCCGCACCGGAATACAGGTGCTCCCCGAATCGCCTGAGGTCGTCGCGGCGGAGTATGATTTCAATGTAGCATCGATCTCCCATTGGAAATTCCTTTCATGTTTTGACTTGTGTGGTGGATCGGCAGGCTGGGTGCTACCGGATACGCCCTATCCGTACGCCTACTACGGACACGACGGTCGCCAATATCGCGGCGATCAGCACGACGTAGACCAGGGCCAGCAGCATGTTAAGCGCAGCCGTGGCCAACAACGCAGTCCAGGTTGCTATGCCCGCCATGATGATGGTGACAACGGGGACAACCAGTGTGGCGGGGATGCCCAGGACAATCGCGGTCTTGAGGCATAGCATGGCCCAGGCTCGCAGATACCCAGACGGCGACAAGGCGTATTCCAGCCGCAGCACTTGCCAGCTCAAGGCTGCCGCAGATCGTTCCAAGAAACCGAACTGGGGCAGGTCCTCAACAACGCACGGCATCGCCAACGGTTCTGGTCGCCAAACCGCTGCAATGGCGGACTGGACGACCCCCTGGGTTCGGTTGGCTGGCAAATCATACATTGGCGCCACCAGCCTTTCTCCGTGCCGCGGCCCCGAGCCCGGCACCTACAAACAGCACCACGCCGGCACCGCCCAGCAGGCCAATGAGCTGCCACCGGTTTGACCGTTCCCGCTCCTTATCACGTTGGCGTTCAAGTTCGGGGATACGCGGATCGGGCTGGTAGTTGTCGTTGCAGGCAGACAAGCCGAGGGCCAGCAGGCAGGTCAGCCATAAGGCCAATACGACTGGTTTCATATAACTCCTTTCGTTAGGATTGGTTCACGCCGCCTTGCTAACCGTGGTGCTGACCTTTGCCCCGGCCCACGCCGCGCACTGGCCACGGAATCCACACCAGCGGCACTGCATGCTGGGGCTTGGGTAGTAGTCCGCCCGGCTCACACCGTCCACGTAGGCATCGGCGAGCGATTTGAACCGGTCGATGCGAAGCTGGTCCACCACCGGGAGCACCTGGCGTATCACCTTGGGCGTTTTCAGTTTTACCAGGTGCACCAGCTCGCCCGGCCCTGGCTCCTCGCCTACGGCATCCTTCAGCAGCAGGTGATACGCCGTTAGTTGGAGCTCGTTCTGCCAAGCTTCATCCTCAAGGTTGGGCGTGGCGGCCACGGTCTTGAAATCCACCGGCACGTTGCCAGCGACCACCAGATCAACAACGCCCACCAGTGGCAAGGGCAGGTCACCACCCTCCATGCGCAGGTAGGCTTCAACGCCCAGGATGCGGCGCGGATCGGCAGCCAGGTCGGAGCCCAAGTAGGCGCCCAGCACCCGGCTGCCGGTTTCCTCGCAATCCTGCCGCCCCTTGTCCTCGTACTCCACGGGATCGGCAGCTTCCATCTCGTCGTAGGCCTTGGCATAGGCTTGCTGGATGGCCGCAGGTGCAACATCACCACCACGCCACCGGGCCATGTGGAAGAATTGCAGGCCGGCGTGCACGGCCTTGCCGATCTGCAGGCTGGACGTCGCAGGCGCCTTCAGCCCGAGAACCTTCTCGAAGAAGAACCGCAGACGGCAGGTCAGAAAGCTTTTCAGCCGCGAGTGGCTGAGGTAGGCCATCGGATCACCGGGCGTGGTTTCATCAAGCACACCGCTGCGAAAAACTGCGGCTTGGGCGTTCATGCCGCCCTCCGTTGCTGGAAGTTCCGGCCGCCGCCTTTGCTGCCACTGGTCCGGCCGGTCTGGGTCAGCAGTTCGTCAATTAGGCCGGACGCTTCCAGCTTGTTCAACGCGACCACGCCGTGACCGAAGCGGCTGATTGCCAACTGCTCGATCTCGTCGCGGTCCAGGTGATGCTCGCCGACGATCTTCAAGATCAGCGCGCGCTGCTTATCCGAGCACCGCCAGGGCTTGGTGTCACCGTTGGTATCGTTGTTGGCGTGGCCGTTCTTGTTGGTGACCCTGCGGTCGCCGCCGGGCACGAAACCGGGCTTCACGATCTGGTCGTCCACCGAGGCTTGCAGGATCTGGTACACACGCTCCACCTCTGCGGGCACGTCTTCGAGGTTGGCCACTTCGGCGGTGAGCGAAATGCTGAACTGATGGCTTGAATACTCGGGCAATCCGAGCTTCTTGGCGTAAGACATTTCGATATTTACTGCCATGGTTGTTCTCCTTGTTTTGTTGGGGTTGGTCTTCTGAAAAGGGTCCCCAAGGCCTGCTGCCACTGGGGATTTGTTGGATTACGCCGCTGCGGGCATGGGGATGGGCACCGGCATGCGGATCGCCGGGCGGGGCCAGAAACGCGGCCGGGCATAGCGGGCAATGGCATACTGTTCATCGGGCAGCATGACATTCACGTGCTGCTCGGCCCTCGCCATGGCGCTCAGTGGGCCGGACTCGCTGACACGATACGAGGTGCGGAACCGGGGCCGATATTCCACGCCTTGAAACACATCAAGCATGACGTTGTAGGTCATCACGAACTCCTTGGGTTTGCTGATTGCGTTGCGGTCTCTGCTTACGGACATCGAAAATGAAATGGCCGCTAGGTATTGAACCCAGCGGCCATTCGCGGAATGCGCGGTACTTGGCTATGCGGCGTGGCGGCCCGTGGACAGGGAATAGACGGCTTGCGTACTTCGCTCAGACGCGGATAGCCTGCAGCTTGGCCAGGCCCGCGCGGACTTCGGCGACTTCCCGGCTGCGCACTTTGTCTTCCCGTATGGCGTCGCGCACGCACAAAGCGACATCGGCCAAGGCGGCCTGCGCCTGGCGTACCGCGGCTTTGGCGGCTTCGTACGCGACCAACAGCTTGTCCAACGCGCCGGGTTCGGGGGTGGTTGCGGGTTCGACAACTGACTTCGGCATGGTGGGGATCTCCTTCGGGTTCATTATTGCTACGGGTACTGGGGTTGGCACAGGTTGGGCTACCGGAGCCTTGGCATGCTGCACATGGGGCTCGCTGGTCCTTATCGGCATCAGCACGTGCACGCTGCCCTTGTAGTCCGGGGTCAAGCGGCCGAGCAACGGACTGGCGGCGTCTTGGAGTTTCCAGAATCGGAATCCAGCCAGCAGCGCATCCCGGAAGTAGTCGCGGTTGACGCTGATCGAGAACGCGCCGTTGCCAGTGTAGCTGCTGCTTTCCAGCCTGATGGTGGTCTCTGGCGACGTTGCATCCGGCCGGCAACAGACGCGCATGGTATGCGTATCTAGCCGGAGCATCACCGCGTTGTCTCGGTCATTGCCCTTGGGCAGGCTGGGCAGCGCCTTCACCAGCATATCGGCGTCCTCGGGTGACAGTTCCAGTGTGCCGGCATCATCGTAATCCGGGATTACTTGGCCATAGTTGGGATACTGCCCATCGACCGGCTTGACGTTGTAGGTCCACGGCCCACAGCGCAGCGTGAACATGTCTTTGGTCGCGCCGACACAGGTGTCACCAACGAGCTTCGTCCAGCCCAGGAATTTGGTCACCGGCACTATCACCGACTCAGACAGTGGCAGTTCGGCGCAGGACAAGACCGTCAAGCGCCGACCGTCCGTGGCCACAATCCGGTGGTCCTTGCCTTTCACGTCCAGGTACACGGAATTCAATATGGGCCTGGTTTCATCGGTTGAGGTGAACGGTATTGCCTGCCGGACTTGTTTCAAGAAATCCTGACCCACCGACTTGGTCACAGCGGGCGTGGGCAACGATGGCCACTCCTCCAGCGCCAACGTGCTGACCCGCCGCACAATGTTTTGCCCGGCGACGGTGCAGCCCAGAGCAACCGCATTACTGTCCCGGTCGATCTCAACGCCGTCGCCTTGCGCGGTCTTGATGATTGACTGCAAGGCATCGAACGGGATCAGGACCGACATGGGCTGTGACACCGGGACAGCGGCAGCGATTTCATAGCTGGCAACCTGGTCCAGATCGGTGCCGGTCAGCCTCACGGCCTGACCGTCGCCATCGAGGCGGACATGCGCAAGCGCCGGCAGGTGAGCGCGCGGGCTGACGATCTTTGACAGGCCGGCAACCGCGTCCTTCAGTTCAGTGCGTTGGATTTTCATACAGCGGCACCTTCGATAATGAAGGAGAAGTGCCGGTCCAGGTCAGCGCGGACTTGCAGCACGATGCCATACAGCACCGACATCGATACGGAAAGCGAAGCCAGGGTCGGGCCCACGATCGGAAACGGGTGGACCAGGTAGGCCAGTGCCACGCCCAGCATGACCGCGCTGCAGAATTGGCGCCGTTGGTACAACCAGTTCACGATGGCCTGCACTAACACTTTGGCCTGGTACCAAAGATGGCGCAGGCACTCTTTGGTGTTCCGCGGCAGGTTCAGCCGCCGGATCTTCTTCCAAATCGTTTCTCGGGATTCATGTTCGGGCATGTTGGGACTCCTTTGGTTGGGTTGTGATGGGTTCGACGAGTTTGCCGGCTTGGTTGCTGCCATATTGCTGGCGCACGGCTCTGGACAGCAGGCTGGAGATGGTCATCCTGGTAGGCGACGATTCACGCGCTTGGTACAGCATCGCCATCTCCTCCTTGCCGATTGCCGAAGCCGGCCAGGGATACCTATAGTCAGGCATGGGTCTCCTGGGGTTGGCGGTGATTTTGACGTGCGGTTTTGCATGCACAACGTGATGCAGAACCAGCGGGTACAAGTAATTATAACAGTTTCAGGCCGGATATTTAGTCGTGCACCGCGAGACTGAAATTGGGCCATATGCTGGCATCCTTGGTAAAAATATCGACCGAAAAACGCGCCACCACCCAAACCACCGTAGACAAATAGGAATTCAGGTGCTATTAAAACGTCCGATCTGAGGTTGGTTTGGAACCACCCGCCGGCAACCGTTTCCTTAACTGGTGGGTGACGTCAGGCCCGGTTGTTCGGGAACTGAAAGAGGTGCGTCATGGCTCACAACCTATACATTGAGGACGGCAAAGCCCACATGATGTATGTGGGCCAGCTCCCTTGGCACACACTAGGAACTCCGCTTGAGAAGCCTGCGACCTCAGCCGAAGCCATCAAGGCGGCCGGCTTGGACTGGACGGTCCGCAAGGTTCGTCTCTACGCCATCGAGGGATCTGGCGTCGCCCATATTCCGAAGTACTTCGGGGTCGTCCCCGAAAACCGCTGGGGCAAGCCGGACTGCCCAGTCTTCGGAATCGTCAGCGAAGACTACCGTCCCCTCCAGAACGTGGAAGCCTTCGCCTTCTTCGACTCGATTGTCGGCCAGAAGGTCGCCATGTACCACACCGCCGGCGCCCTGGGCAAAGGCGAGCACGTGTGGATTCTCGCCAAGCTGCCCGGTGCCATGGAGATCACGGACGCCGACGTGCTGGACAAGTACGTTCTTCTCAGCACCGGTCATGATGGTCGGACCTGCGTCCGCGTCATCCTGACGCCTGTACGCATGGTGTGCCAAAACGGCTCTTCCGCAGTTTTTGTGGGTAAGGAAGGTTGTTTACGGCCGCTTGAACAA
>CAZAYP010000077.1:0-22687 GCA_964489425.1 uncultured Verrucomicrobiota bacterium | reverse complement strand
CTCCAAGGCCTCCTCCAGACTGTCCGGATGGACGTGCGGATGCGGGTGGGCATGGGGCCCGGTCTCGGCATCGGGCCACTCCGGGAGCGCGCCCGCGGCGGGCCCCCCCGCGGCCGTGGCCGCCGCGGCGCTGCCGCCGGCCCTGCGTGCCGCCTTGCAAACCGCGGTGCAGGAGTTTAATTATACCCGCTTGCAGCAGTTGCTCAAGGAAGTGGCCGGGCGGGATCCGGCGCTGGCCGAAGCCATGCGGGAGATGATGAACAAGTACGACTATATTGCACTGGCCGCCCTGGTGGCGCCGCCTGCCGGGGCCCCGGCATGACCGCGCCCGCGTTGGTCCTGTCCGGCTCCCGGATCATGGTGGTGGATGACACCCCCGCCAACCTCACCCTGCTCACCGACATGCTCCAGCAGGCCGGCTACGAAATCTCGCCCCTGCCCAACGGCCAGTTGGCCCTGCAGGTGGCCGGCCAGGCCCCGCCGGACATGTTCCTGCTGGATATCAACATGCCCGGCCTCAACGGCTACCAGGTGTGCGAGCGGCTGAAAGCCAGCGACCGCCTGCGCGACATCCCGGTCATTTTCCTCAGCGCCATGCACGAGACGATCGACAAGGTCAAGGCGTTCCAGGCCGGGGGCGTGGATTATATCACCAAGCCGTTCCAGGTGGAGGAGGTGCTGGCGCGCATCCGCACCCACCTGAACCTGCGGGCCATGCAGCAGCAGCAGGCCGAAACCCTGCGCCGCCTCCAGGAAGCCTACGCCGCGCTCCAGGCCAGCCAGGTTTGCCTGGCCGAGGACCTCGCCGAGGCGGCCAATTACGCCACCTCGCTCCTGCCGCCGCCGCTGGCCGACGGCCCGATCCGGGCCGATTGGATCTTCATGCCCTCGACCAAGCTGGGCGGCGATTCGTTCGGTTACCACTGGATCGACGCCGACCACTTCGCCGTCTATCTCATCGACGTCTGCGACCATGGCGTACGCGCGGCGCTGCTGTCCGTGTCCGTGCTGAACGTGCTGCGCTCCATGGCCCTGCCCAAGACCGATTTCCGGGACCCGGCCCAGGTGCTGGCCGCGCTGGAATCGACCTTCCCGGTGGAGCAGCAAAACGACCTGTTTTTCACCCTCTGGTACGGCGTGTACCAGCGGTCGCGGGACGCGATCGCGTACATCAGCGCAGGGCATCCGCCCGCCCTGTTGCTGGATGCCGGCGGCCGCCACGATCTCAAGTCCGGCCACACCATCGTGGGGTTCAACCTCACCGCCGACCGCCCCACCGCGACGCAAACCATGGACCGCCCGTGCGATTTGTACGTGTTCTCCGACGGGGTGTATGAAATCATCCGCGCCGACGACACCTGCCTTTGCGACATCGACCGGTTCAAGCAAAGCGTGATCGCCGCCCACGCCCAGGGCCGCCCGGCCTTGCCCGATTTCTACGCCCAGGCGCGCCAGATGGCCGGCAAGGACGCCTTGGACGACGACTACTCCCTCCTGCGTCTCTCGTTTGCCGGGTGAGGTCCATGACCACGGCCTTCACCAGGGCGCTGCTGTGCGGGGTCCTGCTCGCGGCAGGGGCCACTGCGCGCGCCAGCGCCGGCTGGATCGAGGATGCCCCGGGCCGGACCATCCTGCACGTCAAGGTGTTCGAGTTGCCGGACCCGTGCAAGCTCGACCCTGCCAACCGGGCCTCCGCCGCCGTGGTGCAGGCGTTCCGCCGTGACTTTCCGGCGCGGTTTGCGGAAGTATACCGCGCGCGCTACCAGGCCCGGCCGGACCTCTATGGGAACCATAACTGGGATCAGGTCGAGATCGCGTTGGAGCCGTTTTCCGGCATCGTGGTCGAAGGCGTGGAAAGCGACCTGCTGGCCATTGCCGGCGGCCTGGCCGCCGACGTGCTGTATATCAACTTCCGTAAATCCGACAACTATATCCGCAACCGGTTTCTGTATCCCCTCGACGACTACCTCGCCGACCTGTCCCCCGAGGAACTCGAGTTCCGGGTCCATCCCCGGCTGTGGCCGGTCATCCGGCGCAAGGGTCCGGACGGTGCCGTGCATGTATGGGCGTTGCCCTATGGCGGCACGCTGGGCACGGTGCTCCTGTATCGCAAGGACTTGTTCGATGAGTTCAAGGTGCCGTACCCCACGGCCGAATGGACCTGGGAGGACTTGATCTCCGCGGCGCAGCGCCTGACGGTGCCGGAGCGTGGCCTGTATGGGATCCACCTGGTGCGCGGCAAGCACGAATCCTATCGTTGGATGCCATTCTTATGGTCGGCCGGCGGCCAGGCCATGGAGTACGACGAGACCAACGACCAATGGCGCTGCGTGTTCGATACCCCGGCGGCCGCCGAAGCCCTGGACTTTTATACCCGGCTGAGCACCGAGCCCTGGACCAATGCCCAGGGCCGGCTCCAGCGCGGCTACTCGTCCAAGGATACCGCGGACAGCTATCTGAAATGGACCCGCGGCCAGATTGCCATGATCATCGACTACGTGGGGGAGAAGGTGTTCAGCACCATGGACCCCGATCTCGTCGGCATGGCCCCGCTGCCCAAGGGGCCGGGTGGGCTGCGTGCCGGGGAATTGAACAGCCGCATGATGGGCCTGTTTTCCGGCATCCGCGATCCGGCCATCCGCGATGCCGCATGGGAATTCATTCGCTTCTATGACAGTCGCGCGGCCACGGCGATCCGCACGCGCATCCTTGTGGAAGGCGGCCTGGGCCGCTTTGTCAACCCCCGCTACCTGCGCATGTTCGGGTATGCGGCCATTGAAAAGATGTCCCCGCCCGGCTGGGCGGACACCTTTGAGTCGGCCATGGCCACGGCCCAGCCCGAGCCGTACGGCCGGAACAGCAACTATGCCTACGATCTGATGACCCTGCCCATCCAGCAGGCCGAGCAGATGGCGCTGAACGACCAGTTGCCCGCGGAGCCCGCGGCGCGGCGCGCGGCCCTGCAGGCCCTGCTGGCCGTCGCCTGCCGCCGGGCCAATGAGGAAATGATGGGCACCATCGCGCCGGCGGATCGCCGCTGGCGCCGGATCCTCGCGGCGGCCACCCTGGCGATCATGGTGGTGACGCTCACGCTGCTGGTGCGCCGGATCGCCGCGGCGTTCGTGCCGCGCGGAACAGCCCGGCGCGGCGCCTGGCAGTTTGCGCGGCACCGCTGGGCCTACGCGCTGCTGCTGCCCGCGGTGGCGGCCATCGCGCTCTGGCAATACCTGCCCCTGGCCCAGGGATCGCTGATGGCGTTCTTCGATTACCGCCTGCTGGGGCCCTCGACCTGGGTGGGCTTGGACAATTTCGGCGACATGTTCTTCGACGCCGCCTGGTGGCGCGCCGTGTGGAATGCCCTGCGCTACAGCACGCTGGTGCTCGCGCTCACGTTCCTGCCGCCGATCATCCTGGCCGTGCTGCTGCAGGAAATCCCTTGCGGCCGGATCCTGTTCCGCGCCGTCTATTACCTGCCGGCCGTGATCACCGGCCTGGTCACCATGGTGCTGTGGAAACAGTTTTATGATCCCGGCCGTGACGGTTTGCTTAACCGGATCGTGTTGCACATCCCGGCCGGCGCATTCCTGGCGCTGGGCGTGCTGCTGCTGCTGGGGGCCGGTTTGTTTGCCCGGCGCTTGTGGGTCCATGGCTTGCGGCCGGCCGCCATCGCGTTCCTGGCGGGCGGCGGCCTGCTACTGTGGACTTGTGCGGCGCTGGCCGCCCCGGCCTTGTGCCCGGCAGGCGAATCCATCGCGCAATGGCTGGCGCATTTCCCTCGCCGCCTGCTGGCTTGCACGCCGGAGCCGTACCGCTGGCTCCAGGACCCGGACACCTCCATGCTGGCGTGCGTCCTGCCCATGGTATGGGCGGGCATGGGGCCGGGGTGCCTGATTTACCTCGCCGCGCTGAAAAACATACCGGACGAATACTACGAGGCCGCGGACATGGATGGCGCGACGTTCACCGACAAGATCCTGTTCATCGTGTTCCCCATGCTCAAGATGCTGATCATCATCAATTTTGTCGGCGCGTTCATCGGGTCCTGGTACGCGGCCACGGGCAATATCCTGGTGATGACCGGTGGGGCGGCCGGCACCGAGGTGGCCGGGCTGCACATCTGGTACAAGGCCTTCACGTTTCTCAAGTTCGGTCCGGCCACGGCCATGGCCTGGATGCTGGGTTTCATGCTGATCGGATTTACCGTGTACCAGCTGCGGATCCTGGCGCGGGTTGAGTTCCGCGCCACGAATGCCCCGGCCGCCGGGAGCCGATCCCAATAGAGGCCGGCCTTGGTCCCGGCTATCGCAGTTGGAGGCGCAGGCGGTAGAAATCCACGCTGTTGGTGCTGATGCTCAAATCGATGTACGTCATGCCTTGCGGCGCGCTGTCGCTGTACTGAAAGGGCTGGAACAGGGTGGGGGCGTCCTGCAGGTCAAAAATGAAGTCCGCCACGTAGCGCGCCGGCCAGAACCAGCTCAGGCGGGCGGTCCCGGCGGGCTGGAGCGCAATGGCGCACTCGAGATCCGCGAGATCCGCCACCGGGATGCCGGACCCGGCAGGCGAGTCCGCCGCACGGCTGGCGTCGGTGCCTTCCAGGTATTCCTGGATGTTGTCATACCCGTCGCCGTCGCTGTCCTCATACGGGTTGATCCCGGTCCGGCCGAACGTGAGCCGCTGCCACGCCTCGGGCAGCAGGTTGGCTGCGTCGTGCGCGCTCTGGTCGCGCGGGATCTCGGTCAGCACCAGCGTGATGACCTCCAGCCCCGCGCCGCAGCTTCCGCCGGCGGCATCCGTATACCCGCTGACATCAAACAAGGTCCCGGGCAGCAACTGGAACGCCTCGGTAAAGGGGTAGGGGGTGCCGTTGGCGCGCACCAGGGACCAGGCGTTGCTGTCCGCGTCCCAAAGCATGGAGCAGCCGTTGGAAAACGAGTTGGTGCGCACGGACATGCCGGTGAAAGATCGCACCGGCCGCGACTGCACCGCGGCCAGGATGGTAGTGACGCCCGCCCATGCCCGGCTGTAGTTGTATTCACCCCAGCCCAGCCGGTTGGAGTATGCGGCATCCATGCGCCCCGAACTGATATACTCGCGCAGCACGGTCGCCGGCAACCGGTAGTAACCATTGGATACATCGCTGTCCCGGCTGCTGATCTGGTAAATAAACTGGTCGAGATAGCGCAGCATGTTGATATCGGCGTTGAACACGTTGGACAGCTGGCCGGTGATCGTGGCGTGCAGGTCCGCCAGCCGGTACCCCGGCAGGCCGTTGGTGGTTTGGTCTTGCAGTGCGTTCAAGGTCGCGGCCGTGGGCGCATCCAGGCCCGCGTCACCGTCCCGGCCGGGGAACAAGGTGATCAGCCGGTTGGTGGTCACGCCACGCTGGGATAGCAGGTCGCCGACTTTGCGCTCGATGAGCAGGGCGGCGAGCGTGTCCAGGTAATCCAGGTCCCGCAGCATAGCCAGGCGCGCGCCGTTGGTGAACGTGGTTTGCGCGGCGTGTACCCAGTTGGACCCCTCCACCGCCAGCCCGGCGCCGGCGTAGTGATAGGGCACTGCGAGCGGGAACGCTTCCGGGGCCGGAACCATGCCCAGCAGTTCCCGGCCGATGAGCTGGCCATCGGTCCAGTTGCCCGTGGCAATGGCCATGTTGGGATCCGTGATCACCGAAAACAGCGCCGGCGGCCGATCCACCACCAGGCGCTGGAAACGCACGCTGTAGTCGACGTTCGTGCCGTTGAAGCGGTTGGTCGTGACCGCGGCGCTGGCCAGCAGGCTGCCGCCGAGGGCACTGGCGCGCACGGTCGTGCCGCTGGCCGCGTTGACCGACTGGACCATGATGCCATCGTAAGGCCGCGGCACAAGGTATTGGTCAAAGACCGCGTCCTGCTCCACGCGCGCGATGTCGTTGGAGATGACCGCGTCCGCCGGCGGGTGGTCCGCAGCGTTGTTGGGGTCGCTGCCGTACCGCAATTCGGTGAGGTCGATCCACGTGTCGCCGTCCGAATCGGCCAGGTTGGGGTTGGTGCCGCGCAGCAGTTCCTCGAGGTCCAGCAACCCGTCGCCGTCGCCGTCGCTGCCGCTGTTGACCGGGTCCAGCCCGTAGGCCAGTTCCACGTAGTCCGGCACGCCGTCGCCGTCGGAATCCAGCGCGTCGGGGTCGGCCACCAGGGTGTACGCGGCGCTCTGGATGGGGCTTTTGGGCGTGGTGGCCGCCACCGGCCCGGCGGTCGGGTCGCGGGCTCCGGCGTAATACTGGATGGTGCAATCCCGGAATATGAAAAATCCCGTGGTGTACAGGGACCAGGCCAGGTTGGCGTCACGGCGGTAATACATGGGCAACGCGGCTTCGTTGGTGAGGGTGATGAACACGGCGGCCTGGTATGCTCCCGGCGGCGGCGCAATGCTCACGACCGGGATCCCCGCGCCGGCGGCGGCGTCCAGGCAGAACACGGAGTAGTTGGTGCCCTTCTGGTTGGGCATGGCAAAGTGCGCCGAAGCCGGAACCGGCCCAAGCGTGGCGCTGCCGGCGCTCACCAGGCCCGTGGTGGCGCCCGTGTCGCGCCAGACCAGCACATGGGCCACGGTGCCGCTCTGCATGATGGCCGCGCTCCAGTCGTTGACGTGCCAGGCCGCCACCCGGCCCGGCCGGCTGCTCACCATGGGCTCCTCGCGGTACAGCAGCACGTTGGCTTTGCCGGCATAGGCCGCAGGAGCGGGCACGGCGGCCGCCGCGCCGGCAGTGAACAAGGTGCCGCTGAAACGATAAACCGTCGCGTTGGTGGTGCGGCACGAGGCGGGATCCCCGCTCAGCAGGGCAAAGTCGTTGGTGCCCAGCGGCGCTACTCCGGTGAGCCGGGCGCCCGCCGGCGCCGACAGGCTCTGCAGCGGCGTCAGCCCGCTGCTGCCATCATAGCTGTAAAAGGTGCCCGTGGCGCCATTAGTGAACACCACAAAAACCATGTTGCTGCCGCGGGCCTGCACGATAAACACCTGTCCAATGGCAGCGCCCAGCGTGAACACATTGGTGGCGGCCACGCGATAGCTGGCCGGTTTGTCGATCCGGTACGAGGTCAGCCCGTCCTGGCCGGGAACATACACGAGGAAGTTGAACAGGTTGGTGCCAAACACGCCGGCCGCATAGTCGCTGGCCACGTTCAGATTGGTGATAAAGATGGGGCGCATCAACAGGGCGTTCGTCAGGTCCAGCACGGTCAAGCCCGCGCCGGGCCGGCGATCCATGAAGGCGCCAAACTTGACCCGCGCCGGGTCCATGGCCACGGCGTTGCCGCGCGCCAGCTTGATCAGCGTGCCGGCCTGGGCATAGTTGGTCAGCCCCGGCGCCCGCATAAATGCCACTTGATGGATCGCCGACCCGTTCCACCCGCTCCACACCACCAGGTCGTCGTGCGGCGTGTTGCCGCCGCCCAGGGTGTCCAGGGCGACCACCGTGGCAGCGCCCAGGCCGTAGGGATGGACCGCCATGGGCGCTTCGGGCGCGCTGCGCTGATCGGCCTCGATCACGTTGACCCGGTTGGCCGCCGGCGCGGCCATAGCCAGCGCATCAAAATTGGTGCTGGTAAGGCGGCCGGCCGTCACGCCGGCAACATCCTCCACGCCGCCGGCGCGCGCCTCCGCCCACGCGAGCGACCCCGTCGGGGTCTGGTAGCCGACGCGGTACACGCCGCTGTCGCGGTCCACGATCAGCGCGTCGGTGCGCCCGTCGCCGTCAAAGTCACCGCTGGCCAGGAACTCGGCCGGGTTCTCGTAGACGAACCCGCCGGCTAGAGCCAGCAGGGGCATGAGCAGCCCCGTGGCCGCCAGGGCAACAGGGAACCGGCAGGGACGAAGCGAGCAGCGGGCGGTTGGGGTTTTCATGACCTTGTCATTCCGGGATGGTGACCACGTTGCGCATGGGCAGGATGCGGTCGATTTCGCCGTTATCCGCGAACCGTACCAGCATGTACTGGTACGTGGCCCCGCGGATGACCGGTTGGGTGTCGATCAGGAAAATGGAATAATAGGTTTCCTGGAACTCCGTGTTGGGGATGATGGCAATGAACGGATCCAAAATGCGCGTGTGCACCGGCACGCCGGGCACCTCCTGGTAGGCGATGTTCTCCATCAGCGGCGACACCTGGACCACGTCGTGGGAGATGTGGTTCAGGTTGCTGTTGGCCACCTGGTACCGGTACATCACGCAGGGGAACACCGTGGCCAGGTTGGTGGCGCTGCTGTCGCCGGCGCCGGTTTGCGCGTCCCGATACAGGTAGTTCATGGGGTCCACGGAGTTGGTCGACTTGGCGGGCTCAACGATGTCGTAGTAGCCCGGGCTGCCCGTGATCAGCTTGCCGCCCAGTTCGCCGATGCCCACGCCCACCACGTCGTTGCCGCCCAGCAGGGCGTAATCCTTGGCCAGCAGCACGCCGGCCTCAAAGGCCGGGCCGGCCGGCTGGGTGCCATCCGGGGCCAGCGGGGCAAACCCGCCGCTTTCTCCACCCGCGCCCGCGGCGGTAACGCCAGGCTGGTAGAGTTCCTCAGTCGGCAGGAACACGTCGTTGGTGCCGCTAAACGAAATGGGCTGGATCACCGGGAACTCGCGCGGCGGCCAGGGAACCTGCCGCACCGCGCCGGCGCCGGCCTGGTTGGTGCCCACGAGATTGAGCGTGAAGTCCAGCGTGTCGCTCCAGTCGCCCGAGGTGTTGCCGAGGCCGATGGCTACGACGCTGACGGAATACACCGCGCCCGTCTCCACGTTAAAGAAGATCGAATGCAAAGCGCTGGTCTTGCTGCTGAAGTCAGCGCCCACCCGGCCAGTGTAGTAATAGCGGTAGCCGAAATCACCTTCGAGCATGTCGATCGCCGCGGCGCATTCCGGCGCGGCCGCATAGGGATCCGCCCCGACACATACCATGAACTGCTCGACGTTGTAGGGCGGGCAGTTCCAGGTGGCGCGCATGCCGGGGGCCCCGGTCTTGGGATCGTTTGCCTGCTCCAGGCTGATGAGCGTGGTGGCCGGAACATCCACGAAGGGCGTCACGTCCACGCAGTTGATCCAGTACATGGGCGACGGGTTGCCGTGGCGATCGAACAACTGCAGGTAATAGCAGGCCTCGCCGCCATTGACGCCGCCCGGCACATCGTTGGTGAACTCGATCGCCTGGTAAACGCTGGTAATCAGCCCCTGCGCGAACATCGTGAGGCCGGCGCCGTTCAGCCGGTGGTAAGCCCGCCACTCCTGGGCCCACTCGTTGGTGCCCTGGTTGGGAACCTCCACGTGGATCACCACGCCCTCGTCTTCGTCGCTGCCGGGGATGCGGGACACGTGCCACTTGCAGTCCGTGTCGCGGATGCGCCGCGTGTACACCGCGCGCGCCGTGACGCCCAGGTCCCGGTAATTGCCGCTGTCCGGTGGGTTGAGCGTCTTGCAGATCCAGTCGCCGACCTGCCCGTGCACGCTGCCCGCCCGGGCGCAGATCACGGTGTTGTCGGTGTTGGTCATGCGAATGTCCACCACCACGTTGGAAGATCCTGGGCGAAAGTACCGGCGGGTGGTGTAGGTGGTGCCTTCACTGTACGAACGCGTGCTGACTTCCACCCAGTCGATGCCCGAGACGCCGTTGGTGACCGGGTCGCGGTGGGTCGTCACCCGGTAGTTGAAGTTGGTGGTCTTGTCGCCCGGCTTGTGCGGTTCCGCGCGGTCGTAGGTCCACTCGATCTCCACGTCCTCGCAGATCACCGAGACGGACAGGTTGGTCGGCCGCGCCGGCGGTTCCCAGTCGCGGATCACGCCGAACGCGGGCACGCTGTTGGGCGAATAGTTGCCGCCGCAGGCGCTGTTGTCCACGGCGCGCACCACGTACCAGTGGGTGTGGGTCATGTCCGCGGACACAAAGTTGGTATCCGTATAGCTGAACCGGCTGAAGTTGGTGTTGTGTGCGATGGGGCCGGCCAGCGGCGCCGGGTTCTCGTAGAGCACGGCGTTGAAGTTGGTGCTGCGGTACACGTAGTAGCCCGTCACCCGTTCCCCGGGGTTGGTCAGGACCACCGCGTCCCACGTCAAGGTCAGGCCCTTGATGCCGCGCGTGCCCTGGTACCGGTAATAGGGCGTTGCGCGCAGGCCCGCGGGGGCCGGCGGCGGCATGCGGTCGCACAGCGTGACCAGGCACCCCCGCGAGACCTCGCCGTCCCGCCCCAGCAGGTCGCGGGCAGTGACGAAATAGTAGAACTGGGCGCCGTTGGTGAATCCCTGGACCACGCCTTCGAAGTACGCGTTGTCATCCACGAAGAAATAGGTCCCGTTGGTCACCGCGTCCTCGTCGATCAGGATCGGCGAGCGGTTAACCTGGACGATGTTCGAGTCCGCGAGCGCCGCCCGCGGCGGGGCCGAGGTGTGGTAGCCGCGGGTCTCGGCATAAGGCCGGGTCACGCGGTACAGGTTATAGCCGAAGTTCAGCAACGCCGCGCGGTCCAGGTCCGGCGGCGACCACCACAGGAACCGCGTGTTAAGATCGCCCTGGGCGCTGGTCTCGGCCACCTCGACCAACCCGGTGGGCGCGGGCAGGACCGTTGGCGACCCGGCCAGCACCGTGACCTGGCCGATCACCGCCCCGGCGCGGCCCGTGGCCGGCGCGTAGTCGCGGAGTTCCACGGTGGTGGCGCCGGCGGCGATCGGCAGCGCCCAGGCGCGGCCAATGGCCATGGCGATCGCCGGGTGGGTGCGCGCCATGAACACCAGGTTGTTGAACTGTTCCGGGTCGCTCAGGGTGCCGCGCACCACGGCGGAGAGCTTGTCGGCCAGGGTCAGCGAGTTGGTCAGCACCAGTTCCTGGAAATAGCTGGAGATGGCTGTTTCCAAGGTTCCCAGGTCCTCGCCGAGCAGCGTGGCGCGGTTGCACAACAGTTGCAGCGTGCGCGGATCGGTCTGCACCGCGGCGATGCCGGACAGGTTGTAGGCCGTGGCCGCGGCCACCGCGCCGGTCTTGGCGTACACGGCCACCGCGCGCTCGTTCAATAGCTGGTCGTCCGTGGCTTGCCACACGATATAAGCCCAGTCATCCGCGCCGGCCCGGATGGTCGTGGCGGCGCTGAAAATGAGGTTTTCGGTGTCGGCGGCGGCCGCCGCCGCGCCCATGGCCGCCCACGCAAGGCCGGCCCCCAGTATGCATCGTAGCCGTTTATTCATAGTTCCGCGTCTTTCACTTGCCTGGTCTTAATAATCGGCATCCCATGTCCCGTTCTTGTAGGTGAACTTCACCTGCTTGCTGAACGACACGCAGAACGGGCACACGCCGGCTTTGCCGGAGATCTTGCCCTTGCCGACCATGCTGAAGTCATCGCCGTTCTTGCTGCCCGCCAGCCGGACTTCGCCCTTGACCGTGACCGCGCACAGGGCTTCCCCCTTGGCGCCCAGCATGATCTTGCCGCCGATCGGGCCTTCGACGAAGTAGAAGATGCCCGCGCCCGCGCCCGCGGACACGTTGAACACGCAGCCGTAATCGTAGATCGGAATCCAGCCCTCGCCGTACGAGTAAATGCCCGTGAACGGCGGCTCGCCCAGCACCTCGCCCACGTCCGGGTCCCACAGGTTGATGGGGTCGAGCGTGCAGGTGCGTCCGAAGTAGATGCCGCCCATGACTTCCACGCTGTCAAACTGCGCGCCCACGGCCGCGCTCAGGTAGTTCTCCAGGGCGCCGAACGCCACGGCTGCCGCCAGTTGCGTGATCTTGAACGACTCGAAGCCCAGCGTGCCGCCGGTCAGCTCGAACGCGCCGGCCATGCCCATGATCTCCACCGCTGGGTCGGTCATGAAGGTGAACTTGGTGGAGACGTCGGCTTTCAAGCCTTCGGAGAGCCAGTTCAGGCTCACATCGTCCGCGCCCAGGATCACCTCGTTGGCCGTGCCGCCCTCGAAGCTGCAACCCTCTGCGCCGTCCGAGTCCAGTTGCCGGATGATGAAGTAGCCCTGGAACTCCAGGGCGTCGGGCACCTTCCACTGGAACTTGCCATCCACCCGCAGCTCCTGCAGCGAGTCGCCGTTGATGTGGGCGTAGCCGTTGATCTGGCCGGCGCCGATGGTGTCGGAGAGGCTGCCGAGCGCGCCGTTGATCTTCTCGTCGAGCGCGGCCATGAACTCCGAGATCAGGTTGCGGATGGCGGCGTTGATTTGCTGGAACACCGTGTCGCAGGCCTGCTGCACGGCCCCGCTCAGCTCGTAGACCCGGGCGCGCAGCGCGGTGTTGAGGTTCTCGGCCACGTCCGAGGCGTAGAACTGGTCCTCGATCTGCTGGAGGATCATGGACCGCACCTCGTCCGGCGTGTAGGCCGTGAACGGCATGGCGTTGGTGCGCCATTCGGCCATGCGCCGCTTGATTTCCGAGGCGGCCGTGGCCGTGGCGTTGCTGATGACCGCGGGATCCACCTGGCGGGCCAGCTCCAGGGCAAAGTCCTGGCCGGTGCGCAGGCGCGCGCGCAGGTTGGTGACGCTGGCGCGCAGGTCGCCCATGGTGGACCGGACCTCCTCCAGCGTGGTCGCCATGGTGTTGAGCGTCTCCTTCATGCCGGGCTCCAGCTCCGCGCCCAGGGCCTCGGCGGCCGCCACCGCCAACTGCTGCACCAGCTGCTGGCCAAGACCGGTCAACACGGGGTACTCGTCGTTCTCGAACGTCAGCAGGCCCTTGATTTGATTGGTGTAGCCGGGGCCGATCTCCGGCACCGTGGCGGTGAATCCGTTCAGCAGGGTTTCCACGCGGGCCAGGGCCTGGTCCACGCGGCTGATCAGGTTGGTGCCGTTGGCGGTCAGCTCCTGGAGTTTCTGGGCCGCGTTGTCGCTGGTGCTAGCGCCAACGCCGGCCACGTACTCGTCCACCAGGTCGCTGTAATAGTCGGTGTCCGGCCCGTTGGTGTAAGCGGTGTACAGCTTGGCGTACAGGTTGCTGACCACGGGGTCGATGAGCTGGTTCACCACCCCGTCCATCAGTTCCTGGGCCTGGTCGCCGGCCAGGCTGTTGAGCTCGTCCACGCCGTCGAGAATCGCGTCGCTCACCGCGGCGATGCCGTTGCTGATAAAGCAGGAGGCGATGCCGGTCTGCTCGTCCACGGCGTTGAACGCCATGTCGGCCAGGTTGACCTGCGGCAGGCCATCGTACTGCGCGCCGAAGCTCAGCTCCGCGTTGTCCGCGCTCAGGTAGTCCACCTGGTGCTGGATGTTGATCACCAGCAGGTCCACCTCCTCGGCGGCTGGCGACTTGAACGACTTGGTGGTGGTGGACCAGCTGAGCGGGTAATCAAAGGTCACCACGCCGAGCCAGCACTTGTACGCCCGCGGCCGGTAGTCGCTGCCGGATCGGTAGGCGCCGTTGTCGGCGCAGGCGTTGGTCGGGTACCCGTCGTTGGCGGCATCAAAGGTGGTGATGTCGAAGAAGCTCTGGCCGTCCGCGTCGGTCCAGCCGCGCGTGGGCCAGCCGCCCACCACGTAGAGCGAGGCGCCGGCGGCGTTGGTGTTGGCGCTGGTTTGCAGGTGAACCTTCATGTCCTCGAAGAAGGGAATGTCCACCTTGCCGGCCAGGTTGATGAACCCGACGCCGCTGGACTTGTTGCTTTCGGCCGCGTAGTTGTTGAGGTAGGCGTTGCACACGGGGGTGAGGTAGTAGGTCTCCTCCGCCGGGCCGGCCAGCTCCAGCGTGGACGGCACGGACAGCCGGGAATCAATGTCGTTGATGCCGTCGGCGGCAGTGATCAGGTTGCCGTTCGATGAGAAGCCGAACGTGCCGAACAGGTCCGCAGGCAGGTTGGCGCAGGCGGTTTCCACGGGAATGGTCAGGAACCGCCCGCTGGTGCCGCAGGGCGCGTCGCTGTCGCCGACAAACGCGATGGAGTAGGGGACAAACCGCGACTGCCAGTACGCCAACACCTTCTCCCCGGTGTTGTCCGGCACCTCGGCGGTGTCCAGGTCGCCCAGGCAGGTGAACTTCATCTCTTCGAAAGCGATCTCAAAATCCGCCGGCGTAGGCAGGCTGATCTCGCCGTCGGTGCGCGACTCGATGTTCGCGCCCGACAGGTATGACAGGCCGAAGTTGGTGATCAGGATATTGTAGCCGTAGATCTGGAACTTGTCGTCGAGCGCGTCGGCCTCGTGGATGCCGGACACGCCCGAGGGGCGCAGGTAATACTTGGACCTGCCGGCCAGCGGGTACCAGCCGCTCAGGGTGCCGCCGAGCGAGCTCTGGCCCTGGCGCGCGCCGTCCGCGCCCACCCGCAGGTTCAGTCCGGCGTAGTCGCCCAGCCCGTTCAGGTAGTTGGTGGTGCCATTGAGCTCCAGCGTGGCGAGATCATTGGTCAGCAGCCCGCTGAGCAGGATCTCGGCGGGTGTGTAATACGTGTTGATGGCATAGTGGCCGCGCCCGCCGCGCATGAAATGGCCCGGCATGTAGAAAGAGCCGGACGGGAACGACTCGGTCTGCTGCGCGTAGGTGCCGTCCTGGCGCGAACCCCAGAGAATATTGGTGGGCGCCAGGGTGGTGTTGATGTGGAACCCGCCGTCCGCCGTGAGGTCAATCATCAGGCCGACCGAATACAGCATGGGCACCATGCCGGATCCGGTGACCGCCGGGCACTGTTCCGCGGGGCAATCGCGCTCGTAGCGCACGTGCATGGTCGCGCCCAGGTTCACGCTGAACTGGCTCCCGCTGCCCACCTTGACCAGGTCCTGCTGGATATCCATGGTGCCGCCGTCGCGGAACGGGATCCAGATGCCGTAGGGGAAATGGGTCACGTTGGTGCCGCGGTTGAAGGTCAGTTGAGTCGTAACGCGCGCATCGTGGTAGGCGCTGCCCGCCGTGACGCTGGGATTGAACGGCATCTGTTTTACAAAGTAGTAGTAGCGTTCGTTGGACTTCTTAAGGATCATATTCGGGTTGGCCACCACGCCGACATAGGACTCCAGGTGCTGCAGTTCGTCCTTGCGCACGTACACCACCGGGTCGCCGCCCTGGCGCATCAGTTCGAGTTCGCCGGACGTGGGCCGCCACACGGTGTAGGCCACGGGGTACATGAGCGGCTTGGACTCTTCGCAGAAGAACAGCGCCCGGCTGTTTGTCACGGTCTTGGGGGCCATGACCTGGTTGAGCGCCGCCTGGCCGAAGATCAGGTCCGGCTGCAGGAACATGGCGGTAGCGTTGGTGGCGCAGCCCAAGCCGGCCGGCAGGCGCAGGCGGATATCCGCCCGCGCGCCGGCCCCGGACAACCGGGCGCCGCCCACGTAGCGGTACTCCAGGTGCTGGCTTTCCATCTGGTTGGTGATCGCCAGCAGCACCTCGTTGGTGTTCAGCGGGTGCACGGAATAATCAAGGGTTTCAAGGTCCTTGTTGACCAGGTAGTTTTCGAAGCGGAAGGAATACCCGGCCACGATGCCGGTGCCGCTGATCAGGTGGTTGGTCATGCTGTAGGGCGGAACCAGCCCGGGAAAATAGTTGGTGATGTAAATGGCGGTCAGGATGTCGCCAAAATGCATTTTTCCTGAATAATGGTTGATAAACTTGCAGCAGGAGATCTCGCTGTTGTTGGTCAGGTTCGATTCCGGGAACGCAAAACCACGGTTGATTTGCCCGAACAAGTTGTACCAGATGTTGGTCAGCCGCTTGCCCGCGGGCACCACGAGCACGTCCGACAGGGTTTGGGTAAAGATCAGACCCGCGGGCATGGTCCAGAGGATCACGCTGTCCGCGCTTTGCACGACGTCCGTGCCGCCGCCGGCGCACAGCTCGTAATGATTGGTGATGGTGCTGTTAATGTTGCTCAATCCGCCCCAGCCCACCACCGTGGGCGCGAGGCTGACCACCAGCATGTCGTTGGTGCCGCGGAAGGCGGACAACGTGCTCCACGACAGGCCGTCCAGCGCCACGTCCGGCAGCAGCCGCGAGTACACGCGGAGATTCTCCAGCTCGCACCCGTCGCTGGGCCACGGGTTGTTGTCGGCCTGCTGGAACTTGATCCACGTCTGGGTGCTCAAGTTCATGCCGGCCGAGGCGGCGGCCGCGACCAGATCGGTCTCCACCCGCGTCCAGGTCATGGTGGCGCCGGCGCTGAGGTTCACGATGCGCTGGTACTGGACCCCGTTGGTGCTGAGGTACACGCCGTCCAGGCCGGTCTCGTTGCCCGCCTCGCGGAAATTGAACGCCAGGTGGAGCGGCGCGATGTTCTTGAGGTTGAGGCGCAGCACCGCCTGGTTGGTGGAGGTGATGGCGCCCGTGCGCCGGTCGCCGTCCATGCGCAGCAGGCCGGCGCGCGTGGTGGTGAGCTGCTGGCAGTACACCCGCCGCGGCGCCGTGAACAGGTTGGTCAGGGTCGCCGGCGGCCGGCTGAGCTTGTCGTCGCCGTACGCGTGGATCAGCCGCCCGAAGCTGAAATTCTCGGCGGCCACGAGGTTGGTGTAGAAAAAGCAGTTGGTGGCGCTCCAGTGGGCCCCGATGAAGTAGTACTTGCCGGTTTCCAAGGTCACGCTGTCGTAGCCCGAAACAATGTCCGTGTCCGCGGCGCTGTACTTAACCTCGTTGGAGTGGATCAGCGTGTACAGCCCGTTGCTGCTCGCGGACTCGTAAACGAAGAAGGCGATGGTTTCGGCCACGGGGCTGCTGAGGTCGAGGTAGATCTTCTGGCGGGTCAGGAACACGCTGCTGGTGCACTGGTAGATGCCGCCCACCAGGGCGTCGGCCGCGCACGCTGTGGCACACTTGCTGAAGATCGGCCCGGCGGTTTCCACGCGGGCGTTGACGTTGGAATGCCCCACCACCTGGATGCGGCCCTGGGTCGTGGAGGCAAAGCTCCAGTAGGCATTGGTCGGCAGCGCAACCCGGCCGAAGTATTCCTCGACCGGCGGGGTGGGCCAGGCCCCGCATGCCATGGGTATGGCCAGCGCCAATGCCAATGCTGCAACCCCGGTCCGCTTGCCGTTCATGGCCGCTCCTGCTGCTGTAGGTGTGTATTCAAGACGCCGTTCAATATCTCACCCTCAAACGCGTATAAATGATACACAAAAAGCGGGAAAATGTTTATGGCCGGGCCGTCGGAAAACCACGGTGCTCTAGGCTGCGCCGGGCGCCTTGCGCATGCGCTTGGCTTTGCGGCGGCCCTGGAAACTCAGCAGCAGGCGCGGCAACACCTTAAAGCCAAGCG
This sequence comes from uncultured Verrucomicrobiota bacterium, assembly GCA_964489425.1. GTDB lineage: Bacteria > Verrucomicrobiota > Kiritimatiellia > RZYC01 > CAZAYP01 > CAZAYP01. The sequence goes on along the minus strand of CAZAYP010000077.1, from coordinate 5,515 downwards.
CCAGGTAGAGCACGAAGGTCAACGCATAAATCGCCGCCAGGTTGAAGGACCAGGTGGGAATCAAGCGCTGGCCCAGGCGTTTATAGCCGGCCAGGAAATGCGCTGCGCCCCACCGCGATTCAGGGACCCGGTAAATCGGCAGCGTCTTGTGATAAAGTCCGTCCGTGGCCGCGCCGACAGGTTCCATGTCGCGCAGGTTCAAAACCTGGTCCTGGATCGAGGTGTTGGTGTGCTTTTTCCTGAACGTTTCCAACCCGTCGCGGCCAAGGCTGCGTGTCAACGCGGCTTCGATCTCGCGTTTTTCGGCGGCGGCCGTGCGGCGCTGCTCAAAGATCAGGCGCCGGCATTGCGCGAGAAAATCGGTCGCTCGGCCGGCCGCAGCAGCCGTGAAGGCGTCGGCGCCAAAATCGGCGGCGCGCAGGCCCGCCGTCAAGCCGGTGCGGTTTTCGAGGCGCGCGAGCTCGTTTTGGAGGATGCAGAGTTGTTCCTGGACCGCGCTGACTTGGCCTTGGTCACGCAGCAGGGCCACGGACTGCACCCGGCTTTGCAGTTCCGGCAGATAGTAGTCGAGGTCGTGTTCAGCCAGCCGCGTCCGCGCATCAGCGGCCAGGAAGTGGCGAGTGTAGGCGTTGTGGCTGTACTGCTCGACAACCAGTGCTTCGTAGGCCCAGCGGGGCGGGAGCAGGTTGGCATAGCCCGGCACCTCGCGGCGGCTGGAATGCGGCGCAATCAGGTCGTCGTACTTGATAACCACGCCGCACAGCAGCATTTGCGGGATCAGCAGCAGCGGCACGAGGATGTAGATGGTCACGGCCGACCGGAAAGAGGCCGAAATGTTCAGGCCCAGCATGCTGGAGGAGAAGGCGCATGCAAAGAGCATCGCCCACATCTTCAGGAACATCCCTGGCAGCGCCACCAGCGGCACCGCCACGGCCAGGTACAGCAGCATCTGGATCGCGGCAGTCAGCGCGAGGTAAATCGACTTGGAATTGATGTAGCTCCACCAGCTCAGGTGCAGGAACCGTTCCCGGCTGAGGATCCGCCCGTCGCGGCAAATCTCTTCCGCGCTCACGCTCAGTCCAAGGAACAGCGCGACGATCACGCTCATGAAGAAAAAGACATGCAGGTTGTTGTTGTCATGAAAGGCGTAGCTGCCCCCGAACGCGCCCCGCGATACCAGGCCGAGCAGCAGGCCCAGCACCAGTGGCTCCAGCAGCGTGATCGCCAGGTAAGGCCGATTCGCCATCCGCGCGCGCACATCCCGCGCGAAAAAGACCGCCAACTGGCCCCAGCGCCCTGGGCGGTGCAGGTTTTTCTCGGGGGCTCCGCTGCCCACGGGCGGCGCAGCAACTCCCGCGCGCCGGGCGGCGTAATCGAGAAACAACTGCCGCCACTTTTCCGGAGGGATCCGCCGCTCGCGCGTGGGCCGGCCGGCGGGATCGAGCAGGGGATCCCCGATGATCTCGAACAGTTGCTCGGGATTGACGTTGCCGCAACCGGAGCAGATCGCCTCTTCCGCCCCCGGCAGCCCGCCGCGCGACCGGAAGAAAGTCACCGCCTCCAGCGGGGTGCCGCAGAAAATCGGCCAGCCGCCCTGGTCCAGCATCCAGAGCGCATCAAACATGCGGAATATTTTGGATGAGGGCTGATGGATGACCACGAACACCAACTTGCCGCGCGCGGCCTGCTCCTTGAGCAGGCTCATCACCAGTTCAGAATCCGAGGAGGAGAGCCCCGAGGTGGGCTCATCGACAAAAAGAACCGTCGGTTCGCGGATGAGTTCCAGCGCAATGTTCAGCCGCTTGCGCTGGCCGCCGCTGATGGTTTTCTGCAGCGGGGAACCCACTTTCAAGTGCGCCGCTTCCGCCTGGCCAAGGTCCGCGAGCAGTTCGTTCACCCGGCTTGCCAGTTCGTTCTCCGGCAAGTGCGCCATGCATAGCCGCGCGGCGTAATATAAGTTTTGGAAGACAGTCAAATCTTCAAACAGCAGGTCGTCCTGGGGAACAAACCCGATCACACCTTCGATCGCCTCCGGCTCCTTGTACACATTGCGCTCATTGAGCAGCAAGGCACCCGAATCGGGGCGGATTGTGCCGTTCAGGATGCCCATGAGCGTGGATTTTCCCGCGCCACTGCCGCCCATGATGGCCACCATGCGCCCGCCATGTTCGCTGAACGTAAAATCGTGCAGGCCGGCGTCGCTTCCCGGGAAACGGAACTCCAGGTGTTCCCCGCGCAACACAACGCCAGGTCCGGCATCCGCTTTTTCCTCAAACGCCGCTACAATACGGGGGAAGTACATTTCGTTGCCACGGGCGTCGCGCAGCACCTGCCCGGATCGCAACAAGACGCAGCCGCCCCGGGCGAGCGCGTGGCCTTCCATCCGGATGGTTTCATCGCTGATCGGCGCGGCCAGGTACAGCCGCTCTGTTGGCAAGCGCAGCACCGCCAGGCGGCCGCAAAAAGATCCTTCCTCGCCGCCCAGCACCCGGCAATCTGTTGCCCGCTGGGCGTAACCGCCGGGATCAGTAATAAACGCGAGAATGGCAGCGATGCTTGGCGGATCCAGACCCAACTCATGGCCCAGCAGCCGCGCGATCTGCCGGGGGATCCCATCCGCCGGTGCGAGCGCCGCCAGTTCCATGAAGCGCAGCGCTGCCGCGTGGCGCTCAAATCCATGCAGCATGGATTTGAGGCGCGCGGCCATCTGGCCGGCATGTTCAAGGATGGCCGGGTCGGTCTCTGCCTCGTGGATTTCCGTCAGTTCGGCGAACAGGCCGATGTACAGCTCCGCATTGGACAACCCCACATGCGTGTTCAGGTAGGCCCGCACGCGCTGGAGGGCGTTGTCGCGCGCCGCGCCGCGCAAACGCGACGCCTGCATCGCAAACAGATGCAGCACCGCGTTGAGCAACGCTTCCTGGATCATGCCACGGCGGCTGCCGTTACTCCGCGGCAGGGGTCAGGATCGCGTTGCGGATGGCAATGATGATCAGGCTCTGCTCCAGCCACGCCGGGTTCGCGTCGGCGTCGGACAGCGTTCCCGATTCCTCGACCACGTCCAGGTCGTACATCTTGCGCAACACGGCCAGCTTTTCTTGCGTCTCGCCGCTGACCCGGATTTCCTCGTTCATCCGGTCAAACGCCGCGAAAACATCCAGCGGCAGCTTGTACACATCGACCGTCTTGATCTCGTTGAAACCTTCTTCGATCTGCGCCTTGGCCGATGTGGCCATCAGCGCGCCAAATACATAATTCATCTCGATGTAGAAGCCGTAGAGACTGTCAATGAGATAGTCAGCCGACTCGACGCTCCCCAGCAGGTCCGGCAACTCGTTGACATAATCCGACGACAGCTGTTCGATCAGCTTGGGGATGTCCACCTCGTCGGGCTGGGCCGCGGCTTTCTTGAGCGTATGCAGAAAATAGTTGTTGATATCCGCATAGGATCGCAGTTCGAGCTTGTCCTGGATCTGCTCAATGACGGCCACGCAATCTGCCACCTCCTGCCGCTTCATGAAGGTAACGGCGTAGATCGCGTCAAACAGTTTGACGCCGGCATACAGCCGTAGTTGCTCGTCGTCGAGCTGGCTGACCAGGTCGTTGGGCGCAGTTAGCGTGGGCTGGTAGGTGACCCCGAAATCCTTCAGTTTGCGATACAGGTCAAACGCGTCATGAATTCGCTCCTGGACGAGGATCGTTTTGACGTCCGCCGCGATTTGTTCCAGCGATTTCGCTGCATCGGCCATGGCCGGAGCGTCCTCGCCGCGGGCGATGCCGCCCAAGCCTATCGCCACCACCACCATCATCATACCCACTGCCAGGCTGCACTTCATCGCATTTCTCCTTATCCCTTGGTTAAGGTCACTCCAACAACGAATGCCAAGGTACAGAAACGCCGGTCGCGTTGCCAACTTTTTTGGATGACGCTCTCGCCGGGGTACAACAGGACGTTATCCCGTGAGCGATCGCCCATCGCCGTCAACCACAAGCTTGACATCCTGGGGCTATTTCAACACGCTTGCGACCCATTTTGTGGTGGGGCAGCACCCCATAGCATGGAAGATGAAAAAAAGCCTGGCCGCCGCCAGCGCGCCGGCCAGCGGGAGGCGATACAATAGAATGAATATCAAGGCGATCGGGTTGACGTTGGCGCTAGGCACAGCCGCCGTGGCAAGTGAGTTTGAGGAGCTGCCCATCCTGGCCGCTGACCAGGTGGCGCCCCCCGAGCTGCTGTCAGGCCCGGATTGGCGTGTCGATGCGCGCGTACCGGTCGAGGGCTACCTGGAGATATTCACCATCCGATCCACGTATGGGGTCGTCCCGGTCCATGGCCGCATCATGCTGGATGTCCGCGCTGCAGAACAGGCGGCCATCGCCAGGTTGGCTGAGCTCAGCCAGGGCGAGGCCTTCGCGCAGGCCTTGGAGAACTCGGCCGGCGCCGCGCTCGATACGTTCAAGACCGCGATCACCAACCCGGTCGAGACGGTGAAAAATATCCCTGCTGGCGTGGGGCGCTTCTTCACGGGCATCGGCAAAGCGGTTGGGCGCACCGCGCAGGGCATCTCGGATTCCGTTGACGGTAACGACGACCGCAGCACATCCGAACAGGCGGCCGAGGCGGGCGCGAGCATGAAAAATGCCATGGGCTTTAACAAGGCGCGGCGCCAGATTTCCCGGCAACTGGGCATCGATCCCTATACCAGCAACCCGGTGTTGGCCGGCCAGTTGGACCGGGTCAGCCGCGCGATGTTCCTGGGCGGCTTGACGGTCAACCTGACGATCGGCATCGTGGCCATGCCCGTGAGGATCGGGCAGGCCGTGGTCAACATGGCCTGGGACATGCCGCCGGCGGATCTCAACGAGCAGAACATGAAGAAAATGCTGGCGTGGGGCGTGCCGGATGAGGCGGCCCGCGCGTTCCAACGCAACCGCGCGTTCACGTTGACGCAGCAAACCGGCCTGGTCGAGTTGCTGGACGCGCTGTCCGCCGTCAAAGGCCGCCCCAAGATCATTGATCATGCCGTGGCTGCGGATTCCGAAGACGAAGCGCTGTTCCTGATTGAGGCCATGCGGATCCTGCGCCGATATGACCAGGACGTGGCGGCCATTCACGCCGTGGACGTCCCCGCCACCTTGCCCGTCGGGGTGCTGGCCGACGGCAGCCGAATCTGTCCGCTGGCGGTGGACCTGCTGCCTTGGACCCAGGGCGTGGCAGACTTTGTCAGGAAGGTGGATCCCAAGGTCAAGGTGCGTGGGATTTACCTGAGCGGACACGCAACACCGCTGGCCAAGGCCCGCCTGTCCGAGCATGGCTGGCAAGTCCACGAAGATTTCCTGCGATAGTGGCGGCCCGGCTCGTGGCACGGCCCTCCCGGGCCGTGGACCGTATGCCGCGGGACAGGAGCCCCGCGCTACACGCGGATGCCTATACCACTTTTGCATGCGGATCAGTACTTGTCTGGGCTCTGAAGTTTGGCACCCCCACCCTGCGTCGTCCGCCCGAGATCTTCGT
>CAZAYP010000076.1:8613-23582 GCA_964489425.1 uncultured Verrucomicrobiota bacterium | reverse complement strand
AACGGCCCCCACAACCGATCTTCATTTCGGTGTCGTTTCTATTTGACGCAACGGGAGATGGGCTCCTCTTCGAGTTTGGGCGCCAAGCTGGCCGTGTCTGCCATCGGCGTGCTTCCCGTGCGCAGATGGAGAGCACTTGACAACACAGTACATGGCAGACAAAGATGAATCATGGTCGTCCGTTTCACAGCATCCGAACACCGTGTACAGCAACGTGGACACCTCCCGTCCTGATCCCCCCCCCAGCCGCCGGCGGGCGGTGCTGGGGCGTTCGATCAAGCTCGGGCACTGCGTGTGCGACCCGCGCAAGCCGTGCCCCTGCGACCTGTTCAAGACGCACAACGTCTGCCAGTGCGCCGGCGAAAAACTGCCCGTCAAAACCGGGGCCGTGGCCCTGACGCGCCTGGTCCACAAGGCCGGTTGCGCCTCCAAGATCGGCCAGGCGGATCTCCTGCGCATCATTGGCCGCCTGCCGGCCGTGACCGATCCCAACATCCTCGTGGGCCTGGCGGCAGGCGACGATGCCGGCGTGTACCGGCTCAGCGACGATCTGGCCCTGGTGCAGACCGTGGACGTGTTCACCCCCTGCGTGGACGATCCGTACCTGTTCGGCCAGATCGCCGCGGCCAACTCGGTCAGCGACGTCTACGCCATGGGCGGCCGGCCCCTGACCGCGCTCTCCATCGTGGGGTTCCCCATCGACGACCTGGACGGCGCCATGCTCGAAGCCATGCTGCGCGGCGGCATGGACAAGCTGGCCGAAGCCGGGTGCCGCCTGCTGGGCGGCCACAGCATCAACGACCCGGAGATCAAGATGGGATTCGCCGTCACCGGCCTCATCCGGCCCGCGCAGGTGGTGGCGCGCGCCGCGGCCCAGCCCGGCGACGCCCTGGTGCTGACCAAGCCCCTGGGCACGGGCGTGATGGCGTTTGCCGCGCAATTGGACCTGATGGATGCGGCGTGCCTGGCCTATGCCGGGGCCGCCATGGCCACCTTGAACAAGGACGCCGCGGAACTCATGCAGGACGGCGGCGCCCACGCCTGCACCGACGTGACCGGGTTCGGCCTGGCCGGGCACCTCGTCGAGATGGCCCGCGGCAGCCGGGTGATGGCCGAGGTGGACCTGGCCGCGCTGCCGGTGTTCCGCGCCGCGGCCTGGGCCATGGAACAGGACTTGATTTCCGGGGCGGTCGAACGGAACCGCGACTATGCCCAAGGCTGGCTGGCCGTAACCGAAGGCCCGGACGACGACCGCCACCTGGCCATCCTGTACGACCCGCAAACCTCCGGCGGCCTGCTGGTCGCCCTGCCGCCCGCGGCCGCCGAACGCTACGTGGCGGCCATGCGGGAGCGCGGCCACGACGCCACCGCCATCATCGGCCGCCTGCTGCCGCTGCCGGCCGGCCGGGCCGAGGGCGGCGTGACCGTGCGCAACACCGGCCTGGGCCGGCTCATGGGGCCGGCGCCGGACAAGGCGCGTACGCCATGACCGCCGGACCGCCCGGCCTGCTGCGCCGCGACCAGGACCCCGACGTGGTGCTGATGCTCTGCACCGCCGGCCACGTGGACCACGGCAAGACCAGCCTGGTGCACATGCTCACCGGCTGCCGCACGGACCGCCTCAAAGAGGAGCAGGAGCGCGGCATGACCATCGAGCTGGGGTTCGCGCCCTGCTACCTGGGCGACGATTTGTGCGTGGGCATCGTGGACGTGCCCGGCCACGAAAAGTTCGTGCGCACCATGGTGGCGGGCGTGTCCGGCATCGGCCTGGCGCTGCTGGTCATTGCCGCGGATGACGGGGTCATGCCCCAGACCGTGGAGCACGTGCAGATCATGGAGCTGCTGGGCCTGCGCCAAGGCGTGGTGGCGCTGAACAAGTGCGACCTGGTGGATGCCGCCACGCTGCGCCAGCGCGAGCAGGAAATCCGCGACTTTTTGCAGGGTACCTTTTTGCGGGACGCGCCGATCCTGGCCGTATCGGCGACCACCGGCGCAGGCGTGGCGGAGTTGCATGCGTCCCTGGTGGCGCACGCGCGTCACACGCAGGGCGGGCAGCGCGCCGGCCTCTTCCGCATGCCCGTGGAACGGGCGTTCAGCCGGCCGGGCATGGGGTGCGTGGTCACAGGTATCCCCACCTCCGGCCAGGTGGCCGTGGGCGACACGCTGGAGCTGGCGCCCGACGGCGGCCAGGCGCGGGTGCGGGGCATGCAGCGCTTCCTGCGGGACGCAGCCGCGGGCGGCGCGGGGCAGTGCCTGGCGCTCAACCTGCCCGACTTTAACAAGGACCTTCCCGCGCGCGGCCAGGTGCTGGCCACGCCGGGCTGCCTGCGCGCGGTCTCCATGATCCACGCCCGGCTGCACACGGTCGGCGGCCAAGGGCGACCGCTGGCCAACGCGGAAGGCATCACGTTTCACAGCGGCACGGCCGAAGCCGCCGGCAAGGTGTACCTGGTCGAGTCCAAGGACCTGGCGCCCGGCGCCAGCGGGCTGGTCACGCTGCTGCTGCAGGCGCCGGTGGCCGTGGCGCCGGGCGACCGCTTTATCGTGCGGCGGGCGTCGCCGGCCGCGACCGTGGGTGGGGGCACGGTCGGCCTGGCCGTGGCCGAGACGCGCCGGCCACGGCGGGAGGCGTTGCTGGCAGCCTGGCAGATATACGAAAAGCACCTGGCTGGGGCCGTGCCCGGGACGCCGGACTGGCCGCGCCAGCTCATGCTGCACGCCCTGGCCACGGACCCCGCGGCCGCGCTGTCCCTGGACGACCTGGCGCGCGCCGGGTGGGTGCCACCGCGCATGGCCGCTGACCTGGCAACGCAACTGAAGGACCAGGGCTTGGTGCGCGAGTTGGAGCCGGGCTGTTTTTTCCTGACCGCGCGCGAAGCAGCTTGCCTGGGCGAGGCGCGCCAGGCCATAGCCGCGACCGCCCGCGCCAGCGGCGGCCTGCACGCCGACTGGGCTGCGCTGCGCAGCGCCAGGCCCTGGCCGGCGGCGCTCTGGGCCCACCTGCTGGATCGGCTGGCGACCGCCGGAGAAATTACGCGGCAGGGGGTGCACATCATCCCCCGCGCGGCCACAAGCCTGTCCGCGGCCCAGCAGGACCTGGTGGCGCGGATCCTGGCGCTCTATGCGCAGCGCGGGTTCCAGAGCCCGCGGCCGGACGAGGTGCCCGGACTGCTCGGCGCGGCGCCGGAGAAGGTGCTGCCGTTAATCGACCTGCTGTGCAAGGAGCAGCGGCTCATCCGCCTCAACCCGCACGTGGTGCTCGACCGGGATCACGCGGTGCAGGCGCAAGACCTGGTCATCCGGCAGCTCCGCGAAAAAGGAACGCTGGATTCAGCGGATTTCAAGCACGCGATCCAGTCCTCGCGCAAGTATGCGCTGGCCATCCTCGACTGGCTGGACCAGCGCCGCGTGACGCTGCGCGCGGGCAACCTGCGGCGGCTGGCGCCCCAGTTTGAAAAAGGCTTGCTGCAGGCCTGAGGCGGGCCGTTCCACGGGCTTACGCCCGCGGCTACCCGGCGGCCCCGGCCCTACCCAGCGCGGGCGGTGCGCGGCTACGGGTAAATGCCGCGGAGCTTGACCGCCTTGGCCACCCGGCTGACCGCGAGGATATAGGCGGCCATGCGCATGTCGCATTTCTCTTTGAGCGCAATGGCCAGCACATCCCGGAAGCTGCGGGTCATGATCATGGTCAGCTCCTTGTCGACGTCCGCGAGTTGCCAGAAGTGGGACTGGATGTCCTGCACCCACTCGAAGTAGGACACGGTCACGCCGCCGGCGTTGGTCAGGATGTCGGGCAGCACAAGGATATCGTTCTCGAAGAGGATCCGGTCGGCCTCGGGCGTGGTGGGGCCGTTGGCGCCCTCGGCGATGATGCGCGCGCGAATCTTGGGCGCGTTCTCTTCGGTGATCTGGTTTTCCATGGCGCAGGGCGCCAGGATATCCACCTTGAGCCCGAACAGCTCTTTGTTGGCCGCGACCGCGCCGCGGATGAAGTCGCCGCCGGCAAATCCTTCGACCGACTTGCGCGGATGGGTGCGCACGTGCTCCAGCAGCTTGGGCACCTTCAGGCCTTTCTTATTGAAGAGGCCGCCGAACGCGTCGGTGACCGCGACGATCTTGCAACCGATCTCGTCGAGGAACTGGGCCGTGGCGCTGCCCACGTTGCCGAATCCCTGGATGGCCACGGTACATTTGCCGGGCGCGAGGCGCAGGTGTTTCAGGGCCTCGCGGACCACCACCATGGCGCCGCGGCCGGTGGCGGTAAGGCGGCCTTCGCTGCCGCCGATATCGATCGGCTTGCCCGTGACCACGCCAGGCGCGGAATACCCCACGTTCATGGAATACGTGTCCATGATCCAGGACATGATCTGCGGGTTGGTATTGACGTCGGGAGCGGGAATGTCTTTTTCCGGGCCGATAATGATGGAGATTTCCGACGTGAAGCGGCGGGTCAGCTTTTCGATCTCCATCAGCGACATGCGGCTGGGATCGCACACCACGCCGCCCTTGGCGCCGCCGTAGGGGATGCCGACCACCGCGCACTTCCAGGTCATCCACATGGCCAGGGCCTTGACCTCGTCCAAGGTCACGTCCGGGTGGTAGCGGATGCCGCCCTTGGCCGGCCCACGCTCGAGGTTATGCTGCACGCGGTAGCCCTCGAACACCTCGACGTGGCCGTCGTCCATGCAGATCGGGACGGAAACGATCAGCGCGCGCTTGCAGTGGCGCAGCTTGGCGTGGACGTTGGGGTCCAGGTTGATCCGGGCCGCCACGGCATCCAGCTGTTCGCAGGCCATGTTCCAGGGATTATACGACTTCATGCAGCACCTCCTGACTTTGGTTTGATAGTTGCAACTCCAACATGCTAGGCCAAGGCCGTGTCATGGAAAAGATAAAAATGGCGGTTGGCCCACGCCGAGGTCAACCCGCAGCCACGCGCGCGACCGCCTCGAACAGGCGACCGCAGAAACGGCGCAAGGTGAACTCCCCGGCCACGTGGTCGTGCGCGCGGCGGCCCAGGTCGCGGCGCAGGTCGGGCTGCGCGCGCAGTTCCAGGATGCGCGCGCGCAGGGCCGCGGGGTCCCCGGGGGGCACCAGCATGCCGGTAACATGGTCGGTGATGATGTCGCGCGCGCCGGGCGTGTCCGACAGGATGACCGGCTTGTTCAGGAACATGGCGCCGAGGTACGAGGCCTGCCCGGAGCTGCGCAGCTGGCCCTTGAGCAGCGGGAACACGGCCATCATGGCCCCGGCGCAAGGCGCATAATAGGCGCCCGGGGTATTGTCGTTGGCCACGATCTGCACATTGGCCGGCACCTCGGCAGCGGCGAAGCGGAGGTGCGTGTAGACCCGCACAGGCAGGTCCAGGCCGGCCACGGCGGCGAACAGGGTGGGGTAGTCGCGGATGCTGTCGCCGCCGGCCCAGACGTAGTCGCCGTCGCGCACCGGCAGGGTCGCCAGGAACTCCTGGGAGTTCATCTTGTACGGCAGGTATACCAGCTTGGCCGCGGGAATGCCGTACACCTCGTGATACTGCCGCGCTTCGTCGGTGGAGATCACCATGCACAGGTCCGCCTGGCGGGCCATGAAATCCACGGCGCGGCGCCGCAGCCAGCGGCCGGCCGGTGACGCCGGCAGCGGGGGGAAATAGGCCATGACGCAGATCACCCGCGTGGCGCGGTTGGCGTAGGCGGCCCGCCATGCGCCCAGCGCCGCCAGCCACCCGGCGCCCTCGACCAGGACGACGTCGTAGCGGCCGCGCCGCATGGCCTGGCGGGCGAACTGCCAGCGGCCGCGCGGGGTGTCGGGCGCGGCCAGTTCCTCCACGTCCAGATCGGGAAAATCCTCCAGCCCGTTGCGCGCGAGCTCCGCGCGCGCATAATGCGTGAGCACGCGGATCATGGCCCGGGCGCCGCCGGCGGCTTGACGGCATCCAGGACGATGGAGGTGAAGTTCATGCTGCGCATGGGCTTCTTTTCGCAGCGCTTGGAGCGCTCGATGGTGCCGCCGGCCGGATCCCAGTCACGGAGGCAGAAACTTCCCTTTTCATCCCAGTACTCGCAGAGCCGCACCTCAAAGCCGGCCGCTTGGAACACCTGGCTGAACGTCTGGTAATTGTAGAGGACCTTGTGGTCGTCCGCGGCCGGCCCGCTGCCGCCCACCTTGACGTACTCAATGTACTTGGGGTCCGGGTGAAACCCATCCGGCACGGCCACGCGCAGGTAGCCGCCGGGGCGCAGGTACGCGAAGCACGCGCGGGCGGCGGCCAGGCCCTGCTCCGGCGTCAAGTGCTCCCAGACATGTTCCGCCAGCAGCGCGCGGATGGAGGCCGGCGCGAAGTAGCGGGCCCAGTCCGCGGGCTGCAGGATGTTCAGGAAATCGATCTCGCTGGGGATCCAGCCAGGGTCGTACTGGTTGCCGGCGCCGATGACAATTCTCAGCTCTCCGGCCTGGCGCAAGCGGCGGCGGAACCGGCGGTCGCCACGCCAATGGCGGAACCCCTTGACGGCCCGATACAGCCACCGGCTCCGTTTCAGCCGCGCCCGGATGGAGTCGAGGCCGCTCACCGCGTCACGGCTTGCCCGGGGTGGGAGCCGCCGGGTTGCTGTCCGTACGCCAACCGCCGCCCGACCGTTGGGTGGGGAGCCACTCGGCGTACAGGCGGGCATAATCGCCGTTTTTCTTGAGATCGGTTAATGCCTGCCGCCAGGCGCCCACCAACGCGTCCGGCGTGGCCCGCGAAAACGCGATGTACAAGGGCCAGACCGAGTAGGTGTACTTCCGCTCCACGTCAGCCAGGGTGGCGCGGCACTCCTTGAGCATGTAGCCGATGCTGTTGTTATCCAGCGGCATGAGGTCCACGCTGCCGCGCAGCAGCAGGCGCAGGCCTTCCTGGTTGTCGGCCACGTAGACCAGGTTGCTGAAACCGCGCTGCTCGAGCTCGTCGGCGCGGGCATCTTTCTTGATGACCGCGACGAAGCGCACCGCGCGCGCGTCCCGCCAGTTGTTGACCGTCAAGCCGCTGCCTTTGCGGGCGTAAAACGACAGCTCGGTTTTGCCGATGGGGCCGACCCACTTGAATTCCGCCTGGCGCTCGGGCATCAGGCCCATGGGGAACAAGGCCACTGGCTTGTCCGCCTGGGCCAGGGCATACGCCTCGGTGGTGGCGCGGACCTCGATCCGGCCGGCCTGGTTCAGGCGGGCCATGATGGCCTTGACGATCTCCACGGCCAGGCCGGTGGGTTCGCCGCGGGCGACGTAGCTCAGCGGCGGCAGATGCTCGGTGATCAGGCGGCACTTGATCGGCACGGGCGCGTTGGTGGCGGCCGGCGTCCCGGCCACCGCGGCCGCGGCCCACAGGCATCCGATCAGCCACAAGGACAGGTATTTCATGGCGACTCCTTCCCGGGACCCGGGATTTGCTTGACCTTGAACCGGGCGGTCTCGCTTTGCATGTCGCGGGCGGACCGGCTCAGCATCTCGGTCGCGGCCTGGAACTGACGCAACGCCTCGGCGTTCTGCGAGGTGGTCAGGTTGAGCTGGCCCATGGCCTCGCTGATCTGGCGGGCGCCGGCGCTCTGGGCATCCATACCCTCGCTGACCATGCGGAAGCGCGGGGTCATGGTCTTGACCTGCTCGATGATCCCGTGCAACTGGCGGCCGACCTCGGCCAGGGTGGCGAGGCCCTGGCGGACATCGCGGTTGAAGTGGCCGGTTTCCGCCACGCCGGCGGCGACCGCGCCTTCCATCTGGCGCACCATGTTCTCGATGTCCAGCGTGGCCACGGCCGTCTGGTCCGCCAGCATGCGGATCTCGCGCGCCACGACGGCAAACCCGCGGCCATGCTCGCCGGCGCGCTCGGCCTCGATCGCCGCGTTGAGCGAGAGGAGGTTGGTCTTTTCCGCCACCTTGGTGATGGTATTGACCACCGCGCCAATCGCGCCGGTCTTCTCGGTGATGTCAGCCAGGCGCGCGGCCACGTTGCGGATGGCCTGCTCAAACTGCTGCAGGGTCTGGTCCATGCCGGCGAGCCCGGCCTGGCCGCGGTCCGCCTCGGTCTCGGCGGCCTGGGCGACCTGCTTGACCTCGTTCATGGTGCGCGAGAGGTCCTGGGTGGTGGCGGAGATCTCGTTCACCGCGGCGGCGACCTGCGACGTGGCGGCGCTCAGGCTGACGGTGGTCGCCTCCTGCTGGCGCGAGGTGGCGGCGATCTCCGTGGCCGAAGCCGCCAGCTGGACGCTGGAACGCTGCACCTGGCTGACGAGCGAGGCCAGGTCGCGGGTCATGGCCTGGATGGCCTGGCCGAGTTCGCCCACCTCGTCGCGGGTGTGCACGTCGGCGAGATCGACGTCCAGGTTCCCGGTGGCGATTTCGCGGGCCGCGGTGACCAGCCGCCGCACGGGACGGCAGACCGAATGGGCAAACATCAACGCGGCCAGGACGGCCAGGAGCATCATCCCGAGCGTGCCGAGGACCACGTGGCGGATCAGGACCGCCACCTGCTCATCCATCTGCGCCTGTTTCTGGGCCACGGCGCGGTCGATCGAGTCCAGGTACACCCCCGTACCCAGCACCCAACCCCACGGCCGGTACAGCCGCGAATAGGCCAGCTTGGGCGCCAGCCGCAGGAACGTGCCGTCCGCCAGCGGCTTGTCCCAACGGTACTCGACAAACCCGGCGCCGGCCGGGTTCCAGCAGGCGTGCAGCAGGGCCACCCAGATGTTGGTCCCGTTGACCACATTATACTTGGGATGGTCCATGATGGTCCCCTCCTCGGCCGCCATGAAGGGGTGCATGACGGAGCGCGGGACCGGGGTGTTGGTGTCGCTGATCCAGAAATAGCCTTCGCCCCGGTCAAACCGGGTGCTGCGCAGCACCTTCTTGGCGCGCTCCTGGGCATCGTGCTCGGCGTCGTCCACGTAGATGCCCACGCCGAGGATCCAGTTCCAGTTGGTGTACAGCTTGACAAACGAGAGCTTGAGCACGTTGGACGCCATGCCGCCCTTGGCCAGCGGCTTGGTCCACAGGTAGTCCACGTACCCGGACCCGCCGGCCCGGCAGACTTCCGCCATGGCCTGGAACAGGTTCTGGGTCCGGCCCATGGCGCAGTTATAGCTCGGGTCATCCAGCACCTTGCCGTCCAGTTCCGGCTGCAGGGGGTGCATGATCATCCGCGGGTACGGCAGGGTGTTGTCATTGATCCAAACGTAGCCGCTGGGCTCGAAACGGACCTGGCGGATGGCGGCCGCGGCCTGGCGCTGGGCTTCGGCCTCGGTGATGGCGCCGGAAGCGGCCAGGTCCAGCTTCTCCCGCATGATGGTGTCGGTCACGGCCGCCACATTTTCCAGCCGCGGCCCGTACACCTGGATTAAATAGGATTTGTCCTGGGCCAGGTCGTGCTGGCTGGCCAGCATGTCGCAGGCCAGGCCCACCAGGTCCACCAGCCGTTCGCGGGCCTGGCGGGTTTCCTCGATGCGGAACTCGACCACCTCGCGGGACGTGCCCTGGTAGATGGTCCGGGCCACCCGCCACAGGGTGAAGCTGGAGGACACCACGAGGATGACGACCATAACCAACGCAATCTTGGTTCTTATCTTCATCGGGCGCATCATACCACGTGCCCGGCGTTTGACCACCAAGAAAGCGGGCCCGGCAATCCGGATTGCGCCGGCCCGGGGATCCGGTTAGGATGCGGCGCATGAGGAGAAAATACGTAGCGCCAGCGCCGCCCCCGGACCGCCCGGGCCGGGGGCGGGCCGTGATCGCCGGGGTGGCGCTGGCCTTGCTGGCCGGCGCGGCGTGGCTGGTGGTGCACGTCACGAGTTCCAGCGCGCCGCCGGCGGCCGGCGGATCCGCCCGGACCGTCCAGCCCAGCCGTTTTCCCCTCATGCGCGCCGCGGCGGCCACGCCCACCCCGACCCCCGTGGGCACGGACTTCACGCGGTTGTACTCGCAGCTCGCCGGCCAGCCGGCGGGCCGGCCCAAAGCCGCCGGCGCCACCGAGCCCAAGCGCGCGGCGCCGTTGTTGCGCAAGGTCCAGGTGCACCGGCTGGTGGAAGGCCTGCGCGCGCCGGATGGCCTGGCCGTGCAGCCGGAAACCGGCCTGCTGTTCGTCTCCGAGGAGGACGCGGGGCGGGTGATGCTGTGGCGTGACGGGCTGCGGGTGGCGATCGACGCCCAGACCCCGGTCGTGCGCGGCAACCACCGGCTGTCGCCGCTGACCTCGCCGGAAGGCATCGCGTTTGCCCCGGACGGCCGGACCTTGTACGTGGCCGAGGATTATCCCGGCGGCCGGCTGATTGCGTTTGCCTGGACCAACGGCCACTTTACCGGCGGCACGGTCGTGGAAATCCCGGGCGGCTGGAAGGCGTTCGCCTGGGAGTCCGTGGCAGTCGGACCGGCCGGCGAACTGCTGCTGGCCGGCTCCAACATGGAAGCCGTCACCGGCCGCGACCCGCTGGCCGGGTTCACCGGCGTGGTCCTGTACCGCGACCCGAACGGCGCGTGGTGGGTGCCCTACGAGCGCCTGTTTTCCAGCCTGTCGGCGGTCGTCTTCACCAAGAGCGGCCGCCAGGCGGCGTTTGCCTGTGAATTCTCGGGCGACATCGGGTGGATCGACCTGACCTCCCACCAGGTGCTCGTGGGGCACAGCGACCGCCTGGCCCGCGCGCCGGAAAGCCTGTGCGTGCTGCCGGACGGCACGTTCCTGGTGGCCGAAGAAGGCGGCACGGTCATGTTGATGGATCCGGCCGCCAACACCCTGGCCCCGCTCGTCCGCGACCTGGGCGGGATCGAAACCGTCGCCTGGGACAGTTCCCGGCAGCGCGCGCTGGTCACCGCGGACGGCAAGGGCGAAGTGCTGGCGCTCGAGTTTGACCCAGGCTGGCCGGACCGGGACGACGCCATGCAGTATGCCGCCTTTTACCCGGCCTACACGCCACGGCACATCCCCACCAACTGCCCGGCCTACCTGGCCAACATGCTGGCCATGGCCAACATCAAGTTTGATTGCCAGGACGCCCGCCAGCCGTCTTTTCGCCAGTTCACCCGCAAAGTCCCGCTGATTGCCGCGGATGCCGTGACGCGCCTGGAATCGGATCCCGCGCAGGTCGCCGACCCGGTGGAGCGGTTCCAGTTCGCCGTGTTCTTCCCCAAGCAGGCGCTGGTGGACCGCCGGGACGAGTCGGTCATCCCGTTCGCCGTCATGGCCGCGCGCACCCGGACCGGCACGGTCATCCGCAGCTCGCTGATGAAGGTGGAAAGCCACATCGTGCCGTTCACCACGGGCCGGGCGCAGCCGTTCAACCTGCGCCAGATCTCGGTGCCCCAGGCCGCCAACGTGGAGGTCTCGGACGCCGGGGTGGCCACGATCCAGCTCCTGGGGCTCGGCCGCACGCCGGACTTTGCCCTCGTGTTGAATCCGCGCAACCCGTTCGAAAGTTACCTGGTCGTGCAGCCCGATGACGAGCGGGTCGACCGCTATCGCCTCGAGCTGCCCCCGGCGGCCGACAGCAACCTCTGGGTGGTGGCCGCCATGGGCCAACACGGCCGGACCTGGCAGGCCCTCTCCGCGCCGACCCCGACCCCCACGCCCGGCGCGAGCGGCGCCCGCTGATCCGCCCGGTTCCCCCACGGGCCCGGCCGGAGGCGCGGGATTGCAAGCCACCGCGATTTGCCCTTGCATCCATGCCCCTCTACATATAAAAAGGACGAAATCGTGATGGACTTAACTTTGAGGATTGCATGAATCATATCACGCGCTGGGCGCGGCGGGTTTGCTTGGCTGCCATGTGCACGGGAAGCGGGTTGGCCGGTCCTGCCATGGCACAGGAGTCGCGGGAACTGGACCCGGACGCCACCTACAAAACCATCCGGGCGGAAGTGAAGCGCCTGCAGCAGGCGTTCACCTATTTTAAGGACGAACGCGCCCGCATGGCGGCCGACACGGAGGTCCTGCGGCAAGACAATCGCCAACTGGCCGACCAGGTCAGCCAGCTCGAAGAGCTCCTGGCGCGCAACCAGGAAACCCTGGCGCAATACGAAAAACAGCTCCAGTCCACTGCGGCCGCGGCGCCGGAAGCCGCCAGGGAAACCACCGCCGCCCTGGAAAAAGAGGCGGCCGGCTTGCGCGACCGCATTGCCCAGCTCGAAGACGAGCGCCGCCAGCTCGAATCCGACACCGCGCGCGCCACAAAGGCTGCAGAAAAGCGCCTCCAGAAAACCGAGTCCCAGCTCAAGGCCGCCCAGGACCGCATGGCGGAGTTGGCCGCCGCGCCGGCCCCCGTCCCCACCGCGGATGCGACCCGCGACCGCCAGGCCCTCAACGAGGCTCTCGGCAAACTTGCCGATACCCAGTACCGGCTGCAGGCCGTGGAAAAACAGCTTGATGACGCCCGCCAACAACTCGAAGACCGCGCCGTCCCGACGCCTGAGGAACCTGCGGTTACCCAAGCGCCGCCATGGGAAGAGCCGGCGCCTTGGGAAGAGCCGGCGCCGACGGCCACGCCCGATCTGGCGCTCATCGCGGCCGATCGGCCGCCGGCCATGGACGTGCCCCTGCCCGACCAGCCCGCGACGGCTACGCCCGCCGCCGCCGAGGCCACACCGGCGCCTGAGCCAACGGCGGTGCCGTCCGCCGAGCCGGCGGCATCGGATGAAGATTTGCTGATCGAAGAGCTGCTGGCTTTTTCGGACGACGCCGAGGCCACCCCCACCGCCGCCGCGGACACCCCGGACATTGCGCAGGCCGAGCCCACGCTTGACGACTTGCTCGCCGAAGAGGATCTCCCGGATCTGCCCGAGCCGGCGCCGACCACCGCAGCGCCCAGTGCACCGGAACCTGCGTCTGACGACCCGGCCGCCGGAACCGACTTGTTCCATGCCAACCAGTTGCTCGCCAGCAACCAGTTTGACGCGGCCCAGGCCCGCTATGAAATCATGCTGGTCGAAGATCCGGCCTCGGTGCCGGCCCTGCTGGGGTTGGCCACCTGCCATTACGGGCAGGACGATCTGGATGGGGCCAAGAAATACCTGGACGAAGCATTCGTGTACGATCCCCGCCACCCCGATGGGCTGGGCCTGCGCGGCATCATCGCCTGGCGCGAAAACGACACCGACCTGGCCGTCGAGTCGATCGAATCCGGCCTGGCGCTGGCGCCGGGCAGCGCGCGCCTGCATAACTTCATGGGCATTGTCCAGCACGCCAACCGCAACATGGATCGCGCCCGCACGGAGTTTGAGCAGGCGGTCACCCTGGACCCGGGGTATGCCGAAGCCCGGTTCAACCTCGCGGTGGTGCTGGCCACCCTGGAGCCGCCGCGCCTGGATGAAGCCCGCGCCCAGTACGAGCGCGCCACCGCCGCCGGCAGCCCGCCCAGCGAACCCCTGGAAGAACTCCTTTACCCCAAGACCAACCCGGCCCCGTGACGCAGGCCGACCCCCACCCCAAGGAGACCCGATGAATATTCCCCCCTCGATCGCCCGCCGGCGCAGCCGCCGCCTGGTCCTGCTCCTGCTTCCCGCCCTGTTGGCCGGCCTGGCCGCGCTGGCGGCCGGCACGGTGAACCCCACCGAGCTGCAACGGCGCGCCCACACCGCCATGCTGGAAGGCGACCGCACCGCCAAGATCGGCGATGCCGCCGCCGCCGCCGGAGCTTACAAGGAAGCCCTCGGCATCTTCGAACAAATCGCGGACGAGTATCCCCAGTGGCAGAGCGACATCATCGCCTACCGCCGCAAATACTGCGAAAAACAGATCAAGGACCTTTCTTCCGGACGGGTTCCGATGGCCACCACCAACACCGCGGAGGCCGGTGGTGCGGTCGCCGCGGCGGCGCCGGCTGTCCCGCCGGCGGAACTGGCCGCGCTCCAGGCCGAAAACGACACCCTGAAAAAACAAGTGGCTGACCAGCTCAAGCAAATCGAGGATATGTCCGCGGAAATCCTGACCTTTGACAAGGCCAGCAAACAGGGCGATTCCTCCTGGAAAGACCGCTTGCGCGACAAGGAGAAAGAGCTGGCTGCTGCCAAAGCCGCGGCGCAGGAAGCCACCGACCGCCTGGCCGCCATGGATCAAGAAATGGCCCAACTGCGCGCAGCCAACGCGCGCCTGGAACAGGAACTGGGGCCGGACCTGAACCAGCCCGTGCCCGTGAGCGGGTCTTCCCGGCCCATGCCGCCGGCCGCGGCCCCGGCCCCGGACAAACAGCTCCAAGCCGAGCTGGCCACGCTCAAAGATCAGTTGCGCGCCGCGCAGGAAGAATCCAAGGACGCCGTGGCGCGGGTGGAAAAAGCCGAGAAAGAAGCCCAAAACCTCGACAAGCAGCTGAAAACCGCCCAGAAAAAAGCCGCCAAGGCCTCCGGCGACTCCTCCGTCGCCGCCGAGCTGGAGCAGGTCCGCGCCGACAAAACCGCCGCCGAAGACAAGGCCCGCCAATTGGAGGAACAGGTCACCACCCTCCAGCAACGTACCCAGGAACTTGAGCAGCAGGCCGCGCAGGCCGCCGAACAGGCTGCGGCCACCGCGCAGTCCAGCACCGATCTTGAGCAGCTCCGCGCCGACAAAACCGCCGCCGAGGACAAGGCCCGCCAGTTGGAGGAACAGGTCACCACCCTCCAGCAGCGCACCCAGGAACTCGAGCAGCAGGCGGCCGCGCCCGCACCGGACACGGCGGGCACCGATACCGAGGCGCCGGTGGTCGAAGAGATCGAAGTTCCCGTGGTTGAAGAAACGGCCGCGCCCATGGTCGAAGAGCTGGACACCGCGGTGACCGAAGAAATGGCCGCACCGGTGGCGGAAGAAGCGCCAGCCCCCGTGGTCGAAGAGGTCGTAACCGAAGTGGTCGAAGAAGTCGCCCTGCCCGCGACGGAAGAACCCCCCCCCCCCCCCCCCCCAACCCCCGCCCCACGGGCGGCCCAGGTGGGCCCCCCGCCGGGCCCTGGAAGCCCCCCCCGAACCCGCGCCCCAGGCC
>CAZAYP010000076.1:0-8603 GCA_964489425.1 uncultured Verrucomicrobiota bacterium | reverse complement strand
CCTGCCCGCGACGGAAGAACCCGCCCCCCCGCCCGCCGAACCCGCGACGGACATGGACGCCGAGCTGGCCGCCCTGCTGGACATGGAAGCCACGCCTGAACCGGCGCCCGAGGCCTTGCCGGCGGACTCCGGTTCCGGCGCGCTGGACCTGGCCGCAGCGGACCAGGCCCTGGCCGAGGGCGACCTGGCCAAGGCCGAGATCGACTACAGCGCCGTGCTGAACAGCGAGCCCGATTCCCTGCCGGCCATGCTCGGGCTGGCCAGCGTGAACTATCTCAAGGGCGATTACGATCAGGCCGCCACGCACCTCGAAGAGCTGCTGGCGCGGGACCCCCGGTATCCGATGGCCCTGGGCCTCAAGGGCGTGGTGACCTGGCGGCGCGGCGACGCCCCGGCCGCGATGTCGCTGCTGGAAGACGCGCTGGCGCTGGAACCGGATAATGCCGATCTGCGCAACTACATGGGCGTGGTGCAAAACGCCCAGCAACAACTGCCGCGCGCCGAGCAGGAGTTCCGGCGCGCCGTGGAATTGAAGCCCGGGCACGTGGAAGCCCTCTTCAACCTGGCCGTGGTGCTGACCGCCTATGACCCGCCGAAGATCGAGGAGGCCCGCACGTACTACCAGCAGGCCCGCCAATTTGGAGGCGAAAAAAATGAAGAACTGGAAGCTGTTTTGTATCCTGGCGGCATGCCGGGCGCCGACGAGCCCCCGCTGCCCGACGAGCCCTGAGCCCGCGGGACGGCGCGTTGCCCGGGCCCTGCCCGCCCGCTGGTGGCTGGCCGCCCTGGCGCTGGCCATGGCCGGGACGCTCGCTGCGCCTTGCGCGGCGCGCGGCCAGGACACCCCGGACGAGCTGCAGCGGGATGCCGATGAAACCCTGCAGCGGGCCGAACGCGCCCTTGACGCCGGCAATTCGTCCGATGCCGCGGACTGGTTCGCTGAAGCCAGCCAACTGTACCAGACCCTGGCGGAATCCCAGCCCGATTGGAAACCATCGCTCATCGCTTCGCGCCAGGACTATGTCGCCAACCAGCTCAAGGCCCTGCAGCAAGGCGGCCCGGCGGCGGCCACCGCCGCCCGCCCCGCCCCGGCGGCCCCATCCGCGGCCGCGGACGCCCGCACCCTCAACCTGCGCCTGCAAAAAATAGAACTGGAGAAAAAAGACCTCAACCAGAAGCTGGCCGAAGCCCAGAAGAAGCTTGAGGTCCTGGCCGCGGACCGGACGCGGCTGCTCCAGGAACGCACCGACCTCACCCGCCAGTGGCAAGCCCAGCTGGATAGCGAAAAGAAACGCACCCTGACCGCCCAGGGCCGGGCCGACACCGCCGTGGCGTCCCTGGAGCAATTCCGCGACACGGCCGATTCCAAGACCAGCGCCCGCGTGGCTGCCCGGGATAGCGAGCTGGCGGCCGAGTTGGAACGTCTCCAGGAGGAAAACCGCCGCCTGGTCGAAGAGGTCGAAGACCTGCGCTATGCTGCTGATCTGGACTTGAATGCCCCGGTGCCGATGCGCGCCGGCGCCCCGGCGGCCGACAGCCGCCAGCTCAAGCAGCTGCAGGAGCAGTTGGCCCAGCTGCAGCGGGCCCGGACCGACCTGCAGCAGCGCTACAACCAGGATACGGCCCGCCTCCAGGCCGACCTCGACAAGCTGCGCCAGGCACCCCGCGCCGCCGGGCAGGATCCCGGGACCGCCGCGGCGTTGGCTGCGGCCGAAGCCCGGATCCGCGAGCTCGAAAGCGCGGCCCGCCCAGCGGCGTCCAGCGACGACTGGGCCGCGGAGAAAGCCCGCCTCGAGCAGGAGCTGGAAGCCTCGGCCGCGGAGCAGCGCCGCGAGATGTCCCAGACCATGCAGGAAACCGTGCGCTTCAAGCGGGAACTGATCGAGGCCCAGGACGCGCTCGCCGCCGCCCAACGCCAGGCCCAGTCGCTCGCCCGCGACAAAGCCGCCCTGGAGCAGCAGGCCAAGACCCTGGCCGCGCAGGCCCGCGCCGCCGGCGCCGCCACGGCTGATCGCCAGGCGGACCAGGCGGAAATCGCCCGCTTGCGCGAAGAAACCACCGCGCTGGAAGCCCGCGCCACCGCTGCCGTGGCCGCGCGCGAGGAACTCCGCCTGCGGCTGGCCGAAATCGAAAAAACCCGCGGCGTCGGCGCCGGGGATCTTGAAAAAGCCAGGTCCGAAACCACCCGCCTGGGCCGCCAGGTGGCCGACTTGCAGGAACTCGTGGCCACCCTGCGCCAACAGAACGATGCCTGGGAAGCCCAGAACAAGGCGCTCGTGGCCGCCAAGCAGAAGCTGGCCGACGAATTCGACCAGGCCGCGGCAGATCACCAGAAAGCGCTGGAAGCGGCGCAGCAGGCCGGCGCCGCCGATGGCGCAAAGTTGGCCGAAACCCAGCGGGCCGCCGACGAACTGCGGCGCAAGCTGGCGGACGCGATCGAAAAAGGCCAGCAGGCGGCCGCCCGCGACGAGGAAGCCGCCGGCCAGGTCCGCGCGCTGGAACGCGACCGGGAGACGCTGGCCGCCCAGGTGGCGCGCCTCGAAAAACAGATCCAGGAAAAGCCGGAACCGGAAGCCCCGTCGGCCGAGGTTGCGGCCGAGGCGGAGCGCCAGCGCCAGGAGTTGCAGGAGGCCCGCGAGGCGGTCAAGACGCTGGAAAAAGATCTCCGCGCCAGCGAACGCAAGGTGGCCCGGCTGGAGCAACAGGGCCAGCGTCAGGAAACCCCGGCCGCCCCGGATGCGACCGAGGAACTGCAGCGCCAGCTTGAGTACACCCGCGCCCAGTACGCCAAAGCCGACGAACGCGCCGAGCGGCTGGACAGCGAAAAATCCGATCTCCAGGCCCGCCTGGACAAGGTCAATACCGAGTATCTCCAGATGGCCGAGAGCTCCGCGGCGCGCGCGGCGGAGATGGCCGCCCTGGCGGAAAGCAACCAAAAGCTGGCCGCGGCCGGCCAGCAAGGCAAGCCATCCGCCGGGGACGAGGTGGCCGCGCCCACCCCCGCCCCCACCCCGGAGCTGGCACCCCTCCCCACCACGGAATTACCCCCCGAACAAAAAAGCAACCTCGAGGAGCTGATCCACGAGCTTGAGCGCGAGAAGGACGACCTCTCGCGGGCCAACCACGACCTGTCCGCCAAGGTGACCGAGCTGGCCGCCGCCCGCGACCTCATGGCCACGGAAAAAGAGCAGCTGGCCCGCGAAGCCCAGGGTCTGCGGCAGCAGATCGAGAAGGATGCCGTGCGTATCCTGGCGCTCAGCGATGAGCTCATTGCCCTCAAGAACAAGGCGACCGCGGCCGACAAGCTGGCCCAGGGATTTGCCGGGCAGCAAACGAATTGGGAAAAGGAACGCAAGCGCCTCGCCCAGGAAAACGAGAAATTGCAGAAAGCCGCCGCCGACTCGGTCGCCCGCGTCGCGCAGTTGAAGGAAGATTACAGCGCGCTGGAAGATGAAATGACGCTGGTTAAAGAACAGCGCTCGGAGTTGTCCCGCTTCTGCGACGAATTTTCGCAGCGCATCGAGGGCCTCCTCCAGGAGAAGAACCGCCTGGCCGCGGAAGTCCGCGATTACCAGGGCAAATCTGCGGAACAGCGGGCCCAGATCGAAAAACTTGGCGCCGAGTTGGCGCAAGCCAATACGGCCGCGGCCGACGCCGTGAAAAACGCGCAACGGGCGAACTCCGCCCAGGCCGAAACCAAAACCCGCGCCTTGCAGAACCTGTTGAACGACACCCAGGGCGAACTCCGCAACGTGATGAAAGAGCGCGAAACACTGCGCGCCCAGGTGGACCAATTGCAGGCGGAGCTGGCCGAGACCACCCGGATCCTCTCGGATCTTGGTAAAATCTGAGTGCAGCCAGATGGCCGCCCGGCCACCCGGCCTCCGCCCGCGGCAGCGCGGTCTGGACGCCGTGGCAGGCCCTTGGCGTGATATCGGTTGAATAAACGAGATGCGTGGCCCCGTCGTTCCGGCGGGTCCCGGGGAGGGATGTTCCATGATGAGGCGTATGGGTCGGCACAAACATGCGCAGGTATACTTGGCGGCCGCCGGGGTGGCCTTGACGCTGACGGCCGGGCACGGGCCCGCCCGGGCGGCAGCACCCGAGGTGTCGTCGTCCGCCGCGGCCCAGGCCGTGGTCAGCCGGTTCCAGGACCTGAAAACCGAGCTCGAAACCGCCCGCGTCCGCGCGGCGGCCCTCGAACAAGCCAACCGCCAGCTCAGTCAGCAGGTCGCAGACCTTGATCGGCAGCTGGCGGATCTCGCCACGCGCAGCCAGCGGGATGCGGCCGCCTGGCAGGAGAAAAACCGGGCCGTGGAACAAGCGCTTGCCCAGCAGCAGCAGGCCCGCGCGCTGTTGGAAAAAGAAACCTCCGCGATCCAGGCCCAGACCAGCCAGATCGGCCGCGAGAAAAACGAACTCCAGGACATGCTGACCCAGCTGCGCGAGCAAAGCGCCCGCGAGCAGGCGGACCAGCGGCGGCTGGCCGAGAAGCTGGCCGCGGCCATCCAGGAACAGCAGCGCCTGGCCGCTGACCTGGCCGCTGCCCAACAGCAACGCGCGGGCCTCGAACAACAGGCCGCCGCCGCCGCGGACCAGGTGCGCCAGATCGCCGCGCTGGAAAAACAGGTCGCCGGCCTGAAAGCCGCCGGCCTGGCCGCGGAACGAACGCAGGAACGGTTGGCCGCCGAGATCAATGCCACGCGCGACGCAGCCCGCCGCCAGGCCCGGTTGCTGGAAACAGCCACGGCGGACGGCCGCCAGCAGCGCGACCAGGCCACGGCCGCCACGGCGCGCATCCAGGACCTCGAGAAGGCGCTGGCCGCCGCCGCCCAGCGCGGCGAGGCCGTTGCCGCCGAGCGGGACCGCCTGGCCGCACAGCAGCAGGCCACCGAAACCGCCGCCACGGACCGGCTGGACACCCTGGCTCGCCAGCTTGCCGCCGCCCAGGCCCAGGTCGCGGAACTGGAGCAGCAGCGGCGCCAGCAAGCAGAACGCCTTGCGCAGGCAGACCGCTTGGCCCAATCCCTCCCCGGCCTGCAACAGCAAGTGCAGGACCTCGAACAGGTGAACCGCGAGCTGAACAGCGCCGTCACCGAACGCGCCGCCGAACTGACCGCGCGCGCCAAGGAAATTGACGCCCTGCGGTCGGTGGGCGACCAGCTGGCCGCGTCCGAAAAAGAGCGCGCAGACCTTAATCTCCGCCTGCAGCAAGCTACCCAGCAGCAGCAGGCCATGGTCCAGGCGCAGGCGGCTGATCAAGCCCGGATCAAGGATCTGACCGCGGTGATCGAGGAGCTGAATGTGGCGTTGGCCGCGGACAAGCAGGCCCGGGCCGAAACTGAATCCGCCCGCCAGCAACTCCAGGACAAACTGACGGCGGAAACCGCCCTGGCCGCCAACCGCGCCCGGGAATTGGATGAGGCCAGCCGCCAGTTGACGGCCCAGAAGAACCAGGCCGCAGCCCTGGCCCAGCAAAAGAAGGCGCTGGAAGACGCCTTGCGGGATGCTGCGCGGCAGGCCGAACAGACCGCCGCCAGCCTTCAAGCCATCCGCCAGGAACAGGTCATCGTGGACAAGAAGTATTCTGACATGCAGAAGGTCCGTGACGCCTTGGAGCAGGATTTGCGCCGCAAAGAAGCCGTGTTGCAGGATTCCCAGGTCCAGACCCAGGCTGACCAGGGTCGCCTGGCCAACCTTGAAAAGCAGGCCGCAGCCCTGCCGGATTTGCAGCGTGACCTGGCCGCCAGCAAAAAACAGATGGAGCTTCTGGAAAAAGAGCGCGCTCAGGCCAGCGCCCAAATCAAGCAGCTGGCCGAGCAGCAGCGGACCGCGGAAGAGCGGAGCGCCAAGCTTGAACAAGAGCTTGCCGCCCGCGCCACCCAGCTGCAGCAGGCGCGGGAAGACCTGACGGCGCGCGAGCAGCGCATCACCGAACTGACCGCCGCGCGCGACGGGCTTGAGAAGCGCACCCGCGCGGTTACGGAACAGTTGGCCGACCAGTTGCGGGAACGGGATCAGCGGCTCGATACGCTGAAAAAACAGGCCGCCACCCTTGATCAAGAACTCGGCGCTGCCCGCACGAAACTCCAGGCAGCCGCCACCTGGCAAGCGACGGCCGCCAAGCTGGAAAAGGAACTGGCCGCCAGCCGCAAGCAGCTCGCAACCCTGGAAGCGGACACCGCAACGATCGTGCAGGAACGCGACGGCCTGGCCAGCAGCCTGACGGCCTCCCGCCAGAAACTGGAAGCCATGGCGGAACAGATCGCCACGCTCACACGGCAGGAAAAAGAGCTGAAGTCCGCCGCTGTTCAAGCGGCCCGCGCCCAGGCGGACTTGCAGGCTGCCGCGGCGGCCCGGGAAAAAGATCTGGCCCAAGGGCGTGAACGAATGGCCGGTCTGGAAAAAAGCCTGGCCGCAGCGCAGGCCGAGGCCGAGAAAGCCGCCGGACTCAGGCAGGAGCTGACCGCCCTGCAGCAGGCCCACGCCGACCTCGCGCGCCAGGGCCGCGAGCTGGCCAAGGCGCGTGACGCCCTGGCGCAGCAGGGACAGGCGGTGGCGCAAACCGCCGCCCGCCTCACCGCGGAGCTTGAGCAAAAGAGCCAGGAGCTGGTCCGCCAGAAATCCAGCCAGCAAGCTGTCGAAGCGCAGTTGGCGGCCCTGCAGAAGGAACAAGCAGCCGCGGTCCGGAACTTGAAGCAGAGCCAGGAACAGCAGCAGGGCGTGGAGCGCCAACGGGCCGCGCTGGAAAAAGAGCTGGCGGACGCCCGGCCATCGCTCCAGCGCCTGCCTGGGTTGGAGAAAGAAAGCCAAGCCCTGAAATCCGCGGCGGACGAAAGCGCCACCCGGCTGCAGCAAGCCAGCGCCGAACTGACCCGGACGCAACGCGACCTGACCGATGCGCGGGCACAGGCTGAGCGCACCCTGGCCGCGCAGCGCCAAGCCGAGCAAACTCTTAAGGACAAAGAAGCCGCGCTGCAGCAAACCGCAGCGCAACGGGCCGCCCTGGACCAGGAACTGCAGGCGCTCAAACCCGTCGCGGCCGAAACCCCAGCCTTGAAATCCAAGCTGGCCGACCTGCAGCGCCAAGCTAAAGAACAGGCCGAGCGCATGGAAACCGGGCAGCGGGAGCGGACGCGCCTTGGGCAAGAGCTGACTACGTTCCGCGAACAAGCTGTCCAAACCGCCGGCTTGGTTAAGGAACTCAACTCGCGGCTGGCCGCGCTGCAACAGGATAAAACAGCGCTGGCCGCGCAGTTGGACGCCTCGCAGAAAGATCTCGCCGCCCGGGACGCGGAACTGCAATCCATCCGTGTCAAGACCGAGGAACTGACGCGCGGTAACGCCGATCTTGAACAACAGGTGAAGCAGGCCGCAGCGGTCCAGGAAAAGCTCACCGCCGCCGAGAACCGCCTGCGCGAACTCGGCGAAAGTCTCGCCAGCACCAGCCAGGACCTGGCCAAACAACAGCAAGCGGCCGCCCGCTTGGCCAAAGAGCGCGAAGGGCTGCAGTCCGCCTTGAAAGACATGACCAACGCCCGGGAACAGTTGGTGTTGGAAATCCGCGCCAAGGATCAGCAAATCCAAGCCGCCGCCGCCCGCGCCCAGGTTACTGCCAAGGAGTTGGAACAGGCGCAAACAGAGGCTGGGCGCATCCCCGGGTTACTGGCCACCATCGAAAATCTCGAGCAGGAGCAGGAACAATTGGGCCAAGAGCTTGCCGCGTTGGGCGCAGGCCGGGACGCACTGCAACAACAACTGCAGTCCGCGCAGGAGAATTGGCAAAAACAGCAGGCTGAATCCAAGAAGATTGAGCAAACCCGCGCCGCGCTGGCGCAAGAAAAAGCCGCCCTTGAACAACAGGTGGAAACGCTGAATCAGCAAGCCGGCGACCTGGCGCAGTCCACGGCCCGCAAAGATCAAGAAATTCTTGTGTTGAAACAACAACAAGCTGGGTTGAGCCAGGAACTGGCTAAGGCCGACGTTGAACTCAAGAAAATCCCCAGCCTGGTCTCGGACGCTGAATCGCTCACCAAGCAGTTAGCCACCGCACAAAAGGAACTCGCCCGGCTGCCCAAGATCGAAGCCCAGAACAAGGACCTCGACGCCAGCCTCGCCGCAGCCGCGAAAAAGGCCGCGGACCTCGCGGGCCAGGTTCAGCAACTGGAGACCGCCGGCTCGGCCGCGCGCGCCGAAGCCGCCACCCTGGCCAAAGCGCGGAAGGATCTTGAGCAGGCCCTGGCCGCCAAGACCGAGGCCCTGGCCAAGGCTGAGGCGCAGGTCCAGCAAACCGCCACGGACTTGTCCGCCCAGGCCAAGGCTCGCGCCGGCATGGAAGCGCGCGTCATGCAACAGCAGGCGGACTTGGCCCAAAAGGTCAAGGACCAGGATGTGCTGACCAAAGAACTGGTTGCTATGCGTGATCAGCGCGCCAAGCTGCAGGCCGCAGCCGAAGAGCAGCAGCATGTTCTTTCAGACACCGCCCAGCGCAAGGCGGCGCTTGAGCAAGAACTGGCCGCTGCGCAAAAGGAACTCGCCAAGCTGCCCCAACTCGAAGCCCAGAACAAGGACCTCGACGCCAGCCTGGCTGCCGCCGCGAAAAA
>CAZAYP010000075.1:0-23735 GCA_964489425.1 uncultured Verrucomicrobiota bacterium | reverse complement strand
TTGGGCGCGGCCGGCGGCGGGGCCGCCCGGGGCGCGGCCGGCGCCGGCGCGGCGCTCTCCGTGCAGCGCAGGATCGCCCGCGACCGCATGGACTCGGTCAGCGCCAGGCCCACCACGGCCCGCGGGATGATGAGCGTCCTAGACATACTCGTCCCCTACCCCGTAGGAGATCTCGCCGTCGGAGATCAGTTGCCGCACGACGTTGACGATCTCGCGCTGCTTGGCTTCCACCTCGGACACGCGCATCTTCTGCGAGAAGGACATTTCCTCGCGCAGGGTTTCGGCGGCGCGCTTGGACATGTTGGCAAAGAACATTTCGCGCAGCTCGCTCTTGGCGGTGCGCAGGGCGATGCCGAGGCTGGACATGTCGATCTCCTGCATCAGCCGCCGCAGGCCCTGGGAGCCCACGCCGATCAGGTCATCGAAGGTGAACAGGCGGTCGCGGATTTCCGTGGCCAGGGTGTCGGACTTCTCCTGGATGGCGCTGAGCAGGTCCTCCTCCATGGAGTGCGGCAGGTTCTGGATGATGCCCGTGACCAGGGCCACGTTGTCCACATCCATGATGGTCTTGGTTTTCTTGTAGGCGGTGATCTTGGTACTGAGCAGCTGCTCCACGACCTTGACGATGTCTTCCGCCGGCGCCGCGGCGGTGCACATGAACACGATCACCTTGCGGCGCACTTCGTCGGGCAGCGCGCGGATCACGTCCGCGGCCAGGTTGGGCGGCGCGTAGCGCAGCACCAGGGCCACCACGCCCGGCTGCTCGCGGTTGAGGATGCCGATCAACTGGTCGGCGCTCATGGCCGAGAGGCCGGCGAACGCCGCGCGGCGATCCTCGCGGTTCTCGTCCAGCAGCAGGGCGGCCTCGCGCTCGCCCACGGCCTTCTTGAGCAGCTCGTTGACCGTGTTGTCGTCGCCCTGGATGGCGGTGCCGATCTCCTGGATGCCCTGGTAGCAGTCGGCAATGGCGCGGTCGCGCACGTGGCCGGGCACCACGCCGAGGCGGCGCATGGCGTCGGCGATCTTGAGCATGGTCTTGGGCTCCAGCTGCTTCAGGATGCTGGCCGAGGTTTCGGAGTCGAGGCTGGCCAGCAGCACCGCCACCTTCTCGGAGGAGCTGAGCATCTTGCGGGTTACGACCGGGGGATGTTCCATGGTTGCTGTCCTTGGTTTGCGGGGCGCCGGGGCCGCCTCAGGTTACGTTGGTGACTCCGGTGATCCACGCCGCGACAATCTTGGGGTTGTCCTTCGCAATGTGCGCGATTTCCTCCAGTTGCCGCTGGGTTATGCTGATCGGCGTCTCGCCTTCCTCCTCGGCGGGCAGGGCCTTCTCCGCGGCCGCGGCGGATTCCGCCTCGGACTGCTCCATCAGCTCCTGGACCGGCACGCCGGCCTCGGCGCGGCGGATGCCCAGCCCGGACATGACGCTGCGCATGACCATGAACGCCACCAGCAACACGATGATCGCGATGCCCCACTGGCCGATCGAATCCAGCCCGAACGGGAACCGGGTGTACCACGGGCCCGGCGCTTCCCGGGCCAGGGTGGCGAACGGCATCTCCACCACGTCGATCGAGTCCTTGCGCAGGCTGTCGTCCGTGAACCCGACCGCGCCCTTGACCATGTCGGAAATCTTTTTCAGGTCCTCGGCCGCGCGCGGCGCCTCGCCCTGCGCCACGGCCACGGACACCGAGAGGTTCACCAGCCGCCCGCCGCGCTCGATCACGTGCGCGACCTCGTTAGGCACCAGGTAATCGCTCTTGATGTTTTCCTTCTTCATGGTGCTCATGCCCTGTTCCGCGGCGCCGCTGCCGGGGTTGCGCACCGGGATGTTGGCCACCACGCCCGCCACCTTGCCCCGGCTGCCCGCCGGCGACGAGGAGCTCTCGGACTCGATCTGCTCCGACTGCGCCACGCGGCCGGTCTTGTTGTAATTTTCGCTGCGCTTTTCCACTTTGTCAAAATTCAAATGCACGTTGACTTTCACCAGCGATTTGCCCAGCCCCAGCGCCGTATCGAGCATGTCCTGGGCCTTGCGGGTCAGCATCTTCTCGGTCTTTTCCTTGACCGCCAGCTGGCTGTCGGTCAGCTCGTACGGCTCGTCCGACTCGCCGCCGCCGCGGTTGAGCAGCCGGCCGTTCTGGTCGGTCACGGTGATGGACGAGGGGTCCAGGTTCTGCACCGAACCGCTGACGAGTTGGACGATGCTCTGGATCTGGCCGGCCTCCAGCGTCCGGCCCGCCTGCAGCGTCAGCAGGATCGAGGCGCGCGACTGTTTCTCCTCCTCCGTGGCCAGCAGGCGCTCCTTGGGCAGCACCAGCATGATGCGCGCGGATTTGATCCCGTCCATGGCCATGATCGTGCGCTCCAGCTCGCCCTGCAGCGCGCGCTGGTAATTGACCCGCTGGGCGAAATCCGTCAGCCCGAACTTGGGCGACTCGAACATCTCGAACCCGGCGCTCTTGTCCTCGGGCAGGCCGGAGGCGGCCAGCAGCAGGCGGGCGCGGTACAGGTCCTCGGCCTTGACGTGGACGGCCCGGCCGCCTTCCTGGAGCTGGAGCGGGATTTTTTCATCGTCCAGCCGTTCGCGGATCGCGGCGGCGTCCTTGAGCGAGAGCCCGGAATACAGCAGGCGGTAGTCGGGCTTGGCGCTCCAGAACAGCAGGCCCACGACCACCCCCACGGCAATCAGCAGGCCGACAAGGGTGTTGAGTTTCTGGACACGGCCAAAGTGACGCCAGATTTCCTGGAGGTGCTTGGTCAGGGCGGGAAGGGCATTGGGCATGGCGGGTTACCTCTCGGTTAAGACTGGATGCGACTGATTTCCTTGTACGCGTCCACCAGCTTGTTGCGGATCTGCATCATCAGGTCGAACGCCACGCCGGCCTCGTCCATCTGGATGGCAATGTTGTGCACATCCGAGCGCTTGCCCATGGCCAGCTCCTTGATCGACGTGTCCGCGGTCTTCTGCAAGGTGTCCACCTGCTCGACCATGCCGCCCAGCAACTGCTTGAAGGTCAGCCCTTCCTCGGACTTGCTCAGCGCCACGGGTTTCAGGGTCGGGGCCAGCTCGAGCTGGGAAGATCCGACCTTCAGGGCTTCGTACGATATGGGCGCCAGCATGAGGGTTCCCTTTCCTTAAAATCAGTCTTTCAGCATTTCCAGGGACTGGCTGACCATCTGCTTGGCCGTGCGCGCGGCCGCCAGGTTGGCCTGGTACGAGTGCGACGCGCTCATCATGTCCACCATCTCCTCGGCGATGTTGATGTTGGGCATGGCCACGAACCCTTCCTTGTTGGCGAACGGGTCGTTGGGCCGGTAGATCATGATCGGGTCGGACTTGTCCGTGACGATTTCGCTGATCTCCACGCCCTGCAGGTTCGAGGCCGGTTCCCAGGACTGCATCTCGCCGGCCAGGCGCTCGGCGAACAGGGCCTCCTTGCGCTGGTACGGCGTGCCGTCGGCGTTGCGCGCCTGGGCGTTGGCGATGTTGTTGGCAATCACTTCCATCCACCGGCTTTCGGCGTCCAGGCCCGTGGAGCTGATCCCTAATCCCGGCGCTAATGTAATCTCCGCCATAGCTACCTCCTTGCGGCCGCGGTTACGACGGCCCCGACATGGCTTTTTGTAACGAGGAAAACTTGCGATTCAACACCTTGGACGAAAAATCGAACAGCATGGCGTTCATGCTGATCTCGCCCATCTCGCGTTCGAGGGAGACATTGTTGCCGTCCGGCCGCGGCAGCGTGACATCGTCCTCGACGATCTCCGCCGCGGTCTGCTGGATGCGGTCCACCCCGCCGCTTTCGATGGCCGAGGCCAACTGCTTATGGAACTCCACGTCGCAGCGCTTGTACGTTGGCGTGTTGACATTGGCCAGGTTGTTGGCCAGCACCTGGTGCCGCACCGCCGCAAAATCCATCATCTTGCCCAAGATTGCCATGGTCTCATTCATAAGTCTTACCTCGTGCCACCCACCTTAGCAGGCCGGATGCCACAACGGACAGCCACCGTCGCATCTCGCTTGAATACAGCATGTTATGTCTTGGCGGGAACATATTATTCCTATTGCCGCAAAATTCGGTTGGATTTTGATCATGCAACCGCCTTTTTGACCAGGGTAACGAGCTTGGCCGGGAAAACAGGCATGGCGATGAGGGGCTTGAACTGGGCGGGGATTCTTTCGGAATCTTTGCGGGCTTCACGGAAAGCCTTGCGCAAGGTGTCGATCTCGATTTCAATGTTTTCTTGCAGGGCCAACTACGCCGCAAGGGTTATGCGCATCGGCACCGCGCCATCTGGTGGGCCGTGCTGACGCACAATCTGTGGGGGGTGGCGCGCCTCGCCATGGAGGCGGCTGAACAATGCAAATCCGCCTGACCGGCGGCTATCAAGGGTCCCGCCCGCATCTCTAAAAAGGGGCTGCTTTGGGACAGGCTCTACATAGGCCAATGGCCCTAATTCTATCCGGCCAAATGGTTGCGCATCCAGAGTTCCAAGACCAATAGCTGCCACAGGAAGGCCGCGTTGCGCTCCAGCAGCTCGGGTTGGTCCAAGTAGCCGGCCAGGCCGGATGGCTCGATCAGGCCGGCGGCGGCCAGCCGGCCGGCGGCCAGATCGCGCAGCCGGCCCCGTAATGGCGCGGTCTTGATCCAGCGCACCACCGGCAGGCCGAACCCCAGCTTGCGGCGGGTGAAAATGTCGGCCGGCAGGCGCTCGGCCAGCGCGGCTTTGAGCTGGCACTTGCCACCGTGGGCATCGAACTTGTCCGTGCCCGGCACGGCGGCCATCAGTTCCACCAAGCGCTTGTCCAGCAGCGGCACGCGCACTTCCAGCGAAACCGCCATGCTAGCTCGGTCCACCATGGGCAGGATCTGGTCGCACAGATAGTTGGTGGTATCGTAGTACAGGCGCTGGTTGATGGGGTCGGCCGTGGCCACCTGGTCGCAGACGGCTTGGATCCATTCCGTGGCCCAGAATTCCGCCAGCGCCCAGGGCGCCGTCGCCGCCAGGATGTCTGGGGCGGCATGGTCCGCCCAGTAGGCCAGGCCGATGACGTTGTTGTCCGGCACCAGGCGGGCACCGATGGCGCGCGCGCGGTTCGGGGCCAGAAGGCCCAGCGCGCCCACGCCCATACGCCGCAGGGAGCGCGGCACGTGAGCGCGGATGCGCGCGGCCCAGGTGCCGCGTGGCGGCGGGTCGCCATGCCAGGGGTAGCCGCCGAACAGCTCGTCGCCGCCGTTGCCCGACAGGGCCACGGTCACGTGCTGGCGGGCCAGTCGGCTGACCACGTAACTGGGCAGCATGGCCGGGTCGGCGTTGGGCTCGTCCAGGTGCCAGGCGAGCAGGTCGAGATGGTTGAGCAAGGTGTCAGGATTGACGATCTCCTGGTGGTGGCGGGTGTGCAGGTGGTCCGCGACCTGGCGGGCGTAAGGCGTCTCATCAAAATAGTGGTCCGTGAACCCGATCCCGAAGGTGTGGATGTCAGGATGCATGCTGGCGGCCAGGGCGGTCACCCCGCTCGAGTCCAGGCCGCCGGAGAGGAACGTGCCAACGGGCACGTCGCTGCGCAATTGCAGGCGGACGGCGTCCTGCAGCAGGGCTGCCACCTGCTCGGCCAGGTCGTCTGGCCGGCGGTTGGGGGCGGCCTGGTAAGCGGCGGCCAAGTTCCAGTAGCTGTACAGACGCGGTGGGGCGCCGGGCTCGAAAACGAGCCGCTGCGCCGGGCGCAGCTTGTAAATGCCGGACAGGCCTGTGGCCGTGCCGGGCACATAGCCCAGGTGCAGGTACATGGCCAGGGCCGGCCGGTCCAGTTCCGGCCGCGCGGGGGCGGCGGCGCGCAGCAGACACTTGATTTCCGAGGCGAAAAGCAGGCGCGAGCCGGCCATTTGCCAATAGAGCGGCTTGATGCCAAGATGGTCGCGGGCCAGCAGCAGGCGCCGGCGGCGCAGGTCCCAAAGGGCCAAGCCGAACATGCCGTTCAGATGCTTCGGGAACCCGTCACCGAACTCCTCGTAGAGGTGGACCAGCACCTCGGTGTCGGTGCGGGTGCGGAACACGTGGCCGCGCGCCTGCAAATCGTCGCGCAGTTCGACGTAGTTGTAGATCTCGCCGTTCAGCACCACCATGACGGTGCCGTCCTCGTTGGCGATGGGCTGGTGGCCGCCGTCCAGGTCGATGATGCTCAGGCGGCGCATGCCGATGGCGAAGGGGGCCTGCTCGTAGCGGCCTTCGTCGTCCGGGCCGCGGTAAGCGATCAAGGCGAGCATTTCGCCCAGCAGGCCGGGCTGGACGGGCCGTTCAAAATCCACCAGGCCGGCGATGCCGCACATGTCAAGCCACCTCAGGCGAGCCGTGGGCCGTACGGCGCGCGGCGGCCAGCAGGGCGCGCACGGCGCAGCGCGCCAGCGGGCCGTGGGCGGGACGGTGCGCCAGGCCGCGTCCGCAGCACCACAGGGCGCGGCCGGGGCGCCCGGCCGCCAGCCAGTGCTCCGCGTTCTCAGCGTAGGCCTCGGACACGATCGCGCGCATGCCGGCGCGCGTGGCCAGCCCCCGCCAGTAACCCAGGCGCAGGAACCGCTCCAGGATGTAGACATTGCGCGGCTGACGGCGCCAGCGCTGCTCGCTGATGCTGGCACTGGAACGGCGGTATGACATCAGCACCTGCGGAATGAACCCGACCGCGTGGCGTTTGGCGATCCACAGGAAAAAATCCTGATCCATGCCGTACTCGATGAGCGCTTCCGCCGGCAGGGTTTCAAGCCAGACCGCGCGGCGCACTACCACGGCACTGATGGTGATGTAGCAGTGGCGCAGCAGGGCCGGCACCAGATCGGCACCCTGGGGCATGGCGCCCTCGTGGCGCACGCGCAGGACACGGTCTGCGGCGTCGATCACCCGCGCATAGGTGTGCACCATGGCCGCCTGGGGGTGCCCGGCCAGGAATTCCATGGTCTTGTCAAGGAAGGTCGGGTCCCAGCGGTCGTCAGCGTCAAGGAAGGCGCAGCACGGCGCACGGCTCTCGACCACGCCCTCGTAGCGCGGCAGCTCGCAGCTACTGGAGTTGACGCTCCGCCGCACCAGGCGGATGCGCGGCCGGTACTGCTCCAGCACCGCCACGGTGTTGTCGGTTGAGGCGTCGTCCACGACCACCACCTCGTAATCGGTGAAGGTCTGCCGGAAAACGCACTCCAGGGCGCCCGGAACGAACTGGGCGCAGTTGTAGGTGCCGATGACGACGCTTACCGCAGGCACGCCGCCGCCGGGGCTGATTGGACCGCTGGTATGCGCGCGGTGAGGGCCGTGCTGTTCCATTGCGAAGGCTGGATGTCCACGCAACCGGCCGCCGCCAGCCAAGCGCGCACCTCTTCCGGCGCGTGGCAGGTGGCAATCGCGGGGGTGATGGCGTCAAAGGTGTCCAGGACGCGCCAGCGCGCGTCAGGGAACTCCACCACCACCCAAGCGTTGCGGTAGAGCCACTCGGCCAGGCGGCCGAGGCGCAGCTTATAGAGCGCACCATGCAGTGGATAGAGGCCGTAGGCTGAGGCGTAGGCGTAGGCCACGGCCGGCCCATGGCCCAGGCGCGCGGCCAGCCGCCGCTGCCAGCGTCGCGTACGGTGCACGGACGGCAAATCGTAGAACCCGCCCCGCCGGTATACCGAGCAGGCGATCCGGCCGCCGGGCGCGATGACCCGCGCCAACGCCGCCACGCCCGCGGCCGGGTCGGGGGTGTGGTGCAACACGCCAAAGGAGAACCCGGCCGCGAACGTCCCCGGGGCAAAGGGCGGCTGGAGCAGGTCGCCCTGCACGATCAGAACCTCCGGGTCGTCACGGAAATTTTTCCGGGCGGCTTCGACCGCCAAGCTCATGTCCAGCCCGACCGCGCGGGCACCCTTGCCCCGCACAATGTCCAAGACACGGCCCGGCCCGCAGCCGAAGTCGGCCAGGATGCGGCCGCGGATATCCGCGTCCGGCCAGCCGGTAATGCGCTCCCACATGGCGCGGGTGGCGCCGGCCATGGGCTGGCCGGCATTCTCGGCCTCGAACTGCACACGCGGCCAGCGCTGCCATTCGAAGCCGAAACTACCGCTGTAGGCTTCCTGCGGGACAAAGCGCGGCACACCCCCGCGGATGGGATAGACGCGGCCGCCGGGAGCGTTCAACCGGCCGGTTTCCACCTGACCGGCCGCACCCATGCGCTCGGCGACCAGTTCAAGAGGCTGGCCGGTGGCGGGGCAGCGCAGGCAGTCAAGAAACGCGGGATGCATTATGATACGCCCGCCCGCCGGACGCCAGGCGCATCAGAACTTGGTGGCTTGAATTTGTCCTTGATGTTGGCCGGCCAGTAACTGTCCTTGTCCTCGGCGGCAATGAACTCCTCATAGACCTTGATCGGTACACCCGCGCAGTCGAATACGCCCCCGGCAACGGTCACCACCGGCAGGGTCTGGATTGGTTCATCATGCTTGCGGCTGAAGATCGCGCCAAAGTTGATGATCTGGTACCCGCAGGCATCCGCGCCCGCGGCTGGTTCCATGGTCTTGCCGCAGCCGGTCGCCAGGCTGATTCCCAGCGCCGATCCCAGCGGTAAGGCCGGCATGCGGTTACCGTTCATCGCATCCTCTTGATTTCCGAATAAAGAGCACACCGCCATTATATGCCGGGAGGACGGGCCGGCGCAACCCCAAAGAGCTGTGCCCAAAAGCTGCAACGGTTCGGGTCCCGAATCATTAGCGAGCCAGGAAAAAATGCAAAAATTTGCCGCACTCCATCCCAGAAACCAAGGCTCTGCCCAAGGCGCGGGACGGGTGCCAGGGCGCCGTCATGCCGGCCCCCGGTTGGGGGCCGCGGTGGCCCGCAGGATGGCGGGATCGGCTTCTTGGCGCGTGCCGCGACGGTTCGCCGGGATGGCCATCGGGTATGGCTGCCTGCGATTTCCTCTGCGCTAAAGATTCGGCGCTTTTAATGAAACTTGATTTGCGCCCAGCCTTGGGATAGACCATCCCTGTTCACTCAGGGAACAGCACACATGAAAGCAGCATGGATGACAGCCCAAGTCGACAGGTTCAAGCCGCGCCGCAAAGCCTTGGATGCCGGTGCGCCCCGGAGCTCGTTCCCATGACCCCGCCGACACCTGCAACCCAACCATCCCGGGCCATCCGGCCACATCCATCCCGCCTGCAGGATATGGTGCTGGGCATCGTTATCCCCTGCTATAACGAGACCGTGGTCCTGGACTTTCTGCTGGACGAGCTGCGGCGCTTCATGGACGGCCAGCCGTTTGCCACGCGCATCTTGTTCGTTGACGATGGCAGCATGGATGGTACCCGGGCGCGCCTGGATCAGGCCATCCAGGAAGACACACGCCTGGCCGTGGTTTCGCTATCCCGTAATTTCGGCCATCAACTGGCGGTCTCCGCCGGCCTGCAACGCGTGACGGGCGATGTCGTCGCCGTGCTGGACGCCGACCTGCAGGATCCGCCGCACGTGCTGGGCGATATGCTGGCTTTGTGGACCCAAGGCTACGACGTGGTCTACGGCGTGCGGCGCAGCCGCAAGGAAAACTTCCTGCTGCGCAGCGCCTACCATGTGTTTTACCGGGCACTCAAGCGCCTGGCCTATATTGACATTCCCCTGGATGCCGGCGACTTTTGCCTGATGGACCGGCGGGTTGTGGACACCCTGAACAACATGCCGGAACATCACCGCTTTCTGCGCGGCATGCGCAGCTGGACCGGCTACCGTCAAATCGGATTGGAATACGAGCGTTCGCGGCGCAAGGCAGGCTCCTCAAAATACACGTTGCGCAAGCTCGTCCGCCTGGCGCTGGATGGCTTGATCTCGTTTTCCTCCGGGCCGCTGCGGCTGGCGGCCTGGCTGGGCCTGTTTTGTTCGTTCCTCGGCTTCCTGTTCATCGTCTGGTCGATCGGCAGCGCCTTGTTCCTGGACAAGGTTCCCGCCGGCTGGGCGTCCGTCAGCGTCTTTGTGCTCTTTTTCAGCGGCATTCAGCTGCTGGTCCTGGGAATTATCGGCGAATATGTGGGGCGTATTTTTGACGAGGTCAAGCGGCGGCCGCTCTATATTGTGCAGGACCAGAACGGTTGGGTCTCCCCCCCCGGCGGGGGGAAACCCGGCGCAGCATGATTCCCAAATATTCAACGGAGTATTCGTCCTTTGAAAAGGAACATTGGTGGTTTAAGGCCCGCCGCGTAATCCTGCGCACGATTCTTGCCCAATCCATTCCCTGGCGGGCGGGGATCCCGGTTCTGGAAATCGGCGTCGGCCCGGGCGAAAACCTGTACAGCCTGTATCCGCCCTCCGCGCAGATCACGGGGCTGGAACCGGATCCCACCAACGCCGCCCTGGCCGCGCAGCGCGGGACGATTCCCGTGGTCCAAGGGACCGTCGCCGACATCCCCCGGCTGTTTCAGCCGATGCAATTCGAGGTGATCTGCCTGCTGGATGTGCTGGAACACCTGCCGGACCCGGAAGCCGCGCTGCGCATCATCCATGCCGCCATGGCCCCCGGCGGACACCTGGTGCTCACCATGCCGGCCTACCAGTGGCTGTGGGGCCCGCAAGATATCGTCAACCAGCACTATTGCCGCTACACGCTGGCGCGGGCCAGGGCGGAACTGGGCCGGGCGGGTTGGTCGGTGGTCCGGGGCACCTACTTCAACACGTTGCTGTTCCCGTTCATCGCCGCCTGGCGCTTGTTCCCATTCCGCAAGCAGCGCCGGTACCAGCAACACATCTCGGATTTTGAGCTGGGCGCCCGGTGGATGAACTCCACGCTGTATCGTCTCTTTGCCAGCGAGGCCTGCTGGCTGCGCCGGCATCGCCTTGCCTTTGGCGTCTCCTGCCTGGTGATCGCGAAAAAATGAAACCGCAGCTCACCCCGGCCCTGATCATCGCCGCCGTCCTGGCCCTCCAGGTGTACTCCCGATTCGCGGGTGCGCCCGTGGTTGATTTCACGCTGGACGACTGGGTGTTCCTCGAAAAAGCGCTGGGCGGCGATAGCGTTGTTTCCGCCGTGACGAAAGTCGCGTGCGAACCGGACCGGCCGCTCGGGTTTTTATTCATCCGCCTGCTGTTCCTGGCCGGCGGGGATCACCCCGCGCGCTTCGCCCTCTATAGCATGGCCGTCAACTCCCTGTTTCTGCTGGTCGTGATGCTGCTGACCTGGCGGCTGGCGCGCTCGTGGCTCGTGGTTCTGGGCACGGGCGTGGCCTTTGCGCTGTTCCCCAACCTGACCGAATCCTTCAGTTGGTACACGATGACCGGGTATTCTCCCGGCTACATCCTGTACGTGCTGGGCGCGCTGCTGGTGGCTTGCTATGCGGAGCGCGGACGGCTGCCCACGGTGCTGGCGGCGGGCTTCTGTTACCTGGGGGGCCTGGCCACGTACGAATTCGGCGTGCTGCTCCCGGCCGCCTATCTCATCCTGTTCCGCCGGCGGCCCCCCCGGCGCCTGCTGGCCATGCTGGCTGTCCACGGCGGGTTCCTGCTGCTCTACCTGGCCTGGCGCTGGACCAACGCGTTCGGCATGGGCGCGGTCACGGTGTACGTCTCGCGCAGCGTCGGGTTCTCGGCCTATTACGCGACGATCAACGCGGTGGACATCGCGAGTTGGTGGATCGGACGCCTGATGGCGGGCTGCTTGTTGCATGGTTTCGTCGGCTTCAGTCACCTGGGGGCTGAGCAGCGCGCCATCCTCGGCGCGCTGAACGTGGCGGTAGCCGTGGCCATCGTGGGCCTGGCCAGGGTCCTCTGGCGGCAGGAACGCGGCGTGCCGGATCCGGCCCTGCGGGACCGCTGCCTGTGGGGCCTCGGCTTCGCCGGCGCCTGGCTGGCAACCACCCACGCCATCAGCCTGATCTCATGGACCGGTGGCCGGCTGAACTTTCTGCCGGCCGTGGGCATGGCCATGGTCGCGGGGTTCCTGTTGCGCCTGCTCGGCCCGCGGGCGCGCGCGCTGCAGGCGGCCTGCATCCTTGCAATCAGCGTATGCCTGGTGGCGAATCAAGGCACGGCCGAAAACTGGCGCGAATCGGGACTGCTCAGCCGCCGCCTGTACGTCTATTTTCGCAAGCACCACGAAGCCTGGCGCGATCGCCAGGTGGTGCTGGTGGACACGCGCGCCCTGCGCATGGTGACCAGCACCTCGATCGTCCGTGCGCCCACCATGGACGGTCGGTTATGGGCCTATAACGGTGAGGCCGGACTGATTCGGGGCTTTGTCCCCGAGGCCATGCTGGCCCTCATCCAACCCGGGCCCCGCCCGCTCGCCGTGCTCGACACGGAGTACGGCGCGCGGATCGCCGACGGGCGCCTCCTGTGGCATGCCCGCTACGACCCCACCCGCCCGCACACCACCCCCATGGACGACGTTTTCGTGGTGGATTGCTTCGCCGTGGGCGCGAACAGGCCCCACGCCAACACCCCCTGGTAACGCCGGCCGGACCCGGGGCGACGCCCCGCATGGATCAGCCGCCATTGGCCCGTGGCTTTTCCCGCGAATCCCCCAAGTTTGGGTTGCGGATCAACGCCGGTTTGGGTATAAAGGGGCGTGGTGTGGCAGCAAGGGTAGACTATGAATAATGAGCGCATAGAACGGGTCAATATCGAAGACGAAATGCAGCGCGCCTACATCGATTACGCGATGAGCGTAATCGTGGGCCGGGCGCTGCCGGACGCGCGCGACGGGCTCAAGCCCGGCAACCGCCGGATCCTGTTTGCCATGCGCGAGCGCGGCTGGACCCATGACCGGTCGTACGTCAAATGCGCCAAGGTCGTCGGCGAAGTCATCGGCAACTACCATCCCCATGGCGATATCGCGGTCTACGACACCCTCGTGCGCATGGCCCAGGACTTCTCGCTGCGCTACCGGCTGATCGACGGCCAGGGCAACTTCGGCAGCATCGATGGCGACCCCCCGGCCGCCTACCGCTACACCGAGAGCCGGCTGCGCGCCGAAGCCGAGGAACTGCTCGCGGATATCGACAAGAACACCGTGGACATGCGGCCCACGTTCGACGAGAAGATGCTCGAGCCGGTGGTGCTGCCTGCGCGCCTGCCCAACCTGCTGATCAACGGCAGCACCGGCATCGCCGTGGGCATGGCCACCAACATCCCGCCCCACAACCTCGCCGAGGTGGTCTCGGCCGCCATCCTGCTGATCGACCGCCCCGACGCAACCATCGCGGACCTGATGCAGCACATCAAGGGGCCGGACTTCCCCACCGGCGGCATCATCTGCGGGCTGGGGGTGCTGCGCGAGCTCTACGAGACCGGCCGGGGCCGGATCAAGGTGCGCGGCCGCGCGGGCATCGAGGAAGGGGCGCACGGCAAGGAAAGCATCATCATCACCGAGATCCCCTACGCGCTGAACAAGGCGATGCTGATCACCCGCATGGCCGACCTGGTCCAGAACAAAATCCTTGAGGGCATCTCGGATCTCCGCGACGAGTCCGGCAAGGAAGGGATCCGGATCGTGGTGGAGCTCAAGCGCGGCGCCGTCCCGAAGGTGCTGCTCAACAACATCTTCAAGCACACCCCGCTGGAAACCACCTTCGGCGCCATCATGCTGGCGATTGATCACGGCCGGCCCAAGGTGCTGAACCTCAAGGAACTGCTGCAGTGCTTCATCAAGCACCGCTTCGAGGTGATCACCCGCCGCGCCAAATTCGACCTCGAGAAGGCGGAGCAGCGCGCCCACATCCTCGAAGGCTTGAAGATCGCGATCGACAACCTGGATGCCGTGGTGCGCACGATCCGCGAGTCCAAGGACCGCGTCCAGGCCCAGGCCCAGCTCATGAGCCGGTTCGGGCTCAGCGAACTCCAGGCCACGGCCATCCTCGACCTGCGCCTCTACCAGCTCACCGGCCTCGAGCGCGACAAGATCGACGCGGAGTACCTCGAGGTCATCAAGCAGATCAACTACCTGCGCGACCTGCTGGCCAGCGAGTTCAAGATTTACGCGGTGATCAAGGAGGATTTGCTGGAGGTTAAAAGCCGCTACGGCGATGACCGGCGCACCGAGCTGATCGCCGACGAAGGCGAGATCAACATGGAGGATCTCATCGCCGACGAGCGCTGCGTGATCACCGTCTCCCATACCGGCTACATCAAGCGCGTGCCGACCAACGCCTACCGCCAGCAGAAGCGCGGCGGCAAAGGCGTCGTGGGGATGGACACCAAGGACACGGACTACGTGGAGCACGTGTTCATGGCGTCCACCCACGACTCGCTGATGTTTTTCACGGAAACCGGCCGCATGTACATGCTCAAGG
Source organism: uncultured Verrucomicrobiota bacterium (assembly GCA_964489425.1). Lineage (GTDB taxonomy): Bacteria > Verrucomicrobiota > Kiritimatiellia > RZYC01 > CAZAYP01 > CAZAYP01. Next base: position 9,444 of record CAZAYP010000075.1, on the reverse strand, counting down.
TGTACGAAATCCCCGAAGGCACGCGCGCCTCCCGCGGCAAGGCCGTGGTCAACGTGCTGCAGATCGGCAACGAGGAAAAAATCGCGGCCCTCATCCGCGTGCGCGAGTTCAGCCCCAACGAGTTCCTGGTCATGGCCACCGAGAAAGGCGTGATCAAGAAAACCGCCCTGGCGGATTACGCCAACGTCCGCGCCAAGGGGCTAATCGCCATCAATATCGACGAGGGCGACAAGCTCATCGGCGTCAAGCTCACCAACGGGGCCAACGATCTCATGCTGATCACCCGCGCCGGCATGAGCATTCGCTTTGATGAAAACGACATGCGCGACCAGGGCCGCGCCACGCGCGGCGTGCGCGGCATCCGCCTGGCCGCCGGCGACATTGTGATCGGCATCGAGATCATGGACCCGCAGGCCACGCTGCTGGTTATCACCGCCAACGGGTATGGCAAGCGCACCGGCTTCGACGAGTACCGCAAGATCGCGCGCGGCGGCAAGGGCGTCATGACCGTCCGCACCAGCGAGCGCAACGGCCACGTGGTGGGCGCCCACACCGTGCGCGAGACCGACGTGCTCATGCTCATCTCCGAGGGCGGCCAGATGATCCGCTTCGCGGTCAGCGACATGCGCGTGCTCAGCCGCGTGACCCAGGGCGTGCGCCTGATCAACCTGGCCGAAGGCGACCGCCTGGTTTCCGCCACCACCATGGAGCCGGACGACGACGCGGGACCCGAGGACGACGCGGCCATGGCCCCCGCCGACGCGCCGCCGGCCTGATTTTTCAGCAACCATCACCCAACCCCACAGGAGCATCCCAATGGGCAAACGCGGGCGCGAAATCGTAACCATGGATATTGATGAACTGCTGCTCATCCTCAACAAGGCATTCTGCGACGAGTGGCTGGCCTATTACCAGTACTGGCTCGGCGCCAAGCTGGTCAAAGGCCCCATGAAAGACGCGGTGGCCGGCGAACTGCTGCAGCATGCCACCGAGGAGCTGGGCCACGCCGACCTCGTCGCCAACCGCATCATCCAGCTCGGCGGCACGCCGATCGTGGAGCCCAAGCTATGGTACAAGCACGGCAACTGCGGGTATGACGCGCCCGCGGACCCGTTCGTGCTCAAGCTGCTTGAGCAAAACATCAAGGGCGAACGCTGCGCCATCAACGTGTACAAAGCCATGGTGGACAAGACCCGCGAGGGCGATCCGGTCACCTTCAACATGGCGCTCCAGATCCTCGGCGACGAAGAAACGCACGAGGAAGATCTCCAGGCGCTGCAGGAAGACATCGAGCTGCTGTTGCAGCACCGCCGCTGATGCGGCGCTTCGGATGCCAGCCCCGGAACCCGGCAGCCCATGGCCCATGAGGTAGAGTTCCTGGTCGTGGGCGGCGGGCCCGCGGGGCTCGGCGCGGCCTGGCAGTTCCAGCACCAGGGGCGCGACTGGCACCTGCTCGAAAAAGAGGGCCATTGGGGCGGGCTGTCCGCCTCGTTCCAGGACGCCGCGGGGTTCACGTGGGACCTGGGCGGGCACGTCCTGTTTTCCCACTACGATTTCTTCGACCGCATGATGGACCAGGCCCTGGGCGCGGAGGGCTGGCTGGCCCACGAGCGGGAAAGCTGGATTTGGCTCAAGCGCCGCTTCGTCCCCTACCCGTTCCAGAACAACCTCCACCGCCTGGATCCCGCCGACCGCTGGGCCTGCGTGGCCGGGCTGCTCCAGGCCGCGCAGCGGGCCGGCCAGGCCCGGCCGCGCGATTTCGAGGACTGGATGGTGGCCACGGTCGGCCCGGGCATCACCGATCTCTTCCTGCGGCCCTACAACTTCAAGGTCTGGGCTTACCCGGCGCGGTGCATGGACTACAACTGGATCGCCGAGCGGGTGGCCGTGCCGCGGCTCGAGCAGGTGTTGAAGTCCATCTGCACCGGCGAGGACGAGGTGTCCTGGGGCCCCAACCGCCTGTTCCGGTTCCCGCTGCGGGGCGGCACCGGCGCCATCTGGGACGCGCTGGGCCGGCAACTGCCGCCGGCCCGGGTCGACCGCGGCTGCGCGCTGGCGCGCCTGGACCTGGCCGGCCACATGGCCCACGACACGCAGGGCCGGGCGTGGAAATACCGCCACCTGGTCACGACCATGCCCCTGAACGACCTGGCGGCCATGGCCACGGGCGGCGCGCTGCCCGCCCCGTCGCCCGCGGCGTGGCTGTATTCCGCCAGCCATGTGGTGGGCGTGGGCATGAACGGCCAGCCGCCGGATCACCTCAAGACCAAGTGCTGGATGTATTTTCCCGAAACCCATAACCCCTGCTACCGCATCACCGTCTTCAGCAACTACAGCCACAACAACGTTGCCCGGCCCCACGCGCAGTGGTCGCTCATGGCCGAGGTTGCGGAAAGCCCGCACAAGCCGGTGGACCGGGAGACGCTGCCGGGAACCGTGATCGCGGCGCTGGAAACCGACGGCCTGCTGCCGGACCGCGGGGCCATTTGCACCACGGTGACGCGCGCCATTCCCCAGGCCTATCCCACGCCGTTCCTGGGCCGGGACGCGCTGGTTGATCCGCTGCTGCGCGCTCTCGAGCAGCACGACGTGTACAGCCGGGGCCGGTTCGGCGCCTGGAAATACGAGGTGGGCAACATGGACCACAGCTTTGCGCAGGGGTGGGAATGCGCAGCGCGCCTCGTGCGGCGCGGCGGGCCGGAGTGCGAGCCCACGCTGTTCCCGCCGGCCGGCGGCGGCTAGCCCCATGTCAACGCCAAGTCCTTCTCAGCCTTCCCGCGCGGCGCGCCGCTGGCGTTACTGGTGGCCGCCGGCGGTGTGGGCCGCGCTGATTTTCACCGCCAGCAGCCTGTCGCCGCCATCCAAGCCCCTGCCCTTCTCTTTCTCCGGGTTGGACAAGATTGCGCACCTGGGCGTCTTCGCCGTCCTGGCCCTGCTGCTGTACCGCGCGCTGCGCCTGGATGCCGCCTGGACCCCGCGCCGCGCCGCGCTGTGGGCCATGGCGAGCGCCATCCTCTACGGCGCGCTGGACGAAGGTCACCAATGGTTCACGCCGGGCCGCTCCGTGGAATGGGGCGACTGGCTGGCGGACGCGCTGGGCGCCCTGGCCGCGACGATCTTCGTGCGCCGGCTGCTGCCGGCCCGTTACAGGTAGTTGAGGATGCTCTGCTGCAGCATCTGGGTGGCCATCTGCAACGAGGCCTCGTAGGCGGTCTGCTTGGTGGAGAGATCCATCACGGCCTTGGCCATGTCCACCGACTCTTCCTCCTCCAGGTCTTTCATGGTGTTTTCCTGGTTGGAGCGCAGCCACTTGAGGTTCAGGTCCACGCGTTCCTCGTAGGCGCCGATCCGCGTGAGCACATCCACCACGTGCTCGACCTCCGCGTCGATGTTGGCCATGTGCTGGGGAATGATCGTGGTGCTGCCGGTTCCGGCGCTGGTGATGTCGATGGCGATCCCGGCCTGGGCATTGGCCAGGGAGTCGGCCAGGCGGATCTGGCCGTCGCCCACCCAGATGGCGTAGTAGGTGCGGCCGCCCTCGATGCCGCCCGGAAACGCGGGCGGCTGGGCATCGTTGGTGAACTGCACCGGCGTGCCGGTGATCAGCCCGGCGGGCAGGTTGATGATATCGGTGGCCGGATCCGCGCCCGTGATCGGGCCGGAGTCGGAGGGGTTATCGCCGCGCAGCAGGCGATCCCGCAGGTTGATCAGGTCCGCGAAAATATCCAGACCTTTGCTCTGGAACACGGCCTGGTCGCTGGACGGGTCCGAGCCGACCAGCGTGGCCGGCACGTACACCTGCGGCCCGATCTCGACCTGCCCGGTTTCCGTGCTGCCGGAATAGGCCACGGTGGCGATCCGGCCATCGGCGTTGCGGGCGACGGCGTAAGGCGGCGTGTTGCTGCGCAGGCCGGAAAACAGGTAGCTCTCGTCCGGGTTGCTGTTGGCCTTGAGCACCACCTCCTCCAGGATCTGGTCGATTTCCTCGGCCATGGCCTGCCGGTCCTGGGCGGTCTTGGAACTGTCGCCCGCGGACACGGTGACCTCCGAGGCCCGCTTGAGCAGGTCCAGGCACTGGGTCAGCAACGTGTCGGACTGCAGCAGCTTGCCGCCCAGGCGCTGGTCGTTCTTGACGAACTGCTTGATGGTGGAGTCCTGGTCACGCAGGCGGGAAATCAGGTCGTAAGACGCGGGGTCATCGGAGGGACGCTGTACGCGCTTGCCGCTGGCCAGTTGCGACTGCAGGTCAAAGACCGCGGCCTTGTTGAAGTAGATGTAGTCCAGGATGCGGTCGTGGATCAGATCATTGGTAACACGCATGGCTCCATCCTTGTATTCATGGTTTCCTGCCCTCTCGACAAGCAGGATGGATGCCACGCGCCGCACGGCCGGAGGATCCGGCATTTTTGCCGCAGCGCCACCGGCCAGGCCGTTACCGGGCCTTGGCGAGGATGCGCTCAGCCATCTTGCCCAGCGGCAGAACCTCTTGGGCGGCGCCCAGGCGGGCGGCCTCGGCCGGCATGCCGTAGACCACGGACGTGGCCTGGTCCTGGGCCAGGGTGAACGCGCCGCTGGTCTTCATCTCCAGCAGGCCCTCGGCGCCATCGGCGCCCATGCCGGTGAGCAGCACGCCGATCGCGTTGGCACCCGCGTACTTGGCCACGGAGCGGAACAGCACCTCCACGGCCGGCCGCTGGTGGTGCACCAGGGGCCCGCTCTTGACCTCGACGTAGTACCGGGCGCCGCTGCGCCGCAGCAGCATGTGGTAGTTGCCCGGGGCGATCAGCGCCACGCCGGGAACCACCGAGTCGCCGGTGCGGCCCTCGCGCACCTCGATATCGCACAGGTCGTTCAGCCGCCGGGCAAACGCCGAGGTAAAATGTTCCGGCATGTGCTGCACGATGACCGTGCCCGGGGCGTTGGAGGGGAACGCGCGCAGGATCGCCTCGATCGCCTGGGTGCCGCCGGTGGAAGCGCCGATGGCCACGAGCTTGTCCGTGGTCCGGGTCAGGGCGGTCTTCTTGATCGGCGCCGCCTGCGCCACCGGCGGCCGGCGGGCCTTGAGGTTGGCGAACGCCACGCCCTTGATCTTGGCGATCAGGGTTTCGGACATGTCCTTGACCGAGTAGGCCACGCCCGGCTTGCAGAGCACCTCCACGGCCCCGGCCTCGATCGCCTCCAGCGCCAGTTCCCCGCCGCGCGGGGTCAGCGAGGACACGATGATCACCGGCAGCGGAAAATGCTGCATCAGCTTGCGCAGGAAGGTCAGCCCGTCCATGCGCGGCATTTCAATGTCCAGCAGCAGCACCTGCGGCTTCAGCTCAAGAATCTTGTCGCGCGCCACGAACGGGTCCGGCGCCGTGCCCACGACCTCGATCTCCGGGTCGCGCGACAACTCCTCCTGCAGCACCTTGCGGACGATCGCCGAGTCGTCGACTATCAGGACCTTGATCTTCACGGCGCCTTGTGGTGCCAGGCATGAAAGGCGGCGGGATGGCCGTCAATGCTCAAGCAGAGCGTCTCCGGGCGCTCGACGAATTCCCGCGCCTGCGAGGCGTTGATGACGCTGATGCGCGGGATGGTGAGATGAAACACCACCCGCTTGCCCGCCAGGCGCTCCAGGTACTCGCCGCAGATCACGTTGACCAGCTCCTTGATCGCGTCCGGGACCAGCTCCGGCTGCACCTCGTTCTTTTCGCGGCCCAGGACGTTGGCGGCGAGGCTCAGGCCAAACTCGCGGCCGGCCACCAGGGCCAGGCCGCCGCGCTGCGGGCCGGTGAACTCGATGGTGACCTCCTCGAACGCCTCCGCGGGATCCGCGGGCCACTCGGCTTTGTCGAGCGGGTCCATGAACATGAAGGCAAAGCGTTCGAGCACATCGGTCAGGACTTCGGCAATAATGGCGGGGGAATCCGGCACGGGTCAGCCTCCTAACACTTCTTCGATGACCTGCTTGAGGTTTTCCGGGGTGAACGGCTTGCAGATGTAACGCTGCACGCCGGCCTCCTTGAGCTCGTCCCGGCGCGCCAGGCTGCGCTCGGTGGACACGATCACCACCGGGATATTGCTGAGGATTTCGCTCTTCTTCATGTGCTGGACCAGCTCGATGCCGCTCATCTCCGGCATGTTGATGTCGGCCAGCACGATATCCACCCAGTCGTGCGCCATGAGGTCCAGGGCCTCGCGGCCGTTGGCGGCGTGCCGGATGCGCTCGATCTTCAGGCCGGAGAGGGTCAACGCCTTCTCCGTGAAGGTCCGCGCCAGCAGGGAGTCGTCTACAATCAATATGTTGTACGCCACGCCGTTCTCCTTACGCCAGGATCGTGGACCGCAGGTAGTTCACCTTGTCCAGCGTCTGGCTGGCGATGTATTCGACCATGCGCTTGTCGACCCCGAACTGCTTGACCGCCGCGTCCGCCAGCTGGTAATGCAGCCCATCCACGCCGGCGCCCACGCCCTCGCTGTAGGCCAGGAACTGGGCCACGTGGATGACCGCGGCCGGGGTCTGGTGCAGGCCGGCCTCCTGCGGCCGGTGCTGGTAGCGGGCGCAGGCCACGAGCACATCCGGCAGGTGCCAGCGATCCAGCAAGGCCGCCCCGGCCTCGGCATGGCTCCAGCCCAGCAGGGTGGTTTCGGCCGCGTCAAACGTGCAGTTGCCGCGCCGCACCAGCTCCAGCAGGCCCGCCTGGTGATCCCGGACAAACGGGTCCAGCACCACCTTGCCCAGGTTGTGCAGCAGGCCGGCGGTGAAGAGCATGTCCGGCTGCGGCAGCGCCGCCTGCTTGCACAGCTCCTCCGCCGCCAGGGCGGTCCACAGGGCATGGTTGAGCAGTTCCGCCGGCTGCAGCTCATACCCGGCCAGCGGCTGCGCCAACTGCTGGGCCGCGTGGGTCGCCACCACCACCTCGAACAGGCGGTTCAAGCCCAGGCGCACCATGGCGTCGCGCACGGAGCCGATGCTGCGCGCCGCGCCGAACCGGGCGGAGTTGGCCAGCCGCAACACGTTGGCGGTCATGCCGGGATCCAGGCGCAGCTTGTCCGCCGCCGCCCCGAAATCCACCTCCGGATTCCGCAGCATGTCGAGCAGCGTCGAGATGAAGGCCGGCATGCCGGGCTGGTGGTGGATCGCGGCCTCGATGCGCCGGGCCACGGAATCCGCCGCCGCGGGGCCGTGAGAGCTGCCGGAAGCGGCCGGCTTCGGATGGGAAGACGGGCTCATAGTTCCTTGACCTCGTCGTGGGAGCGGATCTGCAGCAGGCCGGTGGCAATGGGAAGCTGGATGGTGCGCGAGCAGTTGCCGCCGACATCCTCGCCATGGATCAGCATGCTGTTTTTCCAAAGGATCTTGCGCAGCACGGTGTAGTTGCGCTCGCCGATGCGGAAAATGTCGCTCTGGCTCATGACGCGCGCGCCGCCCGCCACCTTGGTGAGCAGGTTCTGCTTGGTGCATCCGCGGTTGAACATGGCCTGCAGCAGGTGCCCGACGCCGGTATCCACGAACATGCACGGGTTGGATTGGGCCTTGCGCGGGTCCGTCGAGGACAGCGGCAGCATGATGTGGATCATCCCGCCGATCTTGAGCGCCGTGTCATAAAAACACACGCCCAGGCACGAGCCCAGCGAATGGGTGATCAGCACATCCTCGGCCTTGTCCGAGATGGCCATCTCCGATATGCCTATGACAATGCGCGCCATCGTTCAGCCCGGCAAGCCCCCGCCCCACTCCGCCAGCACGCGCTGGATCTCCGGGATCAGTTTCTCCGACGCCTCGGCCTTGGTGACGTACGCCTGCGCGCCGGCCGCAAAGGCCCGGCCCGCGTACATCGAGGCGGCGTGCATGGTCAGCACCATGATCGCCAGCCCGGGATACTGGGCGCGCATGGTGCGCATCAGCTCCAGCCCGCTCTGGTCCTGCAGCCCAAGGTCCACGATCGCCAGGTCCGGCGCCTCGCGCGCCAGCTCCGCCAGCGCCGCGGCCGCGTCCGCCACCGCCGCCCCCACCGCCAGGTCCGGCTGGGCGTTCAGCAGGGCCACCAGCCCCGCGCGCACGCCCGGGTGGTCTTCCACCACCAGCACCCGCACCTTGCCCTTGCCGGCCATGATCATGTGCCACCGGCCTGGCTCATGGCTGCGCCCGCGCCATTTTGACGATGCCCGCCACGTCCAGGATCAACCCCACGCGGCCGTTGGACATGATGCACGCGCCGGCCAGGCCCTTGATCCCGGCAAAGGTGTCGCCCAGGTTCTTGATCACCGTCTGCTGCTGCCCGAGCAGGTCGTCCACCAGGATCGCCGCCTTGTCCTCGCCGGCCTCGACCACGACCACGATCGCCGCCCCGGGATCCTCGAGGGCGCCGGGAATGTTGAACAGCCGGGCCACCCGGAACAGCGGCAGGATCTGGCCGCGGATCATGATCGTTTCGGCGTTGGCCTGCATGGAGTGGATCATGTCCGGCGTGGGGCGCAGCGACTCCACGATCGACAGCAGCGGCACAATATAGTTCTCGCCGCCCACGCGCAGCAGCATGCCCTGGATGATCGCCAGGGTCAGCGGGATGCGCAGGGTGAAGACCGCGCCCATGCCGGGCGTGCTCTGGATGTCGATCCGCCCGTTCATTTTCTCCATGTTCTTCTTGACCACGTCCATGCCGACCCCGCGGCCGGACACGTCGGTGACCTGGTCGGCCGTCGAGAACCCGGGCTCGAAAATCAGGGCGTAAATCTCATCATCGCGCGGCACGGCGTCCGCGGCGACCAGCTTGCGCTCAATCGCCTTTTGCAGGATCCGGTCGCGGTTCAGCCCGCGGCCGTCGTCGCTCACCACCACGTGGATCTCGCCGGCCTTGTGCAGGGCGTGGATGGTGACCAAGCCGGTCTCGGGCTTGCTCGTGCGCGCGCGGTCTTCCGCCGGCTCGATGCCATGGTCGATGGCGTTGCGCACCAGGTGCACCAGGGGATCGGCAATCATCTCGGCCACGGTCCGGTCCACCTCGGTTTCCACGCCCAGCAGCCTGAGGTTCACCTTTTTCTTGAATCGCATGGACAGGTCATGCACCAGGCGCACCATCCGGCGCAGGGTGCCCTCGATCGGGATCATCCGCAGCGACATGGCCAGGTCCTGCAACTCCGCGGTGATCAGCGACAGCCGGTGGGCCGACCGCTCGAAGCTGTCCAGCCGCAACCCGTGCAAATCCTGGTTGTGCGTGACCATGGCCTCGGCGATGATCAGCTCGCCCACCAGGTTGCTCAGGTGGTCCAGTTTCTCCACGTTGACCCGGATGTCGTGGCGCGCGTGCATCCCGGGCCGGGCCGCGGCCTCCGCAGGTTCCTGGACCGGCACGGCGGCGGCCACCGGCGGCGCGTCCGGGGCTGGCGGCGCAAAAGTGGCCTCCGGCGCGGGTTCAGCCCGCGGGCTCACGACTGCGGCGGCCGGCTCAACCGCGG
>CAZAYP010000074.1:0-25052 GCA_964489425.1 uncultured Verrucomicrobiota bacterium | reverse complement strand
TATTGTCGCCCCAAAACCCGTCAAAATTGCGAACCTTATGAAATATCCGGGCTAGTGGGCGTTGACGTGCCGGCCGATTTCCTATCCACCCGGGGGGCCACGGTAATCAAGGGTTTGGTCGGGGGCGACATCCTGGACGCTGAGCAAAAAAATGGGACCGGATGCTTCCCGCTGGAGGGGACCTTCTGCATGGTCGTAACCAGCAACTCCAGATTGCGCGTCCGGCTTGAGGGCGATGTTGGCGCATGGCGCCGGCGCCTGCTGATCGTGCGCTACGAAGCCCCGCCGCCCAAACGCAAGATTCCAGATTTCGGCAAGCACCTGGTGGCCACGGAGGGGGCGGGCATCCTGAACTGGGCGCTTCAAGGGCTGGCGGCTTTGCTTCAGGATGTGGCGCACTACGGGGACATCACCCTCACCGCCCGGCAGGCCGGCGTGGTCGATTCCCTGTTGGCTGAATCGGACTCCTTGCGCTGTTACCTGCGGGACTGCGTGTCTCGTTCCGATGACGGCGACCTGACCATTCAGGAGATCGTCCAGGGGTATGCCGAGTACTGCCCCACCAGGGGGTGGAACCCGCTACCCATCACCGTGGTTCAACGTCAGGTTGAAACCCTGATGCTTGAGTTGTTCCAGACCGTGAAAACACATTCCATCACCCGCGAGGGAAAATCGCACAAGGGGTTCCGTCATGTTGACTTCAAATGATGCCCTGGGGTGCGGCCAACACGGAAACACCCGTCCCAAGTGTCCCAAGACTGGTCGTCCCGGTTGTTTTGGGACGCTTGGGACGCCTATTTCAGATTCTTTAGCGCGCAGGGGGCGCAAACTCTCTATTTCATCCGTGTGTGTAAAAGAGTCTGGAACAAGCGTCCCAAGCGGCCCAGCGCCCTGGTGGCGAGATCCCCATCGTGAGCGCAGTTCACGATCACGGCTACCCAAGCACCAGGGGGCAATGAAAACGGCAGGAGCCCCCCAATGACCCCACTGCAATTCGCCCGTGAAGAATGCGCCAACTACCAACCCGACGGCTCGTGTATGGGCGCGGTTATTGAAGACGACCTCACCATGCGCCGTGGCCGGCCCTTGCCAAAGTGCGCCTTGGGCGATGGCAACCGCTGCGTTTACTTCGAGGAAACCGTGGCGCCCATGGCCGGCATGGTGGCCGACTCCCGGCGGGCAGTCCAGATGCAGGAAGCCGTCCGGGCTTATCACGCCATGACCCACCAGAACGCCAAGCCAGCCCGCGCCTGCCCGGATTGCGGCCAACCCATGCCGCCCCGCAAGCGATTCTGCCCGGTGTGCTCCCGAAAACGTCGTCAAGCCACCCACCGGAACGCTTGGCACAACCGGAGCCGGCCGACGATAGGCCACTCGACAGTTAACCGATCAATCGCATGAAAAACCCCAATAAATCAGGGTGTTTTTCTGGCCGCTTGCCCGAACCCGATAGATGATAGCCATCGCCTCTAAAACCGGCATTAACTGTTGAGTCTGGAATCCAAAACGATATGCGCCACGCCCGCTTGCCCCTCCCGGGCACATACCCCCCATGATCCCCCCGCCCCCGGGAGGTTAACGGCAGGTTGATGCGTCAGCCAATGAAATATGTTGAAGCGTTATGCTGTAGCCCCGATTAACGTCGAGGCACCCAATTCAGACCGTCTTTCCGCCACCAACACCGGCTGTTCACATGCCTGCCAATACTGCCAATCCGGTGAGTCCAGAAACGCCAGCCGGCGGGCAATGGCGGACATGAGGGTCACGTCCGAACGCTCCATGAAGAAGTAGAACCATTGCAGGTCGGCGTACTGCCCGCGCTCGGCCTGGTCCTCCCTGGCCACCAGCCGGGCCATGGTGAGGCCCCGGATATCCCGCCAGTTCTGTTTCCGTGTCAGCCGCACAATGCCCCGCAAAGCAAAGGCGGCCCATGAGGTCGTGGCCCCACGAAGCCACCTTGATGTGCTGGATGTCAGGATTTTCTAGCGGATTATGGGCGGAAAGCCAAGGATTCAATGAATACACGAATATTCAAAAACGATACAATATTCAGCCACTCAATAGCTTGACGCCGCTGATGTCAAGGGGTAGCTTATCATATAGCGGTATGCTTTAAGCTGCTGTAGGAGCTTGGATTTGCCAACCGTTTAAGGGCTGAAAACACGTGTCCTTGGCGCGGTGGCAAGAATAGAATTTTGCGTGTATGCCAGAGGAACGATTCGAAATATGGCTGAATACCGGCGTTATATATCGCCGTGGAGTTCGTAACGGTTTGTGGCGAAGCTGTATGGTTCGTGGTGCGGCTAATGGTCCAGAACGCGGGTCATGTCCACTGCGTAGCCCGGTACAAAACAGCGTATGGCAAGCCACACTTGGATATTCTGGATTCCCTTGGGCGTACAGTACTGAATGAAAACTAAATCCGTCGCTCCTAAAAACAGGAAACATCGCGCAGCGCGCATCCCGTCACCCCAGAGGGCACTGACCGAAGAGGTCCGGGTATGCCGTTTTCTGAAGGCCGAAGGATTCAAGCCCATGCGGCTGACCACCATGGCTGCGCTTAAAAAGTCCGGCAACTGGGGCATGCCGAAGGAGTAAGCACACCCCCGTTCTTGCGCGTTATGAGGATATATCTCGATAACTGCTGCTTCAACCGGCCTTTCGATGACCAGAGCCAGTTCCGCGTCCGCTGGGAGGCTGAGGCCAAGTTGATAATTCAAGATGGCATAATGGCCAAAAGGTACGAGCTGGTTTGGTCCTACATGCTGGATTTTGAGAATCAGGACAATCCGTTCCAGGAGCGCAAGGCCGCCATCGCCCGCTGGAGTCATCGCGCCGTCATGGACGTGTCCGCCAGCGCGGTCGTGACGCGAAAAGCCACGGCGCTGCTTGCTCGCGGAATTCGGCCAAAGGATGCCCTGCATCTGGCTTGCGCCGAGCAGGCTGAAGCGGTATGTTTCATAACAACGGATGACGATTTGATTCGCAACATGCTGGATTATCCAGGATTGCGGGTGCTTAATCCGGCACAGTTCGTCAAGGAGCAGGTAACATGACAGCAGAGACGGTTCTGAAGCTGGAAGGTATGAAAGCGTTGACCGGCGCGTTGGGGGAAGTGAACGCGGAACGATTCATTTCCATCATCCAGAGGGAGCCCTTCGATTATACTGCCTGGCAAAAAGATTTATGGCCCGGCAGAAGCATAGCCGAAATCAGCACCGCGGCCATGCAGTCGCGAAAGATGGTCCGCGGGCCAAAGGCCACCGCCTCACGGCGGCGGCTACAAGGCGGCGCGACGCGTAGCCCTCCAAAAGGGAGGAAATAACGCCTGATTTTGACATCTGAATAAGTTTTGCGTCGTCGCGATATTAGTTCGGCAGAAACCGCCAAAGTTGAAATGCAAGAACGAGACTGCAGGAGGCGCGTACCTTGGGCGCGGCTTCATTACATGTTCTTGCATGGGGCTTGGCGGCCCTAGATCGAGCGTGAACGGAAGTTCGCGATTGTTTTTATGGGATTAAACAACGCGCAAACCGTATTGTATTGCAAAACCGGCACTCGTCCCAACGCAAGTGCAAGCCTTATAAGTCTTGATGAAATTGAAGTCCTCTAATCTCTCGATTAGTTGGATCCTGATGATCGAAAGATACAACCGGAGCGACAAAACATGAACGGCAACACACCAAACAACGGAATGCCAAAGCAAATAACCAGACGCGAAGCGCTGAAGCGGATCGCAAAGGGGATGGCCGGCATTGCTGCTGCGGCTACGGGATTAGGGGCACAGATAATCGATCGCGGCGCTAATAACAATTCAGTGAAGTATAATGTCTATTATGGCGACTACAGCAACTGGTATGTAAATTATTTGGCTGATGGCTACTACTCATACGGATCATATTGGAGCTATGCAAATTACGCTAACTATTTTAGCTACTGGAATATCTATTCTAGCTACGGGAATTACAGCAGCTATGCCAGCTACAATAGTTATGGTAGTTACGGCAGCTATGGGAGTTATAACAGCTACAGTTCGAACTATTCAAGTTACGGCAGCTATGCCAGCTACAATAGTTACGGCAACTATGCCAGCTATTCCAGTGCCATGCCGGCACCGCGCTACCATAGCTTTGCGCGGGAATTTTACCGGAGTTGATGGCCAATGGCCAATGTTTTATTAACTCAACGGTGTGTGCGCTCCTGCCCGTATTGTTTTGCCAAGCAACATATGGCAGGTGTGCCGGAAGAAGACTGCCTCGGTTGGGAAGACTTGATCTATATCACAGATTTCCTGGAGGCTTCCGGCGAAAAGCACGTATCGCTGCTGGGCGGAGAGCCCGCCCTGCACCCGCATTTCGTGGATTTCATAATATACCTGCTTGAACGCGGCTTTGCGATCCGAGTGTTCACCACGGGGATCATGCCTGCAGAAACGTTCGACAAGGCTGCCGGGGCGTTGGCCAATGTTACGCATGAGAGGTTGGGCTTCACCTGCAACCTCAACAACCCGCGGCAGACCCCCGCCCCGTTTTCCGACCAAGAGAGCATCCGCAAGTTCCTGCGGATGTTCGGAAAGTCTGTCGTTCCGGGCTTCAACCTGTACCGCAAGGACTTTGAATTAGACTTCCTGTTCCCTATGTACAACGAGTATGGTCTGCAGCGCGGGCTGAGGTTGGGCATGGCCAATCCCATTCCTGGACAGAAAAACGTCTACCTCAAGCCGGAAGATATGAAAGGCGTTGTTGACCGCCTGTTTACTTATCGGGAGTGGTTTGAGCGCCTGTATGTCAGGCCCGGGCTGGATTGCGGGTTCCCCCTGTGCCTGTTCGACGACGAGCAGTTGGCGTGGTTTTATAAATATTCAGACCATCCGGCCAAATTTGGGTGCGGACCGGCCATTGACATTGGCCCGGACATGAGCGTATGGTCCTGCTTCCCGCTTTCGAATCATCATAAGCGAACCCTCTACGAGTTCGATTCCATCCAGGATGTTGTGCGGTTTTATCAGCAGAAACTTGATGGACTGCGCGTGGAAACCGGCGGTATATTCGATGCCTGTGACGAGTGCCGGTTCCGTCTCGAAGGCCAGTGCGCCGGCGGGTGTGTGGCCTATACAGCAGCCAAGATTCTGGGCGAAGCCAGGGTACGCATTCCCGAGGTGTACGAATGATTACCCGTATACTGGTGTGCCCGTTTGACCGGGAATTGTTGGCCAGGTTCGATAATCAGGCCTTGGTCGTAACGGTGGACAATGTGGACGCCATTCACCAAGCCAACAATGCCATGAGCGGAACTCGCAACAAGATACGTGTCATCCGCGTAACGCCGGGGTGTTCTCTGGGGGAAATTTCGTTCAAGGACGACTGGAAGAAAATTCCTTTGGCATTTTATGTCGAGGAACTGGGCGCCTGGCCCATGGTGGCGCGCCAGCTTGGCCTGATGCGCGCGCTCAACATCCGCGTTTACCTTCCGGCCTGCCCAAGGGAAAACCTGACAGCCGCGCGCATGCTCTCGTCCCTGGGAATCTCCTGCGCCCTGCATTTCAATGGCGCCAGCCCGGACTGGGATTTGATGGCCGATCTGGCGACCTATGCCTTGCTCGGCCGCGTGAAGCATGGAGCCATTGATCCCTTTGATTGCCTGGCCGAGGAATACCAGCCCAACCAGCGGACATCGTTCCAGGCAGTGTATTTCAACGATCCGCGAAAATATTTACACGTGAACCGGGCTGGCGCAGCGGCATTGACCGCCGAAGATCTGGCGGCCAACCGGTTTCTTGTGGATCGATTCGAGGATGTGACGGATTTGGACCAGCATCCCATGTACCAAAACAGCGCGGCCCGGTGGCAGGAATCCCTGCTACATTTCGACGATTGTGCCTGCTGTCCCGGGTGGCGGATTTGCATGGGGTTTTTTGATGCCATGGATCCCAGCCATGAAAAGTGCCGGGCATTTTGCACAGAACTCATGGACGTGGTGGAACAATACCGCGCCAAGAAAGCGACCGAGGAAGAACCATGGCGACCCTGATTTTCAAGCCCACGGAGAAGTGCAACTCCAATTGTGTGTATTGCGACGTAGTGAAGAAGCCCAGCGGCGCCACGATCACGGACGATTTACTGCGCCTGACCTTTCGTCGCATCAACGAGTACCTGGAGGCTTGTCCGAAGGATGATTTTTTGGTCACCTGGCATGGCGGCGAGCCGCTCTTGCTGGGCGTGGATTTCTATAAACGGGCGCTGGAATACCAGGACCAGGAATGCGCGGCGACCAGGGGCCGCATCAATCACGCCATGCAGTCCAACCTCACGCTGCTGACCGAGGATTTCATCCCGGTTTTGAAGCAACTGGGCATTGATTCCATCGGCACCAGCTATGACCCGGAACCACATGTCCGCGGACCAGGCAAGGAGCGGGATTCGGAAACCTATAACCGCCAGTTCATGCGCGCCACGCGCCTGCTGGAAGAAAATGGCATGCGATGGGGCTACATCTACGTTGCCACCCGCAAATCGCTGGAACGTCCCAAGGATATCTTCTACTTTCTCACCAACCTGCATCCTAATGGCGGGGTCAACATCAATTGTGTCATCATCTACGACAAGGTTAGTGCCGAGTGGGCCATAACGCCGCAGGAGTTTTCCGACTTCCTGGGCGCGATCCTGCCACTGTGGTGGGAGCACCGGGAGCGCTATCCCATTGTGCAGCCTTTTGAATCGCTCATGAAGAATTTGCTGGGCAACGGAATTCATTTGGGATGTTGCGATTCTGGGCAATGCGCGTACAGCCACATCAATGTGGGACCGGACGGGTCCATGTCTCATTGCGGCCGGTCGGCAGACTGGGGTTATATCTCTTACGGCAACATCAGGGAGACCGGGTTTGTCGATGCGTTCAAAAACCCCATGCGCGAGGAGTTCCTCAAGCGCAACGACGTTTTGCCAAAGAACGACTGCAAGGGTTGCCGGTTCTGGCAGCTTTGCCACGGCGGATGCCCGCTGGATGCCTATGCGGAGCACAAGTCTTATATGCGGAAAACACCCTGGTGCGCCATCCGTGGTGGGTTCATCGAAAAGTATTTTGAGCCCATCACCGGCTTGAAGTTCGATCCCCGGCCGGAGTTCGAAATAAAACAAACAGACAAGAAATGAAACAGAATCAGAATATCCACCACGAAGAGCACGAAGGGAACGAAGGAAAGACCAGAAACACTCCTCTTCGTGAACTTCGTGGTTAAAAATATGTCTGAGTCACCTGCCATAAACCATGACTTGCCTTGGGTCAATCCCATCGGTGGGCTTGGCGACACGCTGATGTTTTCCGGCGTGCTCAAGCAGATTGCCGATAAGGAACCGGGCCGCAAGTTCAATATGGTGTATCGCACTCGCTACACGGACTTTTTCCGCGGCCACCCGGCCATCGCGCATATCGGGTACCCCCCGGAAGGCTCCAAGATCCAGGAAACAACCTACTGGAGTCAACCCGAATATGGCGATCCGCAATTCCGAGCCTATCAACTGCTGGCGCGTATGTTCGGAATGACCCTGCCGGTGGCTGAAAAGCTATATTTGCACGGCGGCATCCCGGTAATGGACTGGTGGCGCAACTTTATGCCCTTGAAGCCGCAGTGCAATGTGCTGATCGTGCCAGCATCGGATTCGCCGCGCAAGCAGATGCATCCGGCCATCTGGCACCAAGTGGTTGACTTACTGCTCCAAAAGGACGTCTTCGTGGCTCAGGCCGGCCGATCAAGAGATGTACACATCCGGAATGCCTATTCTCTATTGGGCGTCACCACGGCGCGCGAGCTGATCGGCATGATCTCGCTCTTTGACGTAGTGGTCACGGTGGATAACGTGGCCATGCATGCCGCGTACATGCTCGGCAAGCCAGCCGTGGTGCTCTGGGGCCCTACGGATCACCGGATTTACGGGTATCCGGGTCAAACGCACTTGCCGTCCACGGTGTCTTGCGGTGTTAAACTCTGCATCGGTCCGCAACAGCCCGGGCACTACGGTACGCCCTGCCAGCAGGACGGCAAGCATTGTTTGGATCAGCTTAAACCAGAAACTATCAGCCGCGCTATTATGCGTATGCTGGAATCTATGACTACGAGGGGTTGACCCATGAATAAGAGCAACTTCGTTTTATTGGCGGCCATGTTTGTTGGCCTTGGGAACATTATTGGGTCCGAAGCCATATCACTGTTATCCAGCGATGAAAACTCTAGCGCCATGTCGTTTGCGGAGATCTCTACGCAAGCTTTAACCATAGCCGGCCAGATGGCTATGGGGGACGAGATGGTCCTCATCCCTGCGGGGGAGTTTGTCATGGGCAACGCTACCAATGTATTCCCGGCGGCTGAAGGTCATACCGACGAATTGCCGCAGCATACGGTCTACGTGAGCGCGTTCTACATGGGCAAATATGAAGTCACCAAGGCACTTTGGGATGAGGTTTATGTTTGGGCAACCTCGCACGGGTATTCATTCGATAACGCTGGTACTGGAAAAGCCACAAGCCACCCGGTACAAACCATATCATGGTACGACTGTGTGAAATGGTGCAACGCGAAAAGCGAAAAAGAAGGTTTGGCGCCGGCTTATTACACCAGCCCGATCCAAAACACGCCATATCGAACCGGCCAGACCAATATCGGCAGCGATTGCGTTAACTGGATAGCCAACGGCTATCGGTTGCCGACCGAAGCGGAGTGGGAGAAAGCCGCGCACGGTGGCATCGCGGATACCCGGTTCCCCTGGACGGATTTTACGAACCGGATCAGCCATGCCAAGGCGAACTTCAGACATACTGGCGGTGAGAGTTATGCTTTTGATACGACCGGATTTAACCCGGCTTGCACCAATGGGGGCAAACCTTACACTAGCCAGGGGGGGACATTTGGGGCCAATAATTTTAACTTGTACGACATGGCGGGGAATGTTCTTGAGTGGTGTTGGGATTGGTATGATGGCAATTATTATAGCGCAACAACGGGGACCGATCCCCGCGGCCCAATGTCCGGCTCCTACCGGCTACTTAGGGGGGGCGGCTGGGGCGACGCTGCGAACCGCTGCCGGGTGGCGTGGCGTTACACTCCCAGCACAGACCTCTTCCCGACATCAACGTATGTCTCTGTCGGCTTTCGCCTTGCCCGTTCTGTTCCTCCAGACGAGATGGTCCTCATCCCGGCCGGCGAGTTTGTCATGGGCAACGCGACCAACGTGTTCCCGGCCAGCGAAGGCAGTACGGATGAATTGCCGCAGCATACGGTGAATCTCAGTGCTTATTATATTGGAAAATACGAAGTCACTAAAGCCCTCTGGGATGACGTGTATGTCTGGGCAATAAATAATGGGTATGCATTTGATAATCTTGGCGATGGCAAGACCGCAAACCATCCGGTATACAACATATCATGGCATGACTCTGTCAAATGGTGCAACGCCAGGAGCGAGAAGGAAGGGTTGGTGCCTTGCTATTACGCCGCTGCTGGCCAGATTACACCTTACAGAACAGGGCAAACCAATATCGGCACTGATTGCGTTAACTGGTTGGCCGATGGCTATCGCCTGCCGACGGAAGCGGAATATGAGAAAGCTTCTCGAGGTGGAGTGGCGGGAGCACGTTTTCCATGGACCGACTTCACCAATCGAATAAGTCACGCAAAAGCTAATTTCAATAATTATGGCACTGAAGGCTACTTGTTCGGAACGACGGGATACCATCCAGCTTATTCAAATGGCGTCATGCCCCATACTAGTCCTGTAGGAAGTTTTCCTCCAAACGGATATGGTTTGTATGACATGGCGGGGAATGTTTGGAACTGGTGTTGGGACTGGTATTCAAGCTCAAGCTATGAATCTTCAGCGACAAACGACCCCAGAGGGCCATCGAATGGTACTCAACGTATAATCCGAGGGGGTTGTTATCTGTACGACGGATATTGGTGTCGAACTGCACAGCGCTACGGCTACACTCCGGTTGGCATCGGTCATAATGGTGGTCTTCGCCTGGTTCGCTCTAAAACAGTAGGGATCTCGCCTTCTAATAGTTTTTTCACAGCGACTGGGGGAAGCGGAACAACTATTATATATGCCTCGCCTGATGAAGATTGGCACGCGCATGCGAATGATGGCTGGATACAACTCGCCGGAACAACCAATGGGACGGGGGAGGGGCAGATATTTTATATCGTATCACCCAACACGAATATGCTAGGAAGGACCGGATTCATTACCATTAACAGCGTCAAACACAATATATGGCAATCTGGATATTTCGACGAGACGCTATTAGGCGGTAGCGGTGCTGACCTGATTTATACGGCGACGCGAGATAGTTTAGGAAACATATATATTGCTGGAACAACAACATCGTCTAACTTTCCAGTAACGAGCGGCGCCCATCAAACCGCCCTCAACGTAACGGGCAAATCAGATGCATTCATTGCAAAATATACAAGCAACCTTACCATTTCCGCATGCACATTGCTAGGTGGAAGTGATCTTGATGAGGCACATGCACTGTATGTTGATGCTGCCGGTAATGTCTACGTGGCAGGCGACACGCAATCAACCAATTTTCCCATCATGCCAGGAGCGTATCGTTGTTGCAAAAACGGCACACTGCGCGATATGTTTGTGGCAAAATTAACCGGCGATTTAACAACGCTGCAGAAATGCACATATCTGGGCGGCGTCGGTTATGACGCGGTATTCGCCATGGCTGGGATGAACAACGGCATTATCATAGCCGGACAGACGATGTCCGCCGACTTCCCAACAAGCGCTGGGGCTTATGACATTTCTTACAATGGCGCCGGCGATGCCGTAGTCGCGATACTCGACGTCAATCTGAGCAATCTGGTTGCCGCCACCTATATTGGTGGGACCAGCAATGACCTGGCTTATGCCTTGGATGTAGATGCATCGGGACAGATTTATCTCGGAGGACAGACGGCGTCGGCGACCTTCCCGGTTACTCCCAACGCATATGATCCAACGCCTGGAATGCCATGGGATGGATTCATTTCCAGCCTCGATGCGGGTTTGACGATGTTACGGGCCTCAACTTTGCTCGGTTATGAGAGCCAGGACTTGGTCTATGGCTTGAAGGTCGCATCCAATGGTACGGTATGGGTGGCTGGCGAAACCTTCTCCCCGTTTTTTCCCACCACAGCCGGCGCTTATGATACAACGCATAATGGCCTGTATGACGCCTATATTCATGGTTACAGCAGCAATCTCACCGACCTGGTGGCAGGCACGTTTTACGGCGGCGGTGATTATGATGGCGCCTACTCCCTGGGTCTGGATGGAGCTGATGTGCTGATTGCGGGCGATACCTATTCGCAGAACCTTGCGAACGGCGGGCGGGCGATAACCAACTCGGCCGGTTATTGTGACTCGTTTGTAGCCCGATTTTCCACTGGATTAGGAATCTTGGATTATGCAACCTATTTGGGGGGAGGATCCAATGAGTTCGTCTATGCCGTCACGCCGGCTAGTGGCGGAAATGTGTATATTGCGGGCGACACCTATTCCACTAATTTCCCCTATGATCGGGACACCTTCCTATCTGGCGCAGGTATACCCAACATCTACATGTCAAAGTTCGTCGCGCGCTATAAAACCACTCAAACCATCACGTTTGATGCGCCGGGGGATCAATTCGTCACGAATTGCATTGGGCTGTACGCCACGGCGTCCAGCGGATTGCCAGCGGCATTTACCGTGCAATCCGGGCCGGCGACGCTGGCTGATGAAACCAACCTGACGTTCAGCGGCACGGGCATGGTTACGCTCGTGGTTTCCCAGGCTGGGGATGAAAACTGGCATGCGGCGCCGAATGTGACCAATCGGTTTGCGGTGGCCAAGGCCCAAGCGCAAGTGACGTTGGATGGGTTGAGCCAGGTTTACGACGGCACGGCGCGAACCGTGATTGCCACGACAGACCCGGAAAGCCTGTATGTTGCCATCACGTATAACGGTTCCGGTGTTGCGCCGGTCAACGCGGGCAGTTACACGGTGGTTGGAGTGATAAACGACACCACCTACCAAGGCGCAACCACAGGGCTTCTTATCGTGGCCAGGGCGGACCAGAGCATCAACTTCCCGGCGATCGGCGGACAATTCACGACCAACAGGATCGGATTGAGTGCTACGGCATCAAGCGGGCTGGCGGTATCGTTTGCCGTGTTGTCGGGGCCTGCGTCACTGTCCGGCGGAACCAACCTGACGTTTTCCGGCGCCGGCCAAGTCGCGGTCCGGGCGACTCAAGCGGGCGCTGGCAACTGGAATGCCGCCGCGGCCAAGACCAATGCCATCACGGTGACCAAGGCCATTGCCGGTGTTGTTTTGAACGGGTTGAGCCAGAGTTACAATGGAACTGCGCGCACGGTCACAGCCACGACGGTGCCGACCGGCTTGCCCGTCGACATCACCTATGATGGATCTGCGACAGCGCCGGTCAATGTCGGGGGGTATTCTGTTACCGGCGTGGTCAACCACACCATGTACCAAGGCGGAGCAACCGGCGCCTTGACTGTCCAGAAGGGGGCGCAGTCCATCTTGTTCCCGCTCATTGGCGCCCAGACCGTGACCAACAAGCTGGGACTGGCATCCACAGCGTCGAGTGGTTTGGCCGTGAACTTCGCCGTCCTGTCCGGGCCGGCTTCACTCGCCGATGGCACCAACCTGACTTTCTCGGGCGCCGGTATGGTGTTGGTCAAGGCGAGCCAGGGTGGTGATGCGAATTGGGACGCAGCCCCGGATGTGACCAATCAGTTCAATGTGGCCAAGGCGTGGGCTGGCCTGACGCTGAGTGGCTTGAGCCAGACTTATGACGGCACGGCCAGAACGGTGACGGCGACGACGGTGCCTGCTGGCTTGAGCGTAGCTATCACCTATGATGGGTCTGGGACAGCTCCTGTGAACGCGGGCAGCTACACGGTGGTGAGCATTATAGCCGATGCCACGTACCAGGGCGGAATCACGGGTGCATTGGTTGTTGCCAAGGCCGGCCAACTCGTAAACTTCCCGGCGATTGGCAACCAACTGACGACCAACAAGGTGGGCCTGGCGGCCACAGCGGCCAGCGGAATGGGCGTAACCTTTGATGTGGGAACTGGGCCGGCCACCATTACAGGCGGGACCAACCTGGCGTTTAACGGCGCTGGTTCGGTTTCAATTTTGGCCACTCAATCCGGCGACACGAACTGGAATGCGGCCGTTGTAACCAACACATTCAATGTGTCCAAAGTCACTGCTGGAGTGGCGCTCAATAACCTGGCCCAGACCTACAATGGTTCGGCGAAGATCGTGACAGCCATCACGGTGCCAGCGGGATTGACGGTGAACATCACGTATGACGGCTCTGGCACGGCCCCGGTGAATGCGGGCAGTTACACAGTGGTGGGTATCGTTAACGAAACCATGTACCAGGGCGGCGCGACCGATACCCTGGTGGTTGCCAAGGCGGCCCAAAGTATCATATTCCCGGCCCTAGACGACCAGATGGTGACTAACAAAGTCGGGCTGCGGGCGACCGCATCGAGCGGGTTGGCAGTTAGCTTCGCGGTTGGGTCTGGTCCAGGGATAATAACCGGCGGCACCAACCTCTCGTTCAATGGCGATGGCGTGGTATCCATCGTTGCGGTGCAAGCCGGCGACGGCAATTGGAGCGTGGCGGCGTCCAAAACTAACAGCTTAACGGTGACGAAGGCGCAAGCTGGAGTCAGCTTGAGCGGGTTGAATCAGGCGGTTGATGGAACGCCGCGCCGAGTCACGGCGGCTACAGACCCAGCCGGGTTGGCGGTTGTAATCACCTATAATGGTGTGACTAACGTACCGGTGCATGCTGGCAGTTACGCTGTAACCGGGACGGTCGTGGACGCCCTGTACTGTGGTGTTGGGAGCGGGATCCTGACGGTGGTCGCGGGCGACCAGGTCATCAACTTCCAGGCTATACCCACGCAACGTATAACCAACCGCGTGGTCTTGACTGCAAGCGCCAACTCCGGCCTGCCGGTGGGCTTCATGCTGGTGAGCGGGCCAGCCGTGCTCTCGGCTAGCACCAACCTGACTTTCACCGGCACAGGCGTGGTTGCTGTAGCGGCGCTCCAAGTGGGCAACGCGGATTGGAATCCGGCGTCGGCGATGCAGTCGTTCGACGTGACCAAGGTTAATGCGTTTGTATTCCTGTGGGGTCTGAACCAGACCTATAATGGCCAACCGCGGCCGGTCACGGTGGTTACGACGCCAACCGGGTTGCCGCTTCGGGTAACCTACAACGGTGCTACCAATGCTCCGGTCAGTGCCGGCGGGTATGCGATCAACGCTGCCGTTGACGACGCCATCTACCAAGGCAGCGCCACGGGCGCCCTGATTGTGGCAAAAGCGGACCAGGCGGTCAATTTCCCTGCCATTGGCGACCAGTTCATCACCAACAAGGTGGGATTGGCAGCCGCGGCGTCGAGCGGCATGCCGGTTGGGTTCAGCGTTGGGTCGGGTCCGGCGGTTATCACCGATGGAACCAACCTCTCTTTTGCCAGCGTGGGGGCCGTATCCATCCTCGCTACTCAAGCTGGGGATACAAACTGGAACCTTGCAGCAGTTACCAACTCCTTAAATGTCAGCAAGGCCCTGGCTGGCGTGACGTTGGTCGGCCTGAACCAGCCTTATGATGGCACGGCGCGGGCGGTGTCGGCTACGACAACGCCGGCGGGTTTGACTGTGAATATCACTTATGACGGGTCTGGAACCGCGCCGGTCAATGCGGGTAGTTACGCGGTGGTGGGCACGGTAGCAAGCCCCATTTATCAGGGGGGTAGCACGGGCACGCTGGTGGTGGCACAGGCCAGCCAGGCAATCACGTTCCCGGCGATTCCGGCGCAGACGACGACGAGCACCGTCACGCTGGCGGCCACAGCTAGTTCGGGGTTGCCGGTGAGTTTCTTGGTGGCGGGCGGGCCGGGGATGCTGACGGGCGGGACCAACTTGGCGTTTACGGAGGTGGGGTGGGTTGTGGTGGTGGCCGGCCAAACGGGCAACGTCAATTATACGGCGGCACCGCGTGTGACCAACCTGGTGGAGGTATTGCCGACCGTGCCTGCGCTGGGGTTGCCGATTTGCACAAACGTATCAGCCGAAGCTGCCATCCTGGAGGGCAGCATCACGACCACCAACGGGGCGACTGTGACCGAGCGCGGGTTTTACTGGAGCACCAACGCCCTGTTCCCAGCGGCTGCTGACAAGACGCGGATCATGGAAACCGGCCTGTTTGGCGCTGGGCCTTATGCGTTGACGGCCACGGGCATGCCATACCTGACCACTATCTATCTCCACGCCTATGCGGTCAACGTGCAGGGCACGGGATACAGCGCTCGGATCGAGTTCCTGACGCCGCACGGCCCGCTCCCGGTCGCGGCGTGGTATCTGCTGCTGGACGAAGCCCCCTGATCCCATGTGCAACTTGGACGGGTCGTTGTAGATGGGGTCGCCGGCGCCGGTGGCGTCCAGTACCAGCCGGCCGCGGTGCTTTCGGCAGAACGACAGGATGCGGTCTTTCTGCACCGGCCAGTCGAGGTGGTTGAACCGGTCCATGTCCAGGCACATGCCGGTGTGGCGGTCCATGGCAATCAGCACCGTGAAGTCG
The DNA here is from genome assembly GCA_964489425.1 of uncultured Verrucomicrobiota bacterium. Classification (GTDB taxonomy): domain Bacteria; phylum Verrucomicrobiota; class Kiritimatiellia; order RZYC01; family CAZAYP01; genus CAZAYP01. Next base: position 9,395 of record CAZAYP010000074.1, on the reverse strand, counting down.
GTGTGTTTGGCGATGTCGCAACCGATCACGGGCGGGTAGGCTGAAGGCCGGAGACCGTGACCCGGCGGCAGGATGCAGCGGTCGAGGTTGTGGAAAACGCCGGCTGAGTCTTCCAGGAACTCGGCCTCGTATTCCTGCCGGAACACGTCCGCCGGAACGGTGCGCCGGGCATCCTCCCATTCGGCTTGGGGGAAGTATGGCGACGAGTTGGAGGGGAACGAGGAGAAGGATAAAGTATAAAGGATGAAGGATAAAGTTGCAGAAGGAGAATCGGCCGCTGTCCCATTTCGGTTCTCCCCTTCGTGACCTTCGTGCGCTTCGTGGTTGATCCAATTCTGGTGATGCTGGCGGCCTCATCCACCACGATGCCCTGAAACCCGTACCCGCGGATGTTGTCCGGGTTGCCGGTTGACTGAATCGGGCAATCGAATGCCCCGCCACCACGCTGTTCCACGCCAGCCCCGAAGACGTGGTGACCGCGCTTAATCTCCACCGCCGCCACCTTACCGCCAGCCAACTCGCCATGACCGTTGCTGGTATCCTTAACTACGCAGAGAAGCAGGCGAAGGAACGGCAGGGGCATCGCTCGGACATTAAGGCAAAATTGCCTGAAAGTTCCAAAGGCCAAGCCCGCGACATCGTCGCCAAAACCGCTGGCGTGTCCGGTCGCTATATCCAGGACGCCAAGGTTGTCCGCCAGCACGGGACCGAAGAAGAGAAACGCGGACCGTTCGCTGGCTCACCCCCGCCCGATTTGATACGTCAGGGGGATTGTCTACACACACCGCGTTAATGCGTATGTAAACCATGGTTCAGTATTGAAAATATTTCCAGGTGCCGGGAGAATTGGGGGAGGGGGGCGAGGCTTGCGGCAGGGGCGGTTTTTTAGACGCCGACAACACCGACAACACGGGCGAACACGGGCAGAAACGTTAGGGGTATGCGTTAGGGGTTTGGGTTGGCGAACAATCTTAAAAAGGCATATTTCTTTGATATTAAGGGGGTTGTGGAAGTTGGTGGTGGGGGGTGGATTCGAACCACCGAAACCATAAGGTGGCAGATTTACAGTCTGCAATAATATTGCAATATATTGACAATATGGCTTGATTGTACCCATATTGTACCTATTATTGGTGCGTAGAAAGCAATGAAGCGCACGAAAGGGCAGGGACATGAAACCAAGAACCGGAACCCTATACCGGCGGGGCAATGTTTGGTGGCTGAAATACCAGGTGGATGGCCGCCGGATTGACCAATCACTTCAGACAGCCAGCAAAAAAGAAGCCGATGAGCGACGCAAGGAGATCATGCGTCCGTATACTCTTGCGATCATCGAGGACGCCGCCGCTGTGGCTGCCCGCCGCCTGGCGGATGCAACCACAGCTCGCGAAGACGCGATGCCCGGGATGTCCCTTGCCAGTGTCTTCCCGGAGTATCGTCGGGCGCCAGAGCGTCCAGATGCGGGACCAAGCACACTGGAGCAGTACGAGATACAATGGAATAAGTTTTGCTTGTGGCTCGCTGGGCACGCGCCTGCGATAAAAACGATCAATTCCGTCACGGCGGAGCACGCCCGTGAGTTTGCCGCGTGGCTGGCCGGCAGGGTCAGCGCCGGCACGTTCAACAAGTATGTCTCGTTTTTCAATCTGCTATGGCGGACGCTTGAAAAACCAGTCGGCCTTAAAGTGAATCCATGGTTGGACATCAAACACAAATCCGCAACGCCTGTGCATCGACAGGATTTGAGCCTGAGTGAACTGCGGGCTGTTTGCGCGGCTGCGACGGGTGACGTACGCCAGCTTTTGGGGCTGGGCCTGTATACCGGCCTGCGCCTGAAAGACTGTTGCACGCTCAAATGGTCCGAGGTGGATCTCGAACGCAACCTGATCCGGCGCGTGCCAGCCAAGACGGCCAGGAGAAAGCCGGACCCGGTGAAGATTCCGTTGCACCGCGAATTGCGCGCGCTGCTTGAAGAAATCCCACCAAACGCTCGCGGCGAGTATGTACTCCCGCGTATGGCCACTGACTACATGCGGCATTCGACCTATGTGACGGATCGGGTCCAAAAACTGTTCGAGCAGGCCGGCATCCAAACCAAGATGCAATTGCCCGGCCGCACCAAAGCCGCATCCATACGGGGATTTCACAGTTTGCGGTCCAGCTTTGTTTCACTCTGCCGCGCCGCGGGCGTAGCCCTGCAAACGGTCGAAAGCCTCGTGGGCCACTCCAACGTTCAGATGACCCAGTTGTACAGCCATGCCAGCGAGCACGACGCCAAGGCCGCTGTAGAGGCTCTGCCGGGCATTCTGAATGATGATGAGACCAAGGCGCTGCCGCCGACCCGGGAACCCGTGCCGGGTTGGGTTCGGGATTTCCTTCGCGTAATGGCCGGCAAGCTGACCCCCAAAACAGCGGGCAGCACAAAGGCGCAGTTGCTGGCGCTGGCAAATAGTTGAGGCCCTCTTGACAATATGTCAGAACTGACATATAGTAATGGTGGAATATGAAAGACAAGCCCCTGCGTTGGCTGCATGGTGAAGTGAAGACGCCGCCCATGAGCATGGAAGCGCGGCGCGAAATGGGCTACTTGCTGCGCCGGCTGCAGGCTGGCGAGCTGTTGAGCTTGCCGCATGCGCGGCCCATGCCCGTGATTGGTCCGCGCTGCCATGAACTGCGTGTGGTTGATCGTGATCGCATTTGGCGTTTGGTGTGCCGGCTCGATCCCGACGCAGTCGTGATTTTGGAAGTCTTTGAAAAGAAAACCAGGGCAACGCCCCAGGATGTCCTAGAAAATTGCCGCCGACGATTGCGGTCGTACGAGGAGAACAGGCCATGAAGAAGCTGAAAGCCGGATGGGTAGAAGGCAGCGCACAGGATTTCCTGCAGTTGTCGGATGCTGATGTTGAATACATTGAAACCAAGCTGGCCCTGGGCGCCTATCTGAAGAAGCTGCGCCAACAGCGACATTTGACCCAATCTACATTGGCGTCCCGCCTGCGCACCAGCCAATCGCGCGTGGCCAAGATGGAGTGTGGAGATTCGAGCGTCAGTGTCGACCTGCTGCTGACCTCGATTTACCGCCTGGGTGGGACGCGGAAGCGTGTTGCCAAGGTGTTTTGATCGTCTCCGCGTGGTGTGCATGCACACCAGCTGATGCTGGGGAGCCATCCCAGACCACCAGAAAGCCCGCCAATCTGCCCGGCGTGCGCAATCGGCAAAAGTGCGTCAAGGAATAAATACACTTTTTCTCATGTTTTTTGTGCAAGCCCGTGCAACATTCCGAACATTTATGAACATGCACGAACATGCCCGGCATTGCACACGTTTCAGGGTGTTTCACGCCCGGGAGACGATTTAATTGTAGATCGAAAAACCGTGATATAACTGCTCCAACGGGAAAATCTCGCCTGGCCGCGGGACCCCGGAACACGCGAAGAAAGGAGCAGGTTGTATGCGGTACAATAAGCGGCTGAAACTGGCGATCGTGGACGCCGGTCTGAAGAACTACCAGGTGGCCGATCTGGCCAACCAACACCTGGCTGCGGAGGACGCGCTCTCCGAGCTGGCCATCACCCGAATCATCACTGGGCGGATGATCCCCAGCGCCGCGCAGAAGATGGCGTTGGGCCGTGCGCTCAACAGGCCCGAGCAAGAGCTGTTCGAGTAGGAGGCCATCATGAACGACACCCGTTTATCCATGGCCCGAATGGCCCTGCAACAACTGAACCGGAAAGACCGGCTGGCCCTGCTGCGCGAGCAGGGGCTGATTGGCGAGGATGCCCCATCACCATCCAAAGAGGTCCGCATGCTCCGGCGCCACGAGGTGGCCCGGCGACTGTCGATCAGCCTGCGCGCCGTGGACAAGTGGGCGAAGCAGGGCCTGCTGACCAAGCGCATCCTGCCTGGGCGGGTGCGCGCCTGTGGGTTCTCGTCGGTTGAAGTCGAGCGGTTGATCCTCCAGGGCCCGCCAGCGCAGCACAACGGCGCGGGTGGCGCCTCATGAGAGCGCCCATCCTATGCCACGCACCCGGCCATGGGGTCGGGTGCTGGCTTCACCATCAAGGAGTATGACTTCTGCCATTCGTAATCCCAAGGACCAGGGGGCCGTCCATGGAAACCAATAAAAACATACCCGACAACATCAACGCGCTGGGCATGCTGGAAGCCGCCCAGTTTTACCGGGACAAACTCGGTTGGACCCTGCACCCGCTCTATGGCCCGGATAACGGGTCCGAGCAGGAGCGCGGCAAACGGCCGTTGCTGAAAGGCTGGAAACGTCTCGGCACGGCGGACGTCACCGCGGCTTTTCTCGAAAAGCATTTTGGCAACGGGCACCGCTACAATCTTGGGAAGGTCAACCACCTGCCCGAACTGACCATTGACCTGGACTCGAAGCCTGACAAAGGCGCCAGCGTAATGGCTTGGGATGAGGCTTGTGAGGATTTCCGGGCTGTTCCCTGCGAGCGCACCGCCGGCGGACTGCATTATCACCTGCTCTGCGAAGACGTGCCCGATGCCGTTATCGATGCCGTGGGCAAAGAACAAAAGCTGAAGGGCATGCTCACGGATAAGGTTGGATTCGAGATATTCCTGGGCGGCAACATCGTGTTGGCCCCATCGCGCCACAAGACCGGCCATCAATATACCTGGTTGCGTACCGGCGCGATTCCCGTTGTGCCGTGGGCGCTTATCCAAAAGCTATTTCCGTTCAAGCTCAAGGCTGACGCCGAGGAGCCACGGCCAAAGAAACGCAAGGCCGCCTCCTGGTGGGTCCGCTTCAATGGCGACCTGTCCTCGCTCGATATCGTGGCGCTGGCCAAGGAACTGGGCGTTTACGGCGCGCTGCTGGACGCTGACGAAAACAAACACTCGATCCGCTGTCCCTGGCATGAGTTGCACACTCAGGATAAAGGCCATGACAAGGTGGATGATTCCGGGACGGTTATTTTCTTTCCGCGCAATCGGCGCTTTCCCGGTTTCAAATGCCTGCACACATCGCACGGCGAAAAGAAACTCGAGGACTTCCTGGCATGGGCCGAAACACAGTCGCATGGCATCGTGGACCGCCACTGCGCACAATCCCGTGTATGGAGTGAGGGCCAGCGATCAGCGGACGGCCGGCCGCGTGTGCTGCTGCCGTCTCCCGGCCGCTCCGACTCTGAATTTGCCGCGGATGCCGGCGGCATCATGAACGGGGTTCATCATGCTGATGGCCTGTTCCTGCGCCACGGCGTTCCGGTTGAGGTCAGCACGGTACACTTGCGGGACAAACAGGCGTTTCTGGGGTTTGCGCCGATCAAGCCGGCGCGCGCCATCACCTTGATTGAGAAGTTTGCCGATATTGGACAACTGGTCCAAGACGAGGCGAAAAATCTACAGTTCATGTCGGTCTCCATGGACAAGAGCCAGGCTGAAATCCTCCTGTCCTCTCCCCAGTTCCGGCGCTGCTTGCCTCGGGTCGACCGCATCCTAGACGTCCCGGTGCCCATCCTGAAGCCCAATGGGGCCTTGGTTTATCCCCGGCCCGGCTACGATCCTGAATGCTGCACCTATCTCAATCCAGACGCGCCCAAGATCACGCCAATGGATTTGTCGGACGCGCGGGAACTGCTCCGCACCCTGTTTTCCGAGTTTTGCTTTCACGATGCGCAAAGCCTGATTCATGCGCTGGCCGCATTCATCACGCCGTTCTGCAAAGGGCTTTTCCCACGGTGGAACGCCCGCACGCCGGTCTGGCTCTACAAAGCCAATCGCGAACGCGCCGGCAAAGATTACTGCGCCAACCTGACGTCCATATTGTACGAGGGCCGGACCAGTGAAGACCCGCCGCTTGATTCGGACGTGGCGGAAACCCGCAAGAAGGTCACTGCGGCCTTGATGTCCGGCCGGCGGCGGATCCACTGGTCCAATTGCCGCGGGCACATCGCCAACGCCACGTTCGAGGGCCTTGTCACCGCCGAAATGTGGACGGACCGGATTCTGGGCGTGAACGACGAGGTCACGATTCCCAACGAACTCGAACTCAGCCTCTCTGCCAACACGGGCCTCACCTATACCCCGGACTTTGCCAATCGCTGCCGCCCGATTCTGTTCCATTATGAAGAAGAAGACGCCAATGCCCGCCGGTTCCGCAATCCCGACCTTCACGGGTGGCTGCATCAGCATCGGGGCTTGTTTGTATCCACGCTTGCGGCCCTGGTGAACTCCTGGGATCAGGCCGGCCGCCCGCCAGGGCCGACGCCCTTCACCAGTTTCCCCATCTGGGCCAAGGTGGTTGGCGGCATTCTCGTCCATGCTCGTCTTGGCGATCCCTGCATGCCGGTTCAGGACGAAACCTGTGACATTGACGGCGATCAGCAGACGGCCAACATGAAGACCTTGTTCGCCCTGGCCCATGAAAAGTTTGGCACGGAGTGGGTGCGGAAAGACCGGATCATGGACCTGCTCAAGGAGGAGGGGGACGGTCTGTTCAGCTGGATGGATTTGACGGCCCGCAGCGGCCAGGTCACTTTTTCCAAGCTGATTACGAAGTTTGCCGGCCGCATCCTCGGGGGCATCCGCATGTTGCGCAACGCCACCGCCAAGCAAACACGATTCCACACTTTCCAATTCATTCCCCAGGAGGACGAAACACCGGGAGACAAACGGCAGGACATCCTCGACCAGTTATTCACGCCCGACGAGCGCAATATACGCAATATACGCAATATTCCTCCTACCCCACGTACGGAAAATGATGAATCCAAATCCAAGATTGGGAATGGAATTGAAATATCGAAATCTGATATAGAGCTGAAAAATATTGCGTATATTGCGCATATTGCGTTGCCGGGGCACACCCTGGTTTGTGCCCCGGCCGACCTTCCGGCCATAGCCGACCAACTGGCTGCCAGCGCTCAACCCATTGTGCTGGATATTGAAACATACGGCCAGCGAGGCGGGTTGAACCCTTGGGACGGCGATATTCGGCTGCTTTCCCTGGCTATCCCCGGCGCCGTACCATGGATTCTGGACCTGCGCTCCATCGGGTACGATCTCGGCCCCCTGGCCGATGTTTTGGCCGCCAACCAGGTTCTCGGCCACAATATCAAGTTTGACGCCCTGTGGCTCCGCGTTAAATGCGGCCTTATCCTGGCCAACCTGGCCGACACCATGACCGCCAGCCGCCTGCTGACCGCTGGCAGCGGTCTGCCAAACGGACTGGATGCCGTGATCCAACGCTTCTGCAACATCGACTTGCCGAAAGATCAGGCCCAATCTGACTGGGGCGGCATGCTGCTTACCGAAGACCAACTTCAATACGCCGCCAACGATGTTCGGTATCTCCACCAGGCCAACGCAGCCCTGATGACCGAGCTTGAACAGGCCGATCTTGCCTCGGTTTACGCCCTTGAGATGTCGCTGCTCCCCCATGTTGTTGCCATGGAGGCCAATGGAGTCACGATGGATCGCGGCCGCCTCAATCAAGTACTGGCCGAAGCCGAAACCAGCGTGATCGCTGCCAAAGAGCAAATCCAAACCATCTTCAATAACCCCGACCTGAACCCGGCATCGGCCCCGCAGTTGAAAGCCGCCTTAAACGAGGCTGGTCTATTGGCTGATGGCACGAGCGAGGAGGCCCTTTTACTGCTGGATGATACTCGGTTCATTCCTCACATTCTGACGTTCCGCAAGGCGCAGAAAGTCATGGAACAAGCCCGGAAACTGGCCACCATGATTGCCCGGGATGGCCGTATCCATGCTCGATTCGAGCCAACAGGCACGGACACCGGCCGGTTCTCGTCCAAGGAACCCAACCTTCAGAATATCGGCCGCGGGGCCCTGCGATCCTGTTTCGTTGCGCCGGCCGGCCATTGCTTGGTCGTGGCCGACTACTCCCAGATCGAGTTGAGAGCCGCCGCCGCCATTGCCAACGAGCCGCGCATGATCGAAGCCTACCAGCGCGGCGACGATCTCCACCGCCAGACCGCCGCCCTGGTGCTGAACAAACCTCTGGCCGAAGTCACCAAGGACGACCGCCAACTGGCCAAGGCCGTCAACTTTGGTCTGCTGTACGGACAAAGCCCCGGCGGGTTGATCAAATATGCGCGCACCAACTACGGCGTTACCCTATCCCAAGAGCAGGCCCGGCGCATTCATCAACGGTTTTTTGATGCCTACTCTGGATTGCGCGTCTGGCACCGGAATTGCCATGCCACCGCCACGACCGCCACCGAGGTGCGGACTGTATCCGGCCGCCGCCGACTGCTGCCACAGGGGCCCGGCAAGGAATGGCATCGGTTTGCCGCCATGCTCAACACCCCGGTCCAGGGTGGCTGCGCTGACGGCTTGAAATGCGCGCTGGTCACGCTGGCCCGGTCGTTGCCGGCCAAAGCCCGTCTGGTTTCAACGGTCCATGACGAGATTATCGTCGAGACTCCGGTTGCCGTGGCTGGGCAGGTTGCGGAGTTGGTCCGGTCAACCATGTGTTCCGCCATGGCCAGGCTGTTCCCCAATGTTCCAATCGAGGTTGAGGTGAAACAGTGTGGAACATGGGGGGACAAATAGGCGGGATGGATGGACGTCTGGCAGCGCCCAGCCATCCAGTCCGCCGCGCGGTTGGCCAACCAGCAGAAAGTTGCGGGTTTGCCCTCTACAAGGCTCAGGAAGGCCATTTGCAGGCCCGTGGCGAGGCGCTGGTCCAAATCCATACCAATGCTCGTATCTGCGTTTCCAGCCCGCTGAACCCGCTGTGCCGGCCGGTTCATGCCAAATCGCCGCTCAGGGCAGCGCATCGGCGCTGAGCCGCGCCTCGCCAGACCCCGCCGGCTCCCTGGCCGGTCGCCGGCACAGGCAACCCCAGGGGACACGGTGTTCCGCGTTGCGCAGCCCTTGGGATTCAAGGTAGCGCTCCGCCGCCCACGGCACGCTCGGCGCCGCACCCTTCGTGCCGGAACCCTGGCTGTCCGTTCGCCGGGCCGGCCGTCACGTCCCTGTGCCGGCCGTTATGCCGGCTCACGCACACTTTTTGCTGGGCAAAAAGATGCGCCAGCCAGGAACCCGGCACTGCGGCTGCTATGGCGCCGGCGGCCGTGGCAGGCTCCGCGCAAGGCTGCCCCAAGCCCCGCAGACGGGGATGTAAGCGGCGGCCCGCCCCGGCCAGGCGTTTTCCCCCTTCAGTTTTCCCCCTTGGGCAACCCCCTTGCCGGATTCCCCCTTTCAAAGGACCACACCCAAGGGGGCAACCCGCAGTGGGACAACGCCCGGCGGCTCAATGGAAAACGGCGCGAGTCCGGCCCTGAGGGTCCGGCCTGTTTTCTAGCGCCGTTTTCCCCGTCGCCCTACGGGTGGCCACCACCCTGCCGCCGCTGTAACCCCCGTTGCGTCACGGCCCCCAGGGACCGGCCGCGTTGGTC